>JAWSVC010000008.1:64100-69855 GCA_033852075.1 Gammaproteobacteria bacterium | reverse complement strand
CCGAGACTGTGTGAAAACCACCTTTGCAAAGACCATATAAAAATGCGGTGGTTTCAACATTGCGTTTATATAATTGGTTAGCTGATGCTCAAAAAAATGCGGGCTTTTGATTATGCCAGCAGCTCCACCATCTTTTTAACTCCTAGAACATTGATTGCTCTCATCAAGTTATAGCTTAATACGCCCAGACTATATTCACTAGCCGCAGTTCTAAGTCCCCAGCACCTAAACCTACCGTTATTTAGCATTCGCTTTAGTGTCGCAAATGGTGGTTCAACGGTTTTCATTCGCTTGTTCATAATATCTTGCGTAGCTAAAGCATTAGCCTGATTCATATTATCTTCATAAAAGTGCCTGGAAACCTTGCGCCTATTTGATTTTGTACATTTAGATTTCAGCGTACACGCCTCACATTCTTTCACTTTGGTGCTATATACATACATCTTATCAGCAGCATTAACTGAACTACGCTTTAAGCGCTTACCTGCAGGGCATTCAAAGGCATCTTCTTCCTCTATATAATGAAAATCTTTTTTCTGGAAGTAATCACCTTGATTGTTGATAGCTCTGTTAGCAGGAACTGCAAGTTGAATATCTTTTTCATGACAATTAGCCACTTGCTCTCCATTAGAATAGCCGGCATCAGCAACAATCATTTTAAGTTTATCCTGCATTACCTCTTTTGTGACTAAAGTTATCGGCTCTAATTGTCGGTTATCTGAGAAGGCTTGAGTTAACTCATGATGAACTACTATTTGATTATCGCTGTCTACGGCATTTTGGGCATTATATCCAACTATCATTCCACTGCGACCGCTCCTCATTAGCTTTGCGTCTTCTTCTGTTGTGCAGCGATGGTTTTTACCTGATTCTTGTAGTTCATCCAACTCAGACTGAATTTCGCCTTTACGGGTATTTAGTGTTTCTAAAGCAGCTTTGATTTTTTTATTGTCAAACTCAATACCCTCTGGAGCTTGCTCTGTTTGATTTAAGGTGTCTAGATATTGTTCGATCTTATGTTCAAGTTTGGCTAGCTGCTTCATTAACCAAATTACTTCTAGATTACGATGACATTCTTTTTCCAGACGACGAGTACTACTTGTCTGATTAAGGTAAGCATAAATATATAGCTTTAAAAGATCTCCTGGATTGTATGGCTTACAGCCAGTATGGGCAGTTTTAGCTTTTGTAAATCCAAGCTCAATTAAATCTAATGAATCAACAAATGCATCAATAACCCTACATGGATTTTTATCATCGACATACTCGTCAAGACTTGGAGGAAAAAGCAGTGCCTGATGGCGTGGAGAACCTTCTTTGTATCTCATAAAAAATAACCGCAAGATGTTTCATTTTGCGGTTATTTTAACATTTTGGAGGAGTGTTTTCACACAGTCTCGTCCCGCCGGCTTTTAAAATATTAAAAGAAAATAATGCCGGCTCTCTCAGGGAAAGGGTTATCTTGATGTTAGAAATTATTTTCCCCTGTACAGCAGTTGATTTGGACCCTATCGATTTGATTATAATCCAATCAATATTAGCTACCGCTTATCCTTTCTTAAAGACCGCTTATCTTTTTCTATAAAACACCGTCACAATTCAATAAATTCATACTAAATAAAACTCAAAATATATTATATGTTTAAAGTTGTATTAGTATGCAACAGCATAATTTTGCTGGATTTAGATTGATATTTTTTGAGTGAAGAATTTAAGATTGTGTGTTAAATAATTTTTACATTTGGGCTAAGAATAATAGCTTTATTCAAAGTTGTCTTCTCTCACTGCCAATCTATATAACTAATAAAAAATAAGATTTTATTACTATTGCTGTGTTTAAACAGCATATAGCTAAAAGGATGAGAGAGATGAAGCGAATACTAAAACCCCTGGTTTTTTTAGGACTTGGTTTATTTTCGGTTAGCTCCTTTAGTGACGATATTAATTTCTTGCTGAGTAATCGAGTTGATATTGCAGGAGGTTCTGCAAGGCCGCAAATTCTTTTTTTGATAGATGTTCTTGAGCAGTCTTCGGTGACCAAAACCGGTGAGTCCAGTTTTGAAGGTTGGCAAGAAGTTACCGAATCTTCTCCGGGAACATTTTCAGTTTCCGATGTTTCTACCGCTCCTCTTTTAATTCAATATCCAAATGATATATCGTTTACTGGTGATTTTATTGCTACCAACGGTTCGCTTTCATATCGTTATTATGAGGTATCCAGTAGCACCTATGATGAAATTGTTACCAAGGATCCTAGAGAGATCATAAAATATATAATGCGAACCCGCCCGGATCTTGAGTATGGGGTTATGTCATTAAATGAGTATTCAACCCCTGATGCTTATACAACAAGTGCTAACTTAAATCTTGAAGTTGAGTATCGTTCAGATGTAACTACTGCATTTGCTGCTATTGATGCTATCTCTTCTCATTCTTCAGCATCAACTCCAATTACAGGGGGGCTTAGTGTTGCTTATGATTATCTAAGTGGTCAACTTCTAAACGGAGCATCACCATATACAAGCCCTCTTAGTGATGACTGTAATGATATGAAGTTGATATTAATAACCAATGGAGGTTGGGTTAACGATATTAACTATGCAACTTCAACAAATTTGAGGACGGTTGTTACCAGTAATCTTGGTGCTACCGGTTCAATAGCGGCTTATTTGCCAAAAATAACTGAATATTTGAAGAACTACCAAACAAAATCAAGCTGTTCTGCAAGGATTACCACTAGTGTTATTGGTATTGATGCTCCGACAACGGATGATTTGTTTTCAGGGAGTACTCCGGTAGGTCAGTTGATGGCTGATTCCGGACAGGGCTTCTTTTTAAATGCAGAAACTGGAGGGGAAGTTGTAAGGGCGATATTAGAAGATATTGATTATTCATATCCTGATCCAACTACCTTGATATCACCATCAGTTTCAACAGCCATTAATCGGTCTTCTCATAATTCAACTGCATATGCTACGGCGTTTGAACCTCAGGTGCAGCAACGTTGGTATGGGAATATCACAGATAAAGATCTAGGTAATAGTAGCGATGATACTCTTGATCCTATTGGTGGGGCTACCGCAGGCTCTAAAACATTTGCTAATGGATTTATTGCCGCTAAAACAGCAGCACAAAGAACTATAAAAACCAATGTTGGAAGTAATCTGACTTTACGCGATTTAAAGCCGATTTCCGGAAGTGCTGAAACTATTATTACCAGAGATGAATATGATGCTTACGTTAAAGACCTTCCTGATGGGCTTGGCGACCCTATCCACTTCAAACCTCTTGCGATTGATTATGGTGGTTCAATTGGTATCAGGATAGTTATTGGTACTAACGATGGTTTATTGCATATGTTTGATGATAGTGGCAATGAGTTGTGGGCATTTTTGCCTAAAGAGTTAGAAAACCTTGTTCCTGCTTTGGTCAATGGTAATACTGCTCCGAATTATATGATGGTTGATCATTTTTATGGTGTAGATGGCGCTCCAACCTCATTTGTTTATGATGCACCGGATAGCGATGGTATTAGAGATGGCGCAATTACTACCGGAGGTGGAAGCAAAGACAAGGTTTTGCTGTTCTTTGGATTGCGTCGTGGTGGTGGAACCTACTATGCAATGGACATAACAGATCCGACTTCACCAAGTTTGTTGTGGACTAAAGGTAGTATGAATATAGATTATGGTGGAAAATTCGACGTAGACGTTTCTGATTCCCAAATAGAGAATGAGAGTTCGGAAACAGTAATAACCGATGTGGAATCCACAGGTTCCGGTTGTCCGGTATTTGCGACATTTTTTGAAAATGGTGCTTTATCGAGTCTTATATTTGGTGTTTGTAATGGTGCTTATTCCTCTTGGTGTTTATGGAAGAATGGTGATGTAGGATTGTTTAATGGAGAAATGGTATTAGGAGGATCTGGGACATCAACGTATTCAAAACAAGAGCCAAGCCTTGGAATTTATGCTTACTATAATAGTGCTAGCGATTATGGGTTTACTCAAAAAAATCAATGTGTATGGGATCTAAGCCAAGTTAATCAATTTACATTTGATGCGCATCCAATGAGTATGTTCTCATTTGAGGTAACATCTACTTCTAAAAACTCAACCTGCTCATCAACCTATTTTGCCAGTATCGCCAATAATATGTTCTTAGGAAAGGATAATGCCGGTGCGAATACAGAAGTTGTTGTTGGGTTTGATATTACATCTATACCCCATAATGCCTATATAACCTCCGCTAGAATTAGTTTGGTTCATAGTAGCAGTGGAGATTCAGAATCTGATGTTTATGATGGTGCTGTTTCAATTGATGGAGTAAATGGGTTCTTTGGAGAGGCTCCTGGGCCAAATGCATACTCAACTCAGGACTGCACAGATAAGGATGCCTATTATGGTGACTATCATCATGTATATGAAAACGTTGGTGGTATTGGAGATCCGGGAGGGTCTTATGATCAGAAAAGAACTATAGACGGAAATATCTTTCCAGAGGATCTTTATAGCGAGTTTTATTCCAGTGGTGAGATTAATGACAAAGGTATTTTGGCTTTAACCAAGCTGTTCAAGAGCAGCACGTTGCACGACACAATTCATGATATTGCCTGGGCGCAGTTTAAAATGAAGATTGCAGATCCAAGTGGAGTTTCTGCTGGATCTGGTGCTATTTTCGAAACCCCTACCGGAGGTCCTCAGATCGAACGCCAGATGTATGGTGATGACTATTGGGATAACGTAGTTCCGAAACTGGAAGTTACCTGGACTTATGATGCTCCTTCAGGAACCATTACTGATGCTGAAATGACTAAGACTGATGCACAATTTTTAGCTGTTCGTGGTAGTGGAGCTTCTGCAGATACAGATGGTGATGGCGTAATAAATAGCGCCGATAATTGTCCAAGTGATGCAAATGCAGATCAGGCAGATACTGATTCAGATGGAATAGGTGACGTTTGTGATTCGCTAACAGATAGTGATGGCGATGGAGTTGCTGATAGTTCTGATAATTGTCCAAGTGATGCAAATGCAGATCAGGCAGATGCTGATAGCGATGGAACTGGAGATGTTTGTGATTCACTAACAGATAGTGATGGAGACGGAGTTGCGGATAGCACCGATAATTGTCCAAACAATGTAAATGCAGATCAGGCCGATTCAGATTCAGATGGTGTAGGTGATGTTTGTGACTCGCTGAATGATAGTGATGGCGATGGAGTGGCGGATAGCACCGATAATTGTCCAAGTGATGCAAATGCGGATCAAGCCGATTCAGATTCAGATGGTGTAGGTGATGTTTGTGATCCTTCAACAGATACCGATGGCGATGGAGTAGTCGATAGCGATGATAATTGTCCGAGTGATGCAAATGCAGATCAGGCTGATTCGGATTCAGATGGAATTGGTGATGTTTGTGATTCTCCTGATGATGCGGATGGAGATGGAGTTGCTGATAGCTCTGATAATTGCCCTAATAATGCAAATGCAGATCAGGCTGATTCGGATTCAGATGGAATTGGTGATGTTTGTGATTCTCCTGATGATGCGGATGGAGATGGAGTTGCTGATAGCTCTGATAATTGCCCTAATAATGCAAATGCAGATCAGGCAGATACTGATTCAGATGGAATAGGTGATGCATGTGATTCGCTAACAGATAGCGATGGCGATGGAGTAGCGGATAGTAGCGATAATTGTCCAAATGATGCAAATGCAGATCAGACAGATACTGATTCAGATGGAATAGGTGA
>JAWSVC010000008.1:0-63963 GCA_033852075.1 Gammaproteobacteria bacterium | reverse complement strand
CCGGATCAAATACATATATTGGCTCTAGCTATGTTGTGAGTGGTTCTGAAACATCTCTTGAAGAAACTTCTTCAGGATATTGGGAAAAAGTTTCGAGTTGTCCTTAGATTGATAAAACGGAAAAAAGAAGGAATATTACAATGAAAAGATTAGTTAAAATAATTGCACTATCCTCTCTACCGTTTTTATCAGCGGGAGTATTTGCCGCTGATACCGATAGCGATGGGATAGATGATGCGGTTGATAATTGCGTAAGTGTTGCAAATCAGGATCAGCTGGATACTGACGGTGATCGCATCGGTGATGCATGTGAGACCTCTGAGGCAAATAAAAAGTCTGTTGCTAATGTTTATAACCGATATTTTGGTAATGGATTTAGCTTGGAAGCAGGTGCTGAGAGATTGGGTTATACTTTTGCGCAGCCAATAGTGGCTTTCATTCCTGGGTATGGTGAGGATACCGATAATGATGGAATTATTGATGGCTATAAGCCTGTATTAATTTTATCTGCTGGTTATGATCCAACCAAGGATTATATAGGAACTTATGACTCCTCTTTGAATGGAGCTCTTAATCAAAGTGATATCACGGGAGTGACAGGATCGACTCCGGATGCTAGTGGTGATCGCAAAACCGACAGTTTGGGTAATGCTATCTATTTTGTTGATGCTGTTACTGGTACTACATTCGCGACTATTGAAGGGGCGACAACAAGAGCAGATGGTGCTGCAGCGCCTGCTACTTCATCGGGATCTCTCAATTTAGTTTCTGGAATGAACCATGGTATCGCTGCTGCCGTTACCCCAGTTGATGCTGATGGAGATGGATTGACTGAGCGTATTTATTTTCCTGATACTGCTGGCAATATTTGGCGGGCAGATTTAAATTTAACGCTTAACTCAGTTACAAATACCTATAGTTTAAACGTGCAGAATTGGAGAGTTTATAAACTTGCAGCACTAGGTACTGATGGAGTCAGTAGCAACTATGCTGCGAATGACAGAAGGTTTTTTAATCAGATAGATGTGGTTAGAACCGTAAAAAGTGGTCAGATATATGACGCATTACTTATTGGTAGCGGTAATATAGCTAATCCAGCTGAAACTAGTGCTGATGATATGTTCTTTATGGTTAAGGATTATCGCGTATCTAATTTTTCTATATATACAGAAGGTGATTTTCCTTTGAATTTGACTGATCTTGAAAATGTAACTTCTGCGGTTGCTTCTTCTCAGGATAGTAAAGATGGCTGGTATATTGATTTTACCGATTCTGGAGAAAAGGTGGTTTCTGGGTCTGTAACCGTTGATGGCTCGGTATATTTTACAACTATTGTTCCGCAGACAAAGAGTGCTTGTACGAATCCTACAACTTTGCCAACTAATTATTTTTATTCTGTAAATGTTCATACCGCAGCTCCGGTTGTGGCTTCAACTTCTGGTGAGAGCGATATGGCTGATGTTTCTTTAAGAAGATCTGTAATAGCTGGAGAAGGTTTGTTATTTCAACAGATTGATCCTTATATAGCTTTTGATGGGTCTGTTACGGTTGTTGGTTTGGATGGCATTAAGGATGCTGATTTGGGTGAAAAAACAGATGAGGGCAAAGTATTAAAAGGCGGTGGGTCTTATTGGCGTACTGAGGATCAGTGATTAATTGCTGAAATGATGTAAAGATATAAAAATATAACTATTATTAAAGTATGAATGATAAAAATCATAAAAAAGTATTAGGCCTTACTCTGCTGGAATTGCTGGTAACTATTGTTGTTATTGCAATTTTAGCGACAGTAGGCGTGCCGGCATTTCGTACAACCATAGCTAATAATCGTATTGAATCCACTTCGAATACCTTACGTAATAGTTTTGTTACAGCCCGTAATAAGGCAATAGAAACTGCTAGTAGGGTAACTGTGTCTGCTGAAACGTCTGGTGACTGGAGTAGTTGGTATATCGGTAGCGGTCAGGTTCAAGAGGCTATGGATTCCACGGTGGTTACTGCTAAGACGAATAACGATACGGATATTACATATATAACGTTTACTGAAGATGGTAGTTTAGGAGAAGAGACTCTTGAATTCCAAGTATTCAGTGTTTGCTATACAGGTAGTGTTGATGGAATAAAGCCTAAGGCGGTAGTGATATCTCCTGGAGGTTTAATATTGATAAAAGATGAGGTGCAGCTGATTGATTTATCAATCACTTGTCCGTCCATTTAAACAGAAAGTGTTGAGGCGTAAATATGATGTGGTCAAACTTTCAAACGAAACAAAGTGGTGTTGGTTTAGTAGAGGTATTGGTGGCTCTTATGGTTTTTTCAATGGGGATGTTAGGTATTGCCTCGCTTCAGGTTATATCTAAGCGTTCTTCATTTGAGGCCCAACAAAGACAGGAGGCTGTATTGATTGCCAATGATATGATATCGCGTATCAAAAATAGTGGGCTTACTCCTGAACAGATTAAGTCTTATTACGATGGTCAGGATTTTTCTGCAAATTCAAGCGAACCTGCATCTCCGCACGATTGTCTTGTAAATGACTGTACTGTAGCTCAGTTGGTTGCATATGATTTGAGTCGTTGGCATAAGAATATTTATGGCTCTTCTGTTGCAAGCGGATCTGGAAATATTTCTGGTTTATCCAATGCTAAGGGGTGTATTGATGTGACCGGAGTTGCTGGAGAAACTACAAAGATAACGGTTACAGTTGCGTGGCTATCTATGTCAACAATGAGTGGAAGTAAGGTCAGAGTGTGTACAATTGATGAATCTTCAAAACAAAGAGAAGTTAGTATAAATACATTCATATAATTTATAGAAAATCAGGAAAATATCCAAATGGTGGGAATTAGAACAAATAAACAAATGGGAATGTCGTTAGTTGAACTAATGATAGCTTTGGTTATTGGACTGATGTTATCTGCGGCATTGATCACTATTTATGTGTCTAATAAAAAGGTATTTTGGGATTCTGAGGCTGCTGCAATTTTACAGGAGAATAATCGTTTTGTATTGAAGTTGATAACTAATGATCTGCGTATGGCTGGGTTTTATGGGGGTGTAGATTCGCAATTATTAGATAAAAAGGTTACTGATATTACCAGTGGGTTATGTAAGCGTGGGGAAACCTATGATTCTGATGCCGAAGAATTCTCTGGTGGTTCAGGTACAGAATATGAATACGATGTTTCGGTTTGGGCGGTAGAGGCAGGAGAGCAAATTCCTTCGTGTTTAAGCGGCTTGGATGTTGATTCTAATGCAGACATTCTTTTTGTAAAACATGCTCGTAAGAAACCATTAGCAACTGGGGTCTCTACTAGCTTTTCCAAGACGTATATAATTGCAGGCCATGATGGTGGTGAGCATGTTGATGGTACCGGTGATGCTAGTTTAGAGTCAAAGATATCTTTGGCAGGACAATATCCGGGCGGAGATATTTGGGAATATGTTTATCATGTTTATTATGTCTATAAGCCATCAGGCTCTGTATATTCACAATTAAAAAGGATAAAACTTGGAAAAAGCGGTTGGAGTAGTCCGGAAACAGTGGCGGAGGGAGTTGAAGATTTGCACTATATTTTTGGTGTACATGACTCTTCAGTTTCTAATAGTGGTATGGTAACGCGTTATTATTCTGCGTCAGAGGTAACAGCTGCAGGGAAATGGCGTGATGTTGTTTCGGCAACAATTTACCTTCGTGGTCGTTCTACAATGAGTGATGTTAGTTATTCTGATGATAAAATCTATTCTTATGGAAAAAGAAGCGGTGTGGCAATTACGGGTACAGATGCGCGTTATCATAGAAAATTATTAGAGACCACGGTATCTTTTTTTAATAATCAGTTAGAGCAAGGCAGGAGGTAGTTATGATAATAATTGCCATGAAAAAATACAATTGTTTGCAAAAAGGAAGTGCTTTGCTGGTAGCCTTGATTTTTCTTGGTGTATTAACAATGTTGGGTGTATCTGTTGCATTGACTAGTACTACCCAGCTTAAAATTTCTGCAAATAGTGAGGAAACCAACCGAACCTTTCATAGTACTAATGCGGGTGCGAATTTATTGTTAAGCCAGACGATTTTAGGTGGAGAAAGGGGGGAGGATGTATTGTTGGAGGCGAAATCTCAGTCTGGAGTTGAAAATAGTGCTTCATCTTCTTATTTGAGCGGTGTATTCTCCAAGACCTACACTGATCAAATCTACGATCGTCAGTTGACTGTTTCAATTAAGCAAAAAGCAAAAGGTACAACATGTCCGCGTATAGAAAAAGGATCAAGCGCGCAAAAGATAGCATGCGACTACTTTGAAATTTCCAGTACTTATCAGCATGAAATAAATCCAGATTATAAGCCATCAGTAAAGATAGGGATTTATCGTGAGATGGTTTATAGTAACTCAGCTACAGCAAAGACCATAAAGATCCCCGAGTAAAAAGCTATTGCGCTTTTTTATGCTGTGTTAAAAACCAGTTTGTAAAGCCTCGTTTACTATTTGTAAACTTCATTTTAAAAACTGGCTTTTGCCTTGCCTAAGATGCGCTCATAACGCTTTTATAATTCAGCGATATTTTCATAAGAAATAGTCATGCCGGCGAAGGTCCGCTAGTGTCCGGGGAAATAAATTAATAGAATCAAGATGGCTGAGCGTAGTCGAAGTCTTAATGATTCTATTAATTTATTTTTGATCCTTCGGCTACGCTCAGGGATCTTGAAAAATTTAAGTCTAAAATTACCTTTCACACTTCAACTTATCCTTCTTATTCGTACTTCTAACTCGTCCCGTATTATTAATAACAAGCCCTCTCGCCTTTTCAGTTCCGCGATCATCGCATGCTACAATTGTACCGTTAAATGCGTAGCTAAATCCCTCAGGATCATAGCGAATTTTATAATTGCGATGTTTATACCCCCTTATTTTTAAATCAGTGGATGTGATTCCTTCTCCGGTTTTTATGATCTTGCCACCATCTTCACATTTGCCATCAGAGCTCTTACATTCGCCATCTTTGTTTATATCTACAAACACCATCCAGCCGTTTTCCCAATCTGCTGAGCCTGAACAGTTATCATTGCCTTTGTTGCTTGGGCATATAACTACGTAATGGTTGTATTTTATGGCCGCACTACGTGCCAAATAGAGATCTGATCTAAGATTAATCAGGCTGCTTGATTGTCTTGAGTTTTTAATAAAGTTGGTTAAAGAAGGAATCGCTGTGGCTGCCATAATCCCCATTACGGCAATCGATACCAGTAATTCCAGAAGAGTAATGCCTCTGGATTGCATATTTTTCCCCATATTTTTCGGTTATGTAATATTATTTATATAATGCTTATACTTGTTCGTGTCCTAACAAGTAAGCTGATAGAAAATAACAAAAACGAAGCTGTAAATAAAGTCATATATTGAATTGTTAGAATAAAATTACAGTTGCAGATAAATGATAAATGGTTAATAATAATATAATTATTATAATAAAATTGATCGGAGCTCTAAATGAAACAAAGAGGTTTTTCCCTGCTTGAACTGATGATTGCAGTGGCTGTTATTGGTATTTTGGCGGCAATTGCTATACCAAATTATACGGATCACGTTATTCGGACACGTCAGGAAGATGCTAAGGTTTGTGCAGCTACTATTTTAACTGCTGAAACAGAGTATTTTACTGAATATAAATCATATACCGCAAGCATTGGAAATATTGGTTCCGGTGCTGATGTTGAAGTAGAATGTATTGGAAATAATTCTTTCGATGGTTATTATACTTTTTCTGCAGCTGTTGCTTCAAACGTATTAACTATAACCGCAAATGCTCAGGACGGAGACTATAATACCTATACTATTAATAGTGATGGCGGAAAAAGTAGTAATTGGAACGATAGGGATTAATAGGATACCTGAATAAAAAAGGCGCATATTAGCGCCTTTTTTGATTTGAAAATAAGTAATTATCATCATGCCTTGGTTTGATGAAATATTAACTTTGATTTTCCCTGGCAATTGCACGATAGCCAATATCAGTACGGTAATAAACCTTATCCCACTTCACCTGTTCGGCCAATTTGTACGCCTCTTTTTGTGCTTCGGTTACATTTGAACCTAGTGCGCAGGCACATAGTACGCGCCCGCCATTGGTTAGTACTTTGTCGTTTTCAAGTTTGGTCCCTGCGTGAAATACCTTGGCGCCATTAAGTTCTTCAGTTGGTAGTCCGCTAATCTCATCGCCTTTGTTGTAATCAGCCGGGTATCCACCAGCTGCCATTACTACGCCAAGGCATGGGCGTGGGTCAAAATCGATACCCATTTGATCCAGCTTTTTGTCAATTGCGGCTTTACAAAGCTCTACCAGATCAGATTTAAGACGCATCATGATAGGTTGTGTTTCCGGGTCACCAAAGCGGCAGTTGAATTCCAATACCTTTGGATTGCCATTGGTGTCAATCATCAGGCCGGCATATAGAAAGCCAGTGTATGGCATGCCGTCTTTGATCATCCCTTCAATGGTTGGTTTGATAACCAAATCCATTGTTTTTTGATATACATTATCAGTAACTACAGGCGCTGGAGAATATGCCCCCATGCCCCCGGTGTTTGGGCCTTGGTCGCCATTGTCGCGTGCCTTGTGATCTTGCGATGTTGCAAATGGGATTACATTGGAACCATCTGCCATTACAATAAAGCTGGCCTCTTCCCCTACTAGAAACTCTTCCACAACAACTCTGCTGCCAGCATCACCAAAGGCATTGTCTTCCAACATGTCTTTAACTGCAGCAATTGCTTCGTCTTCTGTTTGCGCAACAATAACACCTTTACCTGCAGCAAGACCATCTGCCTTAACTACGATTGGAGCCCCCTTCTCTTTGATATATGCCTCAGCAAGAGTTGGGTCGGTGAAGGTTTTATATTCTGCGGTTGGAATGTTGTGTTTTGCTAGAAAGTCTTTAGAGAATGCCTTGGAACCTTCCAATTGTGCACACTCTGCAGTTGGGCCAAAGCAGCGCAGACCAGCTGCAGCGAATTTGTCTACAACGCCGAGTACAAGAGGAGCTTCAGGACCAACGATGGTTAGATCAATTGCCTCTTTTTGCGCAAATTCAAGCAGTGCATCAACGTCTTCAGCATTAATCGCAACATTAGTAATGCTTGGTTCTAGGGCTGTTCCGGCGTTGCCTGGTGCTACAAAAACCTGGCTTACCTTAGCCGATTGCGCTGCCTTCCAAGCTAGTGCATGTTCGCGACCGCCGCCG
The DNA here is from genome assembly GCA_033852075.1 of Gammaproteobacteria bacterium. Taxonomy (GTDB): domain Bacteria; phylum Pseudomonadota; class Gammaproteobacteria; order QZLD01; family QZLD01; genus QZLE01. Next base: position 56,723 of record JAWSVC010000008.1, on the reverse strand, counting down.
CCTATAACCAATACTTTCATTCTGTGATTCTCCGTAGTGTTACGATTAGAGATAGCTACTTGTTTTATTTGGGGTATTGCTGGTTGCAATAAGCGCGCTATTTTAACAGAAAGAAAGCTTAATGTGACACTTTTCCTTTGTTAAATCTGCTTGCTTAGTTATAATTAAGTTATAACCTAAGTATGTTGTAGATGATGGTGTAAAGTAAGAGGTGACCAACTATGAAAACAGCAGTCAGAAAAATTGGGAATAGCGCGGGTGTAATTATTGCCGCTAATGCCTTGCAGGTTGCTGGAATCAAGCTTGGAGACGAGGTTGAAATACAAGAATCTCCAGGTTGTATCAAGATAACTGCTGCTAAGCCTAGATATACTCTTGATGAATTGCTGGCTCAGTGTGACCAAAGTGCACCAGCGCCTAAAGAATTGGAAGATTGGGATATGTCTCAACCTGTTGGAAATGAATTATTATGAGAGTAAATCGTGGGGATGTGGTACGGGTTTGTCTGAATCCAACTGAGGGGCGGGAAACGCAGGGTAATTACCGTCCGTGTTTGGTGTTAACAGAGGCAAAATTTAATCGTCTTGGGTTAGCAGCCGTTGCGCCAATTACACAGGGTGGCGATTTTGCGCGTTTTCAGGGGTTTTGTGTGTCACTTACTGGAAGCGGAATGGATACCCAGGGTGTTGTGATGGTAAATGCAATTAGAACGCTGGATTTGGTGGCAAGAAAAGCTAAGAAAATTGAGACTGCTCCAGATTATATTGTGGATGATGCTTTGGCGCGCGTGGCGGCATTGTTTGAATAAAGGCTTTGTATGGAGCGCCGGCGTTCCAAAAAAGCTTACCCTTTTTCTTGTTCACAACATCCTCGTTGGGAATGTATATGACTACTAAACAAGGCTAACACTCCCAAACCGGAGTTTGGGAGCGAGGAAAAGGGTCAAGAAAAATTTAATAGAATCAATGAGAATTTGGCCTTGGTTTATCCTGAGCGTNNTTGATTCTATTAAATTACTTTCCCCAGACAGCAGTGGATCAAGTCCGGGATGACGGCATTTACAATTACTAGCGCTTCAGAAAGTTATTCAACAGATCATGCCCATCAGGAGTTAGGATAGATTCAGGATGGAACTGTACTCCTTCAATATCCAATTCCTTATGGCGTACGCCCATGATTTCATCCATCTCACCATTCTCAGTTAGCGTCCAGGAGGTGATCTCGAAACAATCCGGTATGGTGTTTTTATCGATTACCAGAGAGTGGTATCTGGTAGCTGACATTGGGTTTGGTAGCCCCTTAAATACCCCAATATCCTTATGGTAGATATCGGATGTTTTGCCATGCATCACTTGGCTGGCATGGACGATATCACCACCAAAGGCTTGGCCGATGGTTTGATGGCCTAAGCAGACGCCAAGGATTGGTAGCTTGCCACCAAACTCATGTACAACTTCGAGCGATATGCCTGCCTCATTGGGTGTGCAGGGGCCTGGGGAAAGCACAATCTTCTCTGGATTTAGCTCTTTGATCTGTTCAATAGTGATCTGGTCGTTGCGGTGTACCTCTACTTCCGCACCTAGTTCGCAAAGATATTGCACCAGATTAAAGGTAAAGGAGTCGTAGTTATCAATCATTAATAGCATATGTTTTCTCCTTTCCTATTTCAGGACTTCAAAGCCTTGTTCAACCATGGCGACAGCGCGAAACATCGAGCGTCCTTTGTTCATGGTTTCATCCCATTCCAGTTGTGGTACTGAATCGGCAACTATGCCTGCTCCGGCCTGAATATGTAGCTTGTTGTCTTTAATGACGGCAGTCCTGATTGCGATGGCGGTATCCATATTGCCGCTGTAAGAGATATAACCGACTGCTCCGCCGTAAACCCCGCGCTTGACTGGTTCCACCTCATCTATTATCTCCATTGCGCGAATCTTAGGTGCGCCAGACAGAGTTCCTGCCGGGAATGTGGCCTTAAGTACGTCGATCGGGCTCATATCTTCTTTGATCTTGCCGCAAACATTGGAAACAATGTGCATTACGTGTGAGTAACGCTCAATAACCATCTGTTCGGTTACCTTTACGCTTCCGGTTTGAGCAACTCGGCCGATATCATTGCGACCCAAGTCGATAAGCATTAGGTGTTCAGCGATTTCTTTAGGGTCTGCCAACAGGTCTTTTTCCAGTTCAATATCATGAGCTTCATCTACGCCACGTTTTCTGGTGCCAGCGATTGGGCGTACGGTGATAATGCCGTCCTCTTCGCGAACCAAGATCTCAGGTGATGAACCAACGATGTGGAATGTGTCCAGATTGAGCAGAAACATATAAGGAGATGGGTTGGTGCAACGCAGGGCTCGATACAGATCCAATGGTGATGATTCGAACGGAATAGTCATACGTTGCGAAGGTACTACCTGCATGCAGTCACCATCAATAATGTATTGCTTGATCTTATTAACAGCGTCTTTAAACCCTTCTTCGGTAAAGCCTGAGACAAAGTCGGCTTCGTTGACTGTGTTTTTCTCGGCCTTTTCCGGATAACGGCAGCTGGTTTCGCGTAGTTCAGTTACTATCTGTTGCAGACGTTCGTTTGCCGATTCGTATGCCCCTGTTTTTTTTGCGTCAGCATGAACCACAATGTAGATCTTGCCAGCTAGATTATCGAAGACGATCACCTCGTCCGAGACCATTAAAAGAATTTCCGGTACTTGAAGCGGATCTGGGTTTGGGCAAGGCCCTAAGCGTGGCTCTACATAACGTACGATGTCATAACCAAAATAACCAACAAGTCCGCCGGTAAATCTGGGAATGTCTTTAATATCGGTTTGTTCAGGTACTGCGTATTGAGCCTGGAACTGTTCTACAAACTTGAGCGGGTCTTTAACCTCTTGCTGATTAACAATCTTTCCATCATTTTCCGTAGTAACGGTGTAACCTTTTACACGAATAAGCTCTTTGCACGGCAGGCCAATAATGGAGTAACGCCCCCATTTTTCACCACCATGAACTGATTCAAATAAATAAGTATATGGCTTGCTATCGGCAAGCTTAAGATAAACGGTTAAAGGAGTGTCAAGGTCAGCGATAATCTCGCGAACCAAAGGAATCTTGCTGTAGCCTTGAGCGGCTAATTGTTCAAAGGTCTTTTTATCCATTTTTTCACCATTAAATTTTGTGAGATTAATAACTAGTCATAACAATGGTGAATTAGCGCCATCGTTCTGAGCTCATTAATCCCACCGAATTCATGCCGATGGTGTGTATTTTATTCTTGTAAAAAGACATCTATATAAACCTAAGTGATATATATATTTTATATTATTAATTGCGAGCCAATGCAAGCTCGTTACGCATATCATCGATAACTTTTTTATAATCAGGCTGACTGAAGATAGCAGATCCAGCTACAAATGTATCAGCGCCAGCCTCTGCAATCTCGCGAATATTGTCTACTTTTACACCACCATCGATCTCTAGTCTGATCTCATAACCGCTGGCATCAATGATTTTACGCACTTCGCGTAACTTATCGAGAGTTCCTGGAATAAACTTCTGACCACCATAACCAGGGTTAACTGACATTAGTAATACCATATCAACTTTATCGATAACGTATTTAAGACAATCTAAAGGTGTTGCAGGATTAAATACCAGTCCTGATTTGCATCCGCACTCTTTGATTAACTGCAGGGTTCTATCAATATGTTCTGATCCTTCAGGGTGGAAGGTTATCCAATCAGCACCAGCTTCAGCAAAATCAGGAACAATGCGATCTACGGGTTTAACCATTAGGTGTACATCGATATCAGCCTTAATACCATAGTCTCTTAGGGCCTTGCATACCATTGGACCAATGGTCAGATTAGGTACGTAGTGGTTATCCATTACATCAAAGTGAACGATGTCTGCGCCAGCAGTTAGAACGTTTTCAACCTCTTCGCCCAAGCGAGCAAAGTCTGCAGAAAGAATAGATGGGGCAATTTTAAAGTCGAGCATATTTAACCTTTAGGGTTCAGGTTGGAAATAAACAAGATGACTGAGCGTAGCCGAAGTCTTCGGTATCTTGCTGATTTTCGACCCTTAGACCTTGGTTTATCTCGAGCGTAGTCGAGAGGCTTAGGGATCTTGAAAAAATCAATCATATTCTAAATCTTCTGACATCAAGCAGAAAAACTAGCGCAAGATACCTTTTTCTATGCGAATTTTATCATACGCTGCTTTAATACTTTGAGTCTTTAAGGTCGCGTATTTTAACTCATTTTCCCCGGCGCCTCTACTAATTAAACGATCAGGGTGAAAGCGACTGATTGCACGGCGGTAGGCAGTTTTGATTTGGTAGTGGGATGCAGTTGGAGAGAGACCCAATATTTCAAAGGCATTGTCTGTTGTCATATTTGCTACCTCCGTGTGCATTGCTTAAATTAGCTTAACTATCACTAGTTTAGTTTTTTTGAATATAAATCGCAATATCTATGGATATGGCTTCTAATTTTTTGGAAAAAGTACTATATATTGTTTTATTCAGTATTTTTTATTTAAAGGAAATTTATCTGTTTCGCTTGTTAGTTATTACTAGCGCATTTAGCGGTGTTCATAATTAATGGTAAGTCGATCGCTGAAACAGTATTCGGGGCGTGATATTATGACTAAAAACGAAAATGTATTGATTTAGTTGAGTTTTATTGGGAGATGGGAATGAATCTGAAAAAATTCCTTAATATAGGGGTTGGTCAGAATGATGGTGTAAAGGCAAAAAATCAAAAATATACTTTTAATGTTTATATTTTCTTTCTGCTTCTTTATCTGTTTGTTTTTTCTATTATAAATATGTTTATTCCAGGCAAACAGGATTTTGCCTTAATAGACTGTGCATTTTTCCTTGTGTTTTTTAGCCTGCATTGCATTTACAGAAAATTTGGAATGTTCAATAAGATCAAAACAATTGCTGCAATTATCATTATTGCAATGTTTTTATTTCTGACATTTGTTGGAAAGCCTGGTAATTTTGCAGGCTTTCTATGGGCATATACTTTTATTGGATTTTCGTTTTTTACTTTTTCTTTAAAGTATTCGATTTTCCTATCGTTACTAATGATAGTTCTGAATTTTTCTTTGATGATGTTTATGAGAGATATTTACTCGATAAATCTAGCGATAGTGAATGTTGCCACATACATAGCCGTTATGATAATTACAGGTATTTTTGAGCAGAGCCGTGGGCAGTACATAGATATAATTGAGTACATGAATAAAGACTTGGCAGACAAGAATGATGAATTAGCAAAAATTAGTGTAACAGACCCTTTAACCGGTCTTTATAACAGAAGATATTTAGATATTAGTTTTTATAGTAATGCAAATAATCTTGCAAAAGAGCATTTTCACATAATAAATGGAAATCAGAGAAGAGGAAAATCAGAAGCTAAAAAAATTGGAATAATTTTGGTAGATATGGATCATTTTAAAATAGTGAATGATGAATATGGTCATGAATCTGGCGATATGGTGCTAGAGCAACTTTCAGAAATTTTCCAGGAATCATTTAAGCGAAATAGTGATATTTGTATCCGTTGGGGCGGAGAGGAATTTTTAATAATACTCTCTAATACAACAGAAGGTTTTACATTGAAATTTGCAAAAGATTTAAGACAAAGAGTGAAGGATTATCCTTTTCAAATCGCCGGTAATAAAACTCTTAAAAAAACAATATCTCTTGGAGTGGTGATGTTCCCGTTTTTTCAGGAGCAGCCAGCTGCTCTTGATTTTGAAAGATCTTTAACCCTGTGTGATCATGGTTTATATTTTTCAAAAGAAAATGGTCGGGATATGGTGGCTTTTGTAAAAGAAGGAAAAAATATGCCAAATCACGATCAGATAGTTAATACCCTTTTATCCGACTATAAAAAAGCTGTTTCAGAGAAGTTTATAAAAATCGAAAACTTAATTTAACACGGTAGTGGTTGATTTGATTGGTTAGAATGGTGGCTATGGCGGGACTTGAACCTACGACTCCAGTATTATGAATGCCGTATCTTTTGACCTTAAAATGCTTTTATATCAACGATTATTAGGGTTTATTCTCAAAATCCGAGGATAAAATTAATGTTATTTGAGGAAACTGTCAAGTAATAAAGTATGAATGCCTAACTAGATATGAAGCATTCATAAAAGTGTGTAGAATTATACTTTTAATTCAAATATCAAAGTGCCAAAATATTTGAAACTAAGGATAGGAAATCTTTTCTTAATATGACGCCAAAGAATTTTTCAGGAATATCATAATGCCCGTTGAGCAAACACCAGAACAACTACAAAGTTTACTAAGGGAACTTTGTGCTTTACCTAAAGAATCTGAGTGGGTTGAGTTTAAGCATAATAATGACGATGTTCCAATAATTGGTGAATATATCTCAGCTCTATCTAATTCTGCCGCCATTTCTGGCAAGCAATCTGCTTATATGGTTTGGGGTGTCGAAAATGAAACGCATGAAATTATTGGTACTAACTTTAAGCCTTCATCAGCTAAATATAAGCAGCAAGAGTTAGAAAGCTGGCTTCTCCAAAAACTGATTCCCAAAATAGACTTTCAGTTTTATGAATTTAAATATGGAGATGATTTAAACGTTGTAATATTGGAAATTCAGGCAGCTACTCATACACCGGTTCAATTTGATGGGAATGAGTATATACGCATAGGTTCATATAAGAAAAAGCTTAGAGATTATCAGGAAAAAGAGCGCAAATTATGGAGAATTTTTGATAATACTCCTTTTGAAAGGCAGATGGCCGCTGAAAATTGCTCTGCTGAGGAAGTTCTTAAATTGATTGATTACCCTGCTTATTTTGATCTTATGCAATTACCTTTGCCAGCAGATAGGGATGCGATTCTATCTGCCATTGAGAATCATAGTTTGATTGAAAGAAAAGAAAATGGGTTATGGAATATAAGTAATTTAGCGGCAATTCTTTTTGCAAAAAAATTACAAGATTTTCGGCATCTGAGCAGGAAAGCTGTGCGTCTAATTCTCTATAAGGGAAATAGTCGTATTGAAACTATAAGAGAGCATGTAGGAAATAAGGGGTATGCCGTAGGTTTTGAAGCATTGATAGATTATATAAAAACTCTATTGCCTTCAAATGAGCAAATTGGGAAGGCATTTCGGAAAGAGGTGCCAATGTATCCTGAACTTGCTATACGCGAGCTTGTGGCAAATGCAATTATCCATCAAGATTTATCGATGTCTGGCACTGGCCCAATGATAGAGCTATTTGATAATAGAATGGAGATAACTAATCCCGGAGTGCCCTTAGTTGATGCTGAACGTTTTCTTGACTCACCACCACAAAGTAGAAATGAAGCGTTAGCAACAATAATGCGCCTTATCAATATTTGTGAAGAGAGAGGGACAGGAATTGATAAGGTTGTCTTTCAAACTGAGCTGTATCAGCTACCAGCGCCAGTATTTGAGGTAACAGATCGTCATACAAGGTCTATCTTATTTGGGCATAAAGATTTTTCAAATATGGATAACGAGGATAGAGTTAGAGCCTGTTATCTGCATTGCTGTTTGCGTTATGTTAATCGTGAGCACATGAATAATGCTAGTTTGCGGGAAAGGTTTGGAATTGAGGCAAAAAATAGCGCTATAGTAAGCAGAATTATAAAAGAATCTTTAAAAGCTAGCGTTATCAAACCATATGACCCTGATGCTGGTACTAAGGCTATGAGGTATATACCTATATGGGCATGATTTGTTTGATGGTTGCTTGATAGATACGATGTTTTGCGCTTGCTTTTTGTTTATTTTGCTGTAAAAACAATGCCTTGAGTGATAAAAAATGCTTGATAGATGCTTTTCGTGATTGATGAAATACAAATTACAACTAGGTAATTGTATAGGTTTGTGTGCAGAAGTTCCTGTTTTTGTGTGTAGTTGCTAGGTATTTTGCTTGATATGCTGAAAAACGTAACTTTAGCGCAAATCACGTGATGTGCTCAAGTTCAAGTTTTTAAAGGGAATAGTGCTGTAAAATGGTGGCTATGCCGGGACTTGAACCTGGGACTCCAGCATTATGAATGCTGTGCTCTAACCAACTGAGCTACATAGCCACTTGCTTCGTTGAGAAGGATCGCAATTTTCCATTTTTCAACTGTATTTGTCAACCTTATTCGTCTTAATTTGTTGTGAAATTAGGAGATAAAGCCTCTTAGCATGTTTATCTCTTGATGCCATATGCTTGAATCAATAGTTTCAAGTATTAGTGGTATATTGTCAAAGCGCGAATCTTGCATCAGGAACTTAAACAGATCCAGACCAATAAGCCCTTCCCCAAGGCTGTGATGACGGTCTACGCGGCTGCCAAGTTCTTTTTTGGAATCATTGATGTGCATTCCTTTTAGGTAGTTAAATCCAATGATTTGGTCAAACTGTTTAAAGGTTTGCTCGCAGGCCTCGGTGGTTGATAAATCATATCCAGAGACAAAGGCATGGCAGGTATCGATGCATGCGCCGACGCGAGATTTGTTATCTATCAATTCTATAATTTGTGCAAGATGTTCAAATCTATATCCAAGATTTGATCCTTGTCCGGCGGTATTTTCGATAACAGCCATAACTGAATTGGTTTTATCTATAGCGATATTGATAGATTCGGCGATGGTCTTAAGGCAGTCTTTTTCGCCGATCTTTTTCAGGTGGCTTCCTGGGTGAAAATTAAGATAGATAAGCCCGAGCTGTTCGCAACGTTCTATCTCGTCTATAAATGCTATGCGTGATTTTTTTAGCGCCTCAGTTTCGGGATGCCCCAGATTGATTAGGTAACTATCATGCGGAAGGATCTGTTCTGGAGCAAAACCGAATTTTTTGCAGTTGTCTTTAAATGCTCGGATAGATTTTTCAGTTAGCGGTTTTGATTCCCAGCGCTTTTGATTTTTGGTGAATAGGGCAAAGGCGTTGGCTCCAATCTCATGGGCATTGATTGGAGCATTTTCTACGCCGCCGGAGGCGCTGACGTGGGCACCGATATATTTCATGGATTTTATTTTAAAACCTAGACGTTGAATCTGAAGTGGATTACATCGCCGTCTTGGGTGATGTAGTCTTTACCTTCCAGGCGCCATTTGCCAGCATCTTTAGCGCCTTGTTCGCCGCTATGTTCGATGAAATCATCATAGCTGATTACTTCAGCGCGGATAAATCCACGTTCAAAATCAGTATGGATAACGCCAGCGGCTTGTGGTGCTGTGGCGCCAATCTTAACGGTCCAGGCGCGTACTTCCTGTACGCCAGCAGTGAAATAGGTTTGTAGGCCAAGTAGTTTATAACCGGCATGGATTACGCGGTTAAGACCAGATTCTGTCAGGCCATATTCGCCAAGGAACTCCAGCATATCTTCTTCGTCAAGAGTTGATAGCTCGGCTTCGATAGATGCGCAAACAGGAACCACTTCGGCGCCTTCTTTTACTGCAATCTCGCGTACCTGATCAAGGAATGGGTTGTTTTCAAAGCCATCTTCAGACACATTGGCGATAAACATCACTGGTTTGATGGTAATCAGGTGGTGTTCCTTGAGCATCTTTTGCTCGTCTTTATTAAGTTCAAGGGTGCGTGCTGAATTGCCTTCTGCCAGATGGTCGCGAACTTTGGTTAAAAGATCTCTTCTGGCAATTGCTTCTTTATCGCCGGATTTGCATTGCTTGGTAACTTTAAGTAGAGATTTTTCTACGGATTCCAAGTCAGCAAGGGTTAATTCGGTATCGATGATTTCGATGTCAGATGCTGGATTGATCTTGCCGTCTACGTGAACGATGTCGTCGTTTTCAAAGCAGCGAACGACATGGCCGATGGCATCGGTTTCGCGGATGTGGGCCAGGAATTGATTGCCAAGTCCTTCCCCTTTTGATGCTCCGGCAACCAGACCAGCTATATCAACAAACTGCATAGTGGTTGGTAGGGTGCGTTTGGGATTAACGATCTCTGCCAGTTTATCCAGGCGTGGGTCTGGCATCTCAACCACACCAACATTAGGATCGATGGTGCAGAATGGATAGTTTTCAGCGGCAATACCGGCTTTGGTTAATGCATTGAAAAGAGTTGATTTGCCTACGTTAGGTAGACCTACGATACCACATTTAAAACCCATGTTACCCTCGTAATATCCGATGTTAGTGAATGATTATCTATAACTGCCGCTATTTTCACCACTTTTTGTTCACAAACGCTACGAGTACATCCGTGTACGTTGCATCGTCAGCATCCATGCTTCTGAGCTTGTTCACAAATAGTGCTGAATGCAAGGCTTAAAAGCCAGGTCGTTTCATTCAGTGTTAAGTGTTATTTGTATGCAATTTATGCATAGCCTTTTGTAGATCTGTTTGTAATAGTTCTTCAAAGGCATCGATGCTGTCATCCAGTGAGTGCTCTATGTGTGCGTTCTCAGTTTTTCCTGGTGCGCTCAAAACATGTCCGGTTACTTTGGAGCTTTGCCCCGGATGTCCGATTCCTATACGCAGACGTAAAAAGTTTTTGCTGCTGAGGTGTGCGATAATGTCACGTAGGCCGTTGTGTCCTCCGTGCCCTCCACCCTTTTTGAGTTTTGCTACTCCGGGAGGGAGATCCAGCTCATCATGCACAACCAGAATCTCTTCCGGTTCGATCTTAAAGTAACGGCAAACCTCTCCGACAGATTGACCGCTGCGGTTCATAAATGTCTGTGGTTTCAGGATGCGTACATCTTTGTTGTTAATAAAAACCCGGCTCAATTCCGCATTGAACCGGGTTTCTTTGGTGAAATTTCCGCTATATTTGCTGCTGATCAGATCAGCAAACCAAAAGCCAACGTTGTGGCGGGTCATTTCGTATTCGGCCCCGGGATTACCAAGGCCGACTATTAGTTTGATATTGGTGTTAGCCATACCAATATGCTGCTGAAGATTACTCTTCAGCTTCACCTTCTTCTGCTGGAGCTTCTTCGTCAGTTCCACCGCGTACGGTGCCAACGTGAGCAATAGTTACGTCATGACCTTTGATAAGTTCAACGATCTCAACGCCAGCAGGAAGCTTAACTTCAGACATGTGAACGCTTTCACCAACTTCCAGTGCAGAAACATCTACTTCGATGAATTCAGGAAGGTCTTTCGGTAGGCAAGAAACTTCAAGCTCAACCAGATCATGAGATAGTAGGCCGCCTTTCTTAACGCCAGGTGCCTTGTCATCTCCGATAAAGTGTAGAGGAATATGAGCTTTTAGAGCTTTACTTTCGTCAACACGAAGGAAGTCAGCGTGATCAATTTGTGGTTTGAAAACGTGACGTTGTAGAGCTTTGGCAACTACTTTTTCTGTTTGATCACCAATTTGGATAGTAATGATGTGAGCGTAGAATTCTTCTTTCTCAGCCATATTGGTGATTATGTTTTGCTCTACCTGAATGGATAAAGGTTCTTTGCCAGCACCATAGATGATTGCTGGGATTTTACCTTCGCGACGTAGGCGGCGGCTCGCACCTTTCCCCTGATCTTCACGAAGTTCTGCTGCTAGGGTTAATTCCATAGCTTTTCTCCTGTTAATAACCGAGTCGTTAATGATCGTGACCTGGTTAAGTACTTAATTGCGCTATTTGCGCTTAATCCTCGTCCGCGACCAAACGAGGTGCCTATTGGTGCTATAAGCACCAGATAATGTTAGTCCATAAACATGGAACTAACAGATTCCTCGAGATGAATTCTGCGAATTGTTTCAGCTAGTGTTTCAGCAACCGAAAGCACCCTGATTTTATCGCAGGCTGCTCCGGCCTCTGTCAGAGGGATTGTATCGGAAACAATTAATTGATCCAATTCAGAATTAGTAATTCTTTCAACCGCAGGTCCTGAAAGAACCGGGTGAGTAATATATGCGTAAACTTTAGCTGCTCCGAAGCCTTTGAGTGCCTTTGCTGCTTCGCAAAGTGTTCCTGCGGTATCGACCATATCGTCAACCAGGATGCAGGTCTTATTGGTTACGTCACCGATAATATTCATTACGGTAGCGACATTAGCTTTTGGGCGACGTTTGTCGATAATTGCAAGATCTGCATCATCAAGTAGTTTTGCAACAGCGCGCGCACGAACTACACCGCCAACGTCTGGTGAAACTACAATTTTGTTTTCATATTTTTGTTTCCACATGTCTCCAAGGAATATTGGAGATGCGTAGACGTTATCAACAGGGATATTGAAGAAGCCCTGGATTTGGTCTGCATGTAGATCAACGGTTAATACGCGGTCAATTCCGGCTGCTTCAAGCATGTCTGCTACAAGTTTTGCTGAAATTGGCACACGAACTGATCTTGATCTGCGATCTTGGCGCGCATAACCAAAATATGGGATAACCGCGGTGATACGTCCAGCTGAAGAGCGACGCAGTGCATCGGCCATAACCAATAGTTCCATCACGTTATCATTGGTTGGAGCGCATGTTGGTTGCACGATGAAGATATCTCTACCGCGAACATGTTCTGTGATTTCAACCATGATTTCGCCATCACTAAATCTGCCAACTACGGCTTTACCGATTGGAAGATTAAGGTGTTCAACGATTTGCTTTGCGAGTTCCGGATTAGAATTTCCGGTAAATATCATCATCTCGCTATTTTCATTAACGTTTGAGGTAGGCTGCATGTTAGTTACTTCACCTGTTGAGATATTATCTGTGTGATTTGGTTATGTAGAAATGGCTGGGGCGGCAGGATTCGAACCTACGCATACGGGGATCAAAACCCCGGGCCTTACCGCTTGGCGACGCCCCAGTATATGGCTTTTGCCTGGATATTTTTTATTGCTTAGCTATTGTGTAGCTTTTCTTTCAGAGAGTTTAAAATTTAGCGGTGAGCTATTTAAACCTCTGGCAATAATTGTATCCCATTTCGCAGGTGCTTTACTAGCAACATTTCTTGCTTGCTCTTCGGTATCAAAGGCAGCAAAGATGCATGCTCCAGTTCCCGTGAGTTCAGCGGTTTGAAAGCCTGAAAGCCAATCAAGTGCCTCTGCAACTTGTGGGTATAAAGAGCGGACAACTTCTTCGCAATCATTGCCGAGCCCTCTACGAAAGGCGGACATTTTCAACTTTTGCGTGTCTCTTGTCAATCCCGGATGTGAAAAAATTTGTGCTGTTGGCACACTGCAATCAGGTTTGATTATTAGATAGCATGGTTCTGTGCTATCTAAGTAGCTGATTTTTTCGCCAATTCCTTCTGCCCAGGCCGCTTTGCCGTGGATGAATATTGGTACGTCTGCACCTAAATTTATGCCGATTTTTGCTAATTCTTCGAGGCTCATATTGATTTCCCAGAGCTGATTTAGTGCCACTAATGTGGTTGCTGCATCTGAACTGCCACCGCCGATTCCACCGCCCATTGGTAATCTTTTGGTAATTTTAATATCAGCACCTTTTGTGCAGCCACTAGTTTCTTTAAGCATTTTTGCGGCGCGGATTATTAGGTCTTGTTCTTCGGATACGCCTTCTATCTTGGTAATTCTGTGAAGCTGGCCGCTATTATTGGTGTCGAAGTATAGTGAGTCACCAAAGTCGAAGAATTGAAACATTGTCTGCAATAGGTGGTAACCATCTTCACGACGACCAGTGATATGCAAAAACAGGTTTAGTTTGCCTGGGGCTGGCCAACAGTCTGGTTCAAAGAAACTTTTTGGGGAGTTGGGGGTAGAATAGTTATTTTGATTGCTCATTAGTATCCCATTCTTTAATAACAATCTTTATTTTTAAATCGTTGTTGATAGCGCATATTTTACGAGGAAGAATTGTATTTTTATGAACCTGATAATCAAGATATTCTATATCCCATTCTTCCTGTTGCATCGTTGCAATGGTTCCGTCATTGTTATAGGTAATGTTTGCATAAGGTTGTACTCCAGGAATACCTTTAATCCAATGACCTAAGCTTTCTATTGGGACTATAAATCCAGTTGCTTTGTATATTAGATTTTGAGCTGATTCGCCGTACAGGGTTTTGCCATCGCTGGTTTTTAGGACAACGTCTGGGCCTTCCCCATAAAGATCCAATCTTCCCTGGCCAAGCGGTGCAATGATGGTGATATGGTATGCCTTGTCTTTTTGTTGCCAGATCATTGATACAGATCCACTATCATTTGCGGTAGAGAAACCTGCTCTGGCATCGATCTTCCAGTTGTTAAGTTTTTCAACTATGGATAGGCGCTGATGATATAGTTTACGGATCTCTTCTGGTTTACGTTTGGGTTCTGGGACAGTGGTACAGCCGCTGAATATTGCAGATATGGTAATCAGTACCAGTATAAGTTTTATGCGCATAAATTTTCCGGCAGTTAATTTTCAAGCTGTTTGAGGATGTTGATAATTATTTCATTTTCCGGAAATTGATCAAGTACACCTTGTAGAAATTCTTCGGCTTCTTTCTTTTTGCCGATCGCAATTAATAGCTGCCCCATGTGTGATGCAATCTCTGGATCTTTGCGCATCTTCAGGGCTTGGAGCAGGTATTTTTTTGCTTTTTCATAATTGCCGAGTTTGAAATATACCCATCCCATACTGTCGATAATTGCAACGTCATTTGGAAGTAGAGCATAGGCCTTTTCAATCAGTTCTTTGGCTTCTTGATAACGATCGGTTTCGTCTGCTAGCGTATAACCCAAGGCGTTATAGGCGTGTGCATGATCGGGCACGAGTTCAATAACGTGTCGCAGGTCTTTTTCTGCAAGGATAATGTCGTTTAGATCAACGGCTAACATCGCACGATTATAAAGTAATTGATCGTTATCTGGGTCTTGAGCAAGCCCTTCATTCATCAGATCAATTGCGCGCTGGTACATCTTTTTATTGCGTAAGAGTTCAGCCTCCATCAATAAAATTTGAGTTGTAAAATCAGGATGCCGTTTGCGTAATTTTTGCAGTTGAGAAAGGGCCTTTTCGAGTTCACCGCTTTTTGCTGTGATTTGTGCAAGCCTGAATTTTGCTTCAAGAAAGTTTTGTCCAGATTCTATTTGCTCAAAGTAATTTTTTGCTTCTTGCTCTTTGCCTTGAGTCTGTCTAAGTACTCCTTTGTGAAATAGCGCGGTGTCTATTTCTATTTTTTTCTCAAGTAAGGCATTGATGTAATCCTCTGCAACATCAAATCTTTCAGATGATATAAGCAGAGGGATGGTATATAGGATAATCTCGTGGTTATCTGGGGATATAGTTATGATCTCTCTTAATTGATCAAGTGCGGCATTTATATTTCCAATTGTTAAAAGGGAGCGGGCATAGGTTATTCTAGGCTGGATGTTGTCTGGATCATCGTTAAATATTTGTTCAAATTGCTCGGCAGCTTTGTCATATTGCCCAAGCGCAAATAAGGTTTGCGCTTTTAATAATAAGGCTCTTTGCCAATTGGGTTTAAGTTGTAAAACTAGTTCAATATTTTCCAGTATCTGTGAATAGTATTGGTTTTGATATTCAATCTCTGCAAGGGTGATAATTAAATATGGGTTATCTGGGTATTTGTTTGCAAGATCGCGCAATGATTCAATGGTTTGTTCCTGATCAGGCTCCCCTTTTAACGTGGCAGATAGCATTCCGAAAAGTTTTTCTTTATCTTGCTGGGTATCTAGTTTTAGTAGAGTATCTAGATGTTTTATAGCATCATCTGTTTTGCCTAATCTAATGGATATGATAACTGCTAATTGAATCGCCTCTGGATCATCTGGTGAAACATCGAGCCAGCGATTTATTGATTTCATTGCCAGCAAATTGTGTTTGGCTCCCAGTGCAATTCTTGTAGCCCGGCGAATCAGGCGGTAGTCAAAGGTGTTTTCAATAATCCAACTATAGCTGCTTAATGCTGCATCATAATTATTGTCATATAGGGCTAGTTCTGCCTTTAGGACATGAAAGAGCATTTCTGCCGTAAGATCTTCGTGCTGAATCGGTCTGGTGATGGTTTGTTGATCCTGAGGTGTTGTTTTTTCTTCTTTAGTTTGTATCTGTGCACAACCAGTAGAGAGTAAAATTAACCCCATGAATGTGAAAATTATTGAGATGTTCTTCATATGATATCCTTTTCCCATCTTTTTAGAATATACCATTTCGCGGCATTATTCCTTGAATCTTTTGTTGTAGACTCCAAGATTTGCGATAAATTCATAAGTATTGAGGTTAAACCGCTGGAATTAAGAGTGAAAATTCTGGATAATTTGCGCCAATGGTTATTCCTTGATTTTAATTAAATAAGGTTGATGTGTGAATAAATCGATATTAAGCAAGCTTGAACATGTAGCGGAAAGATATGCCGAATTAGCGGCCCTACTTTCTGATCCTGATATTATTTCAGATCAAAATAAATTTCGTGACCTTTCAAAAGAGTATTCCCAGCTTGAGCCAATTGTCAAGGCGTTTGAGGAGTATCAGGGGGCAGAGGAGGATCTGGCTGCAGCAAATGAAATGCTTAAAGATGATGATCCGGATATGCGTGAAATGGCGCAGGATGAGATTGCATCTGCCAAAGAAAACCTTGAACGTTTGGCCAGTGAGTTGCAGATTCTATTGCTTCCTCGAGACCCGAATGACGACAAAAATATCTATCTTGAGGTGCGTGCTGGTACTGGTGGTGATGAGGCTGCGATCTTTTCAGGTGATCTATTCCGTATGTATTCAAGGTATGCAGAGCAACAGGGGTGGCGCGTTGAGATTATTAGTGAAAACCATGGTGAACACGGTGGTTACAAAGAGATTGTCGCCAAGATTGTTGGTGATGGCGCATATTCCAAGCTGAAATTTGAATCAGGAGCGCATAGAGTGCAGCGTGTTCCGGAAACTGAATCGCAAGGCAGAATTCATACATCAGCTTGTACAGTTGCTATTTTGCCTGAGGTTGATGAGGTTGAAGGCGTTGAGATCAATCCGGCAGATCTAAAGGTTGATACCTTTAGGGCATCTGGCGCTGGTGGCCAGCATGTTAATAAGACCGATTCCGCGATTCGTATTACTCACCTGCCAACCGGTATTGTTGTAGAGTGTCAAGATGAGCGTTCGCAGCATAAAAATCGTGCGCGTGCTATGTCATTATTGCAATCAAAGATGTTGGTGATTGAGCAGGAAAAACAGGCAGCAGAACAATCAAGTGCCCGTAGGTTACAAGTGGGAAGTGGTGATAGATCAGAACGTATTCGTACCTATAACTACCCACAAGGTCGTGTGACCGATCACAGAGTTAATCTGACTTTGTATAAGTTACCGGAGATTATGCAGGGCGATTTGGGGCAGGTTGTTGATCCGCTTTTGAGTGAGCATCAGGCGGATATGTTGGCTTCTCTAAATGAGTCTTTGTAGTTATTAAAAGAGTGCTGTCATACCGGCCTTCGCCGGTATGACGCTATCTAAGTTTCTCTCTTATCCAACCAGCTAACTAATGTAGTCAGCACCATAGTCATTAAAACCGCGCAGGTGAAGATATAAAATCCGTAGTGAATATTTACCTTGATCATTCCTTCGATCTTGATTATCACGACCATGATCCCAACTACAAATACATCCAGCATTGACCATTTGCCGTACATATGCATTAGGTGTAAATAGCGTTGCAGTCTTTCTTTGGTTTTTTGGCGCAGCACCAGAAAGATAACAATAAGTTTGGCGGTGGGTAGGATCAGACTGAAAAGGGTGATGATAATAAACAGAAATATCTTTCCCTCTTCCAGCAGGGTCGTAATTCCAGTGATTATCGAGAAGGTATTGGAGAACAGGACAAATTTTTTCAGGGTTAGCATTGGTGCGATAACACCACTAATAAATAGAATTGCATTTACTATCACGGCTATTTGCAATGCGATGATCTGTTGCTTTCTATTCATTACTTGTCTTATTAAATATTGTTGTGCTAGTTATAAAAAAGCCGCACTACCATGCTGTCACCAGGGAGTGCGGCTGTATTTGTTATAGCGCTAATTTTAGGCTACTTGTTGTTTTTCTTTGATCTCTGCCAGTACTTTGCAGTCTATACATAGATCAGCAGTTGGACGAGCTTCCAGTCGTTTAAGACCGATTTCGATTCCACATGCTTCGCAAAACCCATAATCATCTTGTTGGATCTTGTTTAGCGTTTTGTCGATTTTGCGGATTAGCTTGCGTTCACGATCTCTTGCGCGTAGTTCTAAAGAGAACTCTTCTTCTTGAGAGGCTCGGTCAGCAGGGTCGGCGTGGTTTGTAGCATCATCACGCATGTGATCTACTGTACGTTCTACCTCTTCTTGTAGCTCTTTTTTCCAGGCTTTCAAAATCTTAGTGAAGTGCTCTAGCTGATCAGCATTCATATATTCTTCGCCTTCAGCTGGTTCGTACGGCTCAATCCCTTTTATTGGTAATCTGTTGCCAGGCATGTTTATCTCCTTTTACGTGCTTGTTTTTTAGCTTCAAGCTCTCGCATCGAAACTAATATGATATCCTTTTTTAGACTTATAAACCGTTAATAAGTTCTTGTATTTACCTTTTTTCCAAGATTCCAGTCAGCCTGTCTGCGGTTCTGCGCAGGCATTCTTCTGTGGTGCTCCAATCAATGCAGGCATCTGTAATCGAAACACCGTACTTTAATTCAGAAATTTTTTCAGTCAAGGGTTGATTTCCCCATTCAAGATTACTTTCCAGCATAACTCCGACAATTGATTGGTTGCCATCAATGATCTGATTTACGCAGTAATCAAGTACCAACGGTTGTTGGCCGGGATCTTTGTTAGAATTTGCGTGACTGCAATCAACGATAATTTTTTTGCGTAATCCGGATTTTTCCAGTTCAGATTCGCACTGTTCTATGGATGCCTTGTCGTAGTTTGGTTTGCTACCACCACGCAAAATGGTGTGGCCATATTTATTGCCTTTGGTACGGATTACTGCGCATCTGCCGTTGGTATCAATTCCAAGGAAACTGTGTGGTGCAGATACTGCCTTTAGGGCATTTATGGCAACAGTTAGACTGCCATCGGTTCCGTTTTTAAGGCCAACAGGTGATGAAAGTCCGCTCGACATCTCTCTGTGAGTTTGTGATTCAGCGGTTCTGGCTCCGATTGCTGTCCAGGCGATAAGATCACCAATATATTGTGGCGTGATTGGATCTAGTGCTTCTGTCGCTGCAGGCAGTCCCATGTGTGCCAAATGGATTAATAATTCACGTGCCTTTTCCAGGCCGGAATTGATGTTGAATGAATCATCCAGGTCAGGGTCGTTAATAAAACCTTTCCAGCCTACAGTTGTTCTTGGCTTTTCAAAATAGACACGCATTACGATATAAAGCTGCTCTTTTAACTCATCAGCCAACCGTTTTAGTTTGTCTGCGTATTCTTTAGCTTGGTCAAGGTCGTGGATAGAACACGGGCCTACAACGACAAGCAGTCTTTTATCCTTGCCATCTAATATGTTTTCGATGGTTCTTCTGGCCTCTTCAACATTTGCTGAGCCTTGAGGGTCTAACTTGATCTTTTGGATAAGTTCATTTGGGGTTGGTAATAGATCTTGTGCTATAACATTTATGTTTTCTAATTTGGTCATTGCTTTGTTTTATATCCCCGAGGTTTATTTATTTCCTGTATTTTCTGCTTCGTTCTATCCATTTGGTCACATAGATGACCAAAGATTAGAACATAGCAGATTATTAACTCTATAGGCAAGTAGGTATTGCCAGTTGTAACAAAACGGAAAAGAAAAAGGGGCTTATGCAGCCCCTGTTGACTTGAAAATTGTGATAAAACTAGTCAATTCCCTGCACTAGTCTTTGGTCATAATGATAGTGATGTGGTTGCTCAATACCCAAAACAACATCTTTATCGATCACTATCTTATAAACATCTTCCATAGATGGTAGGTCGTACATTGTATCCAATAAGATATTTTCTACTATGGTTCGCAGGCCTCTGGCACCGGTACGTTTTTTAATAGCCATGTTGGCAATTGTCTCAAGTGCTTCTGGTGTGAATGCCAGATCACAATCTTCCATTGCAAACATGTATTGATACTGTTTCAGTAAGGCGTTTTGGGGTTGAGTCATTACTTCGATAAGATCGTGAGCATCTAGTTCATCCAGAATCGCGGTTACTGATAACCTGCCAACAAATTCAGGAATTAATCCAAAGTTGATAAGATCCTGGGTTTCTAACCCTTTTAGTTTTGCAGCGAATTTATGTCCGGATTTTATTTGTTTAATACTGGCGGTAAATCCAAGTCCGGATTTTTCACTACGTTGTTCGATAACCTTGTCGAGGTTTGCAAATGCCCCTCCACAGATAAACAGGATGTTTTCGGTGTTTAACTTAATGGTTTCC
Source organism: Gammaproteobacteria bacterium (assembly GCA_033852075.1). GTDB lineage: Bacteria > Pseudomonadota > Gammaproteobacteria > QZLD01 > QZLD01 > QZLE01. Next base: position 36,406 of record JAWSVC010000008.1, on the reverse strand, counting down.
TGATGGCCATGTCGCGCCCCGTTTTTTATTGGAACATTGACTATGCTGCCTTCAATCATTTTTAAAAGGGCTTGCTGAACCCCTTCGCCAGAGACATCTCTTCCAGAATGATGGGCGTCTGCTCTTTTGGATAATTTATCGATCTCATCAATGTAGATGATTCCCTGTTCAGCCTTTTCAACATCATAATCGCAGTTAGTTAGCAGTTTTTGCAGAATGCTTTCGATATCTTCGCCAACATAACCTGCCTCGGTTAGAGTGGTGGCATCAACAATAGTGAAAGGGACATCAAGTTTTTTTGCTAATGATTGAGCAAGCAAGGTTTTGCCTGATCCGGTTGGGCCGATCATCAGGATATTGCTTTTGTGTAATTTGGTTCCTTCGTCGCTATGTCTAAATAACAGGCGCTTATAGTGATTATATACAGCAACAGATAGCACTTTTTTTGCTTGGTCTTGCCCGGTTATATATTTGTCTAGATATGCATGTATCTCTTTGGGTTTTAGTAATTCGGCTACTAGAGGAGCTATTGTGTCGTTAAGTTCATTTCCTAATAATCCCGAGCACTGTTTTATACAATCGTGGCAAATGTAAACAGATGGTCCGGCAACTAGTGAACCTACTACAGATTGGTCTCTTCCGCAAAATGAGCAGCAAAGTTGATTTTTTTGGTGTCTTTTTTTTGTCATTGTTGTTTTGCACCTTTATATGTTCGCGTTATTAGTATTATTTTTTGGAACATTTATTCCTTACTTCATTAATAATTAGCGGCAAAATAGTACGGTTTCTTTAGTAAAATAATTTGCCACTTTATAATATTAATTCAAGCTTATAAGTGTGATTTCGCAAGTTGGATAGATTGGTGTTCGAGGGATAAATCACACTTTATCTATAATTTTTGTTGGTTTTGAAAACCTTTTCACAAACCGATGAATATTATTCGGTGTTTGATTTAATTTAGTTGTTTATCTAAGATCCCTCTCATAACTTAAATATAATTTTGGGAGTATTATCGTGCCGGTGAATGCAAAACTATTAGATATTTTGTGTTGTCCCCATACTAAGATTCCGGTTGAAGTGATGGATAAGGATGCACTTGAGATCTTGAATCAAAAGATTGAGGAGGGTGAAGTAAAATATGTTGATGGTTCTATAGTAAATGAGCCGCTGGTTGAGGCGCTAATTACCAAAAATCGAGAGCTTGTTTATCGGGTTGATGATGATATTCCGGTGATGATTTATGAAAAGGGGATCGTGGTTGGTTGATTGGTTTTTATTTGCTTTTTAAGTTTCCATTTCGCGTAGTTGCATTGTTAAATATTACAAATGAATATATCTGAATTTCTAAAGCGTGCTTCTGAAACACTAGAAGGCCTAACTGATACGCCAAGGCTTGATGCCGAACTTTTGCTGCTAGAGGCTTTAAAAAAAGAGCGTTCCTATCTTTATACCTGGCCGGAGTTGGATATTTCAGAAGATCAACTTATGAATGCGCAACAGCTTTTACAGCGGCGACAAAATGGGGAGCCAGTAGCTTATATTTTGGGTAGGCGTGATTTTTGGGATTTTAGAGTCGAGGTTTCTCCTGCTACCTTGATTCCACGCCCAGAGACTGAGTTGTTAGTTGAGTTGGCTTTGCAGCGATTTGCTCCTGATTCTAATCTAGATATTGCAGATCTTGGTACTGGTAGTGGTATTTTGGCGATTGCTTTGGCGCGCGAGTTTTCTAAATCAAAGGTATCTGCTGTTGATTTAAGCGAGGCTGCTCTTGAGGTTGCCAAGCGTAATGCAGAAGTACTTCATGTTGATAATATCGATTTCTTTGGTGGAAGCTGGTTTGCCTCGTTGCATGATAAACGCTTTGATCTTGTGATTTCCAATCCCCCGTATATTGAGGATGAGGATCATCATTTGCAGCAGGCCGATGTGCGTTTTGAACCAAGAAGTGCTCTGGCTTCTGGTGCTGATGGATTGGATGATATTCGAATTATTGCCGTACAGGTTATGGATCATCTAAAGCCAGATGGTGTCTTGGCTGTTGAACATGGTTTTCAGCAAGGTGCAAAGGTACGGGAGATATTTTCTGCAGCAGGTTTTGTTCAGGTTGAGACATTGCAGGATCTTCAAGGGCATGATCGGGTTACTGTTGGAAGCAGAATAGAAAACAGAAAATAATTTCGAATATCGTCTGCGGCATGGATAGCTGCAGGCGAGCTACATGGATGTATTTATGCGTGTCTGAGAAATGATTTTCTGTTTTTAAGCTAAGTTAATCAAAAAATTAGCGCCTTCTAAGTGACGCATCACCAGAATAAAACGGACGGATTTTGTCATCGATCTTAACCAGCAAAGCCCCGTCGTTATTGATTCCAATAGCTATACCCTCTTCGGTCTTATCTGGTAGATGAACCGATACCGGATGACCTTGCAGTATGTCGTATTTTTGCCATTCATTGATAAAGGCCTCGAAGCCATCTTGCTGAAATTTATCTAATAGTGAAGCTAGTTCAGCCAGAATTGCAGCTATTAATTCGTTGCGAGAAGGAGGATTGCCGTCCATTATTTCGGTGCAATCTACCCAAGGTTGGTCAATGTCAGCGCCAGTATTTTCATTTAGATTAATATTAATGCCGATGCCGATAATTACATCGCATGGTCCCCACGGTTCGCCTTGGATTTCGATAAGAATTCCGCCCAGTTTGCGATTCTGCCAATATATATCATTTGGCCATTTTAATTGGGTGTTGGTTATACCTAGAGAGGTACACGCACGGCATACCGCTATGCCAGTAACCAAGCTGAGTCCGGATAATCCTCCCGTTAGGGTGTCAAAACGCCACAAAACAGAAAGAGCAACGTTAGAAGCGAACGATCCTAGCCACTTTCTACCATTTCTTCCTTTACCGCCGGTTTGTAATTCAGCAAGACAAACACGATTGCCGGTAGTGTGGTATCTGGTAACTTGCATCAGGTGGGTGTTGGTTGATTCTGTAGTTTCGAAGATTTCAAACTGTTGATATGAATCGTTTTCCGATTTGTTTAGTGATGAACGGATGCTGACTTCGTTTAAGAGCTCTATTGATTGGCTAAGGCGATATCCTTTGCGGCCTGCTGATTCGATCTCTATTCCAAGTTCTCTGAGTTGTTCAATACTTTTCCATACGGCACTGCGCCCAATATTTAATGATTTACCAATCGCTGTACCGGAGTGATATTCTTCATCATTAAGTAGTTCGATTATTTTTTGGTAGTTGCTCATTGTTTAGATTATTTGCCGGAAAAGTATTGTTCGAAAACTTGGATCAGATAGTTATGGTCTAATACGCCAGCACTTTCACGAATGCTGTGCATCGACCACATTGGATTACCAATATCCACAGATTTGATGCCGAGTTGTGCGGATACCATCGGGCCGATAGTACTGCCACATGGTAGGTTAGTTCTGTGCACATATTTTTGATAAGGGACATTTGCTGCTTCACATAGACGGATGAAAAATGCCTCGGTAACGGCTGTTGAAGTATAGCGTTGATTGGCATTTATCTTAATTGCCGGACCAGCATTAACCATGATCTTATGGCTATCATCATAAAACTGTGGAAAGTTTGGATGGTATGCATGAGACATATCGGCACTGATTATAAAGCTTAGTGCTAATGCTATTCTGTACTCTTCATCGTTGCAGCCCATGCTATTGGCAATTCTTTGCAAGATGTCGCTTATAAAGCTTCCGTCAGCACCTTTTATCGAACTGCTACCAATTTCTTCATGGTCGAAAAATGCGCAGATATTGGTGGTTGCAGTAGCTTGTTTGCTAGTGATTAATGCCGAAACTGCAGCATGGCAAGATGCCAGATTGTCAATCTGTCTGGACGCAAAAAATTCTTTGTCTATGCCGTAAAGAGAAGCTTTCTGGGTGTCATAGGTACAAAGTTCCCAGGAGATAATATCTTCGGTCTTGATTCCTGATTTTTCAGTTAATAGCTGTTTGAATCTATCTTCATTAGGGAGTTCTGAGCTTATGTTGCCAAGAATTAAAGGCAGTTCCGTTTGTTTATCAAGTATGAGACCTTTTTCGTTGACCTCGCGATTCATGTGGATGGCAAGGTTGGGGATTCTTACTATTGGTTCTTCTAAATCAACCAATACGGATCTGCAGCCAAGCCAGTTGTTATCATCTTTATAAACAACTCTGCCTGCCAGGCTCAAATCGCGATCGGTAAAGGTTGCGAGGATGGCACCGCCATAGGTTTCAACCCCAATCCGGTTAATGCCGTTTTTTTCTTCAATCGGATTTGGTTTTACTCGTAAAGTAGGGGAATCAACATGCGCCCCTATGCAGCGAAAACCTGTTTCTTGCAGGGGTTGATTGCCTGTTTTAAAGGCAATTATTGAGGAGTCATCACGAATAACATAGTAGCCATGATTCTGTTCCAGTTTCCAGCTTTCATGTTCATGTAACTGCTGATAACCAGCTTGTTCTAATTCTGTTGCAACCTTGTTGCAAGCATGCCAAGGACTAGGGCTGTTGTCTATAAAGCTTAGAAGTTTATTAACATGGTTGTAATCGATCTGGTTATTCATTGTATTATGCCTTATTGGGGGTTCCTGCATATAAGCGTAGTCTATTCTGTATTCAATATGTCATTGATAATTATCCCTGCCATCATTAAGCCAAAGATAGATGGAATAAAACTAATAGAGCCTACTACTGATCGAGGTCGTCCTGAATTGGTAGGTTCTGGGGGGAGAGGTCTTTGTGGGATCTCTGATGAAAACACGGCTTTGATACCTTTCTTAATCCCACGTCTGCGCAGGCGACTGCGCATCATTTTTGCCAGTGGGCATTCGTGTGTTTTGAAAAGGTCAGCAACTTCAATTCTGGTTGGATCAAGTTTGCCACCGGCCCCCATGCTGGAGATGATATTAAGTCCTAGATTATATGCAGTTTCTACTAGGCCAACTTTGCTATTGAGACTGTCGATGCAATCAGCTATGTAGTCGTATTGCTGAGCCTGTAAATATTCACTGATGTTTTCGTTACGTAGAAAATCATTGATTACGGTCAGCTCGCAGTCTGGATTGATATCTTTTATACGGTGTTCAATGATGGTGGTTTTAGGCTTGCCAATGGTTGAATTAAGTGCAGGTAACTGGCGATTGATATTGGATTGACTTACTACATCATTATCGACAATGGTAAGTTTGCCAATGCCGGATCGGGTCAATGCTTCAACTACATATGCTCCAACACCGCCTAGGCCAGCGACAAGTACATTTGCCTGGTTGAGTTTTTTTAGCCCGTCATCACCGACTAGAATATGAGTTCTTTCGAGAAAGTTTTGCACTGTGATTAATCCATAGAACTAAGAGTTAGAATTGTAGCGCAAGAGGAATAATTCAAAAAATAATTTGATTGAATTAACTGGATATTTGTAGTGCTTAAGGCAAGTTTCGCAATCTAAATATTTAAATTAAAGACACTAACGCTATTTCTAAAGCTGATTTCTTCTATTTCCTCTTCTGGGATGTCGCGCAATTTAGCAGCACATTTAAGTATCATGCGCAGATTAACCGGTGTATTTCGTATTCCTTGTTTATTAAAAGGGGGCATAAAGGGCGCATCTGTTTCCAGGACGATACTTTTCAATGGTATTTGCTGTAGAACCTCTCTGGTTTTTTTTGCGCGTTCATAAGTTATGGTGCCACCAAATCCCAATTTGAATCCAAGTTCAATAAATATTTTAGCTTGCTGCAGACTTCCGGAAAATGCGTGGATGGTTCCGCCGAATTTAAAATCAAGTTGGCGTATTGTTTTCAGGATTAGATCGTGGGATTTTCTAGCATGAACAATTAAGGGCAGATGATATTTTTTGGCGATTTTTACCTGCTCAGAGAAATACCATTGCTGGGTATCGATATCAGGATGCTCGTCATACAGATCTAGTCCAATCTCACCAATGGCAACAATGTCCTTATTAGTGCGGATAATTTCTTCTAGTTTATTAATATCATCTTGGGTATGTTGCGCAATATAGAGTGGATGTAGGCCGAGAGCGGGTCTTATCACTGAATATTTTGACGCTATATTTACCAGATTTTCCCAGTCTTTTTGGAATATTCCTGGCGCTATTAATATTCCGATACCATCAGTACAGCAAGTGTTAAGTATTTGTTCGCGATCATCATCAAAGTCGGTAAGGTTGATATGACAGTGGGTGTCTATTAGCATCTTGTGTCTTATGCTGGTGTAGAAACTAGTGATGCGTATTTGTCGAGAGCTAACTCCCAATATTCTACATCAATCCATTCGCCAAATTTTTTACCGACTTGATTAAAGTGGGCTACCTTTTCAAAACCAAGTTTTTCGTGCAATGCAATGCTTTGTTGGTTTGGGATAGCTATTCCCCCTATGGCGGCATGATAGCCTAAGGATATGAGTTTGTTTATTAACTCAGAATAAAGTCTGGTACCAATCCCCTTTTTTATATGACCTTGATTAATGTAAACAGAGCTTTCTACAGAATATTGATATGCACTGCGTGATTTCCATTTAGTAGCATAGGCATAACCCAAAATATCACCTTTAGTATCACAGTAAACAAGCCAAGGGAATTTTAGTTTGGTTTCCCTTATGCGTTGCTTCATGTCAGATATAGTTACCTTCTTCTCTTCAAAGGTGATAATTGTATTTTCGACATAATGGTTATAGATGTTGCAAATTGTACTTGCATCATCCAGTTTTACCTTGCGAATAGTTCCAATGCTGTCGATCATGGTGCTAAATTAATGTGTTTCAACAAGTTGGTTATTAAGCTCATTTATATCATTAATACTGATAATGCCAGCTGCCTGTTTGAGCAGGAATTGGTTTATTAAAAAGTTGTATTTTGCACTTTTTAGATTAAGTTTGGCACGGTGGAGTTCGGTTTGAGCATCTAGCAGATCAACCATGGTTCTGGTACCAATTTCATAGCCGGCTTCAATTGCCTCATATGCAATTTCATTAGATTTTAGAGCTTGTTCAAGTGCCTTTACCTGGCTGATACTGGATGAAATGCCTCGAAATGCATCTCTTACCTGTTTGGTTAAAGAGCGGCGAACTTGTTCAACACCGTAGCGAGCTTCATCATATTTGAATTTTGCTTCGCGAATGGTCGAGCTAATACTTCCTCCGGTATATATAGGAATGGATAAAGAAATTCCTATTGTTGCTGTTTCATCTTCTCTATGGGATAAGCCGTCAGTATTTGAATTTTGTAATGCTCCGGTCAGATCTAAAGTAGGATAACGGGAACTTTTTTTATAAGCTATGTTTTCTTCCGCCGCATGCTGCATTTGAATAAGGGCTTGCAATTGAGGGTTTTTCTCAAGAGCTATTTTATTCCAATCTTCGACACGATTTGGCTCTGGTTGCAGTAACCTAATATCATCCCTAAGAGGTAATAGTTGTGATACTTCACGGCCAGTAATTTCCTGAAGTGTTTCTAATTTGCTTTGTAAGGTATTATAGGTTTGTATCTGTTCGGCAATTATCAGGTCATATCTGGCCTGAGCCTCATAAACGCCGGTAGCTGCAATCTGACCATATTCATGTTTTTTCTTGCTTTGCTCAAGCTGTTTAAGGATTGATTTTTTTTCTGCTTCGGCGAAATCAACGTCGTCTTGTGCTGCTAAGGCTTCAAGATATGCCGTAGTTACCCTGGTTATTAACTCATTTTCAATAGTTTTAAGCTCATATTCAGCTTGTGAAACTGTAGCTTCTGCCTGGTTCCATAAAGAAAGTGCACCTAAATTAAGTAATGGTTGTTGAATAGATATTCCGTAAGTTGTCGATTCTGATCTGTAGTCTGCGCTGGTTTTACTGTTAATGTCGGAATGGCTATAGGAAGCAGATGCTGCCACAGTAGGCATTAGTAGAGATTTTGCCTGAGGAATCAACTCTTTGGTTGCGGATAACGAAGATTTTTCCTGTTGTAGTTCCGGGTCTTTTTTTAAGGCATCATCATAGATAGATACAAGAGTATCCGCAGCATAGCCGGTTCCTGGGAAGACTGATCCGATTACGAGAAGTATCGGGCCCATAGTTTTTAAAGAGAAACTAGATATTGGCATTGTTATTCCTTATAAAGAACAAGTAGCAATCAGTGGTTACTGTACACAACAATAGTGTTAATTTCTATTATCAAACGATTGAAAGCATGAAAGGTTTACTTGCTTTCCATAATATAAATCATTTTATTTTTATAAAGTAGCTGAAAAAGGCTGTAAAGAAAGTAAAAAAAGAAAAAGGCCTTGTGTTAAGGCCTTTTCTAATTTGATATATGTAATGTAATTATCTGCGTGAATAACGTCTGCGGGTATTATTATAATTACGTCTGTTATTGGCAATATTGACCTTTAGAGTTCTGCCTGAAAAGTCGCTGCCATTAAGTGAGTCGATTGCTGTTTGCGCACCAGCTGCATCCATTTCAACAAAGCAAAATCCACGGCCTTTACCCGTTTCTTTATCGCGCATTAAACGTACAGTTGATATTTCGCCATAGGTTTCAAACAAGGCGCTAATAGCTTCTTCGGTGATATCAAAATCAAGATTACCAACATAGACCGTTTTTTTGCCACTGTTATCATTATCAGAGTCAGAAGATGTGGTTTTTGTACTGTTGGTAGCTGAAACTAATATTAGCAAAGTTTGTAATATACCTCCAATTATGATGCCAATAGTAAAGGTATTAGCATCTAAGCTAATATGAGGAGCAACAAAATATCCGGTAATTGCGCATACTATCAAAATAATTATCGATTTTATTTTCATTTCAAAACAACCTCTAAAAGATATACGAGAAGCCCAATGTTGGGCTGAGAAAGACACGATTGGCTTTGTAAGCTAGCAGAAAGCTGAAAATGGCAGAAGAACATTCATTGTTCAAACCTCAAAACGTCCGTGCATCGTGTCGCTAAGGTATGGAATATATCAGATTTTAGGCTTTTTACTAAATAATTATTGATGGCTGAGTACAAAAATAAGCAAAAATACGCAAAAAAATGCGGCAATGCACAAAAAAATACAATTTTCTCTTGCTTGGTGTAAGTAGTTGTAAATAAAAGAATATTTTTATGAGTATCAGGTTTTTAAGGATAAAAATGCATATAAAAAAGCGATTTTTGTTGCAATGCACAAACATCAAGGCTAAACTGATATCAACAGTTAAGAAAACAACCAAATTTATTTGAAAGGAAAGCATTATGTACGAAGATATTTTAGAAAAAGTTCAAGAGCAAGCTGAAAAACTAACTGCGCCACTACGCAAAATTACAGAAGTTTCTGTAGCTGGTATAGAGCGTGTTACTCAGCTAAACGTTGAAACAATCAGAACTTATGCAGAACTAGGTATAGAGAATGCTAAAAAAGTTCTTAATACAAACATCACTGATGCAGAAGGTTTGCAAAACTTCATCGCTGAGCAAGCTGAAACTGCTCATAACGTTGGTCTTAAAATCACTGATGACCTTAAAGCATATGTCGCTCTTGGTGAAGATCTTGGTGATGAGATTCAAAAAGTTGTTAAAGAAAATGCAGCTTTAATTGAAGAAGTTACTAAAGGTTAATATCCTTAGATTTTTTATAAAAGGCCGCTACCCTCCCTCCTCCAACTTTTAGCGGCCTTTTTTTATTTTTTATACTCTCTATATATTCGGTAAGACAGGTATTTCTATTTAGCTGTATGGATTAATACGGTATTATTTCGCTACTGAAAATATCCGAGAAGATCATGAATTCCACATATTACAAGTCCTTTTTTTTAAAAAGCGCAAATCTGATTTCTCAACTTCCACCAGATGTTTCCATTGAGGTGGCGTTTGTTGGCAGATCAAATTCTGGTAAATCCAGCGCAATTAATGCAATAACCAATCAATCAAGCTTGGCAAGAACTAGTAAAACACCAGGTAGAACTCAGCTAATAAATTTGTTCCAGATTGATCCGAAAGATGAAAGTCGTTTTATTGTTGACTTACCCGGATATGGATATGCAAAGGTTCCATTAAAGATAAAAAAACATTGGGAAGCTGAACTGGCAAATTATCTAACTATGCGTCAGTCGCTGCGAGGGGTTTTTATAATGATGGATATTCGTCACAAGCCATCCGAATATGATTTGCAAATGTTACAGTGGTGTAATTCTAGAGGGCTTGAGGCACATATTCTGTTAACAAAATGCGATAAGATGAACAGAGGTCCTGGTATGAATGCATTACAAAAAATGCGTTCTGAGTTATCAAAGCAATTTGATCAGTTTTCAATCCAATTATTTTCATCAACAAAAAAAATTGGTATAGACGAAGCTCATGCAAAACTGGATGAATGGTTTCAGTTTTGACAAATAAGGTCTAAAGTATCTTGGATTTATACTGTCTGGTAAATGCGGTCGTTATCGGTTTGCATCTCATTTTTTTAAATTAAAAAATGCGAAACGGTTTATTCCATTGAGATAATAATCAACTAAACTTAATTTATTAAAGTAATTGTTTATATTGTTAATTATTGTTTATTCGGGGGTAATATTGTGCTTAATTCTAATAATGAAGCCAGGATTCAATCTATTGGCAATCTTCCTCCTATGCCGATTGTTGCTCAGAAATTATTGGGTGTAATGAGTGACGATCAACTAGATATCGAGATGATAGCAAATTGTATTTCTGAAGATCCTGGTCTTAGTGCGAGAATAGTATCGGCAGCAAATAAGGCGTGCTTTGCAGGGCAAAGAGAAGTATTTAGTGTTCTGGATGCGTCGGTACGTATGGGGTTAAATAGGGTGCAGGTAATAACCACTTCAATCCTTATAGGATTACGTTTTAATCCAGCAGAGTGTGATGGTTTTGATGTCGAGCGTTATTGGCGCAAGGCATTGTCAATGGCCTTTTGTGCAAGCAAAATGGGGAAGTATGTTGATTTTGAAGCGCCAGCAGAATCGGCATATTTATGCGGATTGTTACATAATTTGGGACTATTGATTTCAACTTATTTATTTCCAAAAGAGATGGCTGCAGTTTTTAAGGGGCATGAAGAAAGTGGTAAAACCATAGCAGAGATTCAAAGTGAGCAATTAGGATTTACTCCAGGTCAAGTAGGAGCAGAAGTTGCAGAACGATGGCAGTTGCCAAGACCTATAGTTGAGGTAATGTCATGTGATTCTGCTGCAGAATACAATGGTGAATTCCCTAAGCTGATTAAAATGATTGAGTTTTGTGATAATTGGGTTAGCGAAGAGTTCAAAACTATTCCGCATGTAAAACAAATAAATATAGTGCCGGAGAAAGTTTTAGAATCTATAGCGCGTATGTTGATTAAAGAGAGTGAGCAGGTTGATGGGATGGTGGCGCAGATTATTCAAGCTGCTTAAATTTATGTCTATTTTTCCAATATCAAGATCCCTGAGCCCTTCGGTCTTGGTTTATCCTGAGCGTAGTCGAAGGGCTCAGGGATCTTGGGGAAATATGCCTAATATAGTGTTATTTTTTTAATATGTGGATCTGGGACAACTGCTTATTAAACTCCCCTAAAATCTCCGTATTTATGCTGCAGGATAGAGATTAGCGTCATGCCAGCGGTTTCGGTTCTTAAAATTCTATTACCTAGATTAAGTGCAATGGCACCTTTGCTGATAGCAAGGTCAACTTCTGCTTGTGTGAATCCACCTTCGGGCCCAACCAGTACATAGATGTTTTGATTGATAGTTATCGATTCCGGTAGTTTATGTGGAGCTTTGGATGAGGTGTCCATAATTACTACGAGTGAGCCCACTTCAATTTTCGCAAAAAAACCTTCCAGATGAAGAGGCTTTTCGATGGTTGGAACTGTATCTCTGCCGGATTGTTCGCAGGCGCTGATTGCGATCTTTTGCCAATGAGAAACCTTTTTTTCTTCCCTTTCGCCTTTTAGTCCGAATTGACAGCGTTCCGTGTGAAGAAGCTGAATGGCAGAAACGCCCAGCTCAGTTGACTTTTGTACAGCAAAATCAACACGATCACCTTTGGCTAATGATTGGCACAATGTGATATTAAGTGAAGAGGTTGTATTGTTTTGAATGTGTGCAATAGGGGTGACATAGGCAATTTTTTTGGTGGCTTTGGATAGGTTGGATAGATATTCTCCACCATTTCCGTTGAACAGGATAATCTGATCACCAGCCTTTAGGCGAAGAACTTTTAGCAGGTGGGAGGAGGCAAGGGCATCTAGCTCCAGTTCCTGATCCAGTTGAAGATTTTCATTGGTGTAGATGCGGGTTAAATTGCTCATTTGATGGCGATCTCAATTCCACTGGTGATAACCTCTGCAAGGTGTTTGATCTGTTCTTCGGTTATAACATACGGCGGCATTAGATATATAACATTGCCAAGTGGGCGTAATAAAGATTCATTTTTAAGTCCGTGCTGGAAAACACGAAGACCTCTGCGCTCTTTCCAATCAAAAGATTCTCTGGTTTTTTTATCTTTAACCAATTCAATCGCCTGAATCATTCCGGTTTGGCGAATCTCGGCAACATTGGGGTGCTCGGTAAGGTGTGCAGTGGCGGCGCACATTGCTGCAGCAAGTTCGCTATTTTTATTAATGGTGTCGTTTTGTTGGAATAGCTCTAAGGTGGCCAGGGCAACACTGCAGCCTAGTGGGTTACCGGTATAGCTGTGGGAGTGTAAAAATGCCTTTAAGGTTTCGTATTTATCATAAAAGGCATTATAGATTTCATTGGTGGTTAGGGTTATTGCCAAAGGTAGATAGCCTGCGGTTAGTCCTTTAGATACACACATAAAGTCAGGTGTTATATCAGCTTGTTCGCAGGCAAACATGGTTCCGGTGCGCCCAAAACCGACAGCGATTTCATCTGCAATCAGATGTACTCCGTGACGGTCACAGGCCTCGCGCAGTAATTTAAGGTAGATGGGGTGGTGCATGCGCATATTGCCTGCACATTGCACCAATGGTTCAACGATAACCGCACAGGTCTCTTGGGCGTATTTTACCAGAGTTTGTTCCATGTGTTGAAACTGTTCGGTGCAGTATTCCTCCCATTCCATATCATCAGGGCAGTTGAAGCAATCAGGTGATTCAACGGTAATGGTTTTTAGTAATAGTGGTTCATAGGTTTCTTTGTAGAGTGCGACATCTCCAACCGATAGCGCCCCAATAGTTTCGCCGTGATAGCTATTGGTTAAAGAGATAAAGCGGTTTTTTTTGTTATTGCCAATGTTTTTCCAATAGTGAAAACTCATCTTTAGAGCAACTTCTATTGCAGAAGAACCATTGTCGGCATAAAAACATTTATCAAGGCCTTTGGGGGTTATTTTTACTAGTTTTTCGGCAAGTTCAATTGCGGGTTGGTGAGTAAAGCCAGCCAGAATTACATGTTCAAGATTTTGGGCTTGTTGAGTAAGGGCTTGATTAATATATGGGTTGGAATGGCCAAATATGTTGACCCACCATGAGCTAATAGCATCTATATATTTGTTGCCTTCAAAGTCATGTAGCCAGACCCCCTCGCCTTTCTTGATCGGAATAATTGGCAGTTGTTCGTGATCTTTCATCTGGGTGCATGGATGCCAAAGCACATCCAGGTCGCGTTGCATCCAGTATTGATTGTCGTCCATAGGTGCTCCCGCTTCTTGTTATTACGTAAAAACAAGTAGATTGAGCGGAGTCGAAATCACATTGGCTTAATTAGCTTTTTATTGCCCTTCGACTCCGCTCAGGGGGCTTAAAAAGCAGATGCTACTGGATACAGCCTTGAAATGATCTGCAAAACTAAGGCGGTATTTTATTAGGATTTAGTCTAGAGGTGCTAGCCCCAGGTTTTCCCAAATAGATATAACGGTATTAGCTTGATTCATGGTGTAAAAATGTAGTCCTGGAATACCTTGGTTTAGCAGTTTATCGCACATGCTGGTAACTACATCAATGCCAAAAGCTTTTAGTGATTCCATGTCATCACCATAACTTTCCAGACGTTTGCGAATCCAGCGCGGTATCTCGGCGCCACAGGCATCTGAAAAACGTGCTAATTGCACGTAATTGGTAATTGGCATAATGCCAGGGATGATTGGAATATTAACCCCAAGTTTCTCTGTGCTTTCTACAAAGTTGAAGTATGAATCAGGATTAAAGAAATATTGGGTAATCGCACTGTCAGCTCCAGCATCAACCTTACGTTTAAAGTTGATAAGGTCATCCTGAGGTGATGTTGCTTGGGGGTGAAACTCTGGATAACAGGCTACTTCGATAGTGAAATGATCTCCTGTCTCCTTGCGGATAAATTCAACTAGTTCATTGGCGTATTGGAATTCTCCGATGTCACGCATTCCAGACGGAAGATCTCCGCGTAAAGCCACGATTCTGGATATGTTATTATCAATATATTGTTTAAGGATCTCAGAGATGTTTTCTTTAGTTGATCCAATGCAGGAAAGATGCGGGGCGGCATCAATTCCTGATTCTTTTTGAATATCAATTACGGTTCCAAAGGTGTCGTCACGTGTGGTGCCGCCTGCGCCAAATGTTACCGAGAAGAAAAGTGGATTGTATAGAGCTAGTCTGTCACGGACTTTTTTTAGCTTTTCAGTGCCTTCAGCTGTGCGTGGAGGGAAAAACTCAAAACTAAATACCTTCTCATTAGCAGGTGTTTTGTATGACATTGTTTGTCCTTTAGTAAAAATATGTTTTCGGGAATTGGATAGATTGTAACTGTTGTTAGTTGAGATTAAAACTGAGCGTTATATTTTTATCCTCTAAAGATAAAGTCATCCCCGCGAAAGCGGGGATCTAGAGAAAGCAGAGTGAAAATGGCGAGATTCCCGCTTTCGCGGGAATGACAGTTATTATAGTTTAGTACCTATAATGATCTGGCTTATATGGCCCCTCAACCGAAATGCCTAAGTACTTAGATTGCTCTTCGGTAAGCTCGGTTAGTTGAGCACCAATACGTTTTAGATGCAATCTTGCTACCTTTTCATCCAGATGCTTCGGTAGAACATAAACCTCGTTATGGTAGTCCTGATATTTTTCCCAAAGCTCGAGCTGAGCTAGTACTTGGTTTGTGAATGAATTGGACATCACAAAACTTGGGTGGCCGGTAGCACAGCCTAGATTAACTAGTCTGCCTTCTGCAAGTACAATCAGACGTTTGCCGTCTGGGAATACAACATGATCTACCTGTGGTTTGATATTGATCCATTCTAGCCCCTCAATCGAAGCTATATCAATCTCATTGTCAAAGTGACCAATATTGCAAATGATGGCCTGGTCTTTCATTTTAACCATGTGTTCATGAGTAATTACATGGTAGTTGCCAGTAGCAGTGACGAAGATATCACCAAGCTCACAAGCCTCTTCCATAGTTACTACGCGATAACCTTCCATTGCTGCCTGTAGAGCACAGATTGGATCAATTTCGGTAATAAGTACGGTAGCGCCCAGACCTCGAAGTGATTGCGCTGAACCTTTACCAACATCACCAAAGCCAAGAACAACAGCGATCTTGCCGGCAATCATTACGTCAGTTGCTCGTTTGATACCATCAACTAGTGATTCACGACAGCCATAAAGATTATCAAACTTAGATTTGGTTACTGAATCATTAACGTTGATCGCAGGAACCTTAAGCTTGCCCTCTTTGGCCATTTCGTAAAGTCTATGTACTCCGGTTGTGGTTTCTTCTGAAATACCGCGAACATCTTTCATTAGCTCAGGGTACTCATTGTGCATTACTTGGGTTAGATCGCCCCCATCATCTAGGATCATGTTTGGTTTCCAGTTGTCTGGGCCAAATATGGTTTGTTCAATACACCACCAAAACTCCTCTTCGGTTTCGCCTTTCCAGGCAAATACCGGGATGCCATCGGCTGCAATAGCCGCTGCTGCGTGATCCTGTGTAGAAAAAATATTGCACGATGACCAGCGTACCTCTGCTCCAAGGTGGATAAGTGTTTCAATCAAAACAGCAGTTTGGATTGTCATATGTAAACAACCGGCAATACGGGCACCTTTCAGAGGTTTGCTATCACCAAACTCTTCGCGAATTGCCATTAGTCCCGGCATTTCGGTTTCGGCAATCTCAATTTCCTTTCTGCCCCATTCGGCCAAGGTTATGTCGGCGATCTTAAAGTCCTGGTTATCTGTTACTTGTGTGCTCATGCGCTTGTCCTTTTGCTGTTGTTGTGTCTACAGTCCTGCATCAGCTTTTAGCTGTTCTGCTTTATCTGTGTTTTCCCACGAGAATGTTTCATCGGTTCTGCCAAAATGGCCATATGCTGCAGTTTCTAAATATATTGGGCGTAGCAAATTTAGCATATTCAAGATTCCATATGGGCGCAGATCAAAGTGCTTTCTAACTAGCGAAGTAATCACTTCATCTGATACTTTGCCTGTGCCGAAAGTATCAATAGTAATTGATGTTGGTTCTGCAACGCCTATCGCATAAGATACTTGAATTTCACATTTGTCAGCCAATTCTGCTGCAACAATGTTTTTAGCCACATATCTGCCTGCATATGCTGCAGATCTGTCGACCTTGGATGGGTCTTTGCCTGAGAATGCACCTCCACCGTGACGAGCCATGCCTCCATAGGTGTCAACAATAATCTTTCTGCCGGTAAGGCCGCAGTCACCTACAGGACCGCCAATGATGAATTGTCCGGTTGGATTGATGAAAAACTTAGTGTTTGGGGTTATCCACTCTTTTGGAATCACGGGTTTGATGATGGATTCCATAACTGCTTCTTTAATCTGCTTTTCAGAAATCTCTGGGTCGTGCTGAGTGGAAAGAACGATAGCATCAACCGAAGAAGGTTTGCCGTCTTGATAATGGAATGTTACCTGACTTTTTGCGTCAGGGCGAAGCCAGTGAAGGTCTCCGTATTTGCGCATCTCAGATTGTTTTTTAACCAAAAGATGGGCATATGTGATTGGTGCTGGCATTAATACATCTGTCTCATTACTGGCATAACCGAACATCAATCCTTGGTCGCCTGCTCCTTGCTCCTCAGGAGTTTGTCTATCAACGCCTTGGGCAATATCTGGTGATTGCTTGCCAAGAGCGTTAATAACCGCGCAGGTCTCCCAATCAAATCCCATCTCTTTGGAGTTGTAACCAACGCGCTTAATGGTTCTACGTACTACAGCTTCATAATCGATATTTGCTGTGGTGGTGATCTCACCTGCTAAGACAACCATCCCTGTTTTTACCATCGTTTCGCATGCAACCCTTGCGTGCTTATCTTCAGTTATTATCGCATCAAGAATGGCGTCAGAGATCTGATCTGCCAGTTTGTCCGGATGCCCTTCTGAAACTGATTCAGATGTAAAAACGTAATCTTTCACTATAGTAATACCTCTTGGTAATGAGATTATTAATTATGCTTGCCAAGTATAGCTTGTTGACAAGTATCTTCATAAGAGAAGAGGCGGAATTATATGTGAAAAATGGCGAATAAGAAATCATGTTTTTTGTGATTGATTGTTAATTTTTCAGATATTTTTCCATCTCGGCTTGCTCCGAAGGCAAAATTGCGAGAAAATTCGCGCAGAAAAATCTCTCTTTTCATCATAAAAACGCCCGGAGTTATATATGCCATCTCGAATTGAACTTGCCAATGCTATCAGAGCCTTAAGTATGGATGCGGTCCAGAAAGCTAATTCTGGTCACCCTGGAGCGCCGATGGGAATGGCTGATATTGCTGAAGTTTTGTGGAACGATTTTCTATCTCATAACCCTAAAAACCCTAATTGGTCTAATCGTGATCGCTTTGTGTTGTCAAATGGTCATGGTTCAATGTTGATTTATTCTCTGCTTCATCTAAGTGGTTATGATCTTTCAATTGAAGATCTGAAACAGTTTCGTCAAATGGATTCAAAGACTCCGGGGCATCCTGAGTATGGTTATGCGCCTGGTGTTGAGACCACAACCGGTCCACTAGGTCAGGGTATTACTAATGCAGTAGGTATGGCGTTGGCAGAGAAAGTTTTGGCCGCTCAATTTAATAAAAATGAATTTTCGATAGTTGACCATAATACTTATGTATTCCTAGGTGATGGCTGTTTGATGGAAGGTATTTCGCACGAGGCTTGCTCATTAGCAGGAACTCATAAGCTGGGTAAACTGATAGCTTTCTACGATGATAATAATATCTCTATCGATGGTGAGATCGAAGGGTGGTTTACCGATGATACGCCAAAGCGTTTTGAGTCTTACGGTTGGCAGGTAATTCCAGCGGTTGATGGCCACGATCCGGAGCAGATTAAGGCTGCAGTTGAAAAGGCCCAAGCGGAAACTGGTAAACCAACTTTAATTTGTTGTAAGACTATTATTGGTAAAGGTTCACCTAATAAAGCTGGTTCGCATGATTGTCACGGAGCTCCTTTAGGCGCCGATGAAATTGCAGCAACCAGAAAAGAGCTAGGTTGGGAGTATGAATCATTCGTAATTCCACAAGAGATCAAAGATGCATGGGATGCAACTGTTGAAGGCGTTGAGTTGGAAGAGAGTTGGGATAAGATGTTTGCCGAATATAAGGTCGCATACCCAGAACTTGCTGCTGAGTTTGAACGCAGAATGGCTGGTGAGTTACCTGCTGACTTTACTGCAAAGGCTACAGAGTTTGTTGCAGCAACCCAAGATAAGGGCGAGAGTCTTGCCAGTCGTGCATCATCACAAAAGGCGATTGAATTTGCTGGCCCATTGCTGCCAGAATTGCTAGGCGGTTCTGCGGATCTTTCCCCTTCAAATAACACTGAGTGGTCTGGAAGTGTAGATATCACACCTGAAAATGCAGCGGGTAACTACATGCGTTACGGTGTGCGTGAATTTGCCATGTCGGCAATTATGAATGGCATGGTACTGCATGGTGGATTCATTCCATATGCAGGTACATTCTTAGTATTTTCCGATTATGCGCGTAATGCACTTCGTATGTCAGCATTAATGAAACTGCGTTGTATCTATGTGTACACTCATGACTCAATTGGCCTGGGTGAAGATGGCCCAACGCATCAACCAGTTGAACACGTAAATTCATTGCGTTTGATTCCAAATATGACTCTATGGCGTCCATGTGATGCAGTTGAATCTGCCGTGGCGTGGAAATCAGCAATTGAAAATGCTGAAGGTCCATCAAGTCTGATCTTCACTCGCCAAAAGATTCCTCATCAGCAGCGTGATGCAGAGCAGCTAGCGAATATCGAAAAAGGTGGTTATGTACTGCGTGAGGCAAAAGGTGGTAATCCAGATGCAATTATTATTGCCTCTGGTTCAGAGGTCGGTTTGGCGATGGATGCAGCGGATGCTTTGGAAAAAGACGGTACTAATGTAAGGGTTGTTTCAATGCCTTCTATGGATGCATTTGAGCAGCAGGATAAGGTTTATCGGGAAAGTGTACTTCCAGCAAATGTTACGGCCAGGGTTTCTGTAGAAGCGGGAACCACAGCGTGCTGGGGTAAATATATTGGACTGCAAGGGAAGGCAGTGGGCATGGATTGCTTTGGTGAATCTGCACCAGCGGATAAGCTATTTAAACACTTTGGATTCACAGTTGAAAATGTTGTCAACTCGGTTAAAGAAGTGCTTGGCTAAGTAAGATACATAAAGTTTGGGCGATTATAGCAAGGCTGGATGCCTTGCCCTTTGAGTCATTGTTAAATGGCCTAAAGCGAGCAAAAAACCTAGCAGAAAATATTTTGTTTGGGTTTTGTCGCGACTGATGAAAAAGAAAAAGGATGTTTTTTTCATATATAACTTGTTTTAAGACGTTCGGAGAAAACAAATGGCGATAAAGGTTGGTATTAACGGTTATGGACGTATTGGCAGAAATGTACTGCGTGCACTATTTGAAGCAAAACGTACAGATGAAATTCAGATCGTAGCGATTAACGATCTTGGAGATGTGAATACAAATGCGCATCTGACCAAATACGATACGGCACACGGACGTTTTGCCAGCGAAGTAAAAGTGGAAGGTGAGTTTCTTGTTGTTGATGGTCAAAAGATCAAGGTTCTTTCAGAACGTGATCCAGCAAAACTTCCATGGGGTGAACTTGGTGTAGATGTAGTTTACGAGTGCACCGGTTTATTTACCAGCAAAGCAAAGGCTTCTGCTCATCTGGAAGGTGGTGCTAAGAAAGTTATTATCTCTGCTCCTGGTGGTAATGATGTTGATGCAACAGTAGTATTCGGCGTTAATAATAGCGTTCTTAAGGCAACAGATACTGTAATTTCAAATGCGTCATGTACAACCAACTGTCTTGCTCCATTAGTAAAGCCACTTGCAGAAACAGTGGGTTTAGAAACAGGTTTAATGACAACTATCCATGCCTACACTAATGACCAAGTTTTAACTGATGTTTATCACTCTGATCTACGTCGTGCACGTTCTGCAACATCTTCGCAAATTCCAACCAAGACAGGTGCAGCTGCTGCAGTTGGTTTAGTTCTTCCTGAGCTAAATGGCAAACTTGATGGTTTCGCAATGCGTGTACCAACTATCAACGTATCATGCGTCGATCTTACCTTTGTTGCTTCTCGTGAAACCTCCATTGAAGAGATCAACTCAATCCTTAAGAATGCGGCTGAAGGTGAGCTTAAAGGTGTTCTTGCATACAATGACGAGTCTCTTGTTTCAATCGACTTTAATCATAATCCAGCATCTTCAATCTTTGATTCATCATTGACCAAAGTGTCTGGAAAGCTAGTTAAGGTTCTTTCATGGTATGACAATGAGTGGGGATTCTCTAATAGAATGCTTGATACCACTGTTGCTCTTATGAATGCAAAGTAAGTAAATGTTTGGTAGCTGCTGGGGCAGGAAGCCCTGGTCTTTTGGTCCTCTCTTTTATAGGAGGGGGCCAAAGCGAGCAAGAAAATCAAGCAAAACTACCTGAGCATTTCATAAAAGGTGCGTTAAGGATTTTTGCAGCGACAGATGAAAAAGTTCATAGACGGACTTTTTCAGAATAAAATAAATCAGCGAGGTTTAGAATCATGACCGTCATTAGAATGACCGACCTTAACTTGAACGGAAAGCGTGTACTTATCAGAGAAGATTTGAACGTGCCGTTGAAAGGTAGTGAGATCACCGACGACACCCGGATCTTTAGTGCTCTATTTACCATTCAGCTTGCTATTCGTGGTGGTGCCAAAGTTATCCTTATGTCTCACCTCGGTAGACCAACAGAAGGGGTGTTTGAAGAAAAATACTCTTTAGAACCAGTGGCCGACAGACTATCTGCGCTACTTCGTCAACCAGTACGCCTGATTCGTGATTGGGAAGATGGGTTTGATATGGCAGAAGGTGAAGTAGTTCTTCTTGAGAATATTCGCTTTAACGCAGGTGAAAAGAAGAATGATGACACTCTATCGCGCAAAATGGCTGCTCTTTGTGACATCTACGTGATGGATGCATTTGGTACTGCTCACCGTGCTCAGGCATCAACTCATGGTGTTGCAAAGTACGCTCCAATTGCTTGTGCTGGTCCGCTTCTTGTTTCTGAATTAGAGAAACTAGGTAAGGCTTTAAAAGATCCTGCGCGTCCATTTGTTGCTATTGTTGGTGGTTCTAAGGTATCGACCAAACTTGGTGTGCTTGAAGCATTGTCAAAAGTTGTAGATCACCTAATTGTTGGTGGCGGTATTGCCAATACTTTTATCGCAGCAGCTGGGCACAAAATCGGTAACTCTCTTTACGAACCAGACTTTGTTGACGAAGCAACCAGGCTAATTGAGATGGCTCATTCATCAGGTGGTGAGATTGAGGTTCCGGTAGATGTAGTTGTTTCTAAAGAAAGTGATTTTAGTAAGCTGGATAGTGCTACAGCAACTATCAAATCATTGGAAGATGTTGAAGATGATGATGTTATCTACGATATCGGACCAAAATCCAGTGAAAAACTATCAGAAATCATTAAAAGTGCCAATGTGATCGTATGGAACGGTCCAGTAGGTGTGTTTGAGTATGATCAGTTTGGTGATGGAACCAAGGCAATTGGTGATGCAGTAGCGGAAAGCTCAGCTTACTCAATTGCGGGTGGCGGTGATACTCTAGCTGCAATCGTAAAATACAAGCTTGGTAGAAAGATCTCCTATGTAACTACTGGTGGTGGTGCACTGCTTGAATTTCTAGAAGGCAAAAAGCTGGTTGCATTAGCTGTTCTTGAAGAAAGAGCTCAGCAACTAGGTAAGTTTGCTCAGCAGCTAGAACAGCGTGCGCGAGATCTTGATGATCGCGAAAAGCAATTGGATAACCGTTCTAAGCAATTAGACACTAGGGAAGAAGGGCTTAAACGTCGCGAGGCGATGGTGGATATGAGGGCGCAGCAAATTGAAGCTAGAGCCTTCAAACCCGTCTACTGATTTTAAAGCTATTGCGCTTGTTTTTTCTTTGTTGCAAGGCGCTAAAAAATGAGTCACGCACTATTTGTGCGATCAACATCTTTTTAGCGCCTTGCGCCTCGAAAAATCTGCGCTCACAACGCTTTAAAAGTTTTTAATTACTGTAATTTTTCTTATAACTTCTCTGTTTCGAATATGAGTGAATCAGCGTGCTATCCTAATGCTCATTTACTAAATGTAAACTCCGCTTTTTAAATCTGGTTTCGCCTTGATTAGCCTGCGCTCGTTACGCTTTTAGCATATAATTAATTCCTTTTTCTCAAATCAATAACTACTGTTGTTTGGGTAAATATAAATATTAAAACAAGTACGCCTACTAACCTTTTCTCCAATTGAAAATAACATACACTGGCAGCGATGGGCGAATGCCGATGCCCATATATTATCCGATTTGATAGCAAAACATGTTGCGAAATTTGAGCTGAATTCTCAGTGTGTCTTTGCTTTTGTACTAAACTTAATATCATATACTGTCATTCCCTCGTAGGCGGGAATATAGAGAATCTTTTTCTTGTTTGTTAAGAGATTCCCAATCACGTTGGGAATGACGAGGGTTGTGCAAATGGATCTATGGGAGACCTTCAATGAAAAAGCTATTAACCTTATTTTTAGTTGTATTAACAGTAACCATAACTGGTTGTGCTCAAAGTACATCTGGTAGAACCTATTCTGATAATCAGGCACGTCGTAGTTATGAGGTATTGCAAGGTACATTGGTTGATGTGCGTGATGTTGTTATCGAAAGAGATGAGCGAGGCGTTGGTACCATAAGTGGTGCGGCTATTGGTGGTGTTGCTGGTAGTCATGCTGGAGGAGGTAGAGGTAAGGTAATTACTACGATTATTGGTGCTTTGGCTGGAGGTATTATCGGTAACAAGGTTGAAGGTGAAGTGATGAAAGAGCAAGGGGTTGAGCTAGTTATCGATTTGGATAATGGCAAGACTATTGCAGTGGTTCAGGGTAAAGATCCAAAAGATGATTTTCGTGTTGGCGATCGTGTAAGAGTGCTATCGCGTGGCGGGGAAACTAGGGTTACAAAATAAGCTGAAATAAATAAGCAGGGTTAAATGCTCGGCTTATTTTATCTATTTTCGGCAGATATCTTTATTCTGCGCCAAATACCTGATCCAGTTTTTGCTTAATGCTGATTGGCGCAAATGGTTTTACTATGTAACCATTAACTCCAGCTTTCATTGCGGTTATGATGCTTTCTTTTTCTGATTCGCCTGTGATCATAATAAAGGGAATGTTTTTTGTGGTTTCTTGCGCCTTAATTTTTTTTAATAAAGCCAGACCATTCATGCTAGGAATTTGCCAGTCGCAAAGAATTAGGTCGTATTCATTCTCCTGAATCTTTTTTAGTGCCTCTCCGCCATCAGAGCATTCTTCAACATCATTAAAGCCATACTTGCGGAGTGTGCCCTTTAAAATCATTTTTGTTGATGCGTCATCCTCGATAACAATGAGTTTCTTGTCACTTATAGTCCTTTCTGCCATAGAAGTTATTCCTATTTATATGAATCACTGATTTCGTGCATATTGGTTTCAATCCAGTCCCGAGTTCGATTTTTGATCTCTTCGGCGGTATGCGACTCGGTATCAATTAATTCGCCGATCCTGATAATTATAGTACCCGGGAGTTTTAAAAATGAAGATTTACCCCAAAAATCTCCTGCATTATGTGCGATAGGTAACACTTCCGCATGGTTCTTTTTGGCTAGAAATGCACCGCCAACATTGTAATCAGGTTCTGCTCCGGGTTCAGTTCGGGTTCCTTCAGGAAATATGATTATGCTCAGCCCTTCTTTTAGTCTTTCTTCTCCCTGTTTGGCTATCATCTTCAATGATTTGATTCCTGCGGTTCTGTCGATTGCTATTGATCTTAATGCTGTTAGCCCCCAACCGAAGAAAGGTATCTTGATGAGTTCTTTTTTAACTACCCATGCCTGTTGCGGGAAAAAGGTTGGTAAGGCCATGGTTTCAAAAGTCGATTGATGTTTAGGCATTATCACCACTGGTTTATCTGGGATATTTTCAACGCCTTCGAGCTTGTATTTAAGCCCGCAGATAGCGCCCAGGCTCCACAGATTAAAGTTGGACCATTTAACAAAAAACCATCTACTAAGGCGAGCGTTGAACAGGGCGGCGCTACAGATAAAAATGCCAAAGATAATGACTGTGGTGGTATAACTGATGTTGTAGATTAGTGATCTTATCAGTTGAATGAATAGTGCTGGTTTGGAAAGTTCTGTTGCCATTGATTTCCTCAATCATTTCTCACATATGGAGTTTGCGAATTCTTTTAAATTAGCAAAGACGGATAAATTTTCAACGCCCCAATCTGGGGCGCTAGTGGTTTTGCCGGTTAAAACTAGATTTGGTTTGGCACCGATCTTGATGGCTGCCTCTATATCCTTTTTGGAGTCGCCTACCACATAGGCATCTTTTAAAGAGTGCCCAATATATTTCTCTATTTGTTTGAGCATGCCAATATTGGGTTTACGGCAGTCGCAGCCGTCATCCGGGCCGTGTGGACAGTAGAAAACCTTTTCAATCATGCCGCCGATTTTGTTAAGCATTTTGTCCATTTTTTGATGCATTAGTTCCAGAGTTTTCTCATCAAAATAACCACGGGAGATCCCGGACTGGTTGGTGAAGATGAATACCCGGTAACCGTTGCGATTGAGCTGGGCGATAGCCTCCAGGCTCCCTTCAAGTGGAATCCACTCTTCAGGTGATTTGATGTAGTCATCGGAGTCTTGGTTTATTACTCCGTCACGGTCTAGGATAACTATTTTATCAGTTGATTTGTCCAATATGCTTCCTTGCTAATTATTCCCAAACTTAATCCATGTTGCTTCCGGTTTCTAAACCCGTCATTCTCAGGCGTCCGTCAAAGTCATTTCCTAGCGCCCACCTACGTCATTCCCAACTTGATTGGGAATCTCGAGATGTTCTTGGTTATAGCTGGTTTGTTCTTGCATTCGCGCTTCGCGCGGCAAACTTTCGTTTGCTGGATCCCGGCCTTCGCCGGGATGACGCTTTCCTGCTTGGAAAGGGTAGTTTGTAGGGTGGGCACCGCCCACCAACTACCAATACAAACTGCGCTACAACCTCGAAATATCCGCTGCCTGCATAAACATATTCGATAGTTTATTCAGCATTGCAATACGATTATTTTTAATCGCTGCGTCATCTGCCATAACCATAACGTTATCGAAGAATGTGTCTACAGTAGTGCGCAGTGTTGCAAGCTCTGAAAGAGCCTTGGTATATTCACGCTCTTCAAATAGCGGGGCAACCTTGGCTTCTGCTGCGGCAACTGCATCTGCCAATGCCTTTTCAGCATCTTCTTGCAATAGGCTGCTATCGACAGTTTCAGCAATATCACCTTCAACCTTCTTCAGGATATTTTTGATACGCTTGTTGGCTGCTGCCAGGCTGTCTGATTCATCCAGTTTACTAAATTCAATACACGCGTTTATGCGTTTTTCAAAATCGGTTAGCTCGGCGGGGTTAGTGCTTTGTACTGCATCAAATACATTGGCGCTAACGCCTTTATCGGCATAATAACCTTTCATCCTTTCGACGATGAAACTGTAGACTTCATCAACGGTCTTGCTCTGGTCGATATCACCCGGAAGTTGAGCAGTGGCTGCTGTTAACAGTAGCTTTAGATCAATATCGTATTTGTTTTCGGTTAGGATGCGAATGATGCCAAGTGCTGCACGGCGCAGCGCAAATGGGTCTTTGTCACCTGTTGGTAACTGGCCAATACCGAAGATTCCGCAGATGGTGTCTACTCTATCAGCAAGTGCAAGTGCGCTAGCAGTTTTGCAAGTTGGTAGTGTGTCACCAGCAAATTTCGGCAGGTAGTGTTGTTCGATGGCGTTTGCTACTTCTGCCTCTTCGCCGTCGTGGGTTGCATAGTAGCGTCCCATAATACCTTGTAGGTCCGGGAATTCACCAACCATGTCCGACATCAAATCGCACTTGGCTAACACAGCGGCGCGAGCAGCATTTTCCGGGCATGCGCCAACACGCTCAGCGATAATTTTCGCTAGTTCAGCAACACGACATGATTTTTCAAATACGGTTCCAAGCTTGTTTTGGAATACTACAGTTTTAAGTTTCTCAATGCTGTCTTCCAGCTTGTTCTTTCTGTCTTGCGACCAGAAGAATGCAGCGTCAGCCAAGCGAGGGCGTATTACGCGCTCGTTGCCAGATTTAACCGCTTCTGGGTTGGTGCTTTCGATATTTGAAACCGTGATGAAATGTGGAAGAAGTTTTCCATCTTTATCAACTACCGGGAAGTATTTTTGGTGATCCTGCATGCTTGAGATAAGTGCTTCTTGCGGTACCTCCAGGAATTGCTCTTCGAAATCACCAGCAATTGGAACTGGCCACTCTACAAGTGCTGTAACCTCATCGAGAAGGTCTTCATCAATAATTGCAACGCCATTAAGAGAATCAGCTACCGCTAATGTCTTCTCTTTGATTATCTCACGACGCTGCGCAAAATCTGGGATAACCTTGCAATGATCACTTAGGGCGGTCGCATAATCCTCTGGGCACTTAATAGCCATATCTTCATTGGCATAGAAGCGGTGACCGCGAGTAGAGTTGGATGATTTAATGTCCAGGATGGTGGTATCAATCACCTCTTCACCCAGCATCATCAAGATCCAGTGAACCGGGCGCACGAACTCAACATTGCTAGAGCCCCAGCGCATTCTCTTTGGAATTGGCAGGGCATCGAGTGATTGTTGAACAAATTCTGGTATCAGTTCAGCGGCAGATTTACCTTTTTGAGTGACTTTGTAGAACAGCCAGCTGCCTTTGTCGGTTTCTAGCTTGTCTAGTTGGTCAACAGTGGTTCCGCATGAGCGCGCAAAACCTTCTGCTGCTTTGGTTGGATTGCCGTCTTTGTCATAGGCTGCTTGTAGGGCTGGGCCTTTGCGGTCGATCACTTGATCTTCCTGAGTGCATTCAAGATTATCTATGAATAGCGCAAGGCGGCGGGGAGTTGCATAGCTTTTGCTATCTGCAAATGATAGTCCTGCTTGCTTGATGCGATCGATAATTCCGTTGCTGAAGGCATTTGATAGCTTTAGTAGTGCCTTTGGAGGAAGCTCTTCGGTACCGATCTCAATGATTAGGTTTTTTGTATCAGTCATTACTCTGCTCCTCCTTCTTTGGTGCCACACATCGGGAAGCCCAGTGCCTCGCGGCTGTCGTAGTAAGCTTGTGCAACTGCGCGCGCCAGGGTGCGAACGCGGAGGATGAAGCGTTGCCTTTCAGTAACTGAAATTGCCTTGCGTGCATCTAGCAGGTTAAAGGTGTGTGATGCCTTTAGCACCATCTCATAAGCTGGAAGTGCAAGACCATTTTCAATAAGACGCTTACTTTCAGATTCGCAGGTGTCAAACCAATTGAACAGTGATTCTGTGTCTGCATGTTCAAAGTTATAAGTAGACATCTCTACCTCATTTTGGTGGAACACGTCACCGTAGGTCACAACGCCGTTTGGAGTTTTAGCCCAAACTAGGTCGAATACACTGTCAACGCCTTGAATGTACATGGCTAAGCGCTCAATGCCGTAGGTGATCTCGCCGGTAACCGGTTTGCATTCCAGGCCGCCAACCTGCTGGAAGTAGGTGAACTGGGTTACTTCCATGCCGTTTAGCCAAACCTCCCAGCCAAGTCCCCAAGCGCCAAGTGTCGGAGATTCCCAGTTGTCTTCTACAAAACGGATGTCGTGGGTAAGTGGGTCAAAGCCGAGCATCTTAAGTGATCCCAGGTATAGCTCCTGGATCTCAAGTGGTGATGGTTTAAGTACTACTTGAAACTGATAGTAGTGTTGTAAACGGTTTGGGTTTTCGCCGTACCGACCATCGGTAGGGCGACGTGATGGCTGTACATATGCCGAGCTCCAAGGCTCTGGGCCAATTGAACGCAAGAAAGTTGCTGGATGGAAGGTCCCGGCGCCAACTTCCATATCTAGTGGCTGCACTATTACGCAACCTTGTTCTGCCCAGTATTCCTGCAGTGCCAGGATAAGCCCTTGAAATGTACTAAGATCGTACGACATCTGTTCAAATTCCTAATTGTAAGTATTCTTTGGGTCGAGTTTGGTTTTATTCAAACTGCGAAAAAACTAAACAGCGTATTTTACGGGAGTTTTTTGTGTTTCGGAACCGTGTTTGGTGAATTATTTGTTTCTTAGCCTTTTTATCTCTTCGTCATTCCTGCCTTCGCGCACTGCTGTCCGTGGGAAAGTAATGTAAATTGCTGAAAAGTACTGTCAGGTAATGTTATTTAGGATTTTTTGGTATTTAGGACTTAAAATCTCGTTCATCCTGAGCATGAGGTACGAATAGTCGAAGGATGCATAACTGTATTATCAACAATCCCACACTTTCCCTTCTCGAATCAAAGTGCCTTCAAACTCATAGCGTAATTTTATTCTTGAGGCTACTGGGCGGGATTCTTCGATTCTCGTAGGAAAAATCTGGGATTATTTATTTTATGTAATTTCCTCGGATACTAATGCGCCTTCGCGGAAATGACAAGGCTTTATGCGGGTTGGTTAATATTAGCCCTAAACTTTCTAAATAATCCGCCGCTAATATATTCAAGAGCATAAAAAATATAACTATAAATGCAGGTGAGTGTCATGAGTCAATTAGTAATAGAACCAACAGAAACATCTCAATGGTATCGCTTAGTGCTGGATGCAGAAGACGTTACACAGCAGCAACTTAGTGAGGATTTAGAAAATTACTTGGTTTTGACTCTATCACGCTTTTCCCAAAGACCAGAAATGGTCAATACAATTTTTGCGTTGTCATATCTCAATGGAGTATCCATGATCGGTAAAGAAAGGTATAACCGCCTACGGGATATTGGCGATCAATGTCTGCTTTTTGCTGGTTTCTTTCCGGAACAAGCTGAAAAGCGCCTCGTGAGCTTTGGTTATTTTGTGCAGTTGGGTCGTGCAGCTTACCACGAAATAGCAAATGCCCAAAAAGAAGAGCAAGCAGAACTATTTGGTCAATTAGTAACTAACTATGTTGAAGTTTTGCGCGTGCTGCATGCAATACGAGGTATGGACAGTGCCAAAGAAGTATCTCCGTTGTTGGCGATGGAGATATGGCAACGTACAGGTAATCAGGAAATGCTTAATGTGATTGCGAAAGCAAGTGGTGGCGTTCCGTGTAGGAGTGATAGCTATCTGCAGGTTAAACACTGATTCTGGCCTATTTCTCCAATATCTTTGTTGCGAGCTGTAAAAAAATAAGTCACCTACAAATGTGTAGGCTCAACATGTTTTTTACAGCTCACGCCTTGATTTTGAAAAGAAATAGGTACGCAAAAATACATGTCATTCCCGCGAAAGCGGGAATTTCGACAAGGCAAGGTTTTCCTTGTGTTTAAGAAGTGACCGCAGATGGTCTTCAAAAGCAAATAGGATCGCGCTCTAAACCCAGCGGCTCTTTTATGCTAACCTTTTATACCTAGTACTAATTAATTGGGAAACGCATGAAAAAAATCAGGGCGCTGGCGTTGGTCTCTGGCGGATTGGATTCTTTGTTGGCTGCGAAAATTATTGAAGCGCAAGGAATATATGTTGAGGGGATATCATTTCAGATAGGCTTTACCAAAGAAGAGTTTGGTATACCTCAGCGGGAAAAAAATAGAAAAAATTCTGATAATGGTGGGCACTTAAATCCGCAGCATTATGCTGAGAAGGCAGGGATAATGCTCAATATAGAAAATGTTTTTGAAGAGTTTAAGCATGTTCTTTTTGAGCCAAAGCATGGTTACGGCTCTAATATGAATCCTTGTATCGACTGTAAGGCATTTATGTTACACAAGGCCAAAGAGTACATGGAAAAACATGGCTTTGATTTTCTGGTTACTGGTGAAGTTATTGGTCAGCGTCCAATGTCGCAAAGAAAACAAGCGTTGCCTTTAGTGGCAAAAGAGGCTCATGCAGAAGATATTGTCTTAAGACCTTTGTGCGCCAAACTTTTACCAGAAACTTTGCCGGAACGTAAGGGGTGGGTTGATCGTGAAAAACTTTATGCTATTAACGGGCGTGGTCGTAAGGATCAGGTAGGGCTGGCGGTAAAATTTGGAATAACTGAATATCCGCAGCCTGCTGGTGGTTGTTTACTAACAGAACCAGGTTTTTCTAAACGACTGGAGAATCTTTGGCAAACAAAATGTGAAAAAGAATATACTGTTGATGAGGTAAAATTGCTGAGTATTGGTAGGCATTTGCGTTTTTGTGATGAATTTAAACTAATAATTTCTAGAGAAAAGGCTGAAACGGAATATATGGAGCAATTTTATGGTCAATTTACAATGCTTAAGGCTTTGAATTTTGGTGGGCCAGTTGGTTTGATTGATGGTGATGTGGATGAGAATGGTGTGAAAAAGGCTGCGGCTATTTTGGCTAGGTATGGAAGTGGTCGTGATGCCCCAGAGGTAAAGGTGGAAGTATTTGAGGTCAGTGGCGAAAAAATGGTCTATACTGTGGTTCCTTATTCCGCAGAGCAGATTTTGCCGGCGTGGCATATTTAAAGGTGCACTCTTAAGGTGCGTAAATGGCAAAAAGTGAATTATTTTGGTGCAATTTCCCGCTGATGTGGACAGGCGCTTGCAATGTAAGTGGTTTTTTTTGCAAGCGATTTTGTTTTTGGCATAATAGCTGCTTTAAATGGAGCCAAAGATTTGGTGTCGGTTATATAAACCGAAAATTCAACTTAACTAAAGGATATTTAAATGTCTGTAGAACAAGTTTTTAAATTAATCCAAGACAACGACGTAAAATTCGTTGATCTACGCTTTACTGATACTCGTGGTAAAGAACAACACGTAACAATTCCTGTGAGCGAATGTGACGAAGATATGTTCGAAGCGGGTAAAATGTTTGACGGTTCTTCAATCAACGGTTGGAAAGGCATTAACGAGTCGGACATGATCCTTATGCCTGATGCATCTACTGTTTTTCTTGATCCATTCTTCGATGATGCAACAGTAAACATTACATGTGACATTATTGAGCCTGCTACTGGTCAAGGTTATGAGCGTGATCCGCGTTCTATCGCGAAAAGAGCGGAATCTTATCTAGCATCTACAGGCGTTGCTGATACAGTTTACATGGGCCCAGAAAACGAATTTTTCCTATTGGATGATGTTCGTTGGGGTGCTGATATGAGTGGTGTATTCTACAAAATTGACTCTCGCGAAGCTGAGTGGAATTCTGAAAGAGCATACGAAGATGGTAACTTTGGTCATCGTCCAGGTGTTAAAGGTGGCTACTTCCCAGTTCCTCCTGTTGATTCTCTACATGATATCCGTGCTGCAATGTGTCTAGCTCTTGAAGAAGTTGGCCAAAAAGTTGAGGTTCATCACCACGAGGTTGCTACAGCAGGTCAATGTGAAATTGGTGTTGCGTTTAATACATTGGTTAAAAAGGCTGACGAAGTACAACAACTAAAATATGTTGTGCAAAATGTTGCTCACATCTATGGTAAATCAGCTACATTCATGCCTAAGCCGCTAGTTGGTGATAATGGTAGTGGTATGCACGTTCACCAATCTTTGGCTAAAGGTGGCGAGAACATCTTTGCTGGTGATGATGTTGCTGGTCTATCTGAAACAGCTCTATACTACATCGGTGGTATCATTAAGCACGCTAAATCACTAAACGCATTTACAAACGCGTCTACAAATAGTTATAAGCGTCTTGTTCCAGGTTTCGAAGCTCCAGTTATGCTAGCTTATTCTGCTCGTAACCGTTCTGCTTCTATCCGTATTCCATACGTAAGCAACCCTAAAGGTCGCCGTATTGAGGTACGTTTCCCAGACTCAACAGCTAACCCATATCTAGCTTTTGCAGCTATGATGATGGCTGGTTTAGACGGCATCCAAAACAAGATTCACCCAGGTGATCCAATGGATAAAGACCTTTACGAGCTTCCTCCAGAAGAAGAAAAGCAAATTCCACAAGTTTGCTACTCTTTCGACGAAGCTCTAGAAGCTTTAGATGCAGACAGAGAGTATCTAAAAGCTGGTGGTGTATTCACTGATGACGTTATCGATGCTTATATCGCTCTTAAAGAAGAAGAGGTTACTCGCCTACGTATGACAACTCATCCTGTTGAGTTTGATATGTACTACAGCGTTTAATTTCTGCTGAAGTTCTTCTTAAAAGGCACTCTTCGGGGTGCCTTTTTTTATGTCAATTTTTATTCTATTATTAACAGATCAATGGATTCGAATTGGCAGGAGCTGCAAAATGAAAAATAAAAACATCTTGAGACATTCTTTATTTCTGTTGTTATTGATACCTTTTGCAGCAAGGGCGCAGGTATATAAATGGACTGATGAATACGGTAATGTGCACTATTCAGATCAACCTCATGAAACCACAGATAAGCCGATAGATATGCCGGAAAGTATGATCTATAAAGCTCCGCCAAAGCCAAGAATAAATCTGGATAAACCGAAGACAAAGCCTGTGTATAAGGCATATCAAACATTTAAAATCAATTCGCCACAAAATGATGGAACGGTCAGAAGTGCTCCAGGTACTTTGTCTGTGGCTATGCAGATCTCCCCTGCGTTGAGATCAAATCACGAGGTAGTGGTTATGCTTGATGGCAAGCAGGTAGCAAAGGGTAAGTCTACCTCTATAAGTGTTTCCAATGTAGATCGTGGCACACATAGTTTAAGCGCCAAGATTGTTGATGCTGCAGGGAAGGCTGTCGTGTCTTCTTCAACTATCACATTCCATATGAAACGTTAAAAAAGTTATTGCGCTTGCTTTCTTCTAAATAATTACCTACTTTGACTGGATACCGGCCTTCGCCGGTATGACGTAATATAATCTATTCAAGGTAAAACCATGGCCACCAGAACCGAAACCGACCTATTAGGTGAACGTCAGATTGATGCCGAATCACGCTACGGTATTCATACTGTACGTGCATTGGAAAATTTTCCGCTTACTCGTCAATCTATGCATCCAGAATTGATTCATGCCTTCGGAACAGTAAAACTCACGGCACTGCGAGCAATTGGTGCAACAGTTGGTTGGGATATCGAAGCCGAAAAGGTCCAGGCAATGGAGCAGGCTGCATTTGAGTTATCGCAGGGTATTTTGGATGAAGATGTTGTGGTGGATTCGCTGCAAGGTGGTGCCGGCACCAGCACAAATATGAACGTTAATGAGGTTATTGCTAATCGTGCTCTGCAGATAATGGGTAAAGAGCTGGGTAATTATGAACAGATCAGCCCTAATGATGATGTAAACAGATACCAGTCAACTAATGATACTTATCCTACTGCGCTGAAACTTGCGGCAATAAATGGGATAAAAAAATTAGAGCAGAGCGTGGTTATGCTGCAGGAAAGTTTTCAAGATGCAGAAAAACGTTTTGCTGATGTAGTTAAGGTTGGACGCACTCAATATCAAGATTCAGTTCTAACAACTTTAGGGCGTGAAATGGCTTCCTATGCCGAAGCATTTTCTCGTGATCGCTGGCGCATCTATAAATGCGAAGAGCGCTTGCGTGTTGTTAACTTGGGTGGAACAGCAATTGGCACCGGATTTACAGCACCACGCAGATACATCTTTCAAGTGGTTGAGATTCTACGAGAGATAACAGGAATCGGCTTTGCCCGTGCTGAAGACATGGTGGAGAATACCCAAAACTGCGACGTATTTGTCGAGGTATCGGGGATAATTAAGGCAAATGCATCTACCTTGATTAAGATCTGTAATGATTTACGTTTGCTTTCATCTGGTCCTGAAGCGGGAATAGGGGAGATAAAATTGCCTGCGGTTCAGGCTGGTTCTTCATTAATGCCAGGTAAGGTCAATCCTGTTATTCCCGAAGCGGTTATTCAATCGGCGATGTTGGTAATCGGGTATGATGCAGCTCTGACTAATGCCTGTAGTTCAGGCGTATTGGAACTTAACTCCTTCTTGCCCCTAATTTCTCATTGTTTATTGGAGAGTATCGACCTGCTTCAAAAGTCATGCGAAATATTAGCGACAAAATGCGTTTCTGGAATTGAGGCAAACCGTGAAAGATGCAGAGAAAATATTGAGGCATCTACAGTTTTAGCAACGGCGCTCATACCACAGATTGGTTACGAAAAGGCAACTGAGATTGCTCGTCAAAGCATGGAAACTGGCAAGTCAGTGCGCGAGTTAGTCAAAGAGCATGGAATAATGGGCGATGAGCAGGTTGATGATTTGATTACGCCAGAGGCGGTGTGTAGGTTAGGGTCTGGGTAGATGTTTTTTTATTACCACATTTTTTATGTTAAATTTTCCTAAACAATTCACCACAGGAAAACCACGTGCAAGCAACTCCTAAAGGTTTACGTCTTCATATCGGTATTTTCGGCAGAAGAAATGCCGGTAAATCAAGTTTATTAAATGCAATTACCCGTCAGCAGGTGGCGATTGTTTCTGATATTGCCGGAACCACAACGGATCCAGTAGAAAAACCTATGGAACTATTACCCTTGGGGCCGGTATTGTTTATCGACACTGCAGGGGTGGATGATACAGGAGAGCTAGGTGAGTTACGCATCAAAAAGACTGAAAAGGCATTTGATCGAACAGATTTAGGGGTAATTGTAACCGCTGAAGGTTGGAGTGAATTTGAGCAAAATATTCTGGAGCAGTTGCAAAAGCGAGATGTGCCGACAATTGCGGTGTTTAATAAAACCGATATTACTGAACCCGATTCGCAGGTAATCGCAAACCTACAAGATCAAAAGATAACTGTGGTTAAGGCTGCTGCAATTAATGGAGTTGGAGTGCTGGAGTTGCGCAAGGCACTATTGGATAATGCACCGGCTGATTATATTAATAACCCTGCTATTGTTGGTGATCTGGTGCCACCAGGTTCCTTGGTGGTGCTCGTTGTACCTATTGATAAAGAAGCTCCTAAAGGTAGATTGATTCTGCCACAGGTGCAGACCATCCGTGATTTACTGGATAGTGATTCGTATTGCATGGTAGTAAAGGAGCGAGAACTAAAGTTTGCGTTGGAAAAACTTAAAGAACCACCTGCACTTGTGGTTACAGATTCTCAGGCCTTTTTAAAAGTTGTAGCGGATACTCCGAGTAATGTTCCATTAACCAGTTTTTCGGTTTTGTTTTCGAGATTTAAAGGTGATATTGCAACT
The DNA here is from genome assembly GCA_033852075.1 of Gammaproteobacteria bacterium. Taxonomy (GTDB): domain Bacteria; phylum Pseudomonadota; class Gammaproteobacteria; order QZLD01; family QZLD01; genus QZLE01. The sequence goes on along the minus strand of JAWSVC010000008.1, from coordinate 761 downwards.
CAGGCGATAGGTGCCAAGGCGATAGAAACACTAAAGGCAAATGATAAGGTGTTGATAGCAGAAGCTTGCAGCCATCACCCAATAGGTGAAGATATTGGAAGGGTTAAAATTCCAAGATGGTTAACGCAGTATGTTGGTAGTAAATTAGATTTTCATTTCTATCAGGGGCACGATTTCCCCGAGAATCTGAAAGAATTTAAATTAGTTATAAATTGTGGTGGTTGTAACTTTAATCGCAAAGTGATGCTTAACAGAATTATGCAGTGTCGTGAGGCTGGAGTACCAATCACTAATTATGGGATTACCATTGCCTATAGTTTGGGGATTGTTGAGAGGGCGTTGGAACCATTTCCTTTAGCACTCGAAGCCTTTAAAAACGCCTGATTCTGGTCTATTTCCCCAATATCTTTGTTCCAATAGATAAAAAAATGAGTCACGCACTATTCGTGCGCTCAACATATTTTTTATCTATTGCGCCTCGATCTTGAGAAAATATCCTACGAATTACTATGTTTTTATGTAATCAAAAATTAATGTTGGAGTTAAGTAGAAAAATGCGTCATATCGGAGAAGTCCCATTGCTGTCCGGGGAATTAATACCGTTCGTACTGAGCGCGCAGCAGTCGAAGTATGAAACGGTATTAAATCAGTTATTTATTACAACCCTTCGACTGCTCGTACCTCCCGCTCAGGATGAACGGAGATTTCAAGTATTAAATTACCATATCTCCTTAATAACATTGATTGATAATGCTTTCCGG
>JAWSVC010000001.1:0-54884 GCA_033852075.1 Gammaproteobacteria bacterium | reverse complement strand
GAACAATTGGATCTAAGCGAAAGCAATTCAATAATCTGCGGCGAGGGTTATGACCAGTTAAAAGAAAAGTTTGATGAACTTCCTGCATGTATAGATGGGCAACAACAAGCCCAAGAAGCGGAATTTGGAGATACAGCACTAAAAGCCTGTGTAGTACAAACAGCCCAAGAAATCGGCGCACAATATCTGGAACAAATCCAACAACTGAAATGCGTTAACCAAGACATATCCTCTATAGAAGGTATAGACCAACTCACAAACCTGCGGGAACTAGACCTATCGCAAAACAACATAAACGACATTACACCACTGCAAAACCTAACCCAACTAAAAAAAGTACTCCTGGGACAAAACCAAATAGGTAACATCCAACCACTAACCAGCTCAGTCAACATGCAAGAGCTAAGACTGGATAACAACCAACAACTAACAGACATAACCCCAGTTCAAGCTTTAACAAACCTAAAACAACTACACCTAACCAACAACAGCATAAGAGACCTAACCCCAATCCAAGGCCTCACCGAACTGCTAGAACTAAGAATCAGCAACAACCGCATAATCGACATACAAGTCATAGCAAACCTAACCAAACTAAGCAGCCTCTGGATCCAAGACAACCAGATAGCCAACATACAAACAATAGGGCAACTACCAAACCTAAACCAACTATGGCTAAGCAACAACTGGCTAACCGACCTAAGCCCACTACAAAGCCAAACCCAACTAAAATGGCTACACCTAGACGGAACACAAGCACAAGACCTAACTCCACTAAACAGCCTAACCCAACTAGAATGGCTACACCTGGAAAACACCCGAGTAGAAGACATAACCGCCATCTACCCACTAACAGCACTTAACTGGCTCCACCTAAAAGGCAACAACACCATTCCATGCAGCCAGCTGGACCAAATGGATGCAATCCTCACCCCAGAAAAGATCGAAAGGCCAGAAACCTGCAGCCAAGCTCAAGAACAACAAGGCACCCCAATCTCAACCATAGAATTCAACGACCAAGACCTAAGAGACTGCGTGTATGACGCAGCCAAAGAGCAAGGCGTAATCAACACCAATGAACTAACAAGCCTAAGCTGCAATGGCGCAGAAGGTGAAGGCCAGATCACCGACATAACCGAGCTACAACAACTGCCGGAACTACAAAACATAGACCTAACCGGCAACGATAATATCGCCTGTACCCAGCTAGATGACCTAAGAGCAAGATATGGTTACGGCGGAGAATACGGAGAAGGCTATGAAGGGGAATACGAAACATATCTAGCCCTACCGGAATCATGCAACAGCGCACCAAGCATAACAGCAGAAGCAGAGCAAACAGCAACAGCAGGCGAGCAAACCACAATCACCACCCAGGTAATGGATCTAGATGAAGACCAGCTAACCTACAGCTGGCAACAAACAGCAGGTGAAGCGGTAGAGCTAACCAACGCCAATACTCAAAGCCCAAGCTTCACAGCACCAGCTACAGAGCAAACACTGGAGTTCACACTAACCGTAACCGATCCATACGGTCTTACAGCAACTCAAACCATAACCTTAATCGTAATGGCACCTCCTGGCAGTAAAACCAACCCATTTCTGGTAACCAGCTATGAAGATCTAAAGAAAGTAGGAACCGGAATAGATGGCTGGAATCTGGATTCTCATTACCTGCAAACAGCAGATATCGATGCAACACCAAGTGCAACTGAAAATGAAATTGATGGGCAATACCTCGGCTTTCAACCAATCGGCACCGAAGAAACTCCATTTACCGGTGGTTATGATGGTGGTGGGTTTACTATTGATGGCTTGACTATTAATAGGCCTGAGCAACAGGGTATAGGGTTGTTTGGATTTGCTGAAGATGTAAGTTTTAGCAATATTAATCTTTTCAACGTGTCAATTTCAGGTCACGGACTTACTGGTGGAATTGTCGCAAGTTTATTGGGGAAAAATAATGATATTGGTATTTCTAATTCATCAGTAAGAGGAGAGATAAAAGGCCATTCTTTAGTTGGGGGATTAGCTGGTCTAATAGCTTATTCAGGCGACTGGGTAGAGTCGAGTCATAATAAGGTTGATGTGTCTACAAATCAAGTTGAGGGAAATATTTTTGGTATGGAGATGGTTGGTGGACTTGTTGGTCAACTTGCTTTCCCAATAAGTTTGATTACAGAAAGTGGATTCGATGGTGTAGTTAATGGCGGTACAACCTATATAGGTGGGTTATCTGGTTATATTTCTGGGAATTCAATAACTGTAATAAATAGTTATGCAGATGGTAAGATTCTAGTTGCCTATGAAGGGTATGCACATACTATCGGAGGTTTGTTTGGGGGACATTTTATAAAAACATCTGATATCGCAAAAACATATGCAAATGTACAAATAACACTTGATGTTACGAGTCATGGCAGTCATTCAATTGGTGGGTTAATTGGTAGTAGTACTACAACTGCAGGTCTGACTATCGTTGACAGTTTTGCAACAGGGAATATTGATGTTAATAACACCGTAAGTGGAGAAGGTGGAACAGGTGGCTTAATTGGATCTGCAAGTGGTATTGCTAATATTTCTAACTCTTACGCTACTGGAAATATATCGACAGTCGGTGGATTCAATGTTGGTGGGTTGATTGGAGTATCAGCTTTTGATGGCGATATCAACGAGGTTTATGCTGCTGGAGATATTACTGGCGCCTTAAGTAAGGCTGGAGGGCTGATTGGATATTGCAGACGTGGATTGATTATTACCAACAGCTATGCCCGCGGCAACGTAACCGGAAATTCCCAAGTTGGCGGCCTTGTAGGTCAGATGCAACACAATGAAGGTGATGACGAAAATCCAGCTACATATTCATCCATAACCAACAGCTATTCGACTGGCCAAATATTATTACAAAACGAAGAGCTAGAGCCAGTAGATTTCGGCGGCCTTGTTGGCGCAAGTACCAGTGAACTAAATACCGTTTCCAACTCCTTCTGGGATATTGAAACCAGTGGAATGCAAACCAGTGCTGGTGGTGAGCCTAAAACCAGCGATGAACTTAAAACCACAACCACCTTCACCAATGCCGGTTGGGATTTTGATCAAACCTGGATGATCCTATCAGAAGGCTACACCTACCCACGCTTAGTTTGGAATACCATTGAAGTAAATTCTTGGACAGATCTAAACAACATGCGCAATAACATGCATGCGAATTATGTTCTTACCCGTGATCTTTTAACCTCTGATCCTGATTATGCAGAATTAGCAGGCCCTGAAGCAAACGGTGGAGAAGGTTGGGAACCGGTAGGAACAGGTGAACAGCCATTTATGGGAACTTTTGATGGTGGAGGGTTTACTATTGATGGGTTGACTATCAATAGGCCTGAGGAAAACTTTGTTGGTTTGTTTGGTTGGGGTGCAGATATTGGAGTTATTAACTTAAATTTAGAAAATATTTTCGTTAATGGAGGGAGCTATTCGGGAGCTCTTATTGGTATGATTACTAGTGAATTATCAAATGCAGTAGTTGTAAATACTTCTGTTGTTGGTGAATTGTCAGGAGTTAATCGGGTTGGATGTCTTGCTGGTAATGTAGCTGGTTCTAAGAAATTCAGTATTAATAATAATTTTACTGATTGTGAAGTAAGAGGCGAAAAAAATACAGGTGGAATGATCGGGATGATTGCCGGTGGATCTTTAATTGCAAATGGAAATGAGGCTATAGGCAGTTTATTTTCAGAGAGTGCTCCTATAGGTGGGCTGATAGCTTATATTGGAAATGAATCTGTTGGTATATCAAATTCATCTTTTTCTGGTCAAATAACAGTTGGATCATTATTTAGTAATCATATTGGCGGGTTTGCAGGATTAATTGCTTCGCAAGAGGTTTTAATATCTGATAGCTTTGCTGTAGCTGAAATTAATGCGATAGATGAAGTTAATCATGTTGATAGGTTGGGCGGTTTTGCTGGTTTTGTCGGTACTGGTAGCGTAAGAATAAGTAACACTTACAGTAAAGGCAGCATAAACTTAACGGCTCATTCGGGAGCAAATATTGGTGGGTTGATTGGACTGGCTAGTAGCCAACAAGGTATATCTATAAATAATACATATACCGATGTTGATCTTAAATTAAATAGCACTGGATCATATATCAGCCTTGTTGGAGGCTTAATTGGGCAGTTTGGCTCTGGATTACATAGTGAAATTTCAGAGACATCTACAACAGGAAGCATTGAAATCACTTCATCTATTTCAAACTCTTTTATAGGTGGAGCATTTGGTCTAATTGGTGGAGATATTGAAGTTACAGATAGCTATTCTATAGGTAATGTGTCGTATAAAGATTTTGATGGTGTGGTTTCTGGTGAAAATATCGGTGGCTTTGCTGGTGTTGTAACTAATGGTGTTTTATTAAGTAGTATATATGCATCAGGAGAGGTTTTTGGTAATCGCAATATAGGTGGGTTAGTAGGTAATCTGTCAGGAATAATATCTAATAGTTACGCCAATGGAGATGTAATGGGCAGCTCTCAAGTTGGTGGGCTGGTTGGTCAAATGCAACACCACGATGCTAATGGCGATATTGCTGAATCATTTTCCTTAATAATCAATAGCTATTCATCTGGTCAAGTAATCTTGGCAGATGAAGACTCAGAGCCTGTAGATTTTGGCGGTTTGGTTGGAGCAAGCACTAGCGAACAAAATATAGTTAGCAATTCATTCTGGAATATTGAAACCTCAGGCCAAGAAACCAGTGCAGGCGATGAAATTGGGTTATCCACCGAAGAAATGCAAAACCAATACACCTTTGAAGCAGCGGGGTGGGATTTTGTAAATACCTGGGAAATGGAATTTGGTAGTTATCCTACGTTGCAGTAAATTTTTATAGGAGCGCCGGCGTCCCGCCGGCTTTTAAAATATAAAAAGAAAATAAAGCCGGCGGGACGCCGGCGCTCCCAGGGTTAAATATCAAAGGCTCTGACCCCAGTTGATTTGGTGGTTGATCTACCTCTATTGATCTTTATGCAGCACTTTTATGCGCATAAAAGTGCTGATTTCTGCATTTTATTGCGCACAAAAGTGCGATGAGCCATGATTGTTTATTGTGCCTGTGCCATGTAGGAGCTAATAATTATTAGCCCTTATAAAGCTTGAAATACAGGCATTTCGGCAATACATACGAATACTTTTTTCTCGCCTACAAAATCAGGTATATCCCGTTGACATATCTCGCTCTTAGGCGTAATCTTTTATTATATTCCCTTTACTTTGAGATGGTTATGGAAAGAGCAAGTGTGTTTAAAAGTAATAAAAGTCAGGCGGTTCGTATTCCAAAGCCTGTTGCATTACCTGATGATGTGAAGAAGGTTGATATTGTTCCTCTTGGACGTGCGCGATTAATTGCTCCTGCCGGTGAGGCTTGGGATAGTTGGTTTGAAGGTGAAAGCGTTAGTGATGATTTTATGTGCGAAAGGGAGCAGCCTGAGGATCAGGAAAGGGAATCACTGTAATGCTTAAATATATGTTAGATACAAATATTGTTATCTATACAATGAAGAATAAGCCAGCTGAAGTTAAAGAGGCTTTTAAGGCTCACTATGGACAATTATGTATATCTTCAATAACGCTGATGGAGTTGGTATATGGTGCAGAAAAGTCTTTGGCACCTGAGAAAAATTTGGATGTTTTAGAGGGTTTTGCTGCAAGACTAGAGGTGCTTTCATATGATGAAAAGGCAGCGCACCATACCGGCCAGCTTAGAGCAGAGCTGGCAAAAAATGGAGCTCCAATTGGGCCTTATGATCATATGATTGCCGGTCATGCTCGATCCCAAGGTCTAATTTTGGTCACAAATAATATGAAAGAGTTTGGAAGAGTGCCAGGTTTAAGGCTTGAGAACTGGGTGATCCAATAAATTATGAGTCAATATGGTTAGAGTCTTTGATTTTTAACCTTCACTGCGCTCGGAAATCAGTCTATTGCCAACTTTATTGATCGGTTTGGGATTAGGGTGAATATTATTTGCCCAGAAAAAACAACAAATAATAAACCAATCATAAATAGACTTATCTTATTGTTTTTGTTAAATTATCGAATGTGAATATTTCTGTTTCCTAGGTGGTGCTTAATAGGCGTTGTCAGGTGGCAAAAATCTTAACTGGTATAAGGTCATAAATTCGAGGTCTTTTGAAAATTGTTTATTTCATATCTGCGCTATAAATTGTTATTTGCTATAGCAGCTATGCTGCTGAGTATTTGTACGTATGCGAATGAAACAAATGAGTTTTTGGATAAGGTCTTTGCCAAAGAATTAGAGTCAAAATCCCAATACACCATTGCCATTATGCCTATGCAGAATATGTCTGTTGATTCTGAAGTTGCATATCACTTCAGGCAAAGGATTGCGGAAAGATTAATAGCTTCCGGTTACAATATCGCTGATTTAAATACTATTGATAAGGCTTTGTATGATATTGGAGTTCAGAATTCAGATCAGATTCAATTATTAAGTTTTCAGAAGGTTGCTGAAATAGTAAAGGCAGATGCCTATATTTTTGGAGTTATCGAACAGGCCAATAAACAACATGCAATCGCATATAATTCCTATGTATATACATCGTCGATCAAAATGCAGGATAAGTCTGGCAAGCTTTTATGGTATGCGTTACAGGAAAGGGTGGCAAAAAGACGTTTTGCTTTAGATCCTATTAACGCATTGCTAGACATATTTTTGGTGCAAAATGGCGGTGATAAAAAAGATGCTGTTTATGCACTTACAGATAAATTGTTATCAAGCTTGCCTCAAGGGCCTGTGGAGGTGATTATTTCTGATTCTTTATTTGATCAGGCTGAGGAAGTGGATATAGCGGTGGATAAAGAGCGCTAATGGACAAAAAGGAACTAATGTATATGTTGAATAAAATCGCCAGATTATTTCTAGCTACGTTTTTAATTATTTCAATGAATAACTTGGTCTTTGCTGAAGATGATGGATTTGGAGAATTAATCCAGAATCAGGAGTCACAAAAACAAGAAATTAATTATCAAAATAAAACTGTTTTATCTTCACAGTTAAAAGTGGCTGTTGCTGAGATAAAAGTCGGGCATAAAACCGCAAAGCTTGTATATCAGGATGATGTGGCGCGAGACATAATTACCTCAGCAATGGTTGATCAGGGCAGTTATAGTGTTATAGATTGGAATCGCCTAAATTCTGTACTTTTCCGTCGTAATCTTGAATGGTCTGATGTGGTAAAGCATGAAAACCAGCGTAAAGAGATTAAAGATATATTGCTGAATGACTACTTCTTGGTTGGCACCATAAGCTCATATTCAGAAAGGTGGGAGTATGATTCCGGTGCATTTAGTAAATCTAAAACACAAATATCAACAGTAAAGCTGGATCTGTTTTTAAAAGACGCTCTTAGTAACGAGATCATTGCTTCAGCCAGTGAGCAGGTAGAAAGGCACAAAGAGATTTCTCAAAGTCTTGGTTTTGGTGCAAGTGGAGGTGCTGATGCTTCTCTGGCTATTGAAGCATTGCAAGGAGCTGCTATAAAGGCAGCAAATACACTGGCCGTTAAATTTAAGTCACAATCAAATGGGGGAAAGCATGAAAAATAGGTTTTATAGAATTGCTATAGTGGCTTTCTTATTGGCAACATCAAACGTCTATTCTAATCAAAATGATTTAAATGAAAATATTGCGGGACGTTGGGTTACCGTAACTGGTTTAGGAAATCTTAGTTCCGGGAAAGATGTTGCTAAACGTTCAGCTTTATTAGCAGCTTATAGAAAGGCGGTTAATGAAGGAGGTTCTGTAGAAATAACGGAATTTTCTCAGCTTAGAAACTTTAAGGATGTAGTTGATATTGTAACGAAGAAAAGTCGTGGAGTTATTAAAAGCTATACGGTTGAAAACGAAGGAATAGACGTAAAAGATTCCGATTATTATCAGGTTACTATTAAAGCGCTTGTGGTTGATAAAACAGATGTCTCCGCGGATGATAGTGAAGAGCTTCGTCAATTTGTAACCATGATTGGATCTCCTCGTATTTTGATAGTCGTTGGCGAACAAGAGGTCAATAATAATGATTGGAGTAAGTCTCCGTCTCAGAATACAGTTGAAGAAGTGATAGCATCGCAATTTAATCAAGTTGGATTTCAGGTAGCAACCAGTGCTGATCTAATCGGCAAAAAAGGAGTTGATTCGCAAACAATAAATCTAGCTCGGCAAGGAATATCTGTCTATGCAGAAAAATTAGGAAAGATTGCGAAGGCTGATCTTGTTGTTACTGGATTAGCAGAGTATCAATTGTCTGCAATGAATGGTGGTACTGATGTATCGGCTAAGCTTGGAGTTGCTGGTTTGTCAGCTAAGGTGTTCATACCCGGAGTTGGACGAGTGTTACATATCAGTAATAGCAGTCAACGTTATATGAGTGTTCAGGCTGGTTTAGATAACTCAGCAAAAGCTAAAAGTATTTCTCAAGCTGCAAAAATAGTTGGAGAAGACCTAAGAAAAGCAGTGCCGGATATTCTGGCGAAAGAAACCAGGGATATTCAGATTACAATCAAAAAGATTGATTATGCTAAGGCTCAATCCATAGTTGAATACATAAAAGGTTTGGAGGGGGTCGATGATATTGAGCTGGTTAACTGGAATAAGGGTGATGGTGCTGAGTATAAGGTAAAAAATGCGTTCACTGGCCCAAGAGAACAGGACTATGCAAAACTTATTACTAGTAAATTCAAAAATATAAAGGTTGAGAGCCTGAATAGCTATAGTCTGGTGTTTAGCCTTTGATCTGTTTTTACCTATAATTAAAAAGTTATGTAATTTAAAAGTTAACTATGCTTCGGTTTTGCGCTTACTCATTCATTTTGCTGTTACTGACAATTAATCAGTCGCAAGCTAATCAGGAAAGAAGGATTAGCTTGTCTGATTATGTATATTTAGCATTATCTGAAAGTGAGCAGATGATTGATATCAATGAACAGTTATTTTTATCGAAGCTTGACTTAGAGAGTGCGGAATATAAGTTTGATTCCAGATTCGTACCGCTTGCATCCATTGGATCAGCACAAACCGGTAACTCTCAATCTGCAGGGATTGAATGGGGCAAACTAACCACATACGGTACAAAGTTTTCAGCTGGTGTTACCGGAGGTATGAGTGGTGAAGATGAAAGTAAAACTGCAACCTCGAATACCTATGTGCAGGTCAGCCAGAACTTATTTAGAGGTTGGGGGCAAAGGTATAATCGCTCCAGTCTTACTATTGCTGAATATAATCAGGAAAAAAAGAATATCTATCAGCAAAAGGTTAAACAAACCGTTATCAAAACAGCAATACAGAAATATTACCAGGCGCTATTGTCAGAAAAGTTTGTTGAAAGCGCACATAGATCCTATCAAAGGGCGACAGAAAACCTGGAAGTTTCAAAGTCCAGACAAACTGTTGGCCTAGTTTCAAAGTCTGATGTATATAGAGCCAATATAGCTTTGTTAAATTCGGAAAGTAGCTATAAAGATCAACAAAAATTATATACGACAAGAATAGAGGAACTTCATGAATATGTACGGCTTTTTGAAATTGGTTATCTTAAGCCAGAAGATAAAATAACCAGATTTCATCCAGTTGTTCCTGAAAGTTGGGAAGATGGAGTCTTGGAAAATAATTTTGACTGGATAAGTTATAAGATAGATAAACAGATAAGTAAGATTAATCTTTATAAATCAGAGCAGGATTTAAATCCTGATATTTCATTAGCATTGCAGTATGGATCTACAACAACAGGCAGATCTTTTAACGATGATAATACTACAAGCGATGCATATTGGTCTGTACAGTTAAGACTTAATTCTACCTTTGATTTATTCAGCGAAAAGCAATCATTAGCGAGAGAGAAGGTGACTGTTGCGCGTCTTGAAAGAACTGGAGAAAGTCTGAAACGACAGATATTTAGAAATATCCGGGAAAATATAAATTCACTAAAAGCAGAAGATCGTCGTTTAAGAATAAGCGATGAAAAAATGAAGCAGTCAGAAAAGGCATTCGAACTTGCCAGAATCAGATACGAAAGAGGATTGATTAACAACCTGGAACTAATTGAAGCAGAGAACGACCTATATAGTTCTGAGCTTGAAAATTTGCAGGCTCAGGTTGGGTATAACCTGGCTAGTGTAGAACTGGCATTTACATTATCAACATTAACAGAAGAATGGCTTGAGCAAACATTAATGCCTATACAATGAACGACAGGTTTAAATTTAGTTAAATACAATGAAGATTAAAAAGAATTATTTTTTATTAACAGCCTTTATTGCGATGCTGGTAGTTATTGTAACTATTGGGGCGGCATTTATTGGTGATGGTGGGCAAGCAAAAAAACAGCATTCTTTTGTTGTAAAGCCAACATCACTTGATTTTTATGTTAGAGAACGCGGTTTTTTAAGGCCTGCAAAAGTGGTGCATATTAAATCGCAAATAGAAAGTAACAGGGCGCAACTAATTTGGATGTTACCGGAAGGTGAAGAAGTTAAAAAAGGTGATTTAGTAGCCAGATTTGATGCCAATCCATTGCTGGAAAAACTTGAGAAAGAAGAGCAGGAGTATGCGGATAGTATTGCCAAACTGGAAAGTGCTAAAAAGCTGTTTGATATTGAAAAAGAACAGCAACAAGGCAAGCTGGAAGAGGCTAAACGCAAAGTAGAAATGGCAAAAATTAAAGCCGATGATATCAGAAACGGTAGCGGAGTGCTTGAAAGGTCAAAGGTAGAGCAAAACAAGATAAAGGCCCAAAGAACAGTTGAGCTTGCTGAAAGAGAACTTGAAGATTTTGATTTATTACTTTCAAAAGGACATGTATCTAAAAGAGAACGTGACAAGATTGCTGAAAATCTAAGGATTTGTAAAGAATCATTAAAACTTGCAATAGCTGAGTTGGAAAACTTCAATAAATATCAGTGGCCAAAGATGTTGAACGAAGCAATCATGACTCTCAATAGTGCCGAAGCAGAATATGACCGAATTAAAAAGACATCTGAAATTGAGATGCAGCAGAATCAGGATCGTATAACAATTGGAGCCAGATATCTGCAAAAGGTTGAAAAACGGGTCCATGATCTTGAGAAAAGCATCGAGAATTGTGAAGTAAAGGCACCAATTGATGGAAAACTTCTTTATATAAAACTACATCGTTCTGATGGTATGCGTAAAAGTAGAGTTGGGGATGTTATTTGGAATGCGCAGTCATTTATGGCAATTCCGGATACTTCAAAAATGGTTGTAGATGTGGAAATTCGTGAAGTAGATGTGGCAAAGGTAGTAAAGGGTAATAATGCCACCATTACCCTTGATGCAATACCAAATAAGGAATTTACCGGAACCGTGACAGGCATAGAAACAATAGCTAAAGAAAACGAACAAAATGAGCATTTACGTAAATTTAATCTGGTGATAGAACTTGAAAACATAAGTGAAAAAATGCATGTAGGGATGTCTGCAGATGTACGTATTCACTACCAACATATTGAAGATGTTTTGGCAGTGCCAACGGAAGCCATTTTTTATAATAAAGGCAAGCCTGCAGTTAATATTATCGATAATGATTTAAAAATATTAAAAGAGGTAGAAGTTGGTAATACCAGTGATAAATGGGTACATATAATTTCTGGTATTAGTTCTGGCCAGACAATAACTTATAATTAAATTGAAATGTTAGTAGCCTCGAATGTATCCAAAGTATTTTCTGATCCACAAAGTGGAGATATTCATGCGTTATCTCCGGTTTCGTTGAAAACAGAAGAAGGTGAGTTTATAGGGATTGCTGGGGAATCAGGAGCTGGCAAATCTACTTTACTCAATTTGCTTAGCGGATTAGATACGCCAACTACAGGGCAAATATCATTTGATAATCAGATATATACCAAGTTGGATTTTTCGGAAATGGCTCAGTTTCGCAATCATAATTTTGGTTTTATATTTCAAACGCCTCACATGATTTTTCATAAGACAGTGCTTGAGAACGTACTATTGCCATGGCAATACTCAAAAGGACATGATAGAAAACAAATTAAAGAACGTGCATATCAACTTCTTGATTATGTTGGACTTAAAGGTTTTGAATCAAGAAAACCGATAGTTCTTTCTGGTGGAGAACTACAAAGAGTAGTGTTTGCACGAGCCTTGCTTTTAGAGCCAAAGATAATATTTGCCGATGAACCTACCGGTAGTTTAGATTCAAAAAATTCTCAGATAATATTAGATATGCTAAAGCAGCAGTCCAGGAATGGTATAACGGTTGTAATGGTAAGCCATGATATGGAAGCTTTGGGATATTCAGATAGAAATATAGCCCTGAAAAGGCATCAATAATAATAGTGCAATTGAACCGGTGATATGGATATAAGACAAATTATTCAAGTTGATTTACACGATGCCTGGTTATCTTTGGTACGACATTGGTTCAGATCTTTGCTTAGTACAATAGGTATCGCTATTGGCGTCGCATCACTGGTTACAATGTTATCTATTAGCTCAGGAGCAAAGAATAAAGCCTTAGAGCGTGCAAAGTCGTTAGGGATAAATACAATTAGAATTGAAAATCTCCAAAAAGGAAATGCGATATCAGATAAATCTTTAATAAATAAAAGCTATGGTCTCAGGCAGGCAGATTTAAAAAAATTAAAGGATAAATATCCAGGTTTATTAGTAGTTGGTGGCTTTATTAAAAATGATGCAATTAATTTTAGATATCGTCAGGAGCAAGGGATATCTAGTCTGATTAGAGCGAATGAGAATTGGATAAAGGTTGAAGGTCTTGAAATTCAGGCCGGAAGATATTGGAATGAGCTTGATCAGCGACAGATGCAAAGGGTATGTGTTGCCGGTGCGGGCATAGCGGCTAAATTGGGGGTGATGCTGGAAGAATATATTAAATTTAATAATAGTCACTGCAAAGTTATTGGTATCCAGCAGGCTAAAGGACGGTTATTAACAGAAGGGACCGGTTTATCTACAATTGATTTTGATAACTCGATTATGATGCCATTACTACCAATGGAAACCGATCGCATAATTGGTGGTGAGTTAGCTTTGGATGGAATAACAATATTGTCTGCATCACAGCAACAACAGCAGCTTTATGAAATAGAAGAGCAAATTGAGCAAACAATACTGAATAATCATGGAGACGTTAAAGATTTTCAGATAATCGTGCCAGAAAGGATAATTAGTCAGGTTAGGCAGGAACAGCGAGTATTTTCAATTATTATGGGTGGTATTGCTGGCCTTTCATTATTGGTTGGTGGCGTAGGTATTATGAATATAATGTTGGCCAATGTTGCAGAACAGATAAGAGAAATCGGATTAAGAATTGCATTAGGTGCCACAGCCAAAAGAATTGTATTATTGTTTGTAGCAACATCTGTATTATTATGTGTTGTTGGTGCAATATTAGGACTAATTATTGGTATCTTATTAACCGTAATAATTATGTTGTTTGTCGATTGGCCTATATCATTTTCAATATCAAGTATTTTTGTAGGGCCTTTTTTTGCGATAATAGCCGGTGTGGTTTTTGGAATATATCCGGGTATTACAGCAATATCTTGTGATTCGGCAACATCATTAAAGGAATATTAATATGCCAATGTTGATAAAACAGTTTTGGGGAAAACAATGATATCAATACCAGGATATACCATAGATCGTAAAATTGGTTCTGGGGGAATGGCCGATGTTTATTTAGGTCATCAGATTTCGATAGGCAGACCAGTAGCAATAAAAGTTATGTCATCGGCTATGGCTGTTGATGAATCTTTTGCCAAACGATTTATTAAAGAGGCCAATGTTGGCGCGCTTTCACATCAAAATATTATAACTGTTTATGATGCAGGAAAGGTTAATGATCACTATTACATCGTAATGGAATATATTAGTGGCGGCGATCTTGCGTCCAAAATCGCAAAGCAGCAGTTAACCTTTGAACAAAAGATAGAAATAGTTAAACAGATTGCCAATGCCTTAGGTTATTCCTATTCAAAAGGATTTATTCATCGTGATGTAAAACCGGAAAATATATTATTCCGTGAGGACGGAACTCCTATTCTGGCTGATTTTGGTATTGCCAAGGCAGTAACTGCAGCAACAAATCTCACATCAGTTGGTACCATAATTGGTAGTCCATATTATATGAGCCCGGAGCAAACACGCGGACAAGAGGTCGATCATAGGTCTGACCTTTATAGTTTGGGCGTTGTACTTTACGAGCTCCTTTGTGGTTATAAGCCTTTTGAGTCGGGTGATACCTTCGCAATAGGAATAAAGCATATTAATGAATCCGTGCCCCCGTTACCGCAGCCATTAGCGCAATATCAACCACTGATTGATAAAATGTTGGCTAAAGACCCTAATCAACGCTTTCAAAACTCTGAACAGTTTTCTGCTGCAGTCAATAATATGCTGGTTGGTAATAATGCCACAGTGATTCAACCGGCAATTAATCCTGAAACTTATGCACCTAACAATATAAGTAATAATTCAGGTGTTAATTCTGCACAAGCACAGGTAGGTAGCAGGCGTAGCAATTTACCTGTCTATTTAGCGATTGTTGCCATTCTAGCAGGGGGCTCAGGTGGAGCAGGATATTTCTTACTACAAGGAACGGAACAAACTGACCCTGATCCAAGTAGTTCTGACGTTAAGGTGGTAAATACAACTGGTCCTGGGAGCGCCGGCGTCTCGCCGGCATTTGAAAGAGAAAAAAGCCGGCAGGATGCCGGCGCTCCTGTAAAAGAAGCACAACAGCTAGAACAGCAGGAAAACACACCTGATAGCTCAGACGTCCTGCTGGCAGTTGATACAGAAAAAAGCCGGCTGGATGCCAGCGCTCCTATACAAGAAGCAAAGCAATTAGAACAACAAAAACAACTAGAGCAAGAAAGGCTAGAGCAGAAAAGGCTCGAAGAGGAAAGAGCGAAGGCAGAGCAAATAAAAAACCAGCAAGCACAACAGGCAGCAGCAAAACTTAAAAGAGAAAAAGAAGAAAAAATTTCTGACCTTATTGCTAAAGCCACTAGGTTAATACAGCAAGAAAAATACGTACTTCCTGCAAACGATAATGCATACGCTATTTATCAGAAGGTGTTAAAAATCGATAGAAATAATTCAGAAGCCAAAGACGGTATAAAAAAGATCAAGCTACAAATCTCACAAGAGCTGCAAAGCGCGCTAAACAGTAATCGGTTTACGGTAGTTGAAGGTAAGGTCAAGATGCTCTTGGATTATCCTGAATTTATAGAAATCGCAGATCTATATATGGAAAAATTAACAAAAGTCAGGGAAAAAGAGACCCAACTTAAAAGTAATGAATTGCAGGATAAATTAGTTGGAGGAGGTAAAGGGCCGGTTATGGTCAATATTCCTTCAGGTCATTTTTTTATGGGAGATATTCGTGGAACTGATACAGAGGGTGATGAAAAACCAGTACATGAAGTTCAGATAAAAAATAGCTTAGCAATAAGTAAATTTGAAGTCACATTTAATCAATATGAAATATTTGCAAGATCAACTGGTCACCATGTACCTAATGATAGTGGGTTTGGGAAAGGAGATAGACCGGTAATCAATGTAAGCTGGAATGATGCTGTTGCTTATACAAATTGGCTTTCAAAACAGACCGGTCATAAATACAGGTTGCCAAGCGAGGCTGAATGGGAGTATGCAGCCAGAGCTAACACTCAAACGGATTATTTTTGGGGAGATAATATCGGTAAAAAAAATGCAAATTGTTATGGGTGTTCGGGTGGATACGATAATAAAAAAACTGCAGAAGTTGGTAGTTATGTAGAAAATGCATTTGGATTGCACGATATGCATGGAAATGTATGGGAGTGGACACAGGATTGTTGGCATGATCGTTACAATGATGCCCCTAATAATGGTGAGGCATGGGAAGATAATAACTGTTTTTCTCGTGTGTTGAGAGGTGGTAGTTGGAAAACCTATCCTCTATTTGTTCGTTCTTCCAATCGAGATTGGTTTGAACCTAATAAATCCTCAAATCAATTTGGATTCAGGGTGGTGCGAGAAGATTAATGTGTTTTTAAAAGAAGTTGACGTAACAACAACTTAGCTGTAATCTTGCATATAATTTTATGGATATATCGTTTTTTATTACGCACAATAGATATGGCGTGATAATTAATACATGCTGTAAATCAATTTAACAGAATTCAAATATCTGGAGTTTATTATGAAAAACCTTTTGGGATTACTGGTTATCGCCCTAATAATGTCAGCTTGTGCAACCTCACAAGAAAAAGAAATTGAAAGAGAAAGAGACTTTTCAGAGAAGGGTACAGTTACCAAAGAAATAATCACCGTTAATCATAAAATTAAATCAGAATTACATCGTATTCTGGATGGTACAGTAGTTGAGGGTAAAGGTACCTTCAAAAATGAAAACAAAGAAGTTGCAAGGAATGGAGCTCTTACTCTAGCTATAAATGATATGGCCAAAAAGGTTGGTGAGGTTCTTATTGAAGAAGATACCACTATTGCAAATGATAAAATAAATTCTATCGTTAGAACTCGCGCTAGTAACGTAGTATCTGGGTATACAATTATGGTTGATACCTTCGATGAGCAGACAAAGATTGCGGAAGTTATAGTTCGTCAGGATGGAGAAAGAATAGCATCTGAAATAGCAAGGGTTATAGCAGAAGAATAGAATATTCTTAAATTGCGCCGTTTGATGAGTGACAAAAATACAGATTTTTATTAATATAAGCGGCGCAAATTCTAGGACAAAATGTAATTTTGCTTACTGATTCATCGTAATGATCTTTTAAGCATTATGTATATATGATTATTTTGGGGAAATATATGAAATTAATACGCTCACTAATAGCTTTTACTTTGATTTTTACTTCATTGGCAGTATTTGCTAATGAAATTAATATCGCTCATAGTCCAAGAGACATAGCAAGAGCAGGGGAAAGGGTTAGGCTTAGAATAAAGGTAGACAATCCTGAAAATATTGATTTAGTAAGGTTGTACTTTAAATCTGATTTAAATGCTAAATTCAATTTTGTAAATACAAGGCAACTTGGTAAATATATATTTGCAGGTCAACTGCCAGCAGCAACCAAAGATGCGAAATATATCGAGTATGCTTTTCTAATACGTGACAAATCAAATAAACTTATTAAGACTCAAAAGTTTAAATATGAGATAAAAGGTGAGATTCCTTTAGTCGCTTCAAAAAAACCTATAAAAGTATTCAGTGAGCTTGAGAAAGCTCCAAAATCTATTGAAGGTTTTGATGATAATATTGAAATGGATATTGCTGAATCAGGTGCAAAGTTAGCTGTAGTTGCAGGCTTGTATGAAACTGAAACTACAACGGCCGCCGCATCAAGTTCTTCAACAACTACAACAGCAGCTGGTGGCGGTATCTCCACAACAGTACTTCTGGCAGCAGGAGCTGGTGGTGCTGCTGTAATTGGTATTGCTGCTAGTGGTGGAGGTAGTGGTGGTTCAGGGCAAACTGAAATCGCTACAGTAATTGAATTTCAACCAGCACAATATAGTGGTACTTATTCATGGGACTGTAGCGGAACAGAGAACGATGGTTCTTCTCCGATCACATTGGATTTGACTGAGTCTGACGGTGTTTTTAGCGGAACAGCTGATTATCTTGGTGGGCAAATAAGTATTACTGGTACATATGATGAATCAACAGGAGCAATGGAATTAGTATTTGGTGCATCACCTACTAATCCTGAAGATACATTTACTGGGCACTATACACCAGATGATCCAAGTACATTGATGTATGGAACTACTGTATTAGGTGGTTACCCTTTAGGTGAAGGTTGTACGTCTGATTTTGGTAGTGCTGGAACAATAACCGTATATCAATAGCTTGTGGTTTATAAGGATGGAATTTTGCCTCAGGTTATACAACTTCGGTTCATTGTTGTCCGGGGAAAGTAATTGATAGAAGCAAGTCGGTTGAGCCCTTCGGACGCATTTCGCATAATACAAGCATTCTCGAATATTCATAAGTAAGTAATCAAATAATGAAACTTGCTTATTAGGAGCGCCGGCGTCCCGCCGGCTTTTTCTTTAATGGTTTTTTAAAATGCCGGCAAGATGCCGGCGCTCAAATTAGGGCGAATATTATTCGCCCCTACGGTTTTTGCCAGAATCGATTAGTGCACCACGACATGTAGGGGCTAATAATATTAACCCTTTAAAATGTGTGTGATATATGGTTGCCTTCAAATATAGTTTTTTATCCTTAAAGTCATGCAGTATTTGGCTTGGATTTTTTACAGTAATGACCATTACAGGTTGTTCAGATTCAGCTGAGCCTGTTAAAAAGACAACTGCAAGCATTGATTTAAATTTATGTCAGCAGCAGCTAGAGCATACAGATTTGTATTTTGATTCAGTTAAAGTTCGTATCTTTGAGCCAGATGACTTGTCCAGCCCAACTGCATGGCAGGGGCCAGTTTGTATTGCTGGTTTGAATAATGATTTTTCTTGTATTGCAGATCTATCAATTGTAAAAAAAGTGTCGCAGACCCAAGAAAATGGAAAGCTAAAAGTAGTAGATACATTTAGCGGTAGTGAAACTCAACAATATCAAATAGATTTTGATACTTGTAAGTTAGAGACGGTTTTAGATTAGCATCCCTATCCATTAATATTTATTACAGAATTTATTTTTTGGTATCATATTAAATATCAAGAAAAAATAGGTATCAAAATGGGAAAAATATTACGAATCATAACCATATTCTTTGCATTAATTATCGGAAATATAGCTTACTCTGAGACTCCACGCCTTAGGCCTCAAACCTGGGCGCAGCCTGTAATATCTGAATCTTTGGAAAACTGGTATAAAGTTGACGACAAGGTATTTAGATCATCTCAGCCCAATAGTGAAGGGATGTCTCAGTTGCAGCATATTGGTATCACTGAGGTTTTGAACTTGAGATATTTTCACAGCGATGATGATGAGGCAAAAGGAACAGATCTTAAATTACACCGTTTGAAAACTGAGGCTGGTGAATTATCCGAACAGGAAATTATTCAGGCATTAAAAATTATAACCGGTGCAAAAGGGAAAATACTTGTTCATTGCTGGCATGGTTCGGATAGAACTGGCGCAGTAATAGCAAGTTATAGAGTTATTGTTCAAGGGTGGAGTAAAGATGATGCAATTGATGAAATGATTAATGGGGGATATGGATTTCATTCTATGTATGACAATATAGCACAACTTATTAAGAGCTTAGATGTTTTAAAAATGCGTAAACAGCTCGATATTAAAAAGACTTTTTGAGGCGATTTTAATGATCTTTAGGACTAATAACATTTGCCCTTAAATAATACTACTAACACACCATTGTAATCCCAGGACTACACCAATTGGGGATTTTGTCCAATTGTTCGCAACCCAATGTTAGTCCATAATTCACAACATAGTTGGTACAGGATGTACCAGACAAGGAAGCCCAGGAAGGGAAAAGAGAAGGCCAGGAGGCCAACCAAGGATAGGAAGAGGCATGATGCCCTACAGAATAGCCCAGCGAAAGCTGGGTTTTTTGTTTTAAGCTATTGCACTTGTTTTATCTTTGTTGTAATTCCTAAAAAAATGAGTCGCTTACTTAATGTAAGCTCAACATCTTTTTTGTAAAATTACGCCTTGATAAAACTGCGTTCATTACGCTTAAGATAGTATAAATTGCGCTTGCTTATTCTGCGTTAATAAAAATTTTAAAATTGCTCACATACTTTGTTTATGCTCCGTATTCATAAAAAGGACACCCATAATTATTTTGGTCGATTCTATATCAATATACAGAAATATGAGAGGGTATGGTAAAGGTAAAAATTAGTTAATTTCTGCTAATATTGTATTAAATGCTTTTGGGGTTATTGTGTTGGGATTATTTTTTTAGGGCTATTATGGACCAAGATCTAGATATTGACATTTCAGAATACAGGATGGGTATTCTTGAAGACTTAAATAAAACTATTAAGTTAAACAATGTTCTTGAAATATTTTCTAAGGAATTAAAAAAAGAAAAAGATCTTGATGGTTTTATGATCTACCTGTTTACTGGTAATTTTCGTTCGCTAAAATGTTATTCCATAGAATTACCCAAAGAATTTGAAAATATTAAATCATCATACCTTGGTTCTGAAACCTACTTAGGCGATGAAAATAACATTAATACAGAAGCATTTATAAAACGTAAAAACGTTATTTCAAATATAGATTGCGGTAGTGAATTTTTTTAAGATTAGAATGGAAAGATGGAAATTTAATAAGGTCGCTATTATTCCAATTCTAAATAAAAAAACTGAATTGCATTTTCTTTCCATTGGAACTGTTGTTGCATATACAGGCAAGCGTAGATTTACAAAAGAAAAAATAAAACGACTTGAAAAGTTGATAGATTTTTTTTACTTCTCTATTTTCAATGCTCATCATCACCAATCATATTTAGATAAAGAGTTAATGCTTGAATACGCATCTCTTGATCTAGAAGCATTTGATGGTTTTGTTGAGAAAATCAATAATATTCAAAATACAACAGCAATATACGATAAGATTTGTGAGTCATTATCTGACTGGTTTAATTTTGATACATCTGCGATCTTAATAATAAATGATAAACAATTTAAACCTACCGGTTCTTATTGCAGAAGCGAAAAATACAAAGACACGTACAATGACCTGATGAAGCATCTATCTGAGAATGAAATATTTGTAAATGAAGTTGGATTATCATATGGGCATGCCTATCAGGCTAAACAACCGTTTTACATAGAAAACGCCCCTGCAATACTCAATTTAGATATGCATAGACTTGATAAAATCTGGTGTCACGGTCATAAGTACTGTCATTCGTATCTTCATGTCCCAATTATAACTAGAGATAATGTTATTGGTGTATTTACTGTTACAAATGTAGATAAACATCCTCCTCTCACAACAACTCAGTTAAAAATAATTTTACAATGTTGCTCTTTTGCTGGTACTGCAATAGAAAACGCAAAACTTTATAGTGTAATTGAAAGTAAAAATCGTGAGATTTTAAAACTTAATAAAAGACTTGAAGAAAAAGTTGATGTATTACAAATAAAAGCAACACGTGATGAGCTTACTGGTTTATATAATTTAGCATACTTTAATTCATTTCTGCCAGCTAGTATTGAGATGAACGAAAGAAAAAGCTCTGATTTTTCATTGTCTTTGGCAATGGTAGATGCTGATTTCTTTAAAAAAATTAACGATACTTATGGTCATGAACAAGGAAATATCGTGCTAAAGAAAATAGCTGATTGTTTGGTAAATAATATTAGAAATAATGATACTGTTTGTAGATATGGAGGTGAAGAATTTATTCTCGTATTTGATGGGTGTGATATAAATTCTGCCCAGAAGTTGTGTGAAAGAATAAGAGAGGATGTTGAGATGTCAACAATTGAACTTAATAAACAGAAAGTTAAAATTACAGTTTCTATAGGTTGTACTGAATATCAGGATGGAGATAGTATTTCAGAACTAACCGAAAGAGCAGACATGGCTTTATATAAAGCAAAAGAATTCGGTAGGAATAAAGTTTGTATTATTTAATAAATATGAAGAAGTTACTTTGGGGCTTTTTATTTCTAGAAAGTGGATGAAAATTTAAGAGCTGTTATAAACGGGTTTATTCGATTTAATTTAAAATATTTTTATCAGTTGAGAATATTAAGTCATGTATATAAGTAAAAAATAATCAATAAACAAACTAAATGAAAAACGAATTGTCCCTGCGCATGCAAAATTCGTCAAATGGTTTAAGTGATTGAAAAATATATTAAATCAATTTTTACATAATGGTAAAAATACTTATTTAAGATTGTGCATTTGAATGCACAATCTTAAATAATCACTGTGGTGTGCTTAATTAAAGTTACAATTATTTTTTATTACGACGCCTCTTTCATTTTAGCTTCTCCACAAATCGGATCTGTATTCGCAGCATTTGGCGGAACAATTGGAAATACGTTTTCATTATCATCGAAAGGTAGATCCATAATTATTGGACCTTGCCTTGATGCAGCTTTTATCGCGTCAGATACCGATTCATAGTCTCTGGAATCAATTGTGTTTAATCCATAACCTTTAGCTATTAGATTAAAATCAGGTGATCCTGCGAAACGAGATGCAGAATATCTTTCACCGTAAAATAATTCCTGTTGCTGTTTTACCATTCCATATTGTTGGTTATTTACAATAATTACGCTGATATTAAGATTGTGTTCTGCCATGGTGGCAAATTCTTGGATATTCATCTGGATTGATCCATCACCGCTGATACAGATTATTTTTTTGTCTGGGTTAGCTAGTGCAGCACCGATTGCTGTGGGTAATCCAAATCCCATGGTGCCGATTCCGCCAGAGGTTAAAAATGATCTTGGTTTTGGATATTTTCCATATTGAGCTGCCCACATCTGGTGTTGGCCAACGTCAGTGGTAATGATGGTGTTTTCATCGATTATGTCGTTAATCGAATCAAAAAGACCTGAGGCTTGATTTGTTGGTTGGCAGTTATAGTCATATTTTATCTGTATACCCTTTATTTTTGATAACCATTGTTCACGCTGGTTAGTCTCAATTTCAGGAAGAATGTGATTAATTGCTATCTTTAGATCACAGTTAATTCCGATAGAAGATTTTTTTATTTTGTCGATTTCGTTGGCATCGATATCTATATGGATGATTTTTGCATTGGGGCAGAACTTATCAGTATTACCGGTGGCGCGATCATCAAATCTTACACCTAAAGCAATTATCGTATCAGCCTGATTAATTATATGGTTTGTTGATTTTTTTCCATGCATACCAATCATTCCTAGATTAATTTCGCTATTGTTTGGGTAGGCTCCAATACCCATTAATGATGTAATTACCGGAATATTGTTTTTAGTGCTTAGTTTGATGATCTCGTCGGATGCATTTGCATGTATTGCTCCACCGCCAATAAATAGGATTGGTTTTTTGCTTTCGTTGATGGAATTTGCGGCATGGGTTAGTTTTTCAGATGTGATTGGTGAGATAATCTTGTTGTTGGAAGAGGGTGATTCAGGCCATTCGTCAATATCAATGATCTGGTTTTGAATATCCTTTGGAATATCAATAATGATTGGCCCAGGTCTGCCAGATTGAGCTTGGTAAATGGCCTCAGGTATTGCTGTTATTAATTCATTGGCAGACTGGATAGCATAACTTTTTTTGCATATGTTTTTTGTCATCGCAATAAAATCTACTTCCTGGAATGCATTGGTACCCATTAGTGATGTTGGAACCTGACCGGTAATTGCTACTATTGGAATTGAATCAGCCATGGCATCTGCTATTCCTGTGATTAAATTGGTTGCACCAGGGCCGGATGTGGCAAAGCAAACTGCGGTTTTTCCGGTTGACCTGGCCATGCCCTGAGCAATAAATGCAGCGCCTTGTTCATGCCTGGTTACAATGCTTTTAATATTGCTTTTAAATATGGCGTCATAAATAGGAAGATTCGATCCACCGGGAATCCCGCTTATTGTATCAATACCACAACGCTCTAGTTGTTTTATTATTATTTCAGCTCCACTCATTTTCATTTTGTTTGCTCCGGTGCATATTTGAAATTGGTAAAAAAAAACCCCTGTCGAAGGTATCGACAGGGGTTTTGATTCGAATTCTTTTTTCAGCTAACTAATCCCGACGACACCTTATTGCAGTGCATAGCACGACGACAACGACCACGAGGAGGCTGTTAAGATTTCTGATTGTGCTATTACGGGTTGTTTTCATTTGTGTTCTATCGTCTGAATGTGAATATTGCTATTACCTAATTTATAGCTGAATTATAGGGTGGCGTCAATAACTATCTAATTGGATAGTTATTCTAAGAGTATTATCTTTAGTTATTATGTGAAATAGTTTTTTATTTGAAGGCCGACGTCGTCATGGACGACGCCGTAGAAATTACACGGATGTATTCACTGCGTGTTTGAAAATCAGATACTATTTAGCTTTAACTAGGCTATTATATCGGCAACAAAATTTATTATAGAGAAGTGTAATGTTAGCTCCAATCCAACCTATTATAAAAATCATTACTTTTACAATGCTGTCTTTAGGCTTGTTGTTTATCAATCTTACCCATGCTGCTGAAAATCAATCTGTGATTAGCGTGCATAGATTTGAGGTTATGGTTGGAGCTATGCCAAACTTTTTTCAAGAAAATACTTATTTAGTTGTTAATAAGAATACCAAACAGGCAGCAATTGTAGATGCCGGAAATCGCTCTCGTGATATGGAGGAGTATATCCAAAATAATGGCATAACCGTTTCTATGATTTTAAATACTCACGGGCATTATGATCACGTTGGTGCAAATGATTTTTATGCAGCTAAATATGGGGTTAATGTTTATATCAGTATATTGGATGAAGATTTTTATGCCGATTTTTTCTACGATAGTTCTGTTATTAAGGATATCAGTAGGGTAGAGCAGATAAAATTTGAGGATTTAGATATTAAAGTAATAAAAACCCCAGGACATACTCCTGGTAGTGTGTCATTTTTAATTGATAGTATTCTTTTTTCTGGTGATACTTTATTTAAGGGGAGTATTGGTAATACCTGGGGTGTTTTGGATGAGAAGAAAAAAAATCAGGACATAGAGATTAAAAACATAAAAGAAAAGCTTATGATTCTTCCTGATTCAATAAAAGTATATCCAGGGCATGGTGAGCCCACTACAATAGGTTATGAGCGCATTAATAACCCGTTTTTGAACCGATAATATTATTTGCTGTATGCTGCAGATACATTATTGCGATAATTTCCTTGGCTTTAGGGTGTTAAAGTGCTGATATTATTGCTATCTTATTGCTATGGATATGTTTGGATATAGGGAAGTTAGTTTTTAATTTATTACTTGCCTTTCACTTATCAAATTTTTTAATCGCAGCTTAGTTACGTATTTGTATCTATCAAGGGGATTTTTATGACTGAGATCAGACAAGTAGCTTTATCTCTACTGTTAATTTTTAGTTTTTGTTTTTCTGTCAATGCTTTTGCTGAGGAAGATGACTGGGGAATTGAAAAGGAAACCGATCAACCTGAATTAACAGCCAGTGGCGATGAAGAGGCTGATGTTGATAAAGAAGATACTGGTAAATCTGACTCAGGAGGTTCTTTTTTCAATAAATTAATGGAAGCCGCCGGTGGCGCTCTTGGTAGTAAGGTTGAGGAAGAGATTGATCGTCTTTCAGGTAATTATGATGGAAAGATTACTGATATTGTTTTGATTGAAAGACTTGGAAATAAGTTGGTGTTTGATGCTCATTATGAGGGCATAAAAAGAAGTGACGGAGTATCAATATCTAAGGAAGTTATGTATCAGGGGACTGTGTTAAGTGGTTTTAAATCTACTCCAACTTCTGTAAGTGGTAAAGGTGGAAAGGTCCGTTTAGCCATTAAATTTAAAGGTGGTGAAGAAGATGACGGTTGGGGAGTAGAAGGCGAAGATGATGTTGGTGATGAGGTGTATTCTGACCAGATAAGATTATCTTTAGTAAGGGAAAAAAATCCAGATAAGCCTTTTGGAGCTCTTGCATTTGATTTAGATAAACTTTGGACGGATAGCGATGAACCAGATCAGCCATTTGATGATGAAGCTATGGAGTTAGAAGAAGATTCAGGAAAGGATGGCACCATTAAACCTATGCCTGGAGTATTTGTTAAACCAGGCGTTGTTATTAAACCCGCTCCGTTAAAATCAAGTAATCTAAAGCCAGTAGTTGCTAAACCTGTTTTAGTTAAACCAAAAGGTATATTGGTTGTAGTTAACAATAATTACGATATTTATTCAAATGTTGAAAAATTAAAGTGGTCGACTGGGTCAGAAAGTGACGAGAAAGTTGGGATTGGGGCAAGGGTTAGAAATAACATTCGAAAGATTGAAAAGGCTAAATTAAGTACTGGAAATAACGCTACAAAATTAATTTATACTCATCCAGCCCCTAATCGTGATGGTTTTGCAGAAGGAAAATTATCAAATATAAAACTTGTTAAGAAAACCCATTTTAAATCTGCTGTTGGCTTTATTGGTAATAGTCAAAAGTCTGATGGGGCGATATTTTCTGTGTATTTAATTGATTCTAACGGTAAACGTGTAAGCAGAAAATTCAGAAAGAGAGTTAATCCAAACAAATATGAATATATAGATTTTGATCTTTCTTCTTATAAGGGAAAAGTTGTAACTATAGTTATGCGCGTTGATGGAGGTGCAAATTCTTCGCATGATTCAAGTGTTTGGATTGCACCAAGATTAGAAGTGGTTGAGTAATGGACAAAAAAATCAGATTTTTTATCCCATTAATATATTCAATGGCATTGCTCTGGATATCCGGGGCAGTGCATTCCGCTTCGGCGTTTCAAGGAATGAAGGATGCAATTAAGGCAAACTCAAAATTGACATCAACTCCTAAAATTCAAGAACAGTCTAGTCAAAGCACCACAAATACATCTAACACTTCCAGAGTAAATTTGAAGTTTACTCCTGTAAGAACCTTTAATAAGGCTCAACTCGTTAGATTACAGCCAATCAAACCTTCTGATAAGAAACCTTTAGGTCCTGATCCGGAGAGATTTATTTCTTTAAGAGATATTTTAGAAGATGCTCTTCTGATTAAGGATATTGAACAAATTGCCGGATGGGATGGCGATATGCTATTTCAGGATAAGGCCGTTGGTAATCTGTTCTATTACGTTCCAAAAGTATTTTTGTTGAAACATGATGTAAATGGTTATGCCTTTGGTGTTCAATATAATAAGCAGGTAGAGCAGGGGCAACCTTCAGTAACATTATCTATGGAACTTTCCGCGCAAGGGATGCCTGGTGATTTGGCTCTATTGAAACAGATTTTACATGATGCATTAGAGTTAAAAACTACAGAAAAGGTTAAGCTGCAAAGCCTTTCAGGTACTGGGATATGTGTTGATTTTGATTCATTGTCTACGGGATTAGCCATTGATAAAGAAAGAGTTCATATTACTCCACCTAAGAATTTGCATGATAGTTTGCATATTACGTTCTCACTAACTCAGGATGAAACCGAATCAGTATTTTCACTAATCGCTCATGAGGGAATGATTGGCTCTCTTCAATTACCGATTGGTAACGGAGAGGGGGAATCTAAAACTCAAATTTCTATTCCTTTTAAGATCAAATACAGCAGTTATAGCGGTGATACGGTTTCAGGTTTTGAGCAATGGTGGTTAGATAAACAGCAAATAAAAGAGTTAACCAATAGTGGTTCATATCCATTAACTATATCCGGAATTAATGGATATGTTATTGAAAATGGTAACTTAAAGCGTATTGCAAAACCTTTTAAGAAAAGTACGGAATTAAAGCCTGGTGACTCCAAGAAAATTAAATTACCGAATGTAGGTCAAATATTAGGTAAGGATGTGTTAGTAGCTTGGCTTGATACAACTTTAGAGACAGATTGCGAGAAGTGCATTAAAGATATTAAGGCACAAATTGATCGTGGAGTTTCTGATAACCCAACTACTGAAATCAATTTCGAAGCTATACCTGCTGTATTTGAGGATATGGATCTATATAAGGTGATTATTAGAGTAAAGTCTCCGTATTACTCAGTTGATAGACGCAAGGTTGAAGAGAGAACAATACAGCTGACTGAAGAAGAAAATGTAGCCAAGCTCTCTATCTATTATCCGGATAACAAAAAGAATCCTCTTTTATATCGTTATCAGATAAAACTTGTTACTAATTCTGGTGAAGAGTCTGCAAGCGATGATTGGGTTGATGGACGAGAACTAACAAAAATTATTGGTTCAAGTCAGCTTGAATCAATTATCGATCAGGATCAAAGTGAAGAATAGTATGGTCAGATGTTTGCTAATACTGATAGCTTATATTTATTCAGCATCGGTTTTTGCACAGCCAGATTTTAGCAGTTATCTTGACCTTGGTGTAAAAGGATACCAGGAAAAAATAAGGGTTTATCGTGATCATAAAAATAAAAAGAAGTGGTATGTATCGCCAGCTCAAATAAGCATAGGAGGAGATCAAAATCCTGGGTATAACCTTGATTTGATGCGCTATAAAGGTCGAAAGGGTAGTGGTGATGCCGAAAAATTCTGGATCAAGAGCGTTTTGCATATGGAAATGGAAAAGATCTATGGCAAAGCAGTATTGAGTGAAATACGCTCTTTGATTAAAAAAGAAGGGCATAAAATAACCAGTTTAAAACACATGCCGGAACAAGGTTCTCGTTTTAGAGTAATGTTAGGTGATCTTGATAGTAAATGGAGTGGTTATACAAAATGGAGCAATAAGGATATTGCTATTGCGCTAAGTGATCACATGGCTCAAATTCTTTGGGATAGTGCTCAGAAGCAACAACAGCTTATGAGTGTTGAAGTGCAGACAAAGGTTGTAGGTGTGCGCCCTGCTAAAGATGAATCGGATAAACAAGATGGAAAGGAAAGTAAAAAGGACAAATGGAATGAAGACTCCCTTATTGCTTCTCAAACTATCCCGTTGCAGTTAAATTCTGAGCAGTATCCGGACAGATTCAGGCGTATAGATTTGGATGCAAATATAGATTTTGGATATACAGGTTTAGACGTTTTTTGCTTTGATTTTTTGGAAGGAAATTATCCGGATTTATATGCAGTTTTAGTTGATGTAAAGATTAAAACTGAAGATAGAGAATTGGTGAAACAACTACGTTTTGACGATAACAGTGGCTATAGGTACAGGATAGATTTTGGCATAGCAAAATCTTTAGATGAACCGTATATGATTCGGCTAACCTATATTGATAAAGATGGAAATCAAAGACAGGAACCATGGTTTAAAAAGCATGGTGAGTTGATGTTAGACGTTACCCGTTATCATTAAATTGTAATAGTAAGCATGTGTTAAAGTTGCTACGACGGTTAATAAGTCGTCATACCGGCGAGGGTCGGTATACAGAAAATGGCACGTTATTCCCGCGAAGGATGGAATCTCGAGATGAGAATATAATCTGAAATACCACCTTTATGGTAATGACGGTTAGGTAGGTTGGTGCTGAGCTTGCGAAGCCCAACATGGAAAACTAAATGGAGATCAAAATGAGAATCAAGACTAATGCATTTTTATTGCTAAAAGTAATAATCGTTAATATTGCGTTATTGCTTTCAGCAAATGTATCTGCGCAAGAGGTCAATCTCGATAGTTATACCAAGTGTGGTGATTTGATTTGTTATCAGGCATTAAATGACCCGAATCAATACTACTATCTTCCGGATCAGCCAAGGATTGCGATGGAGAATGGTAAGCCACAATTCTCATTTATGAAGTATGTTAGGAATGAAACCGCTACAGAGGCTGGAACTAATCAGGCTCAAGGTGGAGGAATAGTTCATTTCTTGGTTACATATGGAGTAACTTCGGAAAGAGTAAATGCTGCTAAAGCGCATTTGCAGGAGAAAAACGAAGCTGCAGATCTTGTTGGGCCAATAGTATATCGCAAAGGTAATTTTGCACTGATTACCTCATTTAAAGATGATAATGAAATTACCACTAAGACTGTAGCTGTTGGCAAAGCGCCTCTTATGGAGGGGCAAAAAACAGCGGTATCCATGGCATTAACCAAAGAAGGTGCTGAATTGTTATGGGAAAGCTTTAAAAGCGATACTCCGGATATCTCTTTAGTTTTTGATATGGAATTTGCAGGTGTAAGAAAACCATATGAAGCAACACTAGAAGCAGATTGGTCTCAAGTTTCAAAAAGTCAGAAACTGAGTGCAGGCTTTAAATATAAATGGTTTGGCGCTGATGTTGATATGTTATTTCAAGAGTTAAGACAAACCGGTGCAGTAAAGATTACAACAAAAGGCACTAATGCCAATATGGATGCAATAATTCAAAGTGCAAATGCAAAACTTTTA
Organism: Gammaproteobacteria bacterium; assembly: GCA_033852075.1. Classification (GTDB taxonomy): domain Bacteria; phylum Pseudomonadota; class Gammaproteobacteria; order QZLD01; family QZLD01; genus QZLE01. The sequence goes on along the minus strand of JAWSVC010000001.1, from coordinate 24,840 downwards.
AATGTAATGTTTGATAGCAGTGGTGCAGATGATCTAAAAAGATTCTCTCAGGAAAAAGGTTATGAAAACCTTGATCGTGCAGCAAAAATGTTAAAAGAGGGTGCTGATGCCAGAAAAGCAAAAAGTAGCTATTACAAACCAGAATTTAACATTAATCTTGAGAAATTTACTGCAGCTATTACTAATTTCTTTGTGCCTACAGCTTATGCTGCTACCAAAACAAAAGAAGAAAAATTACAAGAAGCTAAAGATATCTTTAAAAAGTCACAAACACAATATTCAAAACAAGATTACACGGGGGCAATTAAGCTTGCTCAACAGGCCAATGCTGAATACGAATCATTAAAAGGACAGCCAAGCATTGGATCTAATTGGGTAATAGCTAAATCAAACTATCAATTAGAAAAATATGATGAAGCTATAAAGCATTTTAAAATCGTTATCGATACTGTTCCACGTACAGATCATGTAAAAAATAAGCAGCTAGAGGGGCCTGCTTATGTTTATATTGCTGAATGTATTCACTATAAAAAAGGAAGTAAGTCCGAAGCAATATCATATCTTGAAGCAGCACCTGGGCTACCTGCTCAGGATTATCATCAAATGCATGGTCATATCGGCGAAGTTTATGAACTACTTGGCGAAAAAATCGCTGCATATAAAGCCTATAAGGTAGCTATTAGTGGTATTGCAGATACTCATGATACAGGGATTTTAGCGCGAAAGAGAATTAAAGAATTAGCGGTACAAATATATAGTGATGCAAGAAAGGAAGATGGTATTGCAAGGTCTTCAAATTACAAGGTTGAACCAACTCAAAAGGCATTGACTGCTTATCAAACCTATAAGCAAATCGTTGAGCCAACCGGTCAGCGCGCAAATGATGTAGACGGGCGAATCAGAATGCTTACTCAAAAGCTGAAGGATGCAGGTGTTGAACCAACTACATCTACATCAAGTAGTGATTCAGGAAATACTCAACCAACAGCTAGTTCTGCAGCAGATTCGAAAACAGGAACCACCGGAGCATCAACTACAGGTAGTTCAGATAGTAAAGATGCAACAAAAACAGATTCTACTATGGCTACAGTTGGTAAGGCCTTGGATGGCGGAACTGATAGCTCAGCAAAATCAGATAAATCTACTAAAACTACAGGAAAAACGCAGCCATCTAAATCAAATACGCCTGCTAAAAAGAAATCAACAGTAGCATCCAAGGCGAGGAAATCAGGGTTTCCGGGTTTTTCATTGGTTGCCTCTTATAAGTTAAGAAAGATTAAACGTAGTGGTAAATTAAAATATGAGATGAATCACTATAGCAATGAAACTCAGGCATTTGCTATGGCAGAGAATATTGGTTCTTTATTCAAGGATTGGGGCGATGATAGTGCTATCTTCCGGGCAGTGAATATTGATGATCCAGTCTTTAAACAACGCGATATTTTGGTAACGCTAGACGGGCAAGATGCAGCTAATTTTGGTAAGCACATCAATTTTGTTACTGTACAGATGAAAAAGTTACACCAATCAGGTGAATTAACCACAGATGAAGTGGTAATAACTCCTGCCATATTCAATGAAAAAAGTAATTCATTCATGATGACTTATGGTTGGAAAGGTGATGATGATCGTAATAGATGGATTAATTATCAATATCGTACCACATGGTCATTTCATGGTGGAATTGAGATTAAAGAAGATTGGGGAGAAACAAGCTCTGCTGTATTATCTTTAAAACCACCTCATAATTATAGATCGGTTAGTATTGAAGGTGTTGGAGAAACTCTTAAAAACGCCAAGGTTCGTCATGCTGTTGTTAAGATAACCAGTTATGTAAATGAAAAACCAATCGTTACTCAAACAACCGTGCGTAATATTGGTATTGCTCCTAGCGCAATAATTGATATACCTGAGGGCAGAGACCTTAATAGCAAAATTGATATTACCTGGTATTTGGTTGGCGGTAAGCAAATCAAGGCTAAGACCAAGGTGTTAGAAGGTGATATTGTTTATTGGGATGAGTTGCCAGGAGCGTGATTATGAAAGAATTGCATAGGAAAATAGAAAGAATACGTTATTCCTGCGTTGGTGCATTGTTGTCATTAGAATTAAAACCGTTCATGCTGAGCGCGAAGCAGTCGAAGTATGTAACGGTATTGATTCAGCTGTTTATTGGCACCCTTCGACTGCTCGTACCTCGCGCTCTGGGTGAACGGAACATTAAGTCCCTAATCATTGTAATAGCTGTTATTTTATCGGGACTATCCCTCAACACCCACGCACTCGTCAACTACGAAGTTGGCGCAATCACCATTGATGGTGTACAGCTTCTTCAAGACAGCGCAGATCCTAATAGATATTATTATTTACCACCAACTCCAAGGGTTTCACAACACAAGGATGGAGCCTTTGAATTATCATTGGTGAAGTTTGTTGATCCCAAAAGTAATACTAGTGGTGGTTTATTGCATATGCTGGTAACTCTGGCCTTACCAGAAGATGAATTGCAGTTATTAAAAGAGAAGCTAAAAGAGGTTAATTCTAAAGCAGTAATTGCTGGTCCGGTTCAGTTAAAAACTGAAGAGGATGGCAGCTTTCAGGTTATTTCAGCGACCTTATCAGACAAAGGGCTTACCAGAGAACTGATTAGTAGTGGTAGAGCACCAATAGCCCCTGGTTCCAAAGCAGCAATAGCATCTAGCCTAAGTCCTAATGGAGCTACTCTGCTTTGGGAGTCACTGCAAAAACCAACATCAGATGTTTCTGTTTCAGTATCTGCATATTATGAGGCGGTAATGCCATCGTTTAATGCCAAGATATCTGCAGATGTTGAGACTGTTTATACTCACTTTTCTAAGCTGAAAAATGTGCAGGGCGGTTATAGAAAAAGAGAGATTAGGGATATTGTGGACGAGCTAACTCGTACTGGTGCAATAAATATCGATGTATTAGATCGGATGCCGGAAGATAAACTAAATCAATCTATGCAGTCTTTGGTAAATATGATTAGTAATAAACTAACCGAGACTATTTTTGATCAGAAAACCGGTTTTACTGCGATACCAGAGAAAGAAAAGGCAGTAGAGCAAGGTCAGATTAAAGGTCGTCAAAAGAAAGGATGGTTATCTAAGCTTTTTACCGGAACCGGCAATCAAAAATATTATACTGATGACCAGTATGTTTTAAAAAAGCGTAGTGATATAAATAAGGCAAGTTTTAGAATTAATCTAAATCGTCGTGCTGTTATTAAAGTGCCTTTATTTACAGCAGGAAACATCAGTGGGTTATACAATGCTTTCAAAGATAAAGAATCTATGTTCAGAGTTGTAAATCTTGCCGATCCTTCATTTCAAAAGAGAGAGGTTTTTTTCAGGGTTGATGGCGATTACACAGATGTATTTGAGAAAAACTTGAATTTTGCAGCAATTGCAATAAAAAAGGATTACAAAGAAAAAGGTCAGGATACCGCAACTGGTGAGTTGATATTCACCCGTGAAGATATTCGTGATGGTGTATTTAGCAAGTCATGGAAATATGCGCGCCTTGGGCAAAAGTCTGCGAAATGGATGGATTATGACTATCAGGTAGACTGGAGTTTAAAAGGTGGTAATAAGGTTGAAGATAAAGACTGGATAAATACTAATGCTCCAATTATTACTATTAAACCACCGCTAACCAGACTGGATTTAGAGATTGATGCTGATAGATTCGCAATTGATGATGCTGGATATCGCAGCGCAATGTTTGAGGTTAGATATAAAATTTTTGGGAAGCAGAAAAAAGAACGTATTGCAGTAATGCGAGCTACAGATGCAGATTCTCTAAATAACGCGGTATTATTTCATGATCCAAAAACCAAGGTTGAGTATAGGTTGACTTGGTATCCTCGTGAAGGGAAAAAATATACATCTGATTGGATTGAATTGGATGAATCTTACTTGGTAGTTTATCCTCCTGGATAATGTTAAGTACAAATACTGGCAAGCAAAATATAAAGGATAAATGATGACAACTAAGGACAAAGCAAATGGAACTATACTTGGTTCTCTATTATTGGCAGTTGGTATAGCAGTTGGCGGCTATTTTATTAGTCAGACATTATATCGATCAAAAGTGGCCCTTAATACAGCAGATGTTAAAGGGCTGGCTGAGCGCCGGGTGGAAGCAGATACCTCTTATTGGTCAATACAATATGCCGTTGCTGGCAAAGAGAAATCTGAAATACCTGAATTATATGAAAAGTCAGAGGCCGATCAAAAGAAAATCATTTCCCTTCTAAAAGAGAGCGGGTTTTCTGAGAATGAAATTAAGCCTGGAGTAATAAGTTATCTTAATGAAGAGTTTCGCGACGAGAATCAGAAATTGGTTGAAGAAAAACATTATCTGGTTGGCGAAATTGAGGTGCAAACCCAGAAGGTAAGATTGGTGTCGGATGTTCGTTCTAAATTGAATACCTTAATTGCACAGGGGCTCGATATTAGAAATAATCCTCCTGCTTATCACTTTACTAAGTTGAATGACATCAAACCTGAGATGCTAAAAGAGGCTACAACCAATGCTAGAATCGCTGCAAATGAATTTGCGACAAATGCTGGTGTAAAGGTTGGTGGAATCAGAAGTGCCAGACAAGGCGGATTTGTAATAAAAGACGTTGGTGAGAATTACGGTGATACCAATAAAATAGAGAAAGATGTACGAGTAGTAACTAATGTTACATTCTTTCTGACAGATTAAATTAAGGATTTATCCAATACAAACGTACAATGTAATCATTATTACAGGAGAAATATTAAGTGAAATTTCTATCAATAATTCCAGTTACACTAGCGATTGGCCTTTCTTCAACTATTGTTTTTGCGGCGGATTATGATTTTAAACTTGGATTATGGGAAACAACTACCATTATGGATGTTAAAGGCGCTCCTCCACAAATGGCTGCTATGATGAAATTACCTCCGCAGGTAGAACAAGAGTGTATTAATAGTGTTGATGAGATATTTGAGTCTGATACCGAATGTAAATATGAAAAAAAGCGTATTAGTGCCAATAAAATGCAGATTAATTTTAAGTGTGTAGAAGATGGCGATGTTATGATAGGGAAGGGAGGGGTTTCTTTTAATGGTAAGGCACTCTCAAGTTGGACTGAGATGAAAACACAAGGATCATCTGGACCAATGACTGTTACATATACCACAAGCGGTAAATATTTAGGAGCATGCAAATAATACTGATATGCAGCAATTAGTTGCACTGAATAATTTGTACTAAATTACAATAACTAGTTGTTATCAACTAACTAATACCAAAGTACGATTGACAACCAATTCTGTTTTGTTTTATGTTATTTCCATAACTATAAATATTCAGGAGGAGATAATAATGAAAAGGTTTGGAAGTTTAGCTCTTGTATCAGCAATGTTAATTGGTGGTAATGTTTCAGCTGCTGACTGGCAGGTTGTAGAGCAGGCAGGTATGGAAGTTCGTTTATATAAGCCTGATTCAGAACCAATAGTAAATGATAAACGTGCATTAATGATATCTATGCATGGTTGTGCAGCCAACATGAATGGTGCGAAGTGGATGCAGGAAAAGGCTAATTGGCAGCCAACTGCAGAAGAATATGGCATGGTGGTAGCATTGCCGGCCGCGCCTGATGGAGGTGCTTATGGCTGGAATTGCTGGGATTGGAAGCCTACCGATCATACCCGTGACAATTATTATAATAGTTATGTTCTTGAACTTGTTGACAATCTAATTGCAGATCCGCAACTTAATATTGACCCGAATCAGGTTTATGTATCAGGTCTATCATCTGGTGCTGGTCAGGCATTAATTCTGGGGTGTTTGGCACCTGATATATTTGCCGGAATGGGCTTAAGTGCTGCTCCTCCAGTTGGTAATGGTAATATTAATAACGTTGATGTAGATCTGATAGCTTCAACATGTAAAAAGTTTGCTCGAGAAAGCGCGGAGTATTTTGATTCTCAGGTGGCATCAATCATTGTTGGAAGTAATGATGATATAGTGCCTCCTGCAACCCAAGAGGCTGTTGCCTATGCAATGGCTGATGTTTATCAGGTTCAGAAAAGCAATGAATCTAAGATATTCCCGGATGAGTGGAGTCAGGCTTGGAATGATGGTGTTTATGAAAGAGTTGTTTTTACCGAGGTTCCTGGAATGGGGCATGCCTGGGCAGCAGGTGGTGGCCCGGGGGATGAGTGGGCGGATACGACTAAAATTAATTATCCTGCACACCTAACCGAATTCCTGTTTGAGAACAATCTAAGAATTGGTGCTGACCCTGAAACTTGTAAAAATATTACCCTGGATGAGTTCGACTACAATCCTGCGACAAAAGTATTCACTGCAAGTGGTACTGCAACTAAAGACTGTAACGGTGCAGTTGTTAGTATCGCTGTAGCTGACTCTGCAGATTATCAAGAGCCTGCTAACGATGAATATTTATTCACAATCCAAAATGTTGCATGCCCTGATGAAATCAAAGTAACTCTTGAGAATGCATCTCATGAAACTTTTATTGCTACAGACATGTATACAGGCTCTTGCGGTGAAACTAAAATTCCACCGGTTATTCAATCATTTAATGCAATCACAACCATGGGTTCAGTGTCACTATCTGGTGCCGCTACTGATGAAGATGGGACCGTTGTGAATGCCGTAATCACAGTAGAAGACACTGAATATGATGTTGATGTAGATGGAGATGGCGGGTTTACCCTTATGGTTGAAGGACTTGCTGCTGGTGAATATACTGCCAGCGTTATTGTTATGGACGACGATGCTTTGACAGACGATGCATTGATCACATTTATTATCCCACAAGAAGAATTGCTTCCTCCAACTGTATCTGTAGATGCCAACGTTGATGGAACATCTGTAACTATCTCTGGTACTGCATCAGACGTAGATGGTGACATTGTTGAGGTTGTGGTTTCTGTAAATGGTACTGATCATGTAGTAGCTAATGGGAACTATAGCAAAACATTAACCAGTCTGGCTGCAGGTGACTACGATGTAGTAGTTACTGCTACTGATAGCGATGACCTTACAGCAATCGCTACTACCTCTTTCACCATTGAAGAAGAGGAAGAGGAGGAAGAAAGCATCTGGGCCTCTTGGTTGAAATGGTTGAAGAACTTTTGGAAGTTCTAATCCAGTCATAAGTTGTATTAATATGAAGGCTGGTGAAAAAAGTTAATTTGAAAACACGATTTCCTCAGGCCTAACATATAAAAAACCAAAAAACAGAGCTCAATTAATTGTGCTCTGTTTTTTTTATACATATAGTACTTTTAATAATAAACTAAAGGTATTTATAGATTGTGATTACACTATTAAGAACCCGCCGCAGCATCCGCAAATTTACTGAGCAAAAGATCTCCAAAGATATTCAGGATCTTCTGATGGAAGCTTTATTGCGCTCACAGTCATCCAGAAATGTAAGGCCATGGGAGTTTATTATTATAGATGATAAACAACAGTTGGTTGATCTGGCTTCTGCCAAACAGCATGGTTCAGGTTTAATCAAAGGTGCCGCATTGGCAGTTGTAGTAATTGCAGATCACACTAAGTCAGATGTTTGGGTAGAGGATGTCTCCATTGCATCAATGCAGTTACAACTTATGGCTGATTCATTAGGGCTTGGAAGTTGTTGGGTGCAAATAAGAAATCGTAATGCAACAGAAGAGGTTACTTCTAATCAATATGTTAAAGATGCTTTGGATATACCAGAAAACTACTCCGTTGAATCAATAATCGCTCTGGGATATCCGGCAGAAACACCTAAACCACACGCCAAAGAAGATCTGCAGTTTGAGAAGATAAAGTACGGTAGTTTTAAAAATTCTTATTATTAGCAACTAAATTTGTACCGGATACTCAACCTCTGGTTGAATGGTATCAATCTTTGGTTGTAGTGATTCAATAATGTCAGAGATAAGCTGTGAACGTTTGCTATGTTTATTGTATACAACATAAACATATTGGTTGAATCTAATATCATCCACGATTTTTATTTGTTTTTGAATCTGTTCGTTAATCAGCTCGTAAGGAATAAATGCACTGCCGTTATTTTTAAGAATAAACTCCAGCGCAATGTCAGCTAAACAAGTTTCCAAAACAGGAGGGTTGATATCACCAAAGGTTTCTACGTGCCACAGTTTGAATTTTTTACCCCAATCTACATAGATATATTGGTTGTTTAATAAATCACCAGGATTTTTTGTATCAAGGGTCGAAACTAGTCTAAGTTCGAATGATAAAAATTCAGTATTTATTAGATCGCTTAATCTAGGTTTTTCGTAACAAAATGCAATGTCGATTCTGTGGTCTAATAGTTGTTTATATAGGGATTCGTCTGAGTCTATTGTGGTTTTGATTGTATGATTTGGCGTGTTTTTATGGATAAAGTTCAGGCAGCGTTGCAGGATCAAACTCCACAGGCCTGCAGAGGCACCGATTACAATTCTGTCTTTCCCTTCTGCTTGTCTGGCAATATCCAGTCTAGCTATTTCCCATTTGAGTAAAATTTCTTCTGCGTGTTTTGTTAACTTTTCACCTGCTAATGTTAGTTGGATATTATTTCTTATACGTGTGAATAATGGGGCGCCAACTAATGTTTCCAGTTGTTTTACACGAGCACTTACTGCCGCTTGAGTTATAAATAGATTATCAGCAGCCTTTCCAAAATGCCTGGTTTTGCCGACTTCTAAAAATGTTTTTAATAGCTCAATATCCATAATAAAAAATTGTCGTTACCATAAAAATATGTTGTTTTACTGAATTTGGAGTATCCAATAAAATCGGCTGGTTGTGAACTATTTTGTTCCATTTTTTAAGGATATTAACCATGAAAAAAATCTTAATTCTAATCTCTGCTATTCTTATGTTTAGTACTTCTGCTGTTTTTGCTAATGAAAGTGCTCAAACTCAGGATCAAGATCAGCAAACTGCTGAGCAAGGTTCTGATGAACAATACGAAGATGAGCAATATGATGATGAAGAGCAATATGAAGAGGAAGAAGAGGAAACTGAGGAAGCTGAAGACAGCGAATAATCAGTTACCAAACTCTTTATATGATGAAACCGGTCTTCTGACCGGTTTTTATTTGTTATATAGGTCATTGAGAATTGCTAGGGGCAGTTTGGGACAAATATAGTTAATTGGGGCATAGATATGAAAGTTGCTGTAATTTATAACCGTGAAAGCCAGAAAGTAATTAACCTGTTTGGTGTTCCAAATAGAGAAAAATACGGGTTGACTACAATAGAAAGAATACTTAATGCCTTAAAAAAGGTGGGGCATCATGCAATAGCCCTCGAAGGTGATAAGGATCTAGTCGATAATCTTGAAAAGTTTATGCCTAGGGTATTAAAAGGTGAAAGGCCTGGTATCGCATTTAATCTTTCTTATGGTATCCAGGGACAGGCTCGATATACGCATGTTCCGAGTATTCTTGAAATGGTTGGTATTCCGTATGTAGGCTCTGGTCCATTAGCGCATTCCCTGGCATTAGATAAAGTAGTAGCTAAGATGATCTTTGTTCAGGAAGGTATCCCTACACCTGAATATGCAGTGCTCCATAATTCTAGTTTTGAAATGCCTAAAATGTCATTTCCGCTAATAGTAAAGCCAAAAAATGAAGCAGTTTCTTTCGGGATTAAGATTGTAAATGATGAAGACGAGCTTAGAGAAGCTGCGCAAGTTATATTTGACCAGTTTCAGCAGCCTGTTTTAGTAGAGCAATATATAGACGGGATCGAGATAAATGTTGGAATCCTTGGTAATAATCCTGCAGAAGCTTTATTACCGGCTCAGATTAGCTTTGGTAGTGATGGGCCTAAAATTTATACCTATGAAGATAAGGTAAAAACCTCTGGGCGTGATGTTGGAGCTGTTTGTCCTGCCCAAATAGATGAAGAAACAACTATCAAGGCTCAACAGATAGCAATTGATGCATTTAATGCTCTTGGTTGTTATGACTGTGCTCGTATAGATATGCGTATAGATAATGAAGGCAATATTTATGTTTTAGAGGTTAATAGCCTTCCATCGTTAGGGCAAAATGCATCTTATGTATTGGCTGCCAAGCATATGGGACTAGAGTTTGATGATCTTGTTAATAGATTGGTAGAGGTAGCCAGTGCAAGATATTTTGGTACGCCAACTCCGCCAATGCTCGATGATTCTGAATCTGCACCCAAGGAACAAATCTTTAACTTTCTTACAGGAGAAAGGGATAATCTTGAGCAGTCAGTTCAGGACTGGTGCATGGTTTCCAGTAGGTCTAACGATAGTGTCGGGATAATAACTGCTGTAGAAACTTTATCCAATACCATGGAAGAACTTGGATTAAAACCGGTTCGAGAGTTCTCGGATAAACGGGATACTTTTTGTTGGGAAACCAAGGCTGGAATGGAAGAGGGAATACTGTTAATCGGGCATATTGATGTGCCGATAAATCCATATCTGGCATTTGAGGCGTTTAGATCAGATCCGGAGTTTCTATACGGAGAAGGGATTGGGTCATCCAGAGCTCCTTTGGTTATGCTGGAATACACTCTTAAGGCTCTAAAGCACATTGGTAAATTGGACGAAATGAACATAGGAGTGCTGTACTATACTGACGAAGGTCGTGAATGTATCGATAGTGAAGATATGATTCGCAAGGCATGTAAGATGGTAGACAAGGTTATAGTACTTAGACCAGGAATAGCTCCCGATAAAGTTATCACTGCTAGACGTGGACAAAGAAGCTATCGTTTGATAGTTGAAGGTGAGCCAAAAAGGCTAGGGGCGAAAGGTAGAAAGCTTGATTTGTTACGAGTGCTTTACGGTAAGCTTGATCAATTATCCAAACTTTCGACCAGAAAGGAGCGTATTGCAGTATCAGCAGTCGATATTAAGACAGAAGCACACCCAGGCATGATTCCGCATCGAGCTATAGTGCAGATACAAATGACATACCCTTCGAAGGATAAGGGTGTACAACTAGAAAAGCAGATCAAGGAAATTCTTAGCGGAGACGATTTTAAATGGATGTTGGCCAGACAATCAGACAGGCCACCAATGGTTGAGAGAAAAACTAATATTAAATTTTTTGGGCAAATGGAACAAGTTGCAGCAGATTGGGATATTCCCCTTGCAAGGGAGTCATCACTAATGCCATCGGTTGCAGGTTTAGTACCTCCATCGGTTGGTGCTCTTTGTGGAGTGGGGCCCGTTGCGCATAATATTTATACTTCACGTGAATCTATTGAAAGAATCAGTCTGGTACAACGTACATTATTGCTATCTGAACTTATCTTGGAGCAAGAGAATGAGTCAGCTTGATAAGCTAAACGTTACCCACGATTCAGATTTTTTTGATCCGCATGATAAAAGAATTTTTTATCCGCAGCGGGTAGGGGTTTCGAATCGGGCAATGGTTTCTACCGCGCATTATGAAGCTACTAACGCAGGTGAGATTATCCTTAATGCTGGAGGCAACGCTTTTGATGCTGCCGTAGCTTCTGCATTTGCGTTGGGAGTATGTGAACCAGCGGCTTCCGGACTTGGTGGACAAACTATGGTTGTTCTGCATGATGCTAAAACCGGAAACAAGGTGTTTTTGGATGGTTCATCAAGGGCGCCACATAGGATAGAACCGGGAAAATTAACTAAAAAAGATATCAGAACAGGATATCTGGCAACTACCGTGCCTAGCACACCGGCGGTATTGACCTACCTGTTAAATACTTATGGAACAATGACTCTTAAAGAGGTGTTGCAGCCAGCGATCAGGCTTGCTGAAAAAGGTTATCGCATATCATCTTTACAATATTTTCTTACCAGAAGAGAGCTGGATAAATTAAGGGAAGGGAATGCCTCTAAGTTTTTCCTGAAGATGGGAAGACACCCGTATCGAGTTGGCGAACGTTTTAAACAACCGGTTTTGGCAGAAACCCTAAAGTGTATAGCAAAAAATGGTATAGAGGATTTTTATCAGGGAGAGATTGCGCAAAAGATTCATAAGGATATGGAGCGTAATGGTGGCTTGATTCGTGATGATGATTTAGCGCAAATACCGTGGCCGGTGGAAAGACGGCCTGTAGCCACTAATTTTTTAGGCAAGCGATTTTTTACCACAAGTCCTCCAGGTGCAGGGCGCATGCTTATCGAAACCTTAAATGTAATGGAAGAATTTGCAGCTCATCATAGAGATCCGGATTCTCCGGAAGGTGCATTGGTATTAGCTGAAACTTTAAGGAAGGCAAATATAGATCGAATGCAAAGTCCAATTGACCCCAACCTGTATCAGCAGCAGATAGACAATGATATCGATGTTATAGAGCCTGAATATGCACAAAATGTTGCGCAGACCATACAAGAAAAAATTGAAGGAGAAGGGGAGACAACTCATCTTTCTGCAATGGATTCTGAAGGAAACATGGTTTCATTAACTCAGTCCATAGAAAGGGTTTATGGTTCTTTTTGTGCATCACCGGAATTGGGTTTTTTGTATAACAACTACATGATGACCTTTAATTTTAATGACAAAACACACCCTCATTATTTACGCCCGGGAGCAGTTCCATGGGCAAGTGTATCACCTGCAATTGGAATGCTTGGTAATCAACCATATATTGCAATTGGTTCACCAGGGAGTGAGCGAATTGTATCAGCAATAGTTCAGGTATTATTGCGCCTTGAGATGGGAGCAACCCCTTTTGATGCAGTTCAGGCACCAAGATTACACGCATCCGCAAAGGGTAGAGTTTCAATTGAACATTCGCGTATGCGTAACGATATTCCTCCGCTTTTAAGCAAACAAGGTTTTGATATGGATTTACGTGATCCATATTCATTCTATATGGGATCAGTGCAGATGGTTCTTAGGGATATTAATAACGGGGAACTGATTGGCGTTGCTGACCCCAGACGTGATGGAGCTGCTGCAGGTCCATTATGAAGAAACTGCCGATACTGATTTCAATGCCACATGGTGGAGAATTAATTCCCGACGAGGTTGCTGATATCTGTATTTTATCCAAATCAGATATGATTAAAGATTCTGATGAGCAGACATATGAGATATACGAAGATCTGGCTTTTATGGCGCAAGAGGTTGTAAAGGCAGATGTTGCCAGAGCCATTGTTGATATGAATCGGGATAAAGAAGATTTTAGTAAGGATGGCGTTATAAAAACTCATACTTGCTGGGATATTCCTGTTTATAAAACTCAGCCAGATCAGTCATTAAAACAACACTTATTAGATAAATATTATCATCCGTACCATTTTGCACTTACTAAAACATCAGGGAAACATGTGAATATTGGGATAGACTGTCATACTATGGCTGAGTTCGCACCACCTGTTGCCCCGGATGTTGGATGTAAACGTCCGGTAATATGTATTAGTAATAATAAAGGACAAACCTGTCCGAATGAATGGATTCAGGAATTAGCAGCAATGTTTGGAGAATATTTTGACACCGTGCAGATAAATCGCCCTTTTGCTGGGGGTTATATTGTTAGGTCACATAGCGATGAAATACCTTGGATTCAGCTAGAATACTCCCGCACAATTGATGTTGATGTGCATATGAAGGCCAAGGTTGTGAAAGAAGTGATTAGTGAGTGGGTCAATAGTAAATTTTAGCTATTTTCCTCAACATTGTTCATCCAAACCACTCGTTGCGGGAATGGGATTTCAATACCATTCTTCTCAAGCTCAATCTTAAGTTTCCAAAGTAGTCTGCGTTTTACAGTAATCCACTCAGATGCAGGAGCCCACACCCATACCTTGATATTGACAGAGCTATCTGCAAGTTCATCTACAAATACTCTTGGTTTTGGATTAACCAGCGCTAAAGATTCATCACATATTACCTGTTTAAGTACTTTAATGGCTTTATTAGCATCGTCTTGATAGCGGATGCCAATAATATACTGGAAGCGGCGCACTCGGTTTGTATCGTAATTACTAATATCTGATGTGAATACTTTAGAGTTTGGGATGCGAACATATAGGCCATCAAAGCCGCGCAGAGTTGTGGACATTATATTTATGCTGTCGACAATGCCATCCACAGAATCAATATTAACTGCGTCCCCGATTTTTATGGGACGCTCAATCATAAGAAAAATACCGGAGATTAGGTTGCTAAGTATGCTTTGACTGGCAAAGCCGACAGCAACACCGATAATTCCACCTGCGACGATAAGTCCTGATAGGTCAACGCCAAGTAAAGGTAAGACAGTAAGGAATAGTATTGTTATGATAACGTATTTGAATAATCTAACAATTACAGCAGATTGATCTCGATCGAAATGCTCTTTAAGCATTCTACGCAGATACATGTTTCCAAATTTAGTTAATAGTATACCCAGAATGAAAAGGCCTAGGGCATAGCATATATGAGCGATGGTAACGTCTGCATAAACTATTTGTTCAAAAAATTGCATAGACCATGCTCCATAACAAATTTACCAGTTCCAACAGCTAGTTTTGCAGATAAAAACATCTCTTGAGATTTCATCATTAATGGCTTAATAGGTTTGTTTTGGAATGATGTTTCGGCATCAAAACCATCACGCACCTTCATTTTGGCTACTAAAGATACTAGTTCATCAGTGTAATAGATCTTCATTCCAAAGGCATTGAATACAGCTTGACCAATTTCACACCATTCTGTATTCGGATTGTCGATATGTAGTGCCATTATGCCTTCTTGGAAAGGTTCTATTTTGGGAATAGAGTTATAGACCTTTGACTTCCAGTATTTACATAAAACGCCATCTTCAGGATCTCCATACAAAGTGTATTTTTTCCTGGATAAAGAAAAAACATCAATTCTGCGAATTTCCTTTTTGTGTTTAGTATAAGCAGCAATTTCAATTGGAAAGGTAAGGTAAATTGTTATTGATGATTTGGGTTCAATAAGTATGGTATTTTCAAATTCAATCAGAAGGTTGCTGGTAATCTTTTCTGGTAGAAGCATTGGTTCCACTGGTTCAATAAAGAACTCGGCTTTTTCAATAAATAGGTCTTTAACCAGATTATCATCATTACATGTACGAGAGTACCTGATAGCTTTCTCTTCAGACTTTAATTCAATCTGAATTTTGTCGTGATCAATGGTTATTGGATAATGATGTCTACCAAACACTTTTTATCTCCGGATTACAGCCACTTTTTCCAGCGCATCCAAGCTATACCAACTACTGCAATAATGGCAAGAATACCACAAAAAATCCAAAATGATGCCGGATTTTCAGCTCCAGGAATCCCTCCAACATTTATACCTAATAACCCAGTTAAAAAACCTAAAGGTAGAAAGATTGCAGCAACAATTGATAGCATGTACATGTTTTTATTCATGGTCTCCGCAAGTCTGCTACTAAGTTCTTCTTGGACAACGGAACACCTTTCTCTGGCTGAATCCAAATCTTCTACAAAACGTATTACACGGTTATGGTTTTCTCTGATATGAGTTAAATCTTCTTCTTTAAAAATTTTTGAACCTAATATTAATAACTCATTCATAACATCTCTTTGAGGAGCTATATATCTCCTTAATTTTATAATTTGTTTGTGTAATTGGACTATTTCTGATCGAAGAGAGGAGCTTGGTGATAAAATAACCTGTTCCTCATGCTCATCAATATTATCAACTATTTCATTGATTATTGGTTCCATTTTATTAAATAGAAGGTTTGTTAGAGTAGCTAAAAACTGTCCAGGAGTTTTTGGGCCATTATTGTTATGGATAAGCTTTCTAAGATCCTCTATCGCCATTAATTTTTTTCTACGAGCAGAAATAATCCTGTTTTTTTCAAGCCAAATCCTTATTGAGACCATATCTTCAGGATTAGATCTCGGATTAAGATTTATACCGCGCAGAATGACTAGAATACCTTTTTCATACTCTAATAAGCGCGGTCTGGTTTCATCTTCCAAAAAAGCATTTATCACTATAGGTGATAAGTCGGAATGTTGATTAAACCAATCGTTGGTTTGGTCATTTGACCAATTCCAATGGCTCCAAAGGAGAGTTTTGTCATCCCATTGTTCTGTTAATTCATCGATAGGGATCTCTTTTCCACCACCGGTTCCGTCTAATGCATAACTGCAAATTAACGCGCTTTCCATATACTTACCCATAATCAAATATTAAGTAAATAAATTTTAGCTTAAAAAAAGGCTATAAAAAATATAAATTTATGTTTATTAAAGAAATTGAAATGTGGCTATTACAAATATAAAAAAAGACGGCCATTTAGACCGTCTTTTTATTATTGGAAGTAATGATTTGTTTAAAAGCAAAATGGGCCTATACAATTATTACTACTGCCAACAGTTGTTACAACACTGTTAACTGTGAATGTTTCATAAGACGAGCCGCCAGAGTATGTACCACCTTCATATAGACCATCTGTTACAGTTCCTGTAGAAGAGCCTCCGGTAAGGACTTCATATGAACCATTAGTTAACTCAGCTGATGAGAAAACAAATGATTGATATTGTTTTGCCGGAGCAAAAGTAACCAGGTTTTCACCGCTACTGTTTTTAATTGCAACTAAAGTATTTGCACTGTTTGTAGAAGAAAACGTTACAAGAACAGAGTTTTGAGTTGAAGTTGTAGAAGGAGCTTGAGCCATTCTGGAGCTTCCGGCTGCTATCAGATATCCACCGGTTAATTCAAATGATCCGTCATAATCAAGAGGGCCGTTATCCTGCGCGGTTGGGCCGTTAACGATAACGGTTCCATCAGTCATGGTAATAGAACCGTTTGCGTCCAGGCCGTCACCGGTAGCATTAACATATACATATCCACCGTTAATATACAGGTAGCAATCAGAGCAAGATTCCATGCCACCACCAAGTCTGCCACCAGGAGTTACAGTCCCTGAACCGTCATTTCCTCCAGCTACATTAATACCATCATCACTTGATGTAATATGGAAGTCACCACCATTGATAGTGATAACCTTGCTCTCAAGGCCTTCATATGATTTAGTGATTGAGAATTCACCACCGTTGATTGTTGTATCAACCTCAGAATGGATACCATCATCTCCGGAAGCGATTGAAAACTCACCGCCATCTATGGCTATTGTATTATCCGAATGGATACCGTCATCTGCCGCATTAATTGTAATATTGCCACCAGAAATGATGATTTCATCATTTACTTTAAGACCTTTGGCAGAATCGCTATCTTTATTTATATATGCATTACTGCCACCACCAGAAACTAAGGTAATGTCTCCGCCGGATATAATAATGTCAGTTTCTGCCTGGATAGCATCTGCCCCAGATGTTACAGAAACAGTTCCACCCTCAATCTCAACATAACCAAGCGTCTCATCTGAATCGTTAGTAGATTTAAGACCATCACCTTGGGCAGTAATAGTAAGAACTACACCATCTTTAATCTTAATTTCATCTTTACCAATAACCCCATCATCTACTGAGTCAACAGTTATTGAACCACCTTTAATAACAAGATCATCCTTAGACTTAATGGCATTGTTGTAGTTACTATCAATTACTAATGCACCGGTACCAGTGATTTTAAGATCATCTTTACTGAACAGAGTAGCATCAGGCTCATCTTCTTCTGTATTTGCATAGACATAAGTACTGCCATCAGAAAGATAGTTAGTTGTTCCATCATTTAGGGTGATAATGGCATTTTTGGCACTGTTAACAAAGATAGGGGCACTTGTTGAACAGTGGATATCAACGCCATCTAATATAATTTCAACGTCTTCTTCATCTTCTGAATCGATAATAATCTGACCATCAGAAAGGGTTCCATCGATTGTATAGATACCAGCAGCGGTTATTGTTACAGTAGTTCCGTCTACTGTGGTACCACTTCCCTCAACACTGATAGAGTTTGTATTAAGGTGAATCAGGTTATCGACCTCTTCTTCCTCTTCATCGGCTACTTCATTAGCATAGCCTTTGGTAGGATTAAGAGTTTGGGCATTTTCTGAACCATCAGTATAAAGACCATAACTGTAGCCTTCATCTGCTTGGCCTTCTTCCCAGGTTAGAGTTTGCAGAGTTTCGCCATCTTTAGAAAGGATAACGCTATCTGCTTTACCTAATTTGAATAGAACATAATATTCACCGGTTGCATCTTCTGCATCGCCTATAGCTTCAACTACAAAGAATTCACCAGCATTTAAAGTAACATCAGGCAGAGCTACAGGAGAGTGTTCATCGTCGTCATCAACAACACTATAGTTTGCAAGATTTACAGAGCCAGTGCCGGCAGCATAGAATTCAATCCAATCATTACCACCATCAGCATCTTTAGCTACGATTTCATTAACGTATAGAGTTGCTGTATCTTCTTCTTGCTCTTCTTCGTCATCGCAGATGCCGTTGTCGTTAAGGTCTTCGCACTCTTCCCATCTTGTTGGGTCATTAGGGAATGCATCAGCATTGTCACCAACACCGTCGCCATCAGAGTCAACAGTTTCATTTGGGTCGTTAGGGAAGGCATCGGAATTGTCTCCCACACCGTCATTGTCTGAGTCAGCAGTTTCAGCAGGGTCATTAGGAAAGGCGTCATTTTCGTCAGCAACACCGTCGTTATCACTGTCTGTAAAGCTATCACATGCATCGCCTAATCCATCGTTATCGGTATCGGTCTGGTCTGGGTTTGAGTTAACCGGACAGTTATCAGCATGGTCGGCAATACCATCGTTATCTGTGTCTGTAAAGTTATCACATGCATCGCCTATTCCGTCTTTATCGGTATCGGCTTGGTCAGGATTTGAATTAGTAGGGCAGTTATCTGAATCATTAGCAACACCATCATTATCACTATCAATAATGTCATCACATGCATCACCAAGACCGTCACCATCAGCATCAGCTTGATCAGGGTTTGAAACAACAGGGCAGTTATCTATGTCATTTGCTATGTCGTCACCGTCATTGTCAATAAGGTTATCACAGACATCGCCAATTCCATCGTTATCAATATCAATCTGGTTAGGGTTTACAACCGATGGGCAGTTGTCATTATCATCAGTTATACCGTCGTTATCAGAATCTGCTGGTTCTTCTTCATTGTCACAAATGTCATTGTTATTAAGATCCTCACATTGATCTTCTTGGTCATCGCAAATGCCGTTGTTGTTTAGATCGTCGCACTGTTCTTCTTGGTCATCGCAGATGTCGTTGTTATTAAGATCCTCGCATTGATCTTCTTGGTCATCGCAAATGCCGTTGTTGTTTAGATCGTCGCACTGTTCTTCTTGGTCATCGCAGATGTCGTTGTTATTAAGATCCTCGCATTGCTCCTCTTCATCGTCACAGATGCCATTATTGTTTAGATCTTCACATTGTTCTTCTACTGTTTGATCTTGTGAACCTGTTTCTGTGCCACCGCCACAAGCAGATAAAGCAATTGTAAAAGTGCATAAGAATAAAATGCTTAACAATCTTTTCATTATGATTTCCTCTTTATATTATTATGTCCTGACCATTTTCAGTGCGGGGATTAGACTTGAAAAAACAAAACAAATTTTATTTGTAAAACTTATATATTTGGGGTTTGTTTTGCGTTGCGAATAGTATTATTTTTCGCTTATATACTTTATGATAGAAATGTGAAGCAAATATGAAGATTGTGAAATATCTCACATTTTTTATGTGAAATACGCACTTTTATATTAAGAGGAATACTGATGTGTTCGTGTTAAGCGTGTCGATGTATTGATTTATAATTAGTTTATACAAAAAGTCCGGGTTAATTTAAAAATAATAACTTGAATACATAATATAAAAACCCCAGCATGGCTGGGGTTTTATTATCACTACAGTAAAGTTAATAAGTAATATAATTACTCATCAGCTCCGTAGGCAGAGTTTGCCAACTGTGTATAGTAGTTGTAGCGAGCAATAGCTTGAATCTGAGATTCGGCTGCAAATTTCTCTGCTACTTCTGGTTTGCCAGTCCATAACATATTGAAGCGCGGTTCGCTCTTCAGGAAGTCAATGTATGGAACTGATGGCTTCTTAGAGTCAACCACTAGTGGGTTTTCTCCGTTTTCTGCTCGACGTGGGTCGAATCTGAATAGAGGCCAGTGACCAGTATTAACAGCTAGTTCTTGCTGTCTGTGGTTGTCGATCATCTTGATGCCATGTGCAATACATGGAGCATAAGCAAGAATCAAAGACGGACCATCATATGCTTCAGCATCACGGATAGCTTTTAGTGTATGCGCATCTTTCGCACCGTATGCGATTTGAGCAACATATACGTTACCGTAAGACATAGCCATTAGAGCAAGGTCTTTTTTACCATTAGGTTTACCACCAGCTGCGAACTTAGCAATAGCACCACGAGGTGTTGCTTTAGATTTCTGTCCACCAGTGTTTGAGTAAACCTCGGTATCCACAACAAGAATATTAACGTTTTCACCTGTGGAAAGGGCATGGTCAACACCACCGTAACCGATATCGTATGCCCAGCCGTCACCACCCATGATCCATACGCTCTTCTTGCTAAGGTCTCCAGAAAGACTTAGTAGTTCACGTGCTTCAAATGAGTCAACACCTTGTAGTTTTTCACGAAGTGCGTTAATGCGATCTCTTTGTGCTTCGATACCTTCTTCAGTAGTTTCATCAGCAGTTAGAATTGCATCTGCAAGGTCGGTTCCGATCTTATCAGCAAGTTTTCTGGTAAGTTCTTCTGCATATACGCGACGCTTGTTAGCTGCAACACGCATACCAAGGCCAAATTCAGCGTTATCTTCGAACAGTGAGTTGTTCCAAGATGGGCCACGACCATCAGCATTAGAACACCAAGGTGTGGTAGGCATGTTACCACCGTAGATAGAAGAACAACCGGTAGCATTTGCTACAAGCATTCTGTCACCAAATAGCTGAGAAACAAGTCTTACGTATGATGTCTCACCACATCCGGTACAAGCTCCAGAGAACTCGAATAATGGACGAAGCATAGAAACACCCTTCACAGAGTCTTGCTTAACAAGTTTACGGTCAACATCTGGTAGTTCATTGAAGAAGAAGTCCCAGTTTTTGCTTTCTGTTTCACGAAGAGCAGGTGTGTAGTGAACCATGTTAAGAGCTTTTTTGCCTTCGTTCTGCTTGTCTTTAGCAGGGCAGATGTCAGCACATAGACCACAACCAGTACAATCCTCAGGAGCAACCTGGAAGCATACCTGAGCACCTTCACCGAATTGTTTTGCACCTTTAGCAGCAGCGTATTTAAAGGTTTCAGGAGCTTTAGCAGCCTGATCTTCAGTAAGTACTTTGCTTCGGATAGCAGCGTGAGGACATACAAATGTACATTTACCGCATTGGATACATACATCTTTTTCCCAAACAGGAATCTCAAGAGCGATATTACGCTTTTCGTATTGAGTTGTAGATGTTGGGAATGTGCCGTCACAAGGCATTTTAGAAACAGGAAGATCGTCGCCACGGCCAGCCATGATTTCGCCAAGAACGTCCTTAACAAATTCAGGAGCGTTAGCAGGTACTGGATCTTTCAGAGTGAATGAATCACCAGCTGCGCTCGGGATCTCAAGTTTGTGTAGTTGATCAAGAGTTTCGTCGATAGCTTTAAAGTTAAGCTCAACTATTTCCTGACCTTTTTTGCTGTAAGTTTTCTTAACAGCATTTTTAATAGCTTCGATAGCTTTGTCTTTTGGAAGAACATTTGAGATTGCGAAGAAGCAAGTCTGCATGATGGTATTAATTCTGTTACCCATGCCTGTTTGCTCTGCAACCTTGAACGCGTCAATTACGTAAACAGAGATGTTTTTCGCAATGATTTGTTCTTGCATGTGTTTAGGGAATGTGCCCCAAACTTTTTCCATTGGCTCTTGAGTATTCAGTAAGAACACTGAATCTTTTGCAGCCTTTCTGATCATGTCGATTTTCTCAAGGAAAACAGGCATGTGACAGCCGATGAAGTTTGCACTTTCGTCTTCGATCAGGTAAGGAGAACGCATTGGCTTAGGGCCAAATCTCAAGTGAGATACGGTGCCTGCGCCAGATTTTTTAGAGTCATATACGAAGTAACCTTGAGTATATTGGTCTGTGCCTTCACCGATGATCTTGATTGAGTTCTTGTTTGCACCAACGGTACCGTCAGAACCAAGACCATAGAATAGAGCTTGCACAGAGTCATTGTGAACACCAGTAGTGAAGCTCTTGTCGTAATCAATGTTTGTACCTGTAAGGTCATCAATGATACCAACAGTGAAGTCATTCTTAGGTTGATCTTTACCAAGTTCGTCGTAGATGCCTTTGATCATGGCAGGAGTGTATTCTTTCGAAGACAGACCGTAACGACCACCAACTACGATTGGCATAGCAGAGAATATTTTCTCACCAGCAAGAGCGTCTTGAGCAACTGCGGTAACCACGTCTTTGTATAGTGGTTCACCTGCAGATCCAGGCTCTTTGCATCTATCAAGAACAGCAATTTTCTTAACTGTTTTTGGAAGTGCGTTAAGTAGAGCTTTTTCATCAAATGGGCGGAATAAACGGCATTTTAGAACACCTACTTTCTCACCTGATGCAACTAGCTGCTCAACAGTTTCGTGAGTAGTATCTGCACCAGACCCCATGATGATGATTACTTTTTCAGCGTCTTCAGCACCAACGTATTCAAATAGTTTGTATTGGCGGCCAGTTAGCTTGGCAAATTTGTCCATAGCTTTTTGAACGATCGCAGGAAAGGCTTCGTAGTATTTATTTACTGTCTCACGACCTTGGAAGTAAACGTCTGGGTTTTGAGCAGTACCACGAAGAACAGGCTTCTCAGGATTCATTGCGCGGTTTCTATGTTCGCGAATAAGATCCTCATCGATCATTTCTCTAACAATTTCTTCAGAGACATCGGTAATCTTTGAAACTTCGTGAGAAGTTCTGAAGCCGTCGAAGAAGTGAAGAACAGGGACTCTGCCTTCAAGAGTGGATGCGTAAGAAATTAGCGCCATATCCATTGCTTCTTGCACAGAGCTGGACGATAGGAATGCGTATCCTGTTTGTCTGGCTGACATTACGTCACTGTGGTCACCAAAGATAGATAGTGCTTGTGCAGCTAGAGATCTAGCTGAAACATGGATAACCGAAGGTGTTAGTTCACCTGCGATCTTGTACATGTTTGGAATTTTAAGTAGTAGACCTTGAGATGCGGTAAAGGTGGTGGTCATAGCACCAGCTTGAAGTGCACCGTGTACTGCACCAGCAGCACCAGCCTCACTTTGCATTTCAACTACTTCAGGGATAGTGCCCCAAAGGTTGGTTTGTCCTTTAGATGACCATTCATCAGCCCACTCACCCATGTTTGAAGATGGAGTAATAGGGTAGATACATAGTACATCACTACAAAGGTGTGCGATTTTCGCAGCAGCCTCATTTCCGTCAATAATTGCAGTTTTTTGTTCTGCCATGGCGGTCTCCGAGATGTTGTTAATGAAATATTTTGTTTTTTGGGTTGCGCAGGACGCAATCCGACGGACGATTATACGTTAGTGAATTTGCGAAGGCTAGTTTGAAAACCTATTTATGATGATTTGTCATATAATTAGATACTTATGAGTGTTTGAATACTTTGTTACCTGCAAAAGTTAGTTAAACCGAAAGCTGGAAATAATCGTTTTGGTGCTAAAAGGTTACGAGAGTTAGTTGATTATCGTTGGCATATCTATAACTATATTTTGGTTGAAATGTCAGGAGTAAAATTATTCATACCATCTACTCTTATTTTTAGTCACTTTTCGACAAAATTTTACAGTTTTGGGGAATAATTGTTGGTTTATAAATGTGATTTATTGGCAAAAAAACATCAAAAATTTGTAACGAAGCTTGATCCAAGTAAAATATGTTTTTGATTAAGATACTTATAAAAATCTTTGAGGCATTTGTTGTGAACTTTAGTTTTATTTTTAGTGGAAGGTTTGTATTTTTATTAAGCATATGGGTTGTACTATGTTCAATGGTGGTTTTTCGCGGAACATATACAAGTTTTATACAGTTTAAGCCAGTTCCTGATTGGGGTATTTCACCTGATACGGCAACTGTTGTATTCCCTGTTCGCCCTGATTTTTCCAAAATAACCGATGTGAATAGGAAAAAAGAGGCTTTCTTTAATTACCTGAGCCCATATATTGAAGATGCAAACAATCAGGTACTACAAATTAGATCTAATCTATTGGAAATTGAAAAAGCTGTAAAGAAAGGTGATTTAGAGCCTAAGGATAAACAATATTTAAATACTTTGGCATCTATTTATCGTTGCCCTAAATATATAGTAGGTGAACTGGCTATTATTCATGATCTTCTTAGAAGGATTGACGTAGTTCCGGTTTCACTTGCTTTAGCTCAGGCAGCCAATGAAACTGCATGGGGTACATCACGTTTTGCTGTTAAAGGTAATAACTATTTTGGGATCTGGTGTTTTAAGAAGGGGTGTGGAATTGTTCCCAATAAACGTAATGGTGGAGATGCGCATGAAGTAGCAAAATTTGCTAATCCAGCAGAATCTGCATCCTATTATATTAAACAATTAAATTCTCATAATAACTACCAATTATTGAGAGAACTGCGTGCTAAAGCTCGTAGAACTGATTCTAAAGTTATTTCAGGCAGTGTTCTTGCTGATGGTTTAGAGAACTATTCTGCAATAGGATTGGATTACGTGGCATCTATAAGGTCAATTATTAGGGTTAATAAGTTACAGCGTTTTGATTATTTGATTGAGTGATATAGTTTTTGTAAATATTAGGATAGTGATACGTCATTCCCGCGAAGGCGCACTACTGTCCGGGGAA
>JAWSVC010000049.1:0-3356 GCA_033852075.1 Gammaproteobacteria bacterium | reverse complement strand
AAATCGTATGATGAATAATTCGGCAAATTTTATGATGTTAAAGTGGTGCTCTACAGTATAACCCAAAAAAACAAGTCGGTTTTTCTCGTTCCCAAACTGGAGTTTGGGAACGAGGGAAAGACAAAAAACGGCTCGACATGGTATTTCCTGTCGAGCCGTTTGCGTCATAAAATATAAAATTGAACCATGGAGGATTAATCATAGATTGCCGTCATCATCGTAACTTTTATAAATTACGATAAAATTCGGCAAATATGTCGATAATAATTCGGCTGACTTAAAAAATCGTACGACCAGAAAGTGGTAAAACACCAAAAAAATTACCAAATCTTACGATGAATAATTCGGTAAATTTTTCGACGTTAATTAAGTGCGCTACATAAGTACTTAAAACCCATATGGGGCAAAGTCCCAGATCTTAGTTTATATTGGACATAATTCTTCAGTCTAATATCCATGCTATTCATTTGTTCTGTGCTTTTTACATCCATATAGACCAATAAATAATAGCCCTTCTAAAAAAGCCAATCCGTATTTAAATAAAACCATGTTAAATATTAAACATAACACTAATAAAATAAATACAATTAGGAGCCTATTTGCTGGTGATAGAAAATAGTACACGCAACCGACACATAAAAATATATTACTAAATACATAAAGCAATTGAAGTATCCATTCCCTATCTATATCTATTTCCATACCGGCGTGTATTATTGGGATAAGACTTATCACTGTAGATACAACTCCAATTAAGAAAATAATTATCGTAATCAGCCGAATATCACGCTGCATGGATTTTTTTCCAGTCATTTAAAAACATATCCCGTATTGTCGAGCTTTATTAGCAGTATTTCTTTGAAATTTATGAGCTCCCATTGTGACATCCTGGGCCCAATTAATGCAGTTATAAATTTCAAGATGGTAACATGGAGGCTTTTTTTCATCTCTGTTAATACGATCATAAACCCACTCATCCATCCCGTCATCTTCGTAAACATCATAACATGCTCCTCCAGAATTTGGCTTAACAGTGCCTTCAGTCCACCATAAAAAGCTACCAGAAGCTCCTTCATATGAGCTTGGAGAAAACCCCCATTGTCCATTGATATTATCTCCTTCAATTTTTACTGAAGCATGGGGCCCGATATAACATATGGAAACTTTTAAACCTAAGGCATCACTATACATCACTGGATTACCACCAACATATGCATAAGTATTCAGGCCACCATCAAGCCCTATAGGGTCACTGGTGATATAGCGGCCAATTAATGGGTCGTAGAATCTGTAATAGTTATAATAAAGATTTGTATCACGATCATGATACTGCCCGGGGAAGCGAATATTCTGCTCGTAATAGGTTTCCTGGTTTTGGGTTTCTTTCGCTTTCCCAAACGGATTGTAATCACCTTTCCAAAGCTGGGTTCCATCTTCTGCGGTTACAACCCTTGGTGTTCCCAGGTGGTCATTGTGGTAGTAGGCGAAGCCTTGGTAGTTTGGATTTTCCAGCTCTACCGGGCAGGTTTCTGGGTCTTGCAGGTAGTAGTTGCCATTAGGGTCTGCGAACAGGGTTGTTTGCGCGGTGGCTTCTGTTCCTAGTTCGTCATCGCTGCCTTGGGCTTTGTATACGGTTTGTTCGGTTCCTCCCCAGCAGAATGTTCCCCAACAGGTTTGGCCTACCATTTCTGTGGTGGTGTACGCACGGGTGTTGGTTACATGTTCTTGATTTGAACTTGTGATTGATTGACACGGCCCGGTTGGGGTTGCTATACAGTTGTTTGGATTTGCGGTTTGCCAGTAGTCACTGCTGTTTTCATAAAGAGTGGTGCTGGTTGTGCTGCTGGTGCCTAGGTTTTCGTTACTTCCTTGGGCGTACCATGTGGTTGTGGTGGTGCCGCCCCAGCAGAAGGTGCCCCAGCAGGTTTCACCGGTGGTTTCGCTTTGGCTGTAGGCGCGGCCTGCGCTTTCGTGCTGGTTGTTGGTTGCGGTTGTTCCTGGGCATGGGCCTGGTTCTGGCTGTGGGGCTTCGGCTGTGGTGTAGCTTGCTAGTACTTGGCCGCCGAGGTAGATGT
Source organism: Gammaproteobacteria bacterium (assembly GCA_033852075.1). Classification (GTDB taxonomy): domain Bacteria; phylum Pseudomonadota; class Gammaproteobacteria; order QZLD01; family QZLD01; genus QZLE01. The sequence goes on along the minus strand of JAWSVC010000049.1, from coordinate 1,281 downwards.
ATTCTTTGGTGGTGGCTTCTGATTCTTCAAACAGTAGCTGGGCTGCGCTGTTGAATAGTTGCGTGGTTGTGCCTGCTGCGGTGATTTTTTGGGTGCGTTGCCCGAGTGCGTTGTATATGTAGCTGGCTATTTGGGCGCCGTCTTTAGTTACGGTTTTTAGTCTGCCGTTTTGGTTGTAGCCATATACCCAGTTTGCACTTGGTGTGGTTTTGCTGGTGGTATTGCCTTCTGCATCGTAGCCGAAGCTTATATCGCCGATGTTGGTGATGCGGTTACTGGTTGGGTCGATTGTGTAACCGGTTGAGAAACCATCTTCGGTGATGGCGATTCTGTTACCTGTGGCATCTAAATCATAGTCTATTACACCATACTCTCCAGCTGCGGTATCTAGTCGGTATAGATTGTCCAGCGCATAGTCTTGGTCGAATAGGCTGTCGAGCATATCTTGCATGCCAGTGATGTTGCCCATGTAATCATAGGCGTAATCCAGGCTGAGTACGTTTGGTGTGGTGATGTTTTCTAGCTGGTAATTTTGGTTGTAGCTGTTGGTCTGGATATAACCATTACCAAACTGCAGATTGGTTTGTGGACCAAATGGCTTGTATTGAATTGAATCTGCCAATGTGGTGATTTGGCCATCTTTGGTGGCGGTTACGCCAACTATTTTGCCGGCATCATCACGGATGTATTCCACTACCATGCTGGAAGGATAGGTGATGTGGGTTAGTTTGTCGGCTAGGTTGTATTGATAACCGAAGGTGTATTCGGTTCCGGCTATGGTGCGGGTTTCCTGTGCGACTAAACCATTGCCGTAGTAGCTGTAATTGGTTGTACCGCTTTGGTCGGTTATGGATGTTAGTCTGCCAATACCGAAGTTAAGGTTTTGAGTGTCGTCATAGCCGTAGTGGATGTTTTCGGTGGTATCCGGATAGGTTACGTCGGTTAGACGATTCAGTGCGTCGTAGGTGTAAGTTACGGTGATGTTGTTGGCATCGGTTTGGGTTTTGATATTTCCTGCACTGTCGTGGGTGTAGGTGGTGATGCCGGTATCCGGGCTGATTAGTTCTTTCAGGTCACCAAGGGCATTGTAATTGTATTTGGTGATTAGGCCGCGCGGGTCTTCTACCTCGTTTACGTTGCCGTATTGGTCGTATCTGGTTGTGGTGATGCCGCCTGCGGTGTCCTGAGTTTGGGTGATGCGATTCAGGGCATCGAAGCTGTTGTCGGTTACGCGCTGGTAGGCATCTACGCTGTTGTCGACGTTGCCGTTGTCGTCGTAGT
>JAWSVC010000048.1:12793-32266 GCA_033852075.1 Gammaproteobacteria bacterium | reverse complement strand
TGCGCCATGCCTGGCGCACAAATAAAAAAAGGCCAGACGGGGGACGTCTGGCCTAAATAATCGTCGAAGCACCTATGGGGGAAATGCTTCAACCTAAATGGACAAGTGGATAATAATATTCTAATCGAAACTAATCTGTGAACTGGTTCACACTTTTAAATGAACACCGTTCATTTTGCTCGTAATATGTATAAATATTCATATGTAATTGCATGAAATGTGACTAGCTTCACATTCCACGTTTCATTTTCTGCAGACAAAAAGAAAGCCAAGCGGGGGGCGCTTGGCTCAAAGTTAAAACCAGGATACCTATGGGGGAAATATCCTGGTTATTAGGCGCAGTGTACATGCGGTAGTGTAAAAATACAAGATGGTTTGTAAAATAAACTATTACGAACCTTCGGCGATACCTATTGCATCTATCTGGTTTTACGGGCATTATAGCCGGCCCTGTTAAAAGAGTAAGAATTAATTGGAGCGAAACCATGAGCGCACTTCATGAGTCATCTATACAAAGCCTAAAACTTATCCACAAAGGAAAAGTTCGTGACATATATGACATCGATGAGTCACACATGTTAATCGTAACTACCGATCGCATCTCAGCATTTGATGTTATCCTACCTACACCTATTGATGAAAAGGGCGCGATTCTAACTGCGGTTTCTAACTTCTGGTTTAATAAAACACAAGATCAAATAGCTAACCATCTTGCAACCGATCTTACGCTAGAACAAGTTCTTCCAAATAAAGAAGAATTTGACCAAGTAAATGGCCGCGCTATTGTGGTAAAAAAACTAAACCCTACTCCGATTGAAGCCATTGTCCGCGGATACATCATCGGCTCAGGATGGAAAGATTACCAAAAGAGCGGGAGGATTTGCGGCATCGAGCTTCCACAAGGCCTACAGCAGGCAGATAAACTTCCTGAAGCCATCTTCACTCCATCAACTAAGGCTGAGGTTGGTGACCACGACGAAAATATCTCTTTTGAAAAAATGGTAGAGATCGTTGGCAAAGAACTAGCAACAAAAATCAAAACCGTTAGCCTGGATCTTTACACCAAGGCTGCTGAATATGCCCTTGAAAAAGGAATTATTATCGCTGATACCAAATTTGAATTTGGTCTTGATGATGACGGAAAACTTTATCTGATTGATGAGGTTTTAACCCCTGACTCTTCAAGATTCTGGCCAGCAGATCAGTACGAAGTTGGAGTAAGTCCTCCAAGCTTTGACAAGCAATTCATTCGTGATTATCTGGAAACTCTAGACTGGAATAAGACCGCACCTGGTCCAGAACTTCCAGAAGAAATAGTTAAGGTAACAGCTAAAAAATACAGAGAAGCGCAAGAACGTTTAACAAAATAATACTCTTTTTAAGAGTATCACTAAAAAGCAGCCTAGATGGCTGCTTCTTTATTTAACCTCATAGAAAATTAAAGCGTTACGATATATCTCGATTTTTTATGGTAAGTTCAATCACTTTGGCATACTTTATCATGCTATTTATGCAACCAATGAGAACATGAATCAGCCCCGGCACACCATCCTGAAAGCCGCGGCGTAAAAAATAAAATTTTATAAACCGGGTAAGTGGACTTATCAGCATCCGAACAACAGAACCTTTTTTCCCTTTAGCTATCATTGCCTCGGCCTGCAAAGACGTGTAGCGATTTTGTTTTTGCAAGTAATCAAAAATACCATCTTCCGACTCGTGCAGCATATCCCCTTTCAACAGACCTACCGTTTCCTCGGTAATAACATGTTCGTGCACGCTATGATCACTCCAACGTGCAAATTTTCTATTAAACAAGCGTAGATTATGATCTGGATATCCCTCACCATGACGCAACCACCTACCTAAAAAGCGATTACAACGTGGCATATTGAATGCTTTGGGATTTATCTCAGTTTGTTGCTTCAAGTGTTTTATTTCAGAATTGAGTTGTTCAGAAACCCTTTCATCAGCATCAATACAAAACACCCAATCGTGCTGCGTCTGCTCAACTGCAAGTTGTTTTTGCGCACCAAAACCTAGCCATTCCTGTTGAATCACTTTAGCTCCAAATTCAAGGCAGATATTTATAGTTTTATCTTTACTACCTGAATCAACAACAATTATCTCATCCGCGAATTTAAGGCTTTCAAGACATTCGCGAATACAGCGCTCTTCGTTAAGAGTGATTATGGTTGCTGAAATTTTAGTTTGTTCTTCCATGAGATTAGTTTAGCATTATTTCTTTTAAAACCATCTCCGGCGTAATATCCCGCAAACACCTGAGATGCTGTTCCGGACACTCGCGCTTCATACATGGCCTGCAACCCATATCCAACTCCATTATCTTGGCCTTATTAGTTAGCGGTGGAGTAAATGTTGGATTGGATGATCCGTAGATTGCAATAAGTCTTCTTCCCAGTGCAGCTGCAACATGCATCAATCCTGAATCATTGGTTATTACCAAATCAGCTAGTGACATAATATCAAAAGCCTGTCCCAATTCAGTTTTGCCGCACATATCATAAGCCTTACCTGCACAGACTTGATTAATCTGCTGCGCTAAATCTGCTTCATGGTGCGATCCCATAATCCAGACATCACAGCCTTCCTCAATCTTCTGCTTAGCTACAGCTCCATAGTATTCCGCGGGCCAGCGCTTGGCGCTTCCATATTCGGCCCCGGGACACATTACAATCACTGGCTTCTTTGGTTCAAGAATTCCAAGCAAGGATAAAGCGTTTATTCCGTCTTTACGCTCAACATTTATCGATGGCGCCCGCACATCTGGAACTTCGGTTATCCCTTTGGGGTAAGCCAACGCAACAAAACGCTGTACAGTCATCGTCAACAGTTCTTTGTCTAACTTGCGGATATCATTAAGCAAACCATAGCGAAACTCACCAACATAACCAGTACGCTTCGGAATTCTGGCCCAGTAAGGTATTAGAGCAGCTTTTAGAGAGTTAGGCAGAACTATAGCCCAATCATATTTCTTTTGACGCAGGTCGTAACCAATCTTGTATCTGGTTTTTAGTTGTAACTGTCCATGCCCAACCGGCATATAGATAGCGCCATGAACCTCTGGCATCCGCTCTAAAATGGGATTAGTCCAACCTGGAGCCAATACGTCAATATCTGCCTGGGGATGATTTTCTTTGAGCGTTTTAAAAAGGCTTTGCGCCATAACCATATCGCCGACCCATGACGGACCGACGACCAGTATCGATTCTATCTCTTTTCCCATGCGGTATTACACAAGCCCAGACTTACTCTACGTAAGCCAGCCACTCTGGGTATTCTTCTCTTCTTCCGTGAACTTGATCAAAATACATGGTTTGCAGCTTTTCGGTGATTGGTCCTCGTGACCCACTACCAATAGTGCGATTATCCAGCTCTCTGATTGGCGTTACTTCCGCCGCACTTCCGGTAAAGAAGGCTTCATCAGCAACATAAACCTCATCACGAGAAATACGCTTCTGTACAATCTCCAAACCAAGATCACGCGCCATCTGCATAACGGTTGCACGAGTAATTCCATCTAACGCTGATGTTAGCTCTGGTGTATATATCACGCCTTTTTTAACCAGAAAGAAGTTTTCGCCACTACCCTCTGCTACGTAGCCTTCGGTATCCAGAAGCAGGGCTTCATCATAACCATCCTGCAGGGCCTCACGCAGGGCCAGAACCGAGTTGATATAGTTACCAGTTGCCTTGGCCTTGCACATAGTTACATTTACGTGATGACGGGTAAATGATGAGGTTTTAATACGAATGCCACGCTCAAGATTTTCCGCACCCAGATAAGCACCCCATTCCCAAGCAGCAATTGCGGTGTGAACCTTCAGACCATCAGCCCTAAGCCCCATTCCTTCGCTTCCATAAAAGCAAAGCGGTCTGATATAAGCGCTTTTCAGGTTATTCTGTTTAACGGTTTCGATAATCGCCTGATTGATTTCATCTTCTGTATGAGGAATTTCCATTCCAAGGATTTTGGCTGAACCAAACAATCTTTCAGTGTGCTCTTTTAAACGGAAGATCGCAGCGCCTTTGTCGGTCTGGTAGGCACGAACCCCTTCAAATACGCCAACACCATAGTGCAAACTATGAGTTAAGACGTGAATATTAGCCTCACGCCAAGGAACCATTTCACCATCGAACCAAATTACTCCATCACGATCTGACATTGACATTTTTTCTTACCTTTTATCTTACGGCAGTTTCTGCCACTTAGTGCCTCCAGCTTGACGCATTTATATACCGATAGTTTTATCCCAAATCTCGGCAACTGCAGCGCGCAGCTGGGTAAATTCTGTGCTCTTTACCATCGCCTTTTTCTGCTTAATCGCCAGACGGTGTCCCGCTGCCCGATAGCTTCTGTATGCTTCGGTCAGTTTTTCAGCATCGCTTTGGGCGACAAATCCAGAGTTTGAAAGCTGCTCTAGCATACGGATATTATCAGAATATTCAATTAATCCTTCATGCTTTTCGGCAAAGAGTAATACATTATACTGCACTAAGAATTCAATGTCAGCGATTCCGCCTCTTGCTTGTTTTAAATCAAAGATTTTTGGATCTTTATTCTCGAGTTCATCACGCATTTTCTGACGCATTTCACCAATCTCTTTTTGCAACACCTCCTTGTCACGAGAACGCATTAAAACCTCTTTGCGGACACGTTCAAACTCACACTTAATCTCTTCACTACCCGTTATAAAACGAGCTCTGGCCAAGGCCTGATGCTCCCAGGTCCAGGCGCTTTCTTTTTGATATTTCTCGAATGCTTCTAACCCTGTTACCAATAACCCTGAATTCCCATTCGGACGCAGTCGCATATCCGCATCATACAAAATCCCTGAAGGCATATTCGTTGTTAATAGATGAATTATTTTTTGTCCCAGACGAGCAAAAAATGTCGCGTTATCAATAGGCCTTTCCCCGTTGGTTATCTGCTTGCCGCCTCGACTATTATGCAAAAAAACCATATCCAGATCACTGCCATAACCAAGTTCGATACCACCAAGCTTGCCGTAAGCAACAATACCGAATGTTGGTTCATATAATTGTCCGTTATCTTCTGCTGTTGGCACTCCGTTCTTGGTCTGCATCAATCTCCACGCAATCTTTAGCACTTCCTCCAAAACCACCTCGGCAATTTCGGTAAGACGATCACTCACCTTCATGATATCAATACCATTATTGACGTCTGCAGCAGCAACCCGAAGTACATGCGTATGTTTGAAATGACGCAGGTGTTCCATAACCTGCTCCAAATCATCCATATCCACCTGTGCCAACCTTTTTTGTAAATCCAGCTTTAAAGCATCCTTTTTTAATGGACTATACAAAGTTACCGGAGATAATAAATCATCAAACAGAATTGGAAACTGCGCAAGATATTCGGCAATCCACTTGCTAGATCCACAAAGTTTTACTAATTGTTTTTGCGCCTGCTCACTCTCAAATAACAACGACACGTAACACGAACGATTAATTATCTTAATCAATAAATTCACTATCCGTTTTAGCGTAAGTTCTGGATTTTCTTCCTTACCTATCCGCACCAATAGCATTGGCACCAAGCGATCTAAACGTGAACGATTATCTTCAGAAAGGATTTTATACGCAGAGCTTTTACGTAATACCTGAAGATATTTTAATGCCTCATCTATATCTTCAAACCCCTCTTTAGTTAAGACCTGATCTACTTTTTCACAATCACTTCCCAAGCGCCAAACCTGATCAATCTCTTGCTCTTTTTCCTCTTCCGGCCCAGCTATCAGGGTATCAAAATACCCCTGCACCTTAGTTCTAACCTGATTAAGTTCAGCAACAAACTCATCCCAACTCGAATAGTTCATACCCAAAGTTATCCGAGCACGATCCAGTTCATTATCAGGTAAATTATGAGTTTGTTCATCACGTATTGCCTGAATTAGATTCTCCACCCTGCGTAAATAACGATATGATGTAGTAAGTTCTTCAGCTATGTGCTGCTCAACAATTCCAAGCTGCTGCAGAGTATCTAATACCTGCTGAATTGGCCGAACCTGCAACTGTTTATCCTTACCACCACGGATAAGTTGAAACATCTGCCCGATAAATTCTATCTCGCGGATTCCTCCCCAAGCCAACTTTATATTATTCTCAATCCCTTTGCGCTTAACCTCCGCATCAACCATGCCCTTCATTTCACGCAAAGATTCAATAGCACCAAAATCGATATAACGGCGATACACAAACGGGCGCAACATATCTAAAATCTCTTGCCCTGCTTCTTTATCACCGGCAATCACCCGCGCTTTGATCATTGCATATCGCTCCCAAGAGCGTCCTTGCACCTGATAGTAATTTTCAAATGAATTAAAATTCATTGCCAACGGTCCACTTTTACCGAATGGCCGCAGACGCATATCAACACGAAAGACAAAACCATCAACTGTCTTTTCATCTATGGCATTAATCAATTTCCGTCCAAGAAGAGTAAAAAACTCTTCATTAGATTTTGGCTTAACGCTATCAGTTTGTCCCCTCTGGGGATAACAAAAAATCAAATCAATATCAGAAGAAAAATTAAGCTCATAAGCGCCTAGCTTACCCATACCCAACACAATCATATTCTGCTGATTACCATCGACATCACGCGGTATTCCTATCTTGTCACATTGCCAGTCATAAAGCTTGGTTAGTGCTCCATCAACACAAGAATCCGCTAACTCAGATAATGCCAGCAAGGTTTCATCCAATGTTGCCCACTTCATAATCTCTCGCCAAGCGATACGACAGATCTGACTATTACGAAAACGACGCAAAACTGTTTTTAACTGTAATTCATCAGAAACTTCTTCCAACTGCTGAGACAGATGTTGTAAATAATCACCTTTTTGATACTGCTTTTGCAGATCTCCACTTTGAAACAGCTCAACAAATAATTGTGGTTGCTGCTTAGCATAGCGATTTACATATTCACTACAGGCGAAGACCTTTGCTGCTGATTCAAGAAGCTCCGGAGAAGATTCTGACTCTAAACTTTGCTTAACTACCGTGAGCGCAGACATAGATTCTTGTTGAAGTTGTTCGGGGATGTTCTTAATTAATTCTTCCATAATATTAAATAACGAAAACAAGTCGACTAAGCGGAGTCGAAGCCAACTGTTTTTAATTAACCCTGCCCTTCGACTCCGCTCATGGGGCGGGTTAAATCAAATATCCTTGATAAAAACCCGTGAATTCCGTTTAAAGTTATATAATTTCTGCTTTTCCATAGGCAACTGCTGAATATCAGCGGCTATGAAACCACGTTCCTGAAACCAATGCGCAGTTTGAGTTGTTAATACAAATAGTTTTTTAACCTCACTCCGTAGCGCCTTTTTCTCTATCCAGCTAAGTAGCTTAGTGGCTTTTCCTTGATTGTTGTAATCACTGGCAATAGCCAAACAAACCAACTCAGCATAATCTTCATATTGATACAATCCACAGCAACCTATAGCAACACCATCCCTTTCCAGCAAAAAGAAACGTTCTATCTCAATTTCAAGATGTTCCCTTGGGCGCTTAACCAGAACCCCTTTTTCCTCCAAGGGCTTAATTAGCTCAAGAATTCCCGACACATCATCAATATGTGCCTGCCTAATAACCTCATAACTCTCTTCAGTTATTAAAGTTCCAATTCCATCAATAGTGAATAATTCTTGTAACAAGGCGCCATCTTCTCGCAGATCCAACAAGTGCACCCTTTTCACCCCCTGCTTGCACGCCAATATTGCCTTTTGCAGACAATCTTTAATCTGCTCGGGAATTGACGAAACATTCGCACAGTATTGTTCAGCCTCAACGGCCGTCATATCTTTTATCTTTTGCTCGCCTTCGCCATATATCTGCAAATCATCATGCAAAAACAGCAACTTATCCGCTTTGATATTAACCGCAACCTGTTTGGCTATCTCACTGTAGGACATATTAAATACTTCACCAGTTGGTGAGTATCCTAGCGGAGAAAGCAATATCACATCATTATTTTGTAAATTTGTCTGCAAGGCATCAACATCAACTCGCCGTACCGTACCGGTATTACAAAAATCAACGCCATCATGAATTCCATACGGTTTAGCAATAATAAAATTACCACCAACCACTCTAATACGCAGGCCTTCCATTGGAGAATTAGCAACCCCCATGGATAACAACGCCTCGATCTCAACACGAGCGTGACTGGCCGCATCCTTTACATGCTGCATTACCTGTTCGTCGGTTATACGCAATCCGTCTTTGTATCTTGTCTCAACATTATGGCTGGCAAGACGCTCATCTATCTGCTGCCGAATTCCATATACTAATACCACCTTAATCCCAATACTGGTTAACAAAGCGATATCATGTACAAAGCTTATAAACTCTTTGGAGCCAATTGCACTACCAGCCACTCCCATCACAAAGGTTTTACCCCGATGAGCATTTATATATGGCGACGAGTCTCGAAACCACTTAACAAATTGATGTGAGTTATTAGTATTCATAATGTGATTATAGAGTAAGAGAGGGGGTGGTGCATATAAGACTTAAAATCCCCGTTCATCCTGAGCGTGAGGAACGAACAGTCGAAGGGTGATAATTAATAGCTGAATCAATACCGTTTCATACTTCGACTGCTTCGCGCTCAGCACGAACGGTATTAATTTCCCCAGCCAGTAGTGCGCCTGCGCAGGTATGACATGCCGCTATCATTTACTTAATAACATTAAAAAGGGCAGACCGCAGGCCTACCCATAGCAATATTCATAAACAGCAGACTATCTTACAAAGAACTCCAACTCGATTTCTTCTGCCATCTAACCTTTGGAATAATCAACCCCAGAATCAGGCCAAGCAACAAAATACCTCCGCCTACCATCACCCATAACTGAGCATCTTTTGATTCAAGATCAGAATTAGCCTGCTCTAAGGACTCTATTTGACGATTATATTCCTGCAGTTCTTTTTGCAAGTTTATATATTTGTCCTGAAAAGAGATTTCACCCCCAAACTCACGTTTAAGCTCATTCAACTCGGCTGTTAATTGTTTATTAGCTCGAGTTAACTGTTTCTTTTCATTTGTTAGTTCTTTTAATTCATCTGACAGACCTTTATTCTCATCGCGACTCTTACCAACTCTCTCTACAAGCTCTAGGTTTCGCTTAGTTAGATCTGCAAGCTGAGTACGAGCACTAGGCTGCCCCATTAACTGTCTGGTTAACACCCAACCAACTGTACCAGAAGGCAACTCAACCTTGCTATAACCCGAAGCCCTGTCATTTTCAAGTATCTTTAAAGCAGTTCCACTTCTTGGTGTTGAAATGATTCTGTGAGTATTTGATTTACCAGAGCGTACATTTATTTTTAGCTGATCACTTACATACTTGGTTTGCGCACTAACAGCCCCTGATACTGTTCCTGACAAAACAACAATTAAGATGAATACCATTTTTCTCACGAGCCCACCCGTCCTTAGCTAATAATTTTACAATTGGGACACAATTGTATAAGAAGCTTCGTATAAATGGTATAGTCTCTCCTCAAATTAAAAAGTTTTAGGGATAAAATGTTACAACACCCCCAATTTGACCCAGTCGCCTTTTCATTAGGCACCCATAACTTACCGATAATAGGAGAGATTTCCCTAGATATTCGCTGGTATGGCCTAATGTATCTCATCGGTTTCATATGCGCCTGGGTACTGGGGATCTATCGCGCTAAAAAACCAAACTCAGGATGGACCAAAGAACAGGTTGGCGACCTGGTATTCTATGGAGCGATGGGGATTATTCTTGGTGGACGCCTTGGCTACACATTCTTTTATGGCCTCGAACAATTTCTGACCAATCCCAGTTCAATTGTTAAGGTATGGGAAGGCGGAATGTCATTTCACGGTGGTTTTATCGGTGTAATAGTTGCAATGATCTTCTTTGCCCGCAAATACAATAAAACCTTTGGTGATGTAGTTGATTTTGTCGTTCCCTTAGCCCCCACCGGACTAGCTGCCGGAAGATTAGGTAATTTTATCAATGGTGAACTTTGGGGGCGTGTCTCTGATGTTCCATGGGCAATGAGCTATGACCAACCCGATGTTTACCGCCACCCTTCCCAACTATATGAATTTGCCCTAGAAGGCGTGCTTTTATTTATCATCATCTGGTGGTTTTCTGCCAAACCACGACCAAGACTCGCCACAGCTGGATTATTCACTGCACTCTACGGTGCATTTAGATTTTTTGTAGAATTTTTTCGAGAACCAGACGCTCATATCGGATTTGATATTGGATGGCTAACTCGCGGACAAATTTTAAGTTCGACAATGATAATCGCCGGGATAGCACTAATTATCTTTGCATATAAAAAATTTGCTACAATCGGGATCGACCAATCCAAAACAGGAAGCCCTGGCGCCAGATGAAAATTCCATAGATGGATTTTTTCAGAATAGACTAAGTTAAAGGAAATATAATGCAGCAGTACCTTGATCTATTACGTCATGTAAGAGAAAACGGAGTAAAAAAAGAAGACCGCACCGGAACCGGTACTATTTCAGTATTCGGCTACCAAATGCGCTTTGACCTATCCAAAGGATTCCCGCTGGTAACCACCAAAAAATTACACTTGCGATCAATCATTCACGAACTGCTTTGGTTTCTGAAAGGCGATACAAATATCAACTACCTTAAAGAAAATGGCGTCAGCATTTGGGACGAGTGGGCCGATGAAAAAGGCGATCTTGGACCAGTTTACGGTTCGCAATGGCGCTGCTGGCCAACTACTGACGGTAACCATATTGACCAGATTACCAATGCAATCGAAGTGATCAAAAACGATCCGGATTCACGCCGCATCATTGTCAGTGCATGGAATGTTGGCGAGCTGGACAAGATGGCGCTGGCGCCATGCCATGCCTTCTTCCAATTTTATGTTGCCGAAGGCAAATTGTCTTGCCAGCTTTATCAGCGCAGTGCCGATATCTTTTTAGGTGTGCCATTCAATATTGCATCATATGCCCTATTAGTAATGATGATCGCACAAGTAACCGATTTAAAAGTTGGTGATTTTGTCCACACCCTTGGTGATGCACATCTTTACTCCAATCACCTCGAACAGTGCGACCTGCAACTTACTCGCAAACCGTTCCCATTACCAACAATGAAGTTAAATCCAGATGTGAAATCCGTATTTGATTTCAAGTTTGAAGACTTTGAACTGGCCGGATACGAAAGCCATCCACATATCAAAGCACCGGTTGCCATCTAATCTAAATATTTTAAAAGCACAACATGAAACAAAAGATCTCCATCATCGTCGCTTTAGCAAAAAACCACGTGATCGGCAAAGACAACCAGATCCCATGGCATATACCCAAGGACCTGCAGTACTTCAAAAAAATCACCATGAGCAAGCCAATGATAATGGGACGTAAAAACTATGAATCCATTGGCAGACCATTACCGGGACGGAAAAACATTATCCTTACTCGTGACAAAAACTACAAGGCAGATGGCTGTATAATCGTGCATAACAAAGAAGATGCCATTGCAGCCACTGATAATGCGGAAGAGGTAATGGTTATTGGTGGTGGAGCGATCTATGAAATGTTTTTGGATGAAGCTGATATGCTTTATTTGACTGAAATAGATACCAATGTTGAAGGTGATGTGTTCTTCCCTGAATATAATAAAAACCTATGGAAAGAGATATCGCGCGAAAGCGGCGAAGAAAATCTGGATTGGAACTACGATTATGTGGTTTATAAAAGAGTTTAATTCTTAAGCAAATTAAACCTAATAAAAAAGGGCCGCTAAGGCCCTTTTTTATTTAAATAAGAAATCAAATTATTTTCTTAACTTGAATTTTGGGTTGCTGTCTGGAAGTTCAGGAGCAACAGCTGCTTCGATTGTATCTGCTGGCTCACCAAATCTGAACTGTAGAACTTTACCTCTTTGAAGCTTGATAGATACTTTAGCGTATGGAACTGAAGCCCAGAAACTATTAAGTACACCTTCACCGAAGTTGTCAGTTGAATCTACTTTAGTATCGATAACACCAGTATCTTTACCAGTAGATGTATATCCTAGAACTTTGAAAGTAAGAGTTCTTAGAGAATCGCCAAAGCTGTTTGGTGATTCGATAGCTAGGTCAGCACCTTTAAATAGTAGAGCAGAACCTTTTGAAGAACCTTCGTCCCAACCAATTCCGTTGAATACGCCTTCACCAACAGATGGCATAGTTTTAAACAGTTTCTCTTCTGTAGCAGGGAAAGGACCACCTTCTAGTTTGCCTGAAGCAGCTGGCTTAGCAGCAACTTCTTTTTTGGCTTCTACTGCTGGCTTAGCTTCTGCTTTTTCTTCTTTAGCAGGAGCACTTCCGCCACCACAGCCAATAAGGAATAAGGGTACAAGAAGGAATGACAACCATTTCATGATATTTTTCTCCATTTATATATAGTGATTTGAGTATTTCCCGATTTCCAGGACTTTTTTTCTTTCCATAAGACTTAATTTGTCCTAAATCAGACCTTGTTATACCAATTATTTACCAGATATGAAACCCCCTAGCCAACCATTCTCCCAATTATCTTTCTTTATTCTAATAATCTTATTTAGACACACCTTGTTATAGCTGGCTACAACCAACAAAACCAAACTGAATATTACAAAAAAAAATGTGAACTACAACATAAATGCAACGCAAATTACTCCAAAATCGGCATTTTTTTGTCGACCTGGTCACAAAAAACCACAGATCCTATTTTTAATTCTAGAAAAAGTATGTAATTATCTAGAAAAGCTTAGGTTTTTATAGTTTATGAAATATACCGATCAACTTTATCTAGAAGGAAGGAACCATGATAGATAGAAAAAAGGATTTTTTAGTTAGCGATAATAAAATCATTGCTGGATGGCTTAAAGAAAGAAAGGAACTATTAGTACTTTATTCCCAACTTGTCGCAATCACAGAACAAACACCCGAAATTGAAGAGATTGAGTTAATCAATAACTTTAGTACCGTTTTAATCGATTATGTTTCTACTGGCCACTTTGGTGTATATGAACAATTAATCCCTAATCTATCTCTTTCGCAGGAACATCAAGCTCACATATTCAGTCAAATTTACCAAACAACTGAAATTGCACTGGCATTCAATGATAACTACGAAAATATCACTGCAAAACCTAACCAGGAAAAGTTTATTAAAGACTTCTCTATTATTGGAGAAGCTATCTCAATCAGAATCGACTTGGAAGATAAGCTATTAGCAAGCCGCTAATAACGATTCAGTACATTTAAAACATAAAATCCACCCCCTTTTACCAGGAGGTGGATTTTTTTTAATTTTTCCCTAAAGTTTATTCTAAACCTGCCGATAACCTATTTGACACGGGGTAAAGGTTTAACGCCCAGCAATAGAGGAGATGCGTCATGTTACCCACAATAAATTTTGATAATCCGGTATCGTCTGCTGGCGGCGATCAAAAGCCACGCGTCAGTAACGACCCCAAAGTCACATCTGATATTGGCAATGAACAGGTTAAACAAGCCGAGCAAGATGCCGTCCAGCTTAGTGATTTTCATCCGGCACGCGCGCGCAAACTACTTAACGACAAGATTATTGCCAGCCTTAACTCAGTACTTGAGGCCGACGGAATCCAATCATTGGATTCATCCAATGCAGAAGATTTTACACCAGAAAAGGTTGCTAACCGCATACTTGATTTTATTGATTCTGCCATGGGGCTTGCAAAGCTTAACGGCGCAGATGATGCAGAACTTGAACATATGCTTGAAGAAGCGAAACGCGGTGTAGACATGGGGTTTGACCAAGCCAAAGAGATTCTTGATGGTTTTGGAGTGCTCGAAGGCAAAATAGCTGAAGATATCGACACCACTTACAACCTTATACAGGAAGGTTTTGAAGAACGTGATTTTGGCAACGTTGACCGCATAACCAATGTTGAGCGCGGAGATTCTGCTGCGCGCGAAGAAAGCTTTGAAATGGAGATCAAAACCAATGATGGCGACATCATTAAACTAATGATTAATAACTCCAATAGCATCAGCACAACACAACAACTAATTACATCCGAAGATCAACAAATCCTTAATATCAGTAGCGAGAAATACTCCAGCTCTGAACTAACATTCTCAGTACAGGGTGAACTGGATGAAGATGAATTAGCTGCAATTAATGACTTGGTTGGTCAAATTGGAGACATTGCTGAAGATTTCTATGACGGCAAAATGCAACAAGCACTTAAACACGCTGTAGAGCTGGGATACGACACCGGCGAAATTGCTGGTTTTGAAGCACATATGAAATACTCAACCGCAGTAAGCACTTATCAGAAAGTTGATTCATATGTAGAACAACCTCAAACACAACAACAGCTACCTAAACACGAAGCAGAGACCATTGGTAAATTTAATGGCGAGGTCAAAAATACCATTTCTGCAACCGAAATGATGTTCCCAGAACCTAATGAGATCGTAAAACAGCTATTTGAAGGAATAGAACGAATGAGCGAGAGGTTCCGCTCATATCAGCAAGGATCTGAAACTGAAACAGTTAAAATCCCAGATTTTTCAGAATTGGTCGATAAAATTAGTGAGCTGCAAGCTCCAACCTCTACCGAAACTGCGGAATAACGAGATATTAATATTATACGGGCAGACCTAAGTCTGCCCTTTTTTAATCCACAAACACATAAAATTTTTAGAATTATGCATCTGCACGCACTGAAAATTGCTTAAACATCGAGCTAATTTTACTTAAAGGTCCTGATTGAAAATCGGACTCTGAACCATTATGCGATAACAACTCCTTTGACAAATTACCACCATCACGCGCTATCTGCACCACATAATTAGTTACCCCAAGATCCGCCAGGGTTTCAGACAACGACAAAAGTTCATCAGGCGACATAAGACTCCAGTGCACTGTGGTTCTGACCTCATAATCAACCCCGGAATCAAGCAACACCTGCAGCCCGGCAAAGGCCTGCTCCCCCGAACCATCAACTTGAGTAATAGATGAATATGCAAGCTGCTCCGCCTTTATGTCATACCCCACCCAGTCAAGATATGGAATAGTCTCTTTGAATCTATTAACCATAGCTCCGCCGGTATGTAATGCCGTCTCAAGCCCCATCCCTTTTATCTGCTTAAGCACATCAACCAGATCCTTTTGAATCAGCGGTTCCCCACCACTGATAACCACCCCGTCAAGAAGTGATTTCCGCCTTTCCAGTATCTGCTTTACTCCATCCCAATCATACGGCGATTTGGCCTGACCAAGCGCAAGATCCGGATTATGGCAGTAATGACAACGCCAAGGACACCCCTGAGTAAATATCACTGCCGCCAATTTTCCAGGAAAATCTATAGTTGATGTTGGAACAAAGCCGCCTATGTTCAATAATAACTCCCAAAAGTTACGAAAACTCAACCTAATATCTGGCAACCATTTTGAAGACCGACTGCGGCATGGACGCCACAGTCGAGACTACAAGGATGTATTTACGGCGTGTCTGAGAAATGATTGCCGGATATATTTATACCGCTATCGCCCTTTGCTCTGCAACCAGTTCTTCAAGGGTTATACCCTGCTCATCCATATCCTGAGCTAAAATAACTCTTTCTTCCTCGAATGGAATTCGATCTGCATATTCTGATTTCTTACCATCATTGAATTGAGAAACCGGACGATGATATCCCATTACACGAGTCCAAACCTCGGTCTTTTCCCCACAGTGCGGACATTCATGCTGCTCACCATTGATATAACCGTGTGACGGACAGATCGAGAATGTTGGCGAAACCGTAATATATGGTAAAGCAAAATTTTCCATAGATCTTTTTACTAATTTTTTACATACCTGCGCATCACTGATTCGCTCTGACATATACAGATGCAAAACGGTTCCACCGGTATACTTACGCTGTAGCTCCTCTTGCATCTCCAAGGCCTCAAAAGGATCATCGGTATAACCTGCTGGAAGTTGTGAAGAGTTTGTATAGTACGGATGCTCATCTGTACCTGCCTGGATAATATCCTGATAACGACTCTTGTCTTCGCGCGCAAGTCTATAAGTTGTCCCTTCTGCAGGGGTAGCTTCCAAATTATATAGATTGCCGGACTCCTCTTGGAATTCCTGCATCTTGCTACGGATATGGTCAAGAATCTTCGCAGCGAATTTGTGTCCATAACTGGTAGTTATATCATCTTGATCACCAGTGAAGTTACGAATCATCTCGTTGATTCCATTAACACCGATGGTAGAAAAATGGTTGCGCAAGGTACCAAGATAGCGTTTGGTATAAGGGAATAATCCTTGGTCAATAAAGTTCTGAATCACTTTACGTTTAACATCAAGACTACGACGTGCCATATCCAACAGCTGATCTAAACGTTCAAACATCCCTTTCTCATTCGCTCTATACAGATAGCCTAAACGAGCGCAGTTAATGGTAACTACACCAATAGAACCCGTTTGCTCAGCCGATCCAAACAACCCGTTTCCACGCTTTAATAGCTCACGCAAATCAAGCTGCAGACGACAACACATAGAGCGCACCATGCTAGGATTAAGCTCAGAATTCACAAAGTTTTGGAAATATGGCAGACCATATTTGGCAGTCATCTCAAACAATTTATCTGCATTCTCGGAATCCCAGTCAAAATCATCGGTGATGTTGTAGGTAGGAATCGGGAAGGTAAATACGCGCCCGGATGCATCACCCTCTTGCATCACCTCAATATAGGCACGGTTAATCATCTCCATCTCTTCCTGCAGATCACCGTAGGCAAAATCCTGCTCTTCTCCACCAATGTATGGAATCTGCTCTTTCAGATCATCAGGACACACCCAATCTAAGGTGATATTGGTAAATGGTGCCTGACAACCCCAGCGCGAAGGAACATTCAGATTATAAACAAACTCCTGAATCATCTGTTTAACCTCTTCATATTCAAGATTATCCTTACGCACAAAAGGAGCCAGATAGGTATCAAACGAACTGAATGCCTGCGCACCAGCCCATTCGTTTTGCAAAGTTCCCAAAAAGTTAACCATCTGCCCGATTGCGCTGGAAAGATGCTTTGGAGGATTAGATGCAACACGCCCAGGAACACCATTAAAGCCCTCATGCAACAAGGTTCTTAATGACCAACCAGCACAGTAACCGGAAAGCATATCAAGATCATGGATATGAAAATCACCATTCCTATGAGCTTCACCAATATCCGGGGTATAAACATGACTCAACCAATAGTTTGCAGTCATCTTACCGGAAATATTCAGAATCAAACCACCAAGAGAATACCCTTGATTTGCATTGGCACTTACACGCCAGTCTGAACGGGTAAGATATTCATTAACTGAAGCCTCAACATCAACCACAGTTTTATCGGCACGCAATCTTTTGTGCTGGTCACGATATACGATGTAGGCACGAGCAGTAATAAAGAAATCCTCTTCAATCAAAACCTGCTCAACAACATCTTGAATCTCTTCAATTGGAGGAAAATCGTCATGATGACGATACATCAAGACCTTAAGAACGCTTGCTGTTAATTTTCTTGCAGTTTCAAGTCCAAATTCACCAGTCTCTTCACCAGCTTTTTTGATAGCGTTTTGTATCTTATCTCTTTTAAACGGAACCTTCTCTCCGTTTCTGTTGATGACAAACTGCGGCAAAATAGCAATAGCTTCCCTATGCATAATAAACTCCTAAATTCCTTAAAAAACGATTTCTAATCCATTCAAAAACTTGCAAGTGCTTAAACCAAACAGCCCACAACTTATTCACAGCTTGCAAACAACTTAAAAACAGGAAAAACACAACATATTGTGTCATTGATACGTATATTATTGTCGCAAATACAAGATATGTCAAACCAGCAGCATTTAACACAAAATTCACAACTTGTTGATTTATAAGAAATATAAAGAAAGGATACTAAATAACAAACGCCCACAAACCCCTGATACAGCAACGATTTATAAAAATTTTTAAACACAATATATTGTGTTGTGAACAAATTCACATTTTTTTAAAAAACATCACTTAACCAATATTAATCAAACAACCTGCCCAGCACACCAACCAGAAGACCAAGCCCATTGCAGGTTATAGCCACCAAGCCAACCGGTTACATCTAATACTTCACCTATGAAATACAGCCCTTTTACTAGCTTGGATTCCATAGTTTTTGAAGAAACATGGTCACAATCGACTCCACCAACCGTAACCTCTGCCGTGCGATAACCTTCGGTTCCGTTTGGTTTGATTTTCCAACAATTAAACTTATCGGCTATTAATTTGATATCGCGTGCAGAAAGATCCTGCAACCCCTTCGCAGCAAAACCCCCATCCAATAGTTTCTCCACCAATCTTTGCGGCAACATTTCACCAAGCACATTACGCACAATCTTTTTTATCCCTTGCTGTTTTATATCTTTCAAAAACATATCAAGATCATGATCCGGCAATAGATTAATTTCTATCAACTCTCCAGGGCTCCAATAAGAGGAAATTTGTAGAATTGCAGGACCACTGAGTCCACGATGAGTGAAGAGAATATTCTCCCTAAAAGTAGGATTGCTGAGCGCACT
Organism: Gammaproteobacteria bacterium; assembly: GCA_033852075.1. GTDB lineage: Bacteria > Pseudomonadota > Gammaproteobacteria > QZLD01 > QZLD01 > QZLE01. Next base: position 13,637 of record JAWSVC010000048.1, on the reverse strand, counting down.
TCGACTACTCTCAGCACAAGTAACCGAAGTATCGCCACAAGAAACTTGCACATCAACAGCAATTCCAGATAACTCAGCCAAACGCTCTTTATCTTCTTTGTGTAAAGTAAACGGCACCAATCCTGCCCTTGGAGGAATAACGGGAATCTCAAACTGTTCCGCAATCTTATAGCCGAAGGGCGAAGCTCCGATAGTTGGAATCGACAAACCACCTGTTGCCACCACCAGTGATTCACAACCATATTCTTTGTTAGTTGATTTTACACTGAAACTAGCACCAAGATCACTGAGCGTAGCCGAAGTGCATTGCGTAATACTTTCTATCTCACAACCAAATTCAAAGGTAACCCCTGCCTGTTTACACTCTTGCATCAGAGCATCTACTATCTGTCTAGCCTTACCGTCACAAAACAACTGTCCATGCTCACGCTCATGAAATGCAATCTGATGCTTATTAATAAACTCTATAAAGTCCCACTGGGTATAGCGACTGATTGCAGACTTACAAAAATGGGGATTGCTACAGATAAAATTTTCTGCTTCAACATAATAGTTTGTAAAATTACAACTACCCCCACCGGACACCAAAATCTTATTTCCAGGTTTTTTAGTATGATCTAAAACCAAAACCTTACGACCACGCTTACCTGCCTCAAGTGCACACATGAGACCGGAAGCGCCGGCGCCGATTATTATTACGTTAGGTTTTGAGATCATTAGTTAATGCCCGTTGAGCCTTTAGATGATGCATTATATCTAAATTCATAGACTTCTGTCGGGATTCATTTTCTGGATACCGGCCTTCGCCCATTGTTGTCCGGAGAAAATATTACCTGTCTTTGGA
>JAWSVC010000048.1:0-12755 GCA_033852075.1 Gammaproteobacteria bacterium | reverse complement strand
CTTCGGCTACGCTCAGCCATCTTGATTCTATTAAATTATTTCCCCAGACAGTAGTGGGCTTTCGCCAGTATGACGTGTCTTTTTGTAATTCGCTGATTATTTTCCAAGATAGAGGCGAGCATTTAAAAAAAGTTTCAACAATAATCTTTGGGGGGGTTTAAAGCATCACGAGCGCAGATTTATCGCGGCGCAAGGTGTTAAAAACATGTTGAGCATACGTTTTTGTATGCGACTCATTTTTTAACAACCTGCAACAAAGATAACTTAAAGAAAAAATTTGTAGATTATTTTTTCAAAAACGCGGCGCAATGAAGCCTTGTGAGGAAGCATATATGCAATATGTGCCCGAGCAAGCCTGAAGTTGCAACAAAGTATTTGGAAAAATAGGCACAAATTTAGTGGAGGGTGTTGGGTGTTGAGAGAGTAAATGCCGGAATATCCGTCTCAAAAGACTCCCCCTCCTCATCTACAAGATGATAGGTTCCATGCATCAGCCCGGTTGGCGTTTCCAATATCGCCCAACTGGTATAGGTAAACTTATCATCGGGATCAAGATGGGGTTGCTTGCCAACAACCCCTTCACCTAAAACCTCTTTGGTACGTTCATTAGCATCGGTAATCAACCAGTGACGAGCCAAAAGCTGCACCCCAACCTCTCCCTTATTGCGTATGGTTACATCATAAGAAAACACATACTTATTCTTGTCAGGATCTGACTGCTCTTCTATGTATTTTGGCTCAACATTTATGCTGATTTTTTCTGCTATCTTATTTCTCATCGTACTTTTAGAGTCCGCACCTTTATAAAGATTCAACTTTCTGTTGTAAAGAATCCAATAGGTTACGGAAAGACTCTTGGAACGCCACGATTCCATCTGCCTCTAACTTATCTGTGATTGCATCAATATCGACACCTAGATCTTTCAGGGTTGCCACCTTTGAAACAGCCTCATCAATACCAACCTTTAAAGTTTGCGCGATAGTGCCGTGATCTTTAAATGCATCATAGGTAGCTGGAGGAATTGTATTTACGGTATCTGGAGCAATCAGCTGGTCTACATAAAGCACATCACTGTATTCTGGATTTTTAGTCGAGGTACTTGCCCATAATAAACGCTGAACCTGCGCACCAGCCGCTTTTAGCTCCGCAAATTCTGCACCGTTGTAAACTTCTTCAAAGTATTGATATGAAATCTGCGCATTGGCGATAGCGATCTTGCCTTGCAGTTCAGTATTACCCGCTGCTTCTAGAAGGGGATCTACCGCCGCATCAACACGACTAATAAAGAAACTGGCTACAGAACCGATACCTTCTACGGGTTTACCAGCTGCCATTCTAGCCTTTAGGCCTTTAATATGCGCCTGAACCACTTCTTTGTAACGTTGTACTGAAAACAATAAAGTTACGTTTACGCTAATACCTTCGGCGATTAACTTTTCAATAGCCACAAGACCAGCTGTGGTACCCGGAACCTTAATCATAATATTTGGGCGACCAATCCAGCTATGTAATTCTAAAGCTTCTTTTACCGTTCCTTCTGCATCGTGTGCAAGCTCCGGAGAAACTTCGATGCTAACATAACCATCTACTTTGTTGCTGTCTTCATATACCTTTTTGAATTCGTCTGCTGCATCACGAATATCGTTTACCGCTAGATTATTGAACAATTCATACATCGACATATCTGCTTTGTCTTTGATAAGACCTGCGATAGATACATCATAGTCATTACCACTGGTGATAGACTTTTCAAAAATGCTTGGGTTTGAGGTAATCCCCATCAATCCATCTTCTTCAATAATTCCTTTTAGCTCACCGGAATCAAGCATTCCTCTGTGGATGTAGTCCAACCATGCGCTTTGACCAGCCTGATGTAATTCGCGAATTTTTGACATTTTTGTCTCCGATAAGATGGGGGTTGAATATTTTTGGACGCATTATTATATAGAAATCAGGGGCGATTTTCCATCATAAATCAATGGCATCGATCGTTGTTCCTGTGTTGCGTTACGCTTTGCTGACGCAACCTACTACAACTACATTGATTTTTTTACAGCATTGACCAAAACTGCAAACTGAGCAAGTTCTAACTGTTCTGGCCTAATCTGCGGATCAATACCAGCTTGCTGAATCTGCTCTTCGGTTAGATATTTTTTCAGTGAGTTACGAATAGTCTTGCGTCTGCCATTGAATGCTGCGGTTACCATCTCGGCAAACAACCGCATATCACTTACCTGCACCGGCGGTTTTTCATGCGGAATCAATCTAACGATTGCCGAATCTACTTTAGGGGGAGGGTTAAAGGCGCCGGGATGAATCTCAAACAAAGGGATAACTTGGCAATAGTATTGCAGCATCACAGATAGACGCCCGTAAGTTTTAGAACCAGGGCCAGCCGCCATACGCTGTACCACCTCTTTTTGCAGCATGAAGTGCATATCCTGAATTCGATCAGCCCATTTTACGAAATGAAACAGTAGTGGTGTGGAAATATTGTATGGAAGATTCCCTATAAGCCTAAGCTTTGGCTCTGCCGGCAATTGTCCAAAATCAAATTTTAACGCATCTCCCTGATGCAGTATTAGCTCACCAACAGGCGCAGTAATAACCTGTAGATTTTCAATTAAGGATCTATCAAGTTCAATCGCAGTAAGCTTTTTACAACACTCCAAAACCGGCAAAGTCATAGCACCAAGACCAGGGCCGATCTCAACGATATTCTCATCAGGCCGTGGATTTATTGAACTAACAATGCGCCCAATAATGCGCTTATCATGCAAAAAGTTCTGCCCAAATCTTTTCTTTGCCTTATGCTGCACCTTCCTATTCATTTGGGCGCCTCACATTTCTTTACTGCCTCACACTCATCAATCGCAACCTTGATAGCATAATCCATACTACCAAAATCAATCTGCCCGGTTCCAGCAAGATCCAATGCAGTTCCGTGATCCACGGAGGTACGAATTATCGGCAGTCCAAGGGTAATATTTGCAGCATTTCCAAATCCTTTATGTTTTAACACCGCCAATCCCTGGTCGTGATACATTGCCAGAATCACATCAGATTTTTCCATATATTTGGGCGTAAAGATGGTATCGGCAGGCAACGAGCCAATCGCACTCACTCCTTTACCCCTAAATTCTTCTAACACCGGATTTATGGTATCGATCTCTTCCGAACCAAGATACCCTCCCTCACCGGCATGCGGATTAAGCCCACACACATAGATCTGCGGATTGGCAATTCCAAACTTTTCGCGCAGATCTTTATCTAAAATTCCGATAACCTGACGCAGAACATTCTTAGTAATTGCAGCACTAACATCTTTTAACGGCAAATGCGTAGTAGCCAAGGCAACCCGAAGACCAGGCGTTGCCAACATCATCACCGGCAGCTGCCCACCAGTAATCTCTGCAAAAAATTCGGTGTGCCCACTAAATGATATACCTGCGTCGTTTATAACCCCTTTATGCACGGGGGTGGTAACCACTGCATCAAACTCTTTATTCAAACACCCCTTCGCAGCACGCTCAAGCATAGCCAAAACATATTTTGAATTTGCTGGATTAAGCTCCCCCGCCATTACAGACTGAGGCAAATCCAATGATAAGACACTGATATGCCCCAACTTATGCGGTCTAAGGCTATTCGGAAAATATGGGTCAATTACTACGTCTAATTGTAATTGCTGTGCTCGCTGCTCTAGCAAATCTTTACAACCAATCACAGTAATCTGAGCAGAATAATCCTTTGCTGCCAACATCAAAGCTAGATCAGGTCCAATACCTGATGGTTCTCCCGATGTTATTACCAAATGAGGTATATTTTTCATCAGATTTTTATCTTTACAAAAGCTTCATCACGTAAACGACGCATCCAAAGCTGCATTGCCTCTTGAGATTTACGCTCGCGAATATTATCCATTGCCTTCATACGCAATACTTCATCAGAATTATCATGTTCACGGCGATCCAAAACCTGGGCAATATGAAAACCATAACGAGTTTTAAATACCGGAGAAACCTCATCCACTTTTAGCTTATCAATCTCTTCTTGAAATTCAGGCACAAAAACACCAGGGCTCATATAATCCATCTCGCCACCAGCTGATGCAGTTCCCTTATCATCAGAACTTGAACGTGCTAGCTGTGCAAAATCTTCACCATTAACAATCCTTTCACGTATCTGCTCTAACTTTTGCTGTGCTTGATTGGCACTTAAAAACTCGTTTGGTTTTATAAGAATATGGCGCAATTTGGTCTGTACAACCTTATCAGCACTACCTTGAGATATTTCCAGCAATTTAACAATATAATAGCCGCCACTACTTTTGATAATTCCGCTAAATTCACCAACCTTTAAATCCAGCACAATATCTGCAAACATGGTTGGCAGCTGGTTGGCCTTGCGAGCTTCTAACACCCCCCCCTCAAGAGCATTACCACCATCTGAATATGAAACAGCCATTTCATTAAAATCAGCACCATCCCTTAACTTTTCCATTACGGTATCAGCCTTTTCTTTTGCCTTTGCAATCTGCTCAGAAGATGCCGCCTCTGGTATTTCAATCAAGATATAAGCGGTTTTATACTCCTGCGCACTTTGCCCAATACTCTTTTGGTTCGCCAAGTAGTTTGCTATCTCTTTTTCTGTTACATGAACCTGCTGGTCAACATACCTTCTGCGCAAAACGTCTAAGGTCATCTGCTCCCGAATTCCTTGCCTAAACTCAAGATAATCTATTCCTTGACGTTCGATCTCCTGTCTTAGCTGGCTTACAGAAATATTATTGTTTTTTGCAATCTGTTGCATAGCCTGATTTAACTGCTGGTCATCTATATTCACTCTTGTTCGTTTGGCCACATCAAGCTGAAGAGTCTTCATAATTAAATGTTCAAGAACCTGCCCTTGCAAAATACTTCTCTGTGGAATGCGTGTATGACTTGCTCTTAGATTTTGTATGGTTTTTTCCATCTCTACATAAAGCTCGCTGGACAGAATAACATCATCATTTACCACTGCGACAATGGAATCGATCGGCTTTTCTTCCGCAATAACAGCTTGAGACATTAACCCCGTAAAAAAAACAACGCTTGCAAATACCCGTATTAACTTCATTCCAATTTTCATCTTAAATATTGTTCCTAAAATTCCTAAGTCGTAGGATACCATTTATTTCACCTTTTTCATTCGGGAAAAAACCAAACTCAAGGATTCATAAACTCTTCGATATCTTCTCCGAAACCGCCCACACCCAAAAGTTCAATTTGAAATAGTATCTGCTGTTTTGCTTCGGATGGATTTTCCATCTCTTCAATATATCTATGCGATATCAACCTTGCGGCCCAACAACCACTATCGAATTCAACGCCTGCAAATGTTTCCTGGGTTGCATCATACAATAAAGAGTAATTCCATTTTCCAACAAAACGCCACTTTTGATTATACTGCCATGAAAAATTCATCGTTGCAGAATCAACACTTCTCTGGGCATTTTCGTTTTTTTGCTCCAGATAACTAATTCCAATACGATTCAAATCATCTTGACGATATTCTATTATCATCTGTTCCAATTGGGTAAAACTTTGTGCGTGATTCCACTCAACTTCCCCAGAAAATCTTAATTCTTTAATTGGTGATAATTGTAGATTTGCAATAAAATTTGAGCTTGCTTCAGTCTGTATCTGGTCTGCACCAATGGTTACCAGCCTATCCTCTAGATAAAATATCTCACCAAAATTCAACGACAGTAGGTTAAAACCTGTTTTTCCATCAATTATATTGCTCGAGATGGCTGCCGTAACCTGTGTAGTATCACCAATTCTATCCGTCCCACTAAAACGATTCTCGGCAAACAACTGTGCAAAACTCATACTATTTATTGTTGAATCAAATACCGGTATGTTTTGCTGGTCTCTATAAGGGGTATGCAGTAAAAATAAACGCGGCTCAAATGTCTGTAACAGATTAACTCCAAACAAGGACATATCTCTCTCAAGGATCAAACCAACATCTGCAGTGATACTGTATATTGTCCGAGACTCATTATAGGAATCATCTAACGAATAATTGCTTTGGCGCAACGAAACACCAGGCCGTATAAACCAACCCGGATCAGCAAGATCATAGGTAAGTTTATAATAAATATCAGACCTAATCCCTGTAGGATTTGATTCATCATCCGGATGTTCAAAATTAGTAAGCTCGAAACTAAATTGCTTATTCCATATGTCATCCGTGTTGTTATATACAAGATCAAACTTTGGCAACCGCTGGTATTGCTTTTCAATATCCTCATCAATAATCTGATATGCCTGCAATAAAAGTCCGGCCCCCCAATAACCATCTCGATAATAATATCCTATAGCGCTATTCAGGTGATCTACCCCGGCTATATCTGTATTGTTTCCCAAATCAGAAAAATATTCTTTATCAGAAACATATGCCAAATCAAATCTATTGGTAATATTCTCCGATATCGAACCACTCTGATTAAATGAAATTAGATAACGATCATCTTTATACAAATCATCATCGGGCAAATAATCAAAATGGGCCTCTCCCGCCTGATTATCCAGCAAATACCGAAATTCTGACTCCAGCGCCAATCCTCGTCGAGATAAAACTCTTGGTGTCAGAGTTGCATCATAATTTGGAGCTAGATTCAGATAAAATGGAATGCGCAAATCCAAACCATCTTCGCTACTATAACCACCTCGCGGCAATAAAAATCCTGTTTTACGCTTATCATCTATCGGAAAGCGGTAATAAGGAAAGTACAACACAGGAATATCAAAAAACTCAAGCCTTGTATGTGTCGACACCCCAATCCCTTCACCTGTATCCAGCTCTATCTCTGATGCAACAATACGCCAATCATTTCTACCTATCGGGCAGGTTGTATAATTTGAATCATCTAAAATAGCATTGGTACGACTTTGGATCTTGATTTGTTTGGCGCTACCATTACCAGGTTCATTTATTAACCCATATTCAGCATCAAATATTACGCCGGTTTCCTGCTGCAGATTAAAAGTCCCGGAACTCCCCTTCAATTTGAAATCCGTATCGCTATATTCCAGTCCCCCGCCGATTTCAACCTTACCACCCTCTTGTTTATAAGTAATGTTGTCAGCACGTATTTCCTTGTCGCCCTGCGAAACTACAGCATTACCACTTAGTGAAAATTCGCCGTTTTCACCTTTGGAGATCTTATCTGCCTCAACTACGGTATCGTCTGTTGTATGTCCGTTCGCTACAGCAATATTAATAAACGCAAAACACAACAAGACTGCCACAAATAGTTTGCAGATATGGTTAGATTGCGATGATTTTTCCAGCTTGGATATCATTAATAGACTTTTATATTCCCAGTACAGTGTTAGCGCATGTTATGAGATATTTAACAATGGTTCAAGCAGTTGGGCCAGAATCGGCTTAGACAAACACATAATAAAATTATTTCTAAAGCCACAATGCATATTTACCTACATTACATTGATATTTTTTTATCCAATCCACCAAAAATTGTGTACACTTAATTCAAAGATTTTTGGCTTTAATAAACCTTCTTATTTGATTTAGATGGAATTACAAAAATGACGGATATCCGGAAGGATAAAATCTACAACTGGCTCACTTCTGATCTACACATGCATATTGATTCTCTCGAACCAGCCTCGGAAGATGCTAGTTTTCGCAGATATTTTCGAGCCATCAGCTCCAATAAATCATTTATCATAATGGATGCTCCCCCAGAAAAAGAAGACTGCAGACCATTTATTGCCATAAATATCATTTTAGACAGAATCGGAGTTCATGTTCCTACCATATCTGAATTAGATCTTGACCAGGGATTTTTATTATTACAAGACTTGGGCTCAACGCACTATCTTTCACAACTTGAAGAAGAACCGGAATCCGTACACAAACTTTATAAAGATGCATTTGATGCGCTTGCCAAGATACATACAAACGCCCCAAGAATCAGCGAAATAACACCTGATTACTCCAGAGAGCTCTTAATGGATGAAATGGAGTTATTCCGAGAATGGTTATTAAAGATTCACTATGAAATTGAATTAACCGCAGATGAGAATGAAATTCTCAATCACGCATTTTCCAGACTTGCAGACAGCGCTTTAGAGCAGCCTAAAGTCTTTGTCCACAGAGATTATCATTCCCGCAATCTAATGGTAACCTCAGAAAACAACCCAGGAGTTATTGATTTTCAGGACGCAGTAATTGGCCCAATCACATACGACCTGGTTTCACTTTTGCGCGACTGTTATATTGCCTGGCCCTATGAACAAGTGAAGCACTGGGTTATCCAGTATTTTTCTCGTCCTGAGATTAAACCTTTACTAAACAGCATAACTATCAATCAGATTTTGCGCTGGTTTGACCTTATGGGAGTACAGCGCCATCTTAAGGCCAGCGGTATCTTTGCCCGGCTCAATCACAGAGACGGAAAAGCTGGTTTTCTAAAAGACATACCAAGAACTTTAAATTACATCCAGGATGCACTATCTCGCCACCACGATTTTGAAGAATTTCTGGAGTTATTCCAGCAAAAAGTTGCACCTAAATTTATTTAGGAAAACGCCCTCTTTTCATAAAAAAACAAACTAACAATCCAGTTAAAAAAGACATGCCACCAAACTATTTGGCATTTACCGCAAAATTCCCTACACTATCGCCAGGATTAGAGCTGATGGAGGCAGCATGAAAGCAATGATACTTGCAGCGGGCAGAGGAGAACGTATGCGTCCGTTGACAGACCAATGCCCTAAACCACTTCTAAAAGCTGGCAATAAAGCCCTTATAGAACATCAAATCGAACGCCTTATTGAGTGTGGTATAAAAGAATTTGTTATCAATCATGCATGGCTAGGAAACATGATTGAAGAAACTCTTGGTGATGGAAGTCGCTATGGCGCCCAAATATCTTATTCACACGAAGATGAAGCCTTAGAAACAGGTGGAGGCATAACTAAAGCACTACCATTACTAGGAGATAAACCGTTCTGGGTTATAAGTAGTGATGTATGGAGCTTTATCCATTTTGACCAAGTTACGTTACCAGATGAAAGTGATGTGCATCTTCTAATGGTTGGAAATCCAGAGCATCATCAACAGGGTGATTTTCACCTTAACGAAGACGGTTCCTTAGAAAAAGATGGATCTAAAAGACTAACTTATAGCGGAATCGGAATATTCTCTCCAAAACTATTTCAAGAACGTAAAATTGAAAAATTCCCTCTTCGTGACGTTATCCATTATGCAATCGATAACAACCGCTGCAGCGGTGAAATATACCAAGGGCCTTGGCTAGATATAGGCACACCAGCCAGACTCGCTATTGTAGAAGAACAAATGGAGCATGGAATCGGTTTCCCGTAACCGATTCCTGATTAATGTAACAACAACATCATCACGCAAAATCGTGAACCAGTTCACAATGCTTTTGTAAGAAAATTGCTATTTATTATGTATAAATGTTGATATGTATCACAATTTCTGTTCTAATTCATACATAACATTATTAAATTCTAATAGATAAAGTTTTTGATAGAAAATAATAAAGTGGTGTGGTGGCTACTAAATAAAATCGAAAAGATGCGATTCGCTCCGTTACGTAATAGCCTGCACAACCAATAAAATATTATAAGAAAAGAGGACTGACCATGCATATTCTTATCGCAGCAGGACTAACACTGGCACTTTTTGGTTTCTTGTGGTTATTGCGTATAGTAACCAACAGAAAAGGATTAGGCTGGGGGCTACTTATGTTCCTTGCGCCACCGGTATCGTTTGTATTTTCAGCTGTGTACTGGGAAAAAGCCCGCTATTGCGTAGCTACCGCAGGTACCGGAGCTTTACTACTTGTAATTGCAATATATTTTAATGGCATTCCATCTGCTATCGCCCATATTCGTGATTTCGGCATGCACAATACCGCATCAAATTTAGAATCAATGTACGAAAATGCGCAACAATCAATTTCTAATATCAACACCAATGACGAAGATACGCTTGATGTAGTACTAGTGCCTCAAACTGAACCGGAAAAACCTCACTACATATCTAAATTTGTTTTCAAAAAGCTAGCACTGAAAAAGATTAATAATTACGCCAACCATAATGTTGAAATCACCATGGTATCTGGCGAAACCAAAAATGGAACCCTTATCGAACGTAACCAAAACAAGATTCTGCTAAAACGCAAGATGTATTCTGGCGCGATGATCTATTCAGTAGATATTAGCGAGATAAAGAACATCAAGGTTCAGTTACAACAGAAGATAAAAGCTTAGCGCTGTTATAAAACGAAATCCAAAAATAACGTCATGCCGGCGGAGGCCGGCATCCAGAAAAGCTTTTGGATATTTTAGTATAAGTTATTATTTATTAGACGCTTAAGTCTTAAGTAATGTAATTTATATGATTCAATATGTGATTAATCATACTGGATACCGGCCTTCGCCGGTATGACAGTTTTTTTAAGTTTGTCCTTAGGGCTTTACTCTGGAAACACTTTGACAGCAAGGCTTTTAATAATCATTGAAAAATTTACCCGGACAACGGTGGCCTAAGGACTCAACCATATTGATTCCACAAACTACCTCAATTTATCCACCAACCCCTCGACATCAACACTTCCCACAATGCGGTTTACAACCACACCCTGCTCATCCAACATGATAAGAGTCGGCGGCCCCACAATCTGATACCTTTCCATCAATACCTTTTGAAAATTACCGATAATGGTCATATCGATCTTAGTTGGATTCCATCCCTTTAGAGCTTCTACCACCTCCGGCTCTGGCAAAACATTAGCCTCGAGTGAGCGGCAAACCGAACACCACTCTGCAGAAAAATAGAGTACAATGGGTTTTTCACCATCAATCCGCGCCTGAAGTTCATCAAGGGTGTTCACATAAGTAAAGTTTGATGCAACAGGCTGTGTGAATGGAGCAAACAGACTTTTACCCCCAAAGCCCGCAGCCGCAAATCCAAAAACAGAAATGCCACCGAACATCACAAACAAAAATACCGCAATGGTTTTGTACTTTAGGTGTTTAAAGCCATTATGCATAAAATAGATTGCGGCACTTAGGAATATCAACCCCCAAAATAAGTTAACTATCCTTAGCGGAAGGCCGCCTTGCTGCATAAACCACAACGCCAATCCCAGCAATACAAAACCAAAGAACCCCTTAAACATAGTCATCCATTCACCTGCCTTAGGCAGGAAAGACCCAATTCCAGCGCCAACAATTATAAGTGGCATACCAGTACCCAACCCAAGCGCGAACAGCGCAGACCATCCAAGCAATAGGTCATTAGTCTTGGCAATATAAATCAAGGCACCTGCCAAAACCGGGGTTGCGCATGGCCCTGCAATAAGGGCTGATAGCGCCCCCATTATTCCTGCGCCAATGTATGACCCGCTTTTTTGCTTATGACTTAGATCGCCAAAAAATTTGGTCAGGGCAGATGGCATGGAGATATGTAATTTGCCAAACATTGCTATGGCTAAAATGACAAAAATCAAACTAACACCGCCAAGAACATATGGGTTTTGCAGCAATGCAGTAACATTAATACCTATCGATGCCGCCGCTATACCTGCCAAACTTAACACCAACGCCATCGCAATAACATAAACTGCTGAAAGTGCAGCCCCTCTGGCTGGAGTAACATCTTCACCCTCCCCTGCAATCAGGCTGGAAACAATAGGAATAAGTGGATATGAGCAGCCTAAAAAGGCAGAGACTATTCCCGCCAGGAAAAACACAGCGATATTTATTGCAAAACCTTTATCAGACAGAGAAGCAAGGATACCCTCCTGACTTAACAATCCTTCCTCTTTTTTCTCTACCTGCACCGGAGATACGACTAATTCAGCCACCTTATCTCTAGGCTTATTTTCTAAGGCTGGTGTTGCGTCATTATCTGGAAAAGCCTTTTCAAATTCTACAACATCAAAATCTGGCAATTGTCCATTAAATAAAATCGGGTAATCGCCCTGCATTAGTGGGTAGCACAGACCACCTTCAGCACACCCTTGATAGTCGAAATTTAGAACAACTCCTTGTTCTGGCACTGGCTTATCAAAAATCAGCTGTATCTCCACATTACCTTTAAATACCTCAACCAAGCCATATTTAGGGTCCTGCACCTCAACTCCCCGAGGAAAAGCGATCTTATCAATGTTGATATCGCTATCGGTTGAGAATTCAAATTTATCTTTGTAGAGGTAATAACCTTCAGCAACTGTCCACGCAAGGGTAATCTGCTGTTTGTTTACGCTCAAAATAGAATAGATGAATGCTTGTTCCGGCGGCAGGAAGTCACCATAGATATCGGAACTTTCACCGGATGATGAGTTATCTGGATTAAAGAAGCTTACTTTGGCAATTGAAACCGATGAGATTGAAATCAGACATATTGAAAACAGAGCAATACGAAAAATACTAAACATAAATAAACCTTTTACACCTCAAAATAGACTTTACCATACCATGGAAGACTCAGAGCCAAAAAACTTCGTCATTCCAATAACAAGCCCCGTCATTCCCGCGCAGGCGGGAATCTCAAGATAATAGCGCCTAACTTATCGAGATCCCCAATCAAGTTGGGGATGACGGCATTTTGTTACTTACACCCTAATCCCTTTTGCTGGATACCGGCCTACGCTCATTAGTGTCCGGGGAATTTATATAACCGTTCGACTGCTCGTGCCTCGCGC
>JAWSVC010000047.1:0-1835 GCA_033852075.1 Gammaproteobacteria bacterium | reverse complement strand
TCTTGATATCGCGATTAACGGTTATCGACAGATAGTGCAATAACTCCGGTTGCCCGAACAATACCAGATTGTGTTTTTTGGGGAAGCGATCAAACAGCAATCTTAGCTTTCTAAGTACCTGCATATCCAGCAGGTGGGCTTCATCAATCAGTGTATAAAGCGTTTTGCGCTCTCTGACCTGCTCGAAGGCTGCCTGTATGATGGCGTTCTCCAGCTCCCGCAGCTGCACTTCAATCTCAAACGCCTGTGCGATCTGTTTGAGAATGTTGATATAGGTATGCATAGTGCGTGAGAATGCGACCACGGTGACATCCGGTTCACTACCTAATGCCTCAATATGCTGTCGTAATACCGTTTTCCCAACACCGGGGTTGCCGATGATAACAGAGAACCCTCCCTGCTGGGAGTGGATTTTGATGATTTGTGCAGCCTTTTTCTGCTGTGGTAACAGAGCTGGTTCCAGCTGGTTAAATGGCTCTTTGGTAATGCCGAAGGAGGATTTAATCATGCTGCGCTCCCCGTTTGGCGTTATAAATCAAATTAATCGGTGTGGCTTGGCCCATGCGCTTATTGGCGTAATAGACGATAAAACGATGCTTTCTGGAGCGGTCATAACGTACCTGAATCTTCTTTAAGCGCAGATCGACCGGGCACTCGAACTTCTGTGAGTTGATGGAGAAGGTATTGGTCTTGGTGACCTTACGCTCCTCTTCGACATAGAAGATTTCCTCGGAATATTCATCATCGTTTAAAAACTTGATGCGGTTATGATCCAGATTAAAGCGGTCGATGGGAATCATCTGTATGCCAGTGTGGTACTGAGTATTGTATTGATTCTCAATCCAGTCATTGGTTTTATCATTAAGTTCATCCAGCGAGGCAAAGTCAGCATGCAAGGTTAAAAAGCGGTCGCGAAAGCCACGAAAGAAGCGCTCGATCTTACCTTTAGCTGCGCCATCACGGATGGGAGCATGCGAGAGCTTGATGTTCAGGCGTACACAGGCCTGCAGGATCTCGGTTGCCTTGTAGTTGCTGCCATTATCAAAATAGAGTCGCTCAGGTTTGCCGCGTTTAAACAATGCCGATCTAAAGGCGTCAATAAGATGAGTAGTATTATCCTGATAGAAGAATTGAGCATGGGTGATAACCCGACTGGCATCATCAATAAAGGCGATAAGAAAGGTCTTACGCCATTTGCCGTTTGGCTGTTTGATGGATGGCCCATACATAGTATCAGCCTGCCATAATTCATTAGCAAACTGCATGGAAAAGGAGCGACGTAGTTTATCGGTATTCTCATCCTCCAATAATTTATTCTCACGTAGCATGCGATAGAAGGTTGTCGGTGCCAGTTGCTTTTGAGTAAAGAAGTTGCGCCGTAACAGCTCACGATAAAACACACTTCTTGGAATTACCCCGGACTTGTTGGGACGCAGATTTGGAAGCGTATCATGAATCGCCTCAGCCAGTTCATTAAGCCCAACCTTGCGATAACTATCCTTATCGGAACGGGTTTTATTATCCAAAGATGTCATGCCGTTCTTTTTGAATCTGTAAAACCATGTACTGATAGTGCGCCATGTAAATTGATACTCATGACCGGTATAGTTATCTACAAAGGTACGCTGCGATACATTACGAATTCTCTCGCGAATAGAATCACCTGGAGCATAGTCGATAGCACTCAGTACTCTCAACCTAAGCTCAAAGGGAGGTTTCTTCTTCAAGGTCACATTTTCATTTGGGGTCATAATAGGTCTCCAGGATTATAAAAGAGCCGGAGGGTACTAACACACAAGAGGCATCAACAGATAAAAGTCTGTTGCGGTTTAAAT
>JAWSVC010000046.1:0-19414 GCA_033852075.1 Gammaproteobacteria bacterium | reverse complement strand
AAAGTAGGTCACTGCCAGGCATCAAAACAACAAACCCAATCAGGTTTTCCTGGTTGGGTTTTTTGCTTTGAGGGTTTGTAAAATGGCCATGCTTGAACATGGAATGTGACAAAATCGATCGGACTCGATTTTGGACGCCAAAGGCGCCCGTAGGGTGAGCGTCATGGACGGCGCGAATCAAAGTAGGTCACTTATCATTCTAGTAGCTTTGATAATCGCTTTCATTATTCAATCCATACCGTCGATTTGATTCGCTTCCATGCCCAATCAAATCTCATCCGTAGGATGCCGGCTGTGGATCTCAAAACAAAGAGGTTATTGCCTTGTGATGCCGCCTGCTGCTGACGGTATTCAAAAGATTATTATTTTATTCCAATGTGAAATGCCAGTAATAACAGCGTAGGCCGGTAACTAGCAATGAATATTGGAAGTTGAGAGTATGGTAAGCTGTTTTAGAAGTTGAACAAGCTTGAAGGCTAAGCAGCTCCAGATTGCTTAGCAACATCAACATAGATCTTTAGTCTTTGTCCAGGCTGCAGATATTTGCTGGTTCGTGCTACTCGATTCCAGTTCTTTAACTCTCGCACGCTAACCTTGAATTTGCGTGCAATGCGATCAAGAGAATCGCCTTTACGAACTGTGTATGTAACTCTTTTAGTGATTGAGCTAGGGGTATTGCCTATATAGCGCCTTGGGGTTTTGTGACTTGGTTTTATTGCTAGTTTTTGACCGTTTTTAAGGGTATCTCTAGGTGAAATTTTATTTAGGCGGGCTATGCTCCCTACGGATACTTTGTATTTTTGGGCAATGTCCCAAAGGGTATCGCCTTTTTTTACGATATGAATTATTGAAGAACGGCTTTTAGCTCGGTTTATAACTCCTTTTTGGCGTTGCGATAGGCTGTGGGTGTATTCTTTTTCTGATTTTAAGGATACAGGGATTACCAGATGTTTGCCGGCGCGTATGTTATTGCCGCGGATATTGTTGGCAGATCTAATTACATTAACCGTAGTATCGTATTTTTTGGCGATTGTAAGCAACGCTTCGCCAGATTTGATTTTGTGTCTAACCCAACGTACACGCTTTTCTTTTGGTAAAGCAGCAAGTTGTTCCTGAAATGTTTCTATTGTATCGACAGGAAGCGCCAGTGTGTGTGGTCCGTTTGGTGGTGTAGCCCAGCGGTTATAGCCAGGATTTAGTTTATATAGTTCTTCAGTGGATATGCCTGCCAGATCAGCCGCTAGTGATAGATCTATCTGACCTTTTAGCTCTATAGGTGAAAAATAAGGTTCATTGCTCACGGTTTTTAGATCTATATCATATTTTTCTGGTTTATCAATAAGCATACATAAGGCTATTAGTCGAGGTACATACATCTCAGTTTCTTTTGGCAGAGAAAGACTCCAGTAATCGGTCGGTTTGCCACGTTTTTTATTGCGCCTTATTGCTTTATTAACTGTGCCTGCGCCAGAGTTATATGATGCTAATGCTAGTAACCAATCACCATGGAATCGGTTAGATAATCTTTCAAGATAGGTGAGGGCTGCATCTGTAGATGCAATAATGTCGCGTCTGCCGTCATACCACCAATCTTGCTTAAGTCCGAAAAGTTTTCCTGTAGATGGAATGAATTGCCAGATACCAGATGCTCTACCGTGGGAATAGGCAAATGGTTGGAATGCGCTTTCAACAACTGGAAGAAGAGCTATCTCAAGAGGCATGTTGCGTTTTTCTGCCTCTTCTACTATGTGATAAAGATACATGTCGGAACGTTCTGCTATTCGATCAATGTATCCTTTATGATTTTTGTAATAACGTAGTTCTGCCATGACGCGATTATTAATCGCGTGTTTGAGCGCAAATCCTTTTCTGATTCTATCCCAAAGGTCATTTGGTTCTATGGTTATCTCTACTGGTGGTTTAGAAGCGAATTTATCTTTGGCGGTAATGGTTGTATCGGCAGTGTTGTTTGATGATTTGGCAATCGCGTTACGTTGATCTAGTAGCGTTTTAGGTATTATTGGACCGGTAAGCTTTGGTTTTGATACGGTAGCGGTTGTATTGGTTTTAGTTGTTTGAGCTTGTTGCTTATTAATTATTTTGGGCTCTGGAGATAAAGTTGCGATATTGCACGAACTAGTTGTAATAGCAGCAATAATCATTGTTCCAACGATGGCAATAAATTTAAATTTCATGCGCGTTAACGACATCTGCACCTTTCCTTTGTAGATTCCTTTGTATTGCAACACTATCTGTCCATGATTTCTCAATAAGTATTCGTTAGTTGAGAAGGTACAGATAGTTATATTTTATTATATAAAAGGATGATTTTCTAATTTAAGAATTAATTGGCACTTATTATTTTTAACAGACGAAAGCGACAATATTTATGATTTGTGGATATTTGAGGAGCTGGTTGATGGGTGTTTTAATTATTTGGGTGCGGGAATCCGCACCCAAATTAGCTTTTATATTATGTTTCGTCAGATGCATGAGCTCCGCGACGTTCCTTTGCCTTATATGGTAGACGGGTATCTTCTCTACCAATACGGCGATCATCTTCGGGATCAAGTTGGCCAAACATTTCGCGCAGAGTTGTCTTACTGATCTTGCCTGCAGCCGTTTTGGGGAGTGTGTCAGTAAAGAATACTCGGTGTGGTACTTTGTAGTGAGCAATCCTTTTTCTTACCCACTCAATAAGTTCTTCTTCTGATACTTGTTCTTGATCAGGCTTAAGTGCTACAACTGCTCGTCCAACCTCACCCCATTTGTTGTGAGGGACGCCAAAAACAGCAGCTTCAGCAACACTTGGGTGGGTGTGGAATAGACTTTCGATTTCTAGAGGATATACGTTTTCTCCTCCAGAAATATACATCTCTTTCTTACGCCCGACAACATAATAGCAGCCATCTTCATCCCTACTGGCGAGGTCGCCAGTGTGGAGCCAGCCCTCGGAATCAATGGCATCTTCGGTTGCCTGAGGATTATTGCGATATCCTGGAGTTCTATGTGGGCCGCGTATCCACAGTTCACCATGAATTCCTGGATCTCCAATTTCTAGACCATTTTTATCAACAAGTTTGGTTTCCACGTGCATCAGAGGAAAACCAACGCTGCCAGGTTTGTCTTTTACAAGATCTCTTGGTAGCCAGAAAGTATTTGGTCCGGCTTCAGTCATTCCGTATCCGGTTTTAAAGTCTACTCCTTTATCCCAAAATTTTTCGCAAACAGGGATTGGGCATGGTGCACCACCGCAGATGATGAACTTGAGGTGGTCAAATTCGGCTTCTTTCCAGCGTGGATGATTTTGCATCATTACAAACATGGTTGGTACGCCGAAAAATACTGTAGCTCTTTTTTCTTTAATAAGATCAAATGTTTGCTCGACATCGAAAGCCTTGCAGATAATTGATGCACCACTGGAGTAAATTAACGGAGTTGTAAATACATGCAAGCCTCCAGTGTGAAATAGAGGTGCATTAAGGATTGCGCAATCTTGAGAGTGTAATTCCCATGAAGTGATAGTGTTGACCGCATTGGCAACAACGTTAGCGTAGGTATGGATTGCTGCCTTAGGTAATCCTGTAGTTCCGCCGGTATAACATAATAGCCATGGGTGTTGGTCGCTAATCGCAGGAGCATCAGGTGTAGTATCTCTATGAGAGTTTCTTTCAAAGAAGTTATGGTCAGTACTTTGAGCCTTTTCTTCAAAGGCAACAAAGTGCTCAATGCTAACATCCCCTCGTTTTTTTAGTTTTTGTACCTGATCGATAAAGTCATTGCTATATAGCAAAACCTTTGGTTTAACATCTTTTATAAGATGTTCTAATTCTGGTACTGCCAGACGCCAGTTTAGGTTTTGTAGAATTGTGCCTAGTTTATTGCAGCTATATAGAACATCTAGATATTCTATACAGTTGCTAGATAATATTGCGATTCTGTCGCCTTTTTGGAGTCCAAGCTTATCACGGAAATAATGTGCCGTTTGGTTTACTTGTTTATTCCACTCTTTATAAGTTATTTCGCGCCCAATATCATTCACGCGGTCAATAAGAGCGACATTATTAGGTGAAAGCTGAGCCCTTTTTTCCAGCCAATCGATAGCAGTAGTCATAATATATCCTTGAAAAGATTTACGCGGGTTCTGTTTTAAAACTTAGGATATTTTTCCTGTTTTCTCTACCTTTTGGTGTTTAATTTGTGTTGTAGGTAACACTTGTTTGTTTAAATATGTGAACAGCGGTCATTTATGGGGCGATTTTGAGGGTGATACTGTGTGGTATGTTAATATTAGCAATTGATTAAATTGCCATGTATGTTGTATACTCTTCCTTCACCAGAATTACATAAATAAAATATTAAGTGGTGTAGTAGTCATTTTTTGGCGCAATTATGGCTGCAAGGTTTAATTATAAGAATAAAAACCATCTTTGTTTTGCTCGTTATATAAGGTGGTATGCAATTTATATCTTGAGGAACACATGACTCCTAATAATACTAAGAAAAATAGTGGCATGGTTGATAATAAACGGCCTGTTGATGGAATGTCACCTGTAGTTTCTTTTTCCGGAATGTCTCGTAAGGTTTTATTGGTAGATCTTACTAATAAATTTTCTGATGGTTTTATTGCTGGGATGGCTGCATTTAACTTTGCTGTTGAAACAGTTTTTGATGCGCAGTCATTTAAGCATCAATTAGCTAACGATGTGTATGCGTCGGTTGTGGTTAAGATTAACGATCATACTGATCTGGAAGAGATTACTACTATTATTCAGGACCGGTCGTTAATCGTTCCTCCTGTGGTTTTTCTTTCCTCTTGTCAAGACCTTAAGACAAGGATCAGAGCCCTTAGGTCTGGAGGCGAGGCATTTTTCCCTGTGCCGTTAGATTACGAATTGTTTTCCCGAACTATCTCTAAGCTTGTGATTAATACTCGTTGTGAAATTGGACGAGTTCTTGTGGTGGAGGATGATGTAAAACGAGATGCTAGTGAATACGCTGATAAATTAATTGCTCATGGTATTGATGTTAGGGTTGTTGGTTCTGAAGTTGCTGTAGATGTTGTAAGTGAATGGCAACCTAATGTGATTGTATTTGAAATGGAGCTAGAGCATTGTAGCGGAATAGAAATGGCTGCAATTATTCGACAACAGCTTGGATTTGCCGCAGGGATTCCAATGTTATTTCTGTGTGAAAGTGATTCTTGGCATGCTCCTTTGAGTAAAGTGAATTTTTCCGTAGATAAGTTTTTGTTAAAGCCTGTTTGTGAACAGATTATTGTTAATTCATGTCGTATCTTATTACGAAGATCTAAATTGTCCCGACAGTATCAGGCTCCGCAAGAGCGTAAAGATCACCTTACAGGTTTGCCAGATAGAGAATTTTTCCTAACTGAATTAGAGCATGCAGGATCTGTTTTTAAAAGTGGCAATAATCAGGTTGCGGCTGCGCTTATCTATATTGATAATCTTGAAAAGATGCAAGGAGAGATGGATCATTTTGAGATTGATTATTTGATTAAAGAGATCTCGAATATATTGGTGGATAAATTAAGTTCGCAGGATATATTGGCGCGTTATAGTGATAAATCATTTTCTTTAATTTCCTATGGTCGTGATGAAGATGAGCTTTCAGAATTCTTTAAAATGCTTCAGAATTCTGTAAATCAGCGTGATGTTTTGACAAGCAATAGAGTGATTCGTAATACCTTAAGTATCGGTGCATGTTTCTTTGCAGAAAAGGTTGCTCCGCAGACTGTGCTATCCCAAGCGGATATGATGGCAAGTGATATTTCATCTAATTTAGGAAATAAGTATCAGATACAAAGCTCCAAAATCAAGCTGCAGGAGTTTAGAGCTAAACAGAAAAAATGGCAGGAAACCATAGCAAATGGCGAGTTCAGGATTGTTTATCAGCCAATTGTTCCATTACATGGTGAGATAAATCCGCACTACGAAGTGTTGTTTAGAATGCGGCGTAGCGAGACTTTGCCAGAACAGTTCCTGCAAACAGCGAATGAATTAGGTATTATTGAAAAAATTGATATTGAGATGACTCGGCGAGTATTAGATATTGCCAATCGCAAACATTTAGACGGTGATTCGGTCGGATTAACCGTAAATATTTCAGGTAAGACCTTAAAACGAGGTGCATTTCTAAAGTGGTTAAAGGATCGGGTTACTTCATCGAAATTACCAGCTAATACAATCGCCTTTGCTATAGAAGAAAAAGATGTGGCATCAAATCTGAAGTATGCAATCCGCTTTTCTGAGTTAGTAAAACAATTAAAACAAAATATTGTCCTGAAACAAAATGATGCCGATAGCTGTACTCAGGTTATGCGCTTGATGAGAGAAGTGTCTGGTGATTATCTTAAGCTTGATCGTCTATTTATGCATAGGGTAGTTGAGGATCAGCGTTATCATATGCAGTTGAAGACGTTAACCCAATATGGTGATGATATTGGATATAAGGTCATTGGTGCCTATGTTGATGATGCTTCTGCGCTAGCTTTATTATGGCAGAATGGGGTGCATTATGCTCAAGGCTACTTCATACAAAAGCCGGAGTATTCTATGACCTATGACTTCAGTAAAAGTTAATTTTATTATTATGCCCACTGAACTTTATGGCATAATCTTTGTTTTCAGGACGCACTAAATACTTACAAAATGTCTTTTGACTATCATACTCTTAGCACTCTACGTCAAAATCATCCGGCTTGGCGCTTGTTGGTAAGTCCTCATGTCCCGTTAATCGCCAGTTTTCTACAAGAGGCGTTTGTTAACTCTAATGTGCGTGAAATTTCGCAACCGGACTTGGTTGAACTTTTGGAAGATATGCTGTTTGGTTTGCGTGATCAACTTGGTGACGATGCATTTCCAAAATCCGCCTCCGAATATCTGAACGATTGGGCTGCACCGGAAAAAGGCTGGCTACGGAAATTCTACCGGCATGATTCCGATGATGCGCAATTTGATCTTACCCCGGCAACAGAAAAGGCCATTATCTGGCTGGAATCACTTAGTCAGCGTAACTTTGTTGGTACTGAATCCCGCTTACTCATACTTTTTGATTTATTGAAACAGTTAAGTGAAGAAAGTTCTGCTGATCCCACGATCAGATTGGAAGAACTAAAAAAACGCAAAGATGAGATAGATGTAGAAATTGATAATATATTACATGGGAATCTTTCGGTGCTGGATGCAACGGCTCAAAAAGATCGATTTATGCAATTTACCCAACAGGCAAGGGAGCTTCTATCTGATTTTAGAGAGGTGGAACAAAATTTTCGCCAGCTTGATCGTAGTGTTCGGGAACGCATTACCCAGTGGAATGGACAGAAAGGAGATTTGCTGGAAAATATAATGGGCGAACGCGATGCAATAGCTGATTCGGACCAAGGTAATAGTTTTCAGGCATTCTGGGATTTTTTGATGTCTCCGCAACGGCAGGAAGAGTTTTCAACGCGCCTGGAGCAAGTGATAAATTTACCCGCTATAAAAGACCTTAATCCGGATAAGCGAACTGTACATATTCACTATGATTGGCTTGAGGCTGGCGAATATACGCAGCGTACCGTTGCGCAACTATCACAACAGCTACGCCGTTTTCTCGACGATCAAGCCTGGCTCGAAAATCGCCGGATTATGGATATTCTTCATGGTATTGAAAATAACGCTATAGAAATGAGAGACGAGCTTTTCTCATCTTCAACTCCTGCAGATTTTTTTGCGATTGCCGATACCGGCGTTAAGATTGAATTACCGATGGAGAGACCTCTTTTTACCCCTCCTATTAAGGCAAAAATTGCAAATATAGATCTTGAAACCGGTAATGAAGAACTTGATTCCAGCGCTCTTTTTTCACAGGTCATCATCGATAAAGCTGCAATAAAGCAACATATTCGCCAATCACTACAAGACAAATCCCAGATATCTCTTCTTGAACTGTGTCATACTCGCCCAATTTCTCAAGGGCTTGCTGAATTGGTTGCA
Source organism: Gammaproteobacteria bacterium (assembly GCA_033852075.1). GTDB lineage: Bacteria > Pseudomonadota > Gammaproteobacteria > QZLD01 > QZLD01 > QZLE01. Next base: position 11,417 of record JAWSVC010000046.1, on the reverse strand, counting down.
TATCTTGAACTGGCTGGAGATCATTCTCAAACAGGCAGGTTCCAAATTGTAGTAGATGACTCAATTGAAGACATTATCTCCTGGCAAGTATTGGATAAAGACAATAACAGTATTAAGCGCAAGGCTTGCCTACCCCGTATTATTTACCTGCGAGAAAACTACCTGCGAGAAACCCACTAATGCACGAACCTGTAACCGAAGAATCTTTGGCAACACATTTTGCTCAAAACAGTTCTGAGTTATCTGTTGTACTGATATCTCTTCTAAAAGGAATAATCTACCAGGATAACGACCCTGGTCGTTGGGGTGAATTATTGAATCTTCAATCCCAGGTGCGAGACTATGTAAGTGTTCTTGGGCTTGAACTTATTCTTGATGAGGCTGAGGGTTATGCTTTTTTAAGATCCCGGCAATTGATTGACGATAATAATGAAAAACAGTCTGTAGCTGCACCACGTCTAATTGCCAGAAGACAGCTGTCTTTTCCGGTAAGCCTTCTGCTGGCGCTGTTGCGCAAAAAATTGGCAGAATCGGATGCCGGCGGCAGCGAAACCAGGTTGGTGCTAACGCGGGATGAAATAATTGAGCTGGTTAGTGTGTTTATGCCTCAAAGCAGCAATGAAGCCAAAATGGTTGATAAGGTTTCAAGGCACATCAATAAAGTGATTGACCTTGGTTTTTTACGGCTGTTAAAAACGAATAACTCACAACAGCCGAGCTATGAAGTTCAGCGAATAATCAAGGCGTTTGTAGATGCCCAATGGCTCACGGATTTCAATCAACGTTTGGAACAATATAAGCAACATTTGGTAGAAAATGAGTATGAATAGCATATCAGGCACGGATAATCTTGAACTTGATTTTACCGGAGATGACACTCTTACCGGATTTCGCTTGCAAAGGCTTGAGGTCTTTAACTGGGGAACTTTCGACAGCCAGATCTGGACACTAAATCTGGATGGGAAAAACGGTTTATTGACTGGAGATATCGGTTCCGGTAAATCCACCTTGGTGGATGCCATAACTACCCTGTTGGTTCCTGCTCATCGAATTGCTTATAACAAAGCTGCCGGTGCCGCCAACAAAGAAAGGTCACTGCGATCTTATGTTCTTGGTTATTACAAATCTGAGCGCAATGAAATTGCCGGAAAAGCCAAGCCGGTAGCATTAAGGGATCATAATAACTACTCGGTTATACTGGGAGAGTTTTACAATCAGGGTTATGACCAGACAGTTACTTTGGCTCAGGTGTTCTGGATGAAAGACATGCAAGGTCAACCTGAACGATTCTTTGTTACATCAGAACGCAAATTGAGCATTAGTTCTGATTTTTCCAAATTTGGTACTGAAATCAGCGCACTGCGCAAACGCCTGCGTAATGACGGAAATGAGGTATTTGACAGATTCCCTCAATACGGAGCATGGTTTCGTCGTCGCTTTGGTATCGGTAACGAACAAGCCCTTGAACTGTTCCATCAAACGGTATCAATGAAATCGGTTGGTAATCTTACCGAATTTGTTCGGGGGCATATGCTGGAACCTTTTGACGTTGCTCAACGAATTAAGGCCTTGATTAATCATTTTGATGACTTAAATCGTGCGCACGAATCTGTCGTTAAGGCAAGATGTCAAATTAATCTATTAACGCCATTAATAAATGACTGCGACAATCACAGAAAATTATGTGAAAAAACGGCTCAACTTAAAGCATGTCGTGAAAGTTTGAAACTGTATTTTTCAGATAAAAAGCTAAATCTTCTGGAAAATAGGATAAATAACCTAAATACGGATATCTTGCGTCATAAGACCAATATTGGCCGTTTGACAAAAATGGTTGAGCAACAGCGTTCTCAGGAAACACAGTTAAAACAGCAAATAGCTGATAACGGTGGAGACCGAATCGAGCAACTTAAACAAGAGATTCGTCAAACTGATGAGGAACGTCAGATACGCCATAAAAAATCGATGCGCTATGCGCAACTTATTGAACCACTGGGGTTATCTCCTGCAACCAGCGAAAACGCATTTCTGCAACAACAAGCTGACTTTGCCCAACAATTGGAGCAACTTAAGCTTAAGCAGGCTGACATAGACAACCGAATGCGTGAAGGCGAGTTTAATTTTCGTCTCCAGAAGGAAACGTACAACAAAACAAGGCAGGATATTCAGGATCTTAAATCACGTCAAAGTAATATTGAGCAATCCCAAATCAAGATTCGTGATCTTATGTGTAAGGCTTTAAACCTGAACGAAACCGATTTACCGTTCGCAGGGGAACTGATTCAGGTAAGGGAAGACGAAAAAAAATGGCAAGGGTCAATTGAAAGGCTTCTACGAAATTTCGGACTTTCTTTGCTGGTGCCGGATCAGCATTATTCCAAGGTTGCCGAATGGGTTGATCAAACCCATCTGCGCGGACGCATAGTATATTATCGAGTCAAGCAGTCACATCCGCAGTCATTACAATCACTACATCCGCAGTCATTGGTGCATAAGATATCAATTAAACCGGATTCGGAATTTTATCTTTGGCTTGAACAGGAAGTTTACAAACGATTTGATGTTGCCTGTTGCGAAACACAGGAACAGTTTCGCCGTGAAAGACGAGCTATAACGCCCAATGGTCAAATAAAAGGTAGCGGTGAACGGCACGAAAAAGATGACCGCTACTCCATCGGTGATCAGGGACGTTATGTGTTAGGCTGGAGCAACAAGGGCAAAATTGCTGCTCTTGAGTCAAAAGCTCAAAATATGGAAGCTGAAATAGCAAAACTGGGCGGAGAGATTGGTAAACTGCAGCAGGAAAAAAGTGATCTTGATGATACTCTTAACGCAATAAACAAACTTGAGGAATATCGAGACTTTCAGGAGCTTGACTGGGAGCCTTTAGCTCTTCGAGTGGGACGTCTTAGTGATGAGCTAAAAGAATTGGAAGTAGCATCCAATCTGCTACAAACCCTTTCACAAAAGCTCAAACAACTTGAGGATGAAAGGTGCGAAACAGAAGGTGAATTAGACAAAACCAAAGCGCTTGGTGCCAAAACGGAGCAAAAGCTCGAAGACGCTCAAAACCTTTATAATCTTACCCATGAATATGTCAATGTGCCTGAAAATGCACCTAATAAACAGTATTTTTCAACCCTTGATGAGATGCGGGAACCGGCTCTGGGAGAACATCATTTGAGTGTTGAGTCGTGCGATAATCGTGAGCAGGATATGCGCAAATGGCTACAGGACAAAATTGATTCTGAAGATCGCAAAACCAAAACCATAAGCGAACGAATTGTACGCGCTATGACGCATTACAATCACCAGTTCCCATTAGAAACTCAGGAAGTAGATGCAGCAATCGAAGCGTCCGAAGAATACAGGCAAATGCTTGATGAACTACAGGCAGATGATCTTCCTCGCTTTGAAACCAGATTTAAAGAACTTTTAAATGAAAACACTATTCGTGAGGTAGCGAATTTTCAGTCCCAGCTTAATCGGGAAAAAGAGACCATCAAAGAACGAATTACCCAAATAAACAAATCTCTGGGACAAATTGATTATAATCCGGGCCGTTACATTTTATTGGAATCTCAACTGACACAGGATGCCGATATTCGTGATTTCCAAAAAGAGTTGCGCACATGCACTGAAGGTAGTCTTACGGGTTCCGAAGATGAACAATATTCGGAAGCCAAGTTCCTGCAGGTAAAAAACATCATTGAGCGTTTTCGAGGAAGAGAAGGTCTGTCGGATCTGGATAAGCGTTGGACCAACCATGTTACCGATGTTCGCAACTGGTTTACATTTGCTGCCTCGGAGCGTTGGCGCGAAGATAATAGTGAATTTGAGCACTATTCCGATTCCGGCGGAAAATCCGGCGGACAAAAAGAAAAGCTTGCATATACCATACTTGCAGCCAGTCTGGCTTATCAATTTGGGCTTGAATGGGGTTCCGTGCGATCACGAACCTTCAGGTTTGTAGTTATTGATGAAGCCTTTGGGCGCGGTTCCGATGAATCGGCAGAATATGGCCTGACCTTGTTTGGGAAACTTAATCTGCAATTGCTGATAGTTACTCCTTTGCAAAAAATTCATATTATTGAACCTCACGTATCAAATGTAGGGTTTGTTCAGAATGTTGAGAGTAAGTCATCAAAAATTCGCAATCTTACCATTGAAGCTTATCACCAGGAAAAAGATCAATCCCAATGAATTGGACAACCATTAAAGACCTGCATCGACAAGTCCAAAAATTATGGGATAACGGTACAATTTTGGTAGCTGTATTTGATAACAGCACAGCATTTCCCAAACGACTTGTTTTTAAATCACCTTCAACAACGGAACTGTCGGAGAATTTTGAAGAGGTTAGGCAGTGGATTTCAGCATTAACAAAATGTAAATATGATTTTCGCATAGAAACTACAGAGATTAATCACCGGGTTATTGGGAAAAATACAATTCCTAAACAAGCTTGGGTGGACACGCTTGAGGATGCTGTAAACATTCTTGGCAAACAGAAGCAACTACTTGGTTTTAAAAAACTTATAGCCATAACCGAAGAGCAAAACCCAAAAATAATTCAATGGTTGCAAAGATATCCCATTAAGGCTGTGACAATGGTAGATAACTGGTCCAAAATCCTAAAAGTTATCGATTGGATAAAGGCAAACCCTTATTCAAACATCTATCTTCGTCAAATAGACATTCCTGGGATTGACACCAAGTTTATCGAAAAAAACAAAAAGACACTTACGCAACTTTTGGACCTTAGCCTTGATGAAGATGCAATTAATCACAAGGCCGTTGGTATTAGTCAATTTGAGTCCCGTTATGGGTTTGCACAAAAACCACTCCGAATTCGTTTGCGGATACTTGATCCTTCGATTCGATTTTTCGGGTTTGGGCAACAGGATATTACCCTAACGCAAGATAACTTCAAGACATTGAATCAGGATGATAATTTTGACCAAAATACCCATACCATATTCATTACCGAAAATGAGATCAATTTTCTGTCCTTCCCTAATTTTAAACAAGCTATTGTGATCTTTGGAGCTGGATACGGTTTTGAAAACCTAAACGATATCAAATGGATAACAACTAAACAGGTGTATTACTGGGGAGACATAGACTCTCATGGATTTGCCATACTCGATCAATTAAGAGCAATTTTGCCAAAAACGCAAAGCATTCTAATGGACGAGCCAACCCTATTAGCTCATAAGGCGTATTGGGGGGTAGAAAAGAAACAACAAAAACGTAAACTTAATCGCCTTAATCAAGCTGAACAGAACCTTTTCAACGATTTAATAAACAATCGTTTTGCTGAAACCGTCAGATTAGAACAGGAGTATATCGGTTTTGACTATCTCAAACACCATCTTGATAATCTGGTTTCAGCTCCATAATGAAATTTCTAACGTATCAAAAAAAGCGGATAAATTTTTATGACTACAACCAGCCCAATGAAAACATTACATAATAAACTAAGCCATATTACGCTTGATGATATTGGCCAATGGGCCGGCAACACAATTCTAAGCCGAGGTAAGAGCTACATAAAAAACGTTGAACAGCTTTCACTTACGCCTGACGATGAGCTTGTAGCTTGGGTATATGGCTCAAAACGTTATACCACTTCGGTTATAATTCAGGAAGATGGAAAGCTTTTTTCTGCTTGTTCCTGCCCTTATTTGGGGTCATGTAAACATGCTGTTGCTGTTATTTTAGCTGCTGCGCAAGCTGTAAAGGATAATATAGAGATTCCGCTTTTAAATGATGATAGTGATTTGGCAACATTTCTGTTTGCAGAAGATGACGATGAAATTCCAGATAATTACGAAGTATATGATGCTGCCTTCTCTGATCTTGTCGATCAGGAAGAGGTAAAAGCCATTCTTGCCAAAAAGACCCAAAAGGAGCTTTTAGAACTGCTGATTGGTTTGATTCAGCACAATCCAATAATCGGGCAACAAATTCTAAAAACTAAACGGGCCGTTAATTTTGATGCAAAAAAGCTAATTGCTTCAACCCGCAAGAAGATCATAAAACTTACTGCAGAGCCTGCATGGAGCGACTATTGGAGTTATGAAAATTGCTATATTCCGGACTTCTCGCCGATAACGGAGAATCTTAATAAACTGCTTGAGCATAAGCATGCAGATGCAGTTATAGAGTTGTGCGAAGAATTATTCTCTCGTGGTAATGAGCAGATCAATGAGTCCTCAGATGATGGTGAGCTAGTGGAAGAAATAGGCCAATGCCTATCAATAGTATATGTCGCCCTGCCTCAATCATCTCTTGAACCTGCAAAGCAACTATTATGGACAATAGATCACTATCTGGAAGATGAATTTTGCCTGCTTGATTCATTAGATCTATTTGACGCACCTATCTATCATGGTTCTCATTGGCAGGAAGTAGCAAATATTCTTGAAGATCGCCTTAATTCAAAAAAAGGGCGTTATCAAAATCGCCATAAGCGTTCATACGTAATTAATATCCTGCTTGACGTTTACGGCAGAGCTGGTTGGGAAGAACGCGCAATTCCTCTATTGGAGGCGGAAGTAGATTCATGTGTGGACTGCTATCAGATATTAGTTAATAAGCTACTGGAGGCGGGTGAGACAGAAAAGGCTAAATATTGGTGTGTGCAAGGTTACAAACAGACCAATAATGAATGGACTGGAATCGCTTCCACATTGAAAGGAAAACTTCGGGAAATAGCAGCAGAGGAAAAACGCTATGATATGGTAGCCTCCTATCAGGCTCATGACTTCTTTTTATCACCTTCGGATAAATCCTTTTCCGAGTTGAAAAAAACCTGTGAAAAAATCAAATGTTGGTCGGAGGTGCGTCAGGCGGCTATTGATTTCCTGAAAACCGGCAAACTCCCTTATAAAAGCACCAAATCATCTGGTAAAACAGCCTGGCCCTTGCCGGCACTGGAGATTGTTCCTTCAAAAAACAGATATGGAAATGATAACTGCTATCCCGATCTGGATACCCTTATTGATATTGCGATACTTGAGAAACGCAATGATGATGTTGTTGCTCATTACCAAAATATGATTAATAAAAATTCGCGATGGGTAGGTATTAAAACCAAAGATTCTGTAGCACAAGCTGTATCGAATACTCATTCAAACATCGCACTAAAAATCTGGCAAGGTATCGCAGAAAATTTAATTGCAGAAGTTAAACCTAAATCATATCAGGAGGCCAGTTTTTATCTACGCAAAATGCGCAAGGTTTATAAAAAGCAAAAGAATATGTCAGAATGGCAAAATCTATTACAAGAGATACGCCGAAAACATAAAGCCAAACGGAGGCTAATGGAGGTGCTGGATAACCTGTCGGAAAAAAGTTTGGTTGATTAAAATTGCTTGAATATTAAAGATCCAACAACATATTCCTTTCTTTCTCTGATTGTTGGAAACCGCGTTTTTCGTAGTGGTCGAATATTGCCTTGGAAACATCTTTTGGTTCATCAACAACCTTAAACAGATTAAGGTCTTCTTCATTTATCATCTCTTCTTCTAAAAGACTGGTTTTAAACCATTCTATAATTCCCCGCCAATATGAGCTATTTACCAATATGATCGGTATTTCAGGTGATTTGCCGGTTTGGACTAAGGTAAGAATTTCCGCTAATTCGTCTAGGGTGCCAAAACCTCCAGGTAGAACTACATAGGCTGAGGCATGTTTTACAAACATAACCTTGCGGGAAAAAAAGTGGCGAAAATTAAGGGATATATCTTGATACTGATTACCTTGTTGTTCGTGCGGAAGTTGGATATTTAGCCCAATTGATGGAGATTTGCCTTTTTGGGCGCCTTTATTGGCAGCTTCCATAATGCCAGGCCCACCGCCGCTGACTACTGCAAATCCAGAATCAGATAGGTCGTGGGCAATGTCTTCTGCTAGTTGATAGTATGGATGGTCAGGTTTGGTTCTTGCAGAGCCAAATATGGTTACGGAAGGTTTAATATGGGCGAGCCTTTCAAATCCTTCTACAAATTCTGCCATTATTTGAAAAATCTTCCATGATTCTCGAGCTAGCTGTTTATCATCCGGCCTCGCTCCGTGGTGGTTGAACTGATCTATTCTATTTGGCATAAGTGCTCCGAGAAATTCGTCATTCCTGTTGCTGTGTACTTGTGCACCAGGAGGAATTTATTAGCCGTTCGTGCTGAGCTTGTCGAAGTGCGAAACGGCATAGATAAGTACTTCATTGCCACCCTTCGACAACTCGTTCCTCGTGCTCAGGGTGAACGGATGTTGTAGGAGTTAAAATTTATCCTTTTTATGAATTATAGCCTGCCATTTAGATAAGTTTATTAATAGAAATGGCTATTTTTTAAATTTGTGAAACCGAGTAGAATTGGTGGCAATTCAAGAATATCAGCTTAAAGGAAATATTATGCCGGAGCAGCAGCCACCATTGATATTAGTAGATGGTTCATCCTATCTTTATCGCGCCTTTCATGCGATGCCACCACTGACCAGTCCTAGTGGTGAGCCAACTGGTGCAGTTTATGGTGTGATTAATATGATTAAAAAATTGTTGCAGGAATATAAACCGCAGCAGATGGCGGTAGTGTTCGATGCTAAAGGCAAGACCTTTCGCAGTGATATGTATGAGGACTATAAGGCAACGCGCCCGCCAATGCCGGATGATCTTAGACCGCAAATTGAGCCTATTCATCAGATTATTGCGGCTATGGGAATTCCTGTTGTGGTGATTCCAAAGGTGGAGGCCGATGATGTTATCGGTAGTCTTGCGCAAGAGGCATCATCGAAAGGGATAAATACGGTTATTTCAACTGGTGATAAGGACATGGCACAGCTGGTTGATGAAAGGATTACCCTTCTGAATACCATGACCGATACCAAGATGGATATCGAAGGAGTAAAAGCAAAATTTGGAGTTGGACCAGAGTTGATAATCGATTATCTGGCGCTGATGGGAGATAAGTCTGATAACGTTCCTGGAGTGGAAAAGGTTGGCCCGAAGACTGCGGTTAAGTGGCTTGAGGAATATGGTTCAGTTGAAGAGATTATCGCCAATGCGGAAAAGATTAAAGGTAAGGTTGGGGAAAATCTGCGTAATGGCATCGAGCAGTTAAAGCTTTCCAAACAGCTAGTGACAATAAAGCTTGATGTTGGAGCAGATGAGGAACTTGATAGGGATATCTCTAAACTGGTTTTACAGGATCCTGATAATTATCAGCTTAAGGAGTTGTACGCCAAGTTTGGATTTTCAACATGGTTAAAACAGGTTGTAAATGCGCTAGGTAGTACTGCAGAAGGTGATGAGATAGCTGATGCTGTAGCAGCAGAAGCAACTGGTATCGAGAAAAAATACGAGACTATTTATGATCTGGAGCAGCTTGATGACTGGATTAAAAAGTTAGAAAGTGCGGAGCTGATCTCTTTTGATCTGGAAACTACCAGTGTCGATTATATGGTGGCGCAGATTGTTGGCTTCTCGTTTGCGGTTACAGAAGGTGAGGCTGCGTATCTGCCAGTTGCTCATGACTATCCGGGGGCTCCGGAGCAGATTGAGTTAGATGTTGCTTTAGATAAATTGCGACCAGTACTTGAGAGTCAGCAGGTTGCAAAAGTTGGTCACCATATGAAATATGACATGAATGTGTTGGCTAACTATGGAGTGAAATTGAATAATGTTGCATATGATTCGATGATGGAATCATATGTCTTTAATAGTACAGCAACACGTCACGATATGGACTCGGTGGCAGAAAAATATTTGGGATATCAAACCATCCATTATGAAGATGTGGCTGGTAAGGGCGCCAAACAGATTGGTTTTAATCAGGTATCAATTGAGGATGCTGCTCCTTATGCTGCTGAAGATGCAGATATCTCGTTACGTATCCATAATCATTTATTACTACAGTTGCAGGAACAGCCAAAACCTTTGTCTGTGTTAAAAGATATTGAGATGCGTTTGGTTCCAATTCTATCGAGAATCGAATGTACAGGTGTTTTGATTGATAGCAATATGTTGGCGGTGCAAAGTCGTGAGCTGGCTGAAAAGATGCTGGAGATCGAAAAAAAGGCGCATGAATGTGCTGGGCAGCCATTTAACTTGGGATCACCAAAGCAGCTGCAGGAGATATTGTTCGAACAGCAGGGCCTGCCAGTAATTAAGAAGACCCCAAAGGGGGTGCCATCAACAGCTGAAGCGGTTTTGGTAGAACTTGCACACGATTATGAACTGCCAGCACTTATTCTTGAAAACCGTTCGATGAGCAAACTCAAATCTACCTATACCGATAAGCTGCCGCAGCAGATTAATCGAAAAACTGGGCGTGTGCATACCTCTTACCATCAGGCGGTTACTGCAACCGGTAGATTGTCATCGTCAGATCCGAATCTGCAGAATATCCCCATTAGGTCGGAAGAGGGTAGAAGGGTCAGGCAGGCGTTTATAGCTCAGCCAGGTAACAAGATTGTCGCAGCCGATTATTCGCAGATTGAATTGCGCATCATGGCGCATATATCTCAGGATGATGGATTGTTGCATGCCTTTAATAATGGCATTGATATTCATCGTGCAACAGCAGCAGAGATTACAGCTACTCCGCTGGAAGATGTGACATCTGAACAGCGTAGAAGAGCCAAGGCAGTTAACTTTGGCCTTATCTATGGAATGTCAGCCTTTGGTCTTGCTAAGCAGCTGGATATTAGTCGGGGTGAGGCGCAAGATTATGTGAATCTGTATTTTGAACGCTATCCAAAAGTTCAGCAGTATATGGAAGAGACAAGGGTATCTGCCAAAGAGAAGGGGTACGTGGAAACATTGCTAGGCAGAAGGCTATATATCCCTGATATTAATTCTAAAAACGGTCAGCGCCGCCAATATGCTGAGCGTAGTGCGATAAATGCTCCAATGCAGGGGACAGCAGCAGATATTATCAAACTTGCTATGATAAATATTGGTGAATATCTGGCTAATCAGGATGAGATAAAGATGATTATGCAGGTACATGATGAGTTGGTATTTGAGGTGCCAGAGGTGCAGGTTAAAGGGTTCACTGCCAAGGCTAAGAAACTAATGGAATCAGCATTAGAACTGAGCGTGCCGCTAATAGTAGATGTTGGGGTTGGTGATAATTGGGATGAGGCGCATTGATATCAGTCTATTGTGTCATACCGGCGAAGGCCCACTAGTGTCCGGGGAAAATATTGTAGGCCTTTGGAAAACGATGTAGGGCAAGGTTTCAAAATGAAATGGGCGATTTTAAACTTAAATTTTTCAAGCTCCCTGAGCGTAGCCGAAGGGTCAAGGAAAATTTAATAGAATCAATGAGACTTCGGCCTTGGTTTATCCTGAGCGTAGCCGAAGGGCTCAGCCATCTTGATTCTATTAAATTACTTTCCCCGGACACTAATGG
>JAWSVC010000045.1:2360-5949 GCA_033852075.1 Gammaproteobacteria bacterium | reverse complement strand
TTATTCATATTGCTTCTGGTTGCAGGGGGAGCATATCTTGATCGTGTTCGAACAACGGATTGGAATGATCCTCTTTGGGTAGTAGTTTATCCAATTAATGGTGATGGAACTCAGGTTAGCGCTGAATTTATTAAAAATTTAGAAGCTGATCGTTTTGAACCGGTTGAGGATTTTTTTGTACGTGAAGCAGAGAAGTATAATTTGGGGATATCTTCGCCTATTAAGGTATTTTTGGCGCCTGAATTGAATAGTACTCCACCGGTTCCACCAACAGAAAAATCAATATTAGCTACTATTTGGTGGAGCCTTAAAATGCGCTACTGGATCTATTCTAATAATAATTACGATAAGCATGCGGATATAAAAATCTTTTTTAAACTTTATGATAAAGAAGATAATGAACCGGTTCCTGATTCATTAGGAATTCAAAATGGACTTTATGCAGTGGTTAACGGCTTTGCCAGTAAGGATGTGAACGCCAAGAATAATGTTGTTTTAGCTCATGAGTTGCTACATACGGTTGGTGCTACAGATAAATACGATATGAGTACCGTACAACCAATATATCCTATTGGTTATGCAGAGCCGGAACGATCACCGCTATTACCGCAAAGATATGCTGAGATTATGGCAGGAAGGGTTCCGATTACCCAAAACAAAGCCAAAATGCCCAGAGGTCTAAAGACGGTGGTGATAGGAGAGTTAACTGCAAAAGAGATAAATTGGATTAAATAATTTTTATTTTTGAATAAATCGCATAAATTCATGTAAACATGGAGCGGCTCAAAACGCTGCTATTTCCTTTATGTACTATTTTATTCTTAAATTCATAGTATTGTGCTATTTTTGTAAACACTCTAAATTAAAAATGGATTTTAAATGGCCACTAGATATCACATACATGTTGTAGATGATGAGTTAACTAATATTATTTTCTTAGAAAAAATGCTTAAGTCAGATGGGTTCAAGGTTTCAGTTTCCAGATCTGGTACAGAATGCTTAGAAAATATTAGAGGATCAATTCCAGATCTAATTTTACTTGATGTGATGATGCCTGAAATGAGTGGTTATGAAACTTGTAGTTTAATCAGACAAGATCCTTCTTTGAGTAATATCCCAGTTATTTTTGTAACGGCACTGGATGATAGAGATGCAATTACTAAAGCCTATAAATCAGGTGGAACCGATTATGTTGTAAAGCCTGTTAGACTTGATGAGCTTAGGGAAAAAATTAGAACCATTTTGCATACTCAAAACTTGATGAAAGATAAAGAAAGATTGTTGCAGATCAATGGTGATGTTGTAGTAATGGTACGACATATTCTTGAAAGTCTTGCTGTTGTTAAAAGGATAGAAACGCTTAAAACAACGGTTCAGCATAATAGCGATACCGTATGTGATTTATTGCAACAAGCAAAGCTTGCTTTGGCAAATAAGGATTGTGTTGGGGCAGAATCCGCAATAGATCAATCTTTTAATATGTTACAGTTTTCTGGTGAAGCTGGCTATCAATTGTCTGCATTTGCTGAAGCACTTGAATTAGTAGGTGGACTAATGGAGGGTATGCATCCAAGTGACAATGGTGACGCTACCTTAAGAAAAAGTGATTATGATAAGATTGATGAGCTAATTTCGCGTCTTTCAAAGTTGCTTAATGGGTTAGAAGAATAACTTACTTCATTTATTGTTGTAATTAATAAAATCATGGATAAATTGCTTCCCTTATAGGTTTGTTCCTGAGATTTTTTAAATTTTTAGTTGACGCTGGAAGCATTTTAAAACATAATCTGCCTCCTCAATGACACGCGCCCGTAGCTCAGCTGGATANNTCGACTCCTTCCGGGCGCGCCAAATTTTAAAAAGCCGATTAGATTTATAATCGGCTTTTTTATTGCTCGCCAATTTTGCATATTTTTAAAAAGAAACTAATCTTAAATTAAGCCTATAAATTTAAAGGAGCTTGTTATAATGGCTAATTCATTCATAGAGCAAATGGCAAACATTAACTCCACATCTTTTGATCTGATTGAGGCTTTAACAGATTATCAGATAAAGCGTATGAAAAAATATACTGAACTAATGGCAGGTAGAGTTTCTGATTTTTCTGATATTAAAGATACAAATGGATTGCGTGATTACCTAGTTGATCAAAATGATTTTGTAAGACAGATTCTGCACAATGTAAATCAGGATAATAAAGATCTTGCTCAAATCATTCAGGATTATTCTGAAAAAATTAGAGATAAAAAATAAAAATTATTAGTCAGTAAAATTTGCTTTTGCTGCTTATAATTGTATTTTACAAATAAATAGTGAAGCCACAGCTATAGGGTAGCTGTGGCTTTATATTTTGGATACAGATAAAAAAGTTGTCAGATCAGGTTGACTAAGAGCAAGTTATACCAATTGTTGCTTTAAATTTTTTAACATAGTTACCCGTAGAAGTTGTTTGAACTTCGTTTAGGTTTTGCAACTAAAAAGCCAAAGGCTCCTCCTGTGAGGCCGCCAATAATATGCGCCATTTGAGATATGTTGTCGTCTTGTAATATTGAGGTTACTTCTTTCCCGATAAAGATGATTGCTACCAGAATAAATGTAAGTGGAATTTCGCCTTGGCGTATATCTGTTATTGAGCCAAGTAGTATCAACATAAATACAATACCGCTTGCACCAAGCAAACCACTGGAAAAAAGAATAATATTTGCGAGACCAGTAATAATTGCAGTGATTAAAATCATTAACAGAAGATTTTTTGATCCATATTTTTCTTCAAGTAACGGTCCTAATAGCAAGATAAATATAATATTATTTAATAGATGCTGCCATCCGGAATGTCCTAATACATGAGAAGAAAGCCGGAAATACCAGACTGGATTTGAAAGATCAAAACTACTGCCAATTGAGAAATAATTAATTGATATGGCAGGCATAAATGTTGATGCAATAATTTGTATTGCAACAGCAATAAAGGAAAAGGTCAGTATTGTTGGTGAGTTGTAAGTAATTTTCATTTTTTCAGTAAGTTACGAATAAAGTTCAAGTTGATATTAAATAATCAGGGTAATGGATTTTAACGTATATCCTGAAATAGTTCCTATTTTGACTATATTTATTGAATGAACGAAAGTAAAGGGTGTCGAATAGTCTATGAGAAAAATACTGTTTTTTTTAATTATTATTTTTTCATCGTCTCTTTTTGCAGAAGATTTTGCAGAAGGGATGCAGTATTACAAACTTGGTAATTATCCTAAAGCATTTCGTGTTTTTTATCAGTTAGCAAAAACAGGTGATGTTGAGTCACAATATCAGCTAGGTTACATGTATATGCATGCTGAGGCTGTACCAAAAAATATGGTTAAGGCCGTACAGTGGTTCGAAAAAGCAGCAGAAAAGGATCACTTGGCATCGCAAATTAATCTTGCAGTAATTTATCATAATGGTAAGCAAGGAATTCCTCAGAATTTAAAACTGGCTTTTCAGTGGTATCAAAAGTGCGCTGAAGCAGGTAATGTTACAGCGATGCGTAATCTTGGTGAAATGTATGAAAAGGGGGAGGGGGTTAAACAAAGTTATTCAAAAGCAGCTCGTT
>JAWSVC010000045.1:1421-2352 GCA_033852075.1 Gammaproteobacteria bacterium | reverse complement strand
TGCGTCAAAGTGATAAACGAGCCATGATATTCTTTACTAAGGCTATAGAGCTAGGGAATATTGGGTCACATAGATATCTTGGGGCGATATTTTTTGAGGGATGGGGGGTTGAAAAGGATATCGAGAAAGCCCTTTATCACTATCAAAAGGCTGCGGATAATGGGGATGGAGTATCTCAATTTCGGATAGGTTATGCTTATGAAAACTCTCTTTTAAGTAAAGAACCCGATATGCGTAATGCCCTTAAATGGTATGAAAAGGCGGCTGATAGTGGTGACCGTGATGGACAGTATAATGTTGGTCGTTTTTATAAAAACGGGATGGTCGTGTCGCAAAATGATCAAACAGCATTTGGATGGTTTTATCGGGCAGCAGAGAAAGATCAGCCAGATGCATGTTATGAATTAGGGATGATGTATTTAAATGGGATTGGAGTTGATCGAGATTTCATGCGTGCTGTAAATTGGCTTACAAAAGCAGCAGACCTTAGTCATGTTGAAGCTTGTTACAAGTTGGCAACAATGTATAAGAAAGGAGAGGGTGTTTTAAAGAATATGAGTAAGGCCTATAAGTATTATTTAGTTGCAGCCGAAGCAGGAATTGCTGATGCTCAATATAACGTAGGTAGAGTTTATCATAGGGGGCTTGGAGGGGTTCAGCGAGATGTTGTTGAAGCAGTAAATTGGTGGAGTAAAGCTGCGGATCAGGGGCATTCAATGGCACTAAAAAAATTACGAAAACTTGATGTGATTACAAGTCAGCAATACATCAATAAAAGAGATAATGGTAAGTAGTATTTCTTATTGCATTGCATGTAATTATTAAATTTATTTGTTATGGCAATGTTATATGTCAAGAATAAATTGGAAAAATGTTAGTTTTTTGCAGGGAATTGTTTTTTCGTGTTATTACCTAACTTATTCGTGTAATC
>JAWSVC010000045.1:839-1377 GCA_033852075.1 Gammaproteobacteria bacterium | reverse complement strand
AAGAGAGCAAACAGCAGCATGACCATTATTAACTCGCTATCAGCTATTTCACCAATAGATGGAAGATATCACAGTAAAACATCAAAACTCAGCCCATATACAAGTGAGTTCGGACTTATCCATTTTCGTGTTCTGGTTGAAGTGCGTTGGTTGCAGGCCCTTTCTGAAAATGAAAAGATCACAGAAGTATCTTCTCTATCTGATGCTGCAAACAATTTTTTGAATGATATTGTTGAGAACTTCTCGATTGATGACGCAGAGCGTGTAAAAGAGATTGAAAAAACAACTAATCACGATGTAAAGGCAGTTGAATATTTCCTTAAAGAAGAGATTGCAGATAATCCTGAATTGGTTGCAATAACTGAATTTATCCATTTTGCATGTACTTCTGAAGATATTAATAATCTTTCTTACGCTCTGATGCTAAAGGCTGTTCGTGATCAGGTGCTTATGGATGATGTTGACTTGGTAAATAGTGCTATCAAGGATATGGCAATTAATTATGCAGCAATTCCTATGCTTTCACGTACTCATGGTC
>JAWSVC010000045.1:0-815 GCA_033852075.1 Gammaproteobacteria bacterium | reverse complement strand
ACGTCAAAGAGAGTACATAATAAACACCCCTATCCTTGGTAAGATTAATGGTGCAGTAGGTAACTACAATGCACATATGATTTCATATCCGGAGGTTGATTGGGCTGCTCATGCTGAAAAATTCGTAACCAGCCTTGGGCTTGAATGGAACCCATATACAACTCAAATCGAACCGCATGATTATCTGGCAGAACTATTTGATGCTATAGCTCGTTATAATACGATCTTGATTGATTTTAGTCGTGATGTCTGGAGCTATATTTCCAACGGTTACTTTAAACAACGAGTAATTGCTGGAGAGGTAGGGTCATCAGCGATGCCACATAAGGTTAATCCAATTGATTTTGAAAATGCAGAAGGGAACTTGGGTGTTGCTAATGCAATGTTTAATCATCTTGGTTCAAAATTACCAATATCAAGATGGCAGCGTGATCTTACCGACTCAACAGTGCTAAGAAATATTGGTGTAGGTTTTGCGCATACCGTAATAGCTTTGCAGTCTCTTTTAAAAGGGATTGGTAAGCTAGAAGTTAACGAGGCAGTGATAAGAGAAGATCTGGATAGTAGCTGGGAAGTATTAGCAGAAGCCATTCAGACAGTTATGCGTCGTCATGGTATTGAAAAACCGTATGAGAAACTTAAAGAGCTAACTCGTGGTAAGGCAATTAACAAAGAGGTAATTGCAGAGTTTCTTGAAGGGATTGATCTACCTGTAGATGCCAAGCAAAGTCTGATTGATCTGACTCCGTGGACTTATATTGGCTCCGCGATTGACCAAGCTAAGAAAATTTAGGGTTTATTTCCCCAATATCTTT
>JAWSVC010000044.1:0-5428 GCA_033852075.1 Gammaproteobacteria bacterium | reverse complement strand
AGGCCCCTCCTACTCGATTTGGCTTATTTTCCCAATATCTTTGTTGTAATTCATAAAAAAATGAGTCGCATACAAATACGTATGCTCAACATCTTTTTACAAATTACGCCTCGATCTTGAAAAAATAATCTCAGAATAAGCTGATAAATTTAGTCATCTCCGATTTGATCGGGGATCTTAAGACTTATTCTTTGTTGCGAATAATGCTTTAAGGTAGTAATTTATGGCTATCAAAAAATATGGGTAAAGCTATGGAAGAGAATAAAAAGCCAACATGCTGGATAATTGCCGGGCCAAATGGTGCTGGTAAGACTACTTTCGCATTAAAGTATCTCCCCCGGTTAGCATCATGTAATAATTTTGTGAATGCCGATTTAATTGCAGCAGGTATATCTCCGCTAGCCCCAGAAAAGGAGTTGTTGGCAGCAAGTAAGATTTTTTTGAAAGAGATTAAGTCATTTATTGACAAGAAGGCTGATTTTGCTTTTGAAACCACGCTATCTGGAAAAACTTACTTAAAATTAATTGAGGATTTAGTTAGCGAAGGGTGGGAGGTTGAGTTGCTTTATCTTGCGCTTCCTGATGCAAATGTTTCAAAATTCCGTGTGGCTGAAAGAGTAAAGCACGGCGGACATGATATACCTGAAAAGGATATTGTTCGCAGATTTCCACGTAGTTTGTATAATCTTTTGGAGTTTTATGCGAAAATTTGTACTAGAACTAAATGTTTTATGAATAATAGTGAGTTACCTGAACTAATATTTGAAGTAGTTGATGGTAAAATAATGGTTTCAAACCAAGAGTTATTCGATTTTATTAGAGAAAGAGCGGTAAAATAATATGGAACAGTTTCAAAATACACCATCATTTGAAAGCCTTGAAGTTCTTGAGTGTTTACGAACCGCTGTTCATGAAGAACTAGAAAAAAAACGCAAGCTTGGTCATTACTACGTTACCTGGGAAGACGGGAAAATAGTAATGCATGGCGACGATGCGCCTGAAACTGATCATAAATAGTAATTTAGATTCTCTTCATCCCCTAAAGTTTCCTCAATTCATGCCGATAAAATGATTGTAGATATGCGTGTTTTATTTGCGTACAAAAATATCTAACCTTTAGTGTAGAAAATGATCAAATATTGTATTAAAGCAATAACTAAAGGTAATGTTCCGGCGGTTCTGCTATGCTTTTACCAAAGGAATTTTGCAGTAATAACCGGAGGTATCAGACAATGTCAACGATTACATCACTTGGTCTTGGTTCAGGGATAGATGTAGCAGAGCTGGTTCAAAACCTCATTAATGCTGAAGAAGAACCAGTAGTTGAGCGCCTTGATACGAAAGAAGAATTATATGAGGCGCAGATTTCAGCATATGGAACACTTAAAAGTTCTATGTATGCCTTTCAAACAGCTGTTGGTAAGCTTGATACTATATCTACCTTTAAATCTAAAGAAGTTACTTCTAGTAATGAAGATGTATTGTCTGCTACAGCGACGTCTATTGCAGAAAATGGTTCGTATGATGTTGAAGTAACCCAAAGAGCAAAAGGTCATTCATTAAGTACAGGTACATTCTCCAGTCCTTCTGATTCTCTTGGAACCGGTTCCCTTACATTTAAGTTTGGTACAACCGATTATGATCCGGATCCTGACGATACATATAATAGTTTTACTCAAAATGGAGACGTAGCTTCTGTTACTATTGATATCAGTAGTGGAGATAACTCTCTTTCTGGTATTCGCGACAAGATAAATGATGCGGATATGGGAGTTCAGGCTACTATTGTTAAGGTTGGTACTGATCAATATAAGCTGGTCTTGACTTCAGAAACTGGTGAAAACATGAGTATGGAAATCACCGTTGATGACGATGATAGTGATGATACCGATACTTCTGGTCTTTCTCAGTTGGCATTTAATAATAGTGCTACTAATATGGAGCAGGTTCAGGAAGGTATTAATGCCGAGATATCAATAAATGGTCTTGAAATTAGCAGTTCATCGAATCAGATTGTTGGGGCTATTTCCGGCGTTACATTAGATATTAATAATGCCAGTGTTGGTGAAACAATAAGGCTTGAAATCTCTCAGGATAAAGAGGGCGTAAAGGATCTAATTACCGACTTTGTCGATAAATATAACGACATGGTTTATACAATTACTAAATATAATGAATATAATCAGGATACTGATGTGGCTGGAGTACTTTTTGGTGAATCGTTATTAAGAAGTATGGAGGGTGAAATCAGATCAATTATATCTTCATCGATTGCTGGAATTTCTGGTGGTTTTAATTCCCTTTCAAATATTGGTATTACTAGTAGAGTATATGATGCATCGACAACAACTTTAGATGAAGATGATGCTGATTTTGAACGCCCTGATCTTGCTGGTATGTTAGTACTGGATGAGTATAAACTTGATGAAATTATAGATGATAATTTTGATGTGCTTGGGGCTATATTTGCTCCTGATGGCAATCCAACAGATACTAATGTTACATATGTCACCAGTAGTAGTCAGACAAAGGCTGGCAGTTATGCAGTAAATATTACCCAGCTTGCTACCAAAGGGACATATGAAGGGAATGGCGTATTAGATTTTTCTGCGCCACTAACTATAGATGATGATAATAACTCCTTCACCATTAAGGTGGATGGAGTCACATCTGGAACTATTACTTTAACTAATGGGGATTATAGCAGTGGTAGTGCTCTTGCTGCAGAAATCCAAAGTAAGATTAATGGTGATTCAAGTATTAAAAGTAGTAGTGCTGCTATTCAGGTATCTTATGATGATACTGCGAAAAACTTCACATTTACTTCATCAATTTATGGTTCCAGCTCTAAAGTTCAGTTTGTTTCGGTCGATACAAATACTGAGGCTGAGTTGGGTTTCGCAGTTGGATCTGGTACTGATGGTTTAGATGTTGCCGGAACAATTGGTGGTCAGTTAGCAATCGGAGATGGTCAGGAACTGACTGGAGCCGGTAGTAATACACAAGGTTTAATGCTAACGATCGGCGGAACAACAACAGGGTTGAGAGGAACTGTTCATTTCTCGAGAGGATTGGCAGATTCAATGTTTGACCTGCTGGATGAATACGTGAAATCTTCTGGTTTGATTGATACGAAGGTAGACGGTATTGAATCCAGTGTAACAGAGATAGATGACGAAAGAGTAGCCTTGAGTGAGAGGCTGGAAAAACTAGAGGCCAGGTATTTAGCATCGTTTAATGCTATGGATCTTTTAGTTTCTCAATATAAC
Organism: Gammaproteobacteria bacterium; assembly: GCA_033852075.1. GTDB lineage: Bacteria > Pseudomonadota > Gammaproteobacteria > QZLD01 > QZLD01 > QZLE01. The sequence continues at coordinate 2,159 of JAWSVC010000044.1, read as the reverse complement.
TCGATCGGAAGTTATCTAACATCACAATTAGATTTGTTGCCAGGAGTGACAATGTTTAATAAAGATTAAAATAGAACAATAGTGGAGGCAACTAAATGAGCTATCACAATGCAACACAAAGATATAAGGAAATTGATACCTATTCTGGTACCGCATATGCTGATCCGCATCAGCTTATTCAGATGCTGATGCAGGGGGTAATTGATAAGATATCAATTGCTAAATCAGCAATGCAGGATAATAACGTTGGTATTAAAGGTGAAAATGTTAGCAAAGCAGTTTCCATTCTTGATGGTTTAAAAGCCAGTCTTGATTCAGAAAAAGGTGGCGATATTGCTACTAACCTTAATGACCTATATGATTATATGCAGCGAGCATTAGTAGAGGCAAATTTAAATAATAATGAGAAAAAATTTGATGAAGTTGTTTCTCTTATGACTGAAATTAAAGATGCCTGGAATGCTATTCCTGTTGATGTGCGTGAAGATCACGCGAAAAAAATGGCGTCATAATAATTTGGATAATAGTAAAGTACAAATTGCACAAGAGCTTCTATCTTTGACAAAAGAGATAGAAGCTCATCTATTGAAGTCTGATATTGCCTTTGCCAAAGAAAACGAGCCTAAACGAATGGAGCTTGCTAAACAGATATTCTCTACGGAAGTATCTGAAGATGATGCTCCAGAAATTCATAAAATTATCTCCGAAGTTCTTGAGATAAATTCAAGATTACAACAATTTGCAACGGATGCCAAAAACGAAGTTGCAAACCTTTCCAAACAAATAAAAACATCCCGTAAAGTTACTAACGCATACGCAGCGCATAAATAGCCTTGCTTCGTCTTACCGGCGAAGGCCGGCATCCAGGTATAGTAAGTTTTTAAGTCATGCCCAACTAGACTTGGAATCTTGGAAATAATGCTCCTGTTCTGGTCAAGTCCAACCGGACACTTTGTTAACGCACATTTCAAATTTAACAGGTGACAAACCGCCATTAGCTGTATGCAACCTGTCATGGTTATAATATCTAATATAATTCTCCATATCTTTTTCCATGGTTTCTCTGGTCAAATGAGCAACTTTTATTAGCCACTCATTCTTTAAACTACCAAAAAATCTTTCAACCACGGCATTATCCCAGCAAGCGCCTCGACCACTCATAGAAGGACGTATGTTATTCCGCTTAAGCAACTTTCTAAACATTTTGCTCGAATACTGCGACCCTCGATCGCTATGGAATATCAAATCATCATCAGGGTTTCTAAGATTTATAGCCATTTGCATGGCACGACATACTAGATTCTGATTTATGCGTTTACCCATGGCCCACCCGATAATTTTTCTGGAATACAAATCCATCACTACAGCCAGGTATAGCCATCCTTCTGCGGTGCACAAATATGTAATATCCCCAGCCCAAACCATATTTGGACGAGGCGGATTAAACTGCTGCTCAAGCAGGTTGTCAGCAATAGCGTTGTTATGCTTACTATTGGTCGTAACCTTGTAAGCAACTCTTTGAACTACTTTTAGCCCTAGTTGGCGCATAATAGTTCTAGTTCTGTAACGGCCTATAATAAAGCCTTCTTCACGTAGCTTCTTTGCCATTTGCCTTGAACCAAGGCTTTCCCTGCTATTCTTAAACAGGGATTTGCAGCGAAGATAGAGCATAAATTCCTGGAAGCCAATAATCTTTGCAGGTCTATTTTTCCAGTCATAGTACGCAGAGGAGCTTACTTTCATGACTCTGTATAGGACAGCTACCGGATACCGCTAAGACTCAGCTTGGATGAAGCTATATTTTACTTCATTTCTTTCGCAAAGAAGGCGCTCGCCTTTTTTAAGATCTCTTTCTCCATGCGCAAGTTTTTGACCTCTTTACGCAAGGCTAATAGCTCTTTGCGTTCATCTGCGGATAATGCATCTTCACTATTGTCATTTGCTGTCTTATTAATCCAGCTATAAATCAGCCTTTTATCTATACCTACCGCTTCTGCAGCCTGTGATGCGCTGTAACCCTGTTCGGTTACCAAAGCTACTGCTTCTTCTTTAAATTCTTTTGAGTATTTCCTATTAACTCGTTTTGTTTTCATAGACACCTCGATAAGCTAGTATATATTGTGCTTTATCTTAGTGTCCGGTTCCATTAGACCAGTACA
>JAWSVC010000057.1:377-676 GCA_033852075.1 Gammaproteobacteria bacterium | reverse complement strand
AAAATGGTAACAGCTGCTGTTATTCTTAATGTTGTTAAATCTGGAAGCTTGGATTTAAACTCAAATCCGCAAGACTTCCTCAATTTTTGGCCCACAGCTGGAAACCTTTCTAATATAACCCTATCTCATCTCCTAAGTTTCACTTCAGGGCTTATTAATGAACCTATCTGTATAAATATTGGGATATCAAATTTCGAATCATGCGTTGAAAATATATTAAGTAGTAACGATGGATCTATCGTTCCTGGTACTGAATTTTATTATTCATCCACTCACCTTCAGGTTGCTGGATTAATGGC
>JAWSVC010000057.1:149-283 GCA_033852075.1 Gammaproteobacteria bacterium | reverse complement strand
CCAGAACTTATAACATCTATGACTTCAGATCAGTTTCAAGGAGCTACTATAGCTTACTCACCTGCTTTAGATGGGATAGGTAAAGATTGGCATTATGGTTTCGGAACATGGATAGAATGCGACCAAACCCCATT
>JAWSVC010000057.1:0-132 GCA_033852075.1 Gammaproteobacteria bacterium | reverse complement strand
TCCATATAAGGCTTCAAGTGCCGGAGCTTACGGCGCCTACCCTTTTATCGACTTTGAAAATCAATACTTTGGGATTTTAGCCAGAGAAGGTGCTCTTGGTACATTCGATAAAGGATTTATAACATTTGAAGT
>JAWSVC010000007.1:0-177925 GCA_033852075.1 Gammaproteobacteria bacterium | reverse complement strand
CCGACAGCTACGGTTTTTTCCAAAATGCGTCCCATTTCATCACGCACGTATGAGGTTACGTTGCCGTTCCAGTCGGTTTTGGTGGCGATAAAGCCGTTGGCGTCGTAGGTGTAGTTTTTATTTGTTCCACCACACATTTGGGTTGGGTGGCCGGTTACGGTTTCTACTTTTACTTGTCCGTTTATTGCGGTAAAGGTATATGTGGTTTCTTTGCCTAACGGGTTGGTGATAGTTGCGCTACCGTCTTCGTTATAAACAAATTCGTATTTATCGATTCCCTGTTGGTGTTGAGTTAAAGTTGCACGACCTTCTGAATCATAATCAAAAGTAGAATATCTAATTCCTTTTTCGTTAATAATTCCTGTTAGGGAATATGGGAATGTGGTGTTTTCATACAGGTATTGCTTGTATGGATTATCATCTAAATTTTCTGGTGTATCATCCTGATAGATTACGTTGATTAATTTATCATTTGTATCGTATGCGTAGTTGATTTGGGTGTTATCCGGCAGTGTTACTACGCTAACCATGTCTTGGTCGTTATAGCCAAAAGTTAAGCGATTACCATTATCATCTTCTACATAATCAAGCTTTCCGGTTTCATCATAATATAGGCTCTGAGAATGTCCTGCTATGTTGGTTATTGAGGTAAGTTTGCCCTCAGCATCAAAAATCTCTACTGTTTTATTTGTGTCGGTGAATTTCCAGGTGTTATCTGGAAGTTGCTCTAGCTTGATGTCTCTGGCGATTGTTGGTTGCCAGGATTCTTCTGATTTTATAAATGTAAAGATGGTGCCGTTTGGACGAGTTATTTTTTTGAAATTTGGCTCAATAACAGCTTCATTAAAAATACGACTTGTATTTTCATTATTGGCTTTAACTGAAATGGAAGCTAATGTATTACCATTGGTTTGGATTTTACATTCATTATTTTCATAGACTGCTGTAGTATCGGCATATGCTCCTTTGAACGAACCAGCGTTTACTTCCTGCCAACCACTGGCGCAGGCATCTGAAGGGGTGTTATAAATGCTCGATTTTTGGCTGGTATTGGTTCGAGTTAAAATTCTTTCTGAATATGCATTATCAATCCCTATCATATAGTTATGACGCCAGTTGGCTCCCGTCGTGGTAACAGCTGCTCTACTTGATGTTGAATTGTAATAACGAGTCATGCGCAATGGCATTGGAGATGTATCACTAAAATCTGTTTCGATTTGGAATTTGTTTTCGGCGCGATAATCTATAGGATTGCCTACACCGCATTGTTCCGGATTTTTAGGTTCGGGTTGGATGTAAAATTCGTATGACTCACATTGCTGAGTATCAAGATTCCAAAATTGTTCCGGGTCGGGGCAGCGGTCTTTGCATAAATTATGTCCTGAATCCCAGTACTCAGCAGGATCTGAGCAATAGCAAGATTGTGTTTCTGGGTCAAAATCACCTTCAGGACATTCTCTTGACATAATCCAATGTGTATATGTCCAACCATAATAATTATTTGAGTCTATATAACATACATAAACATCAAATTCTTCATCATAATAGAAATCTATTAAAGTACTGCCTGAGTGATAAGCAACCATCCGGTCACATGCAAGCTCTCTTGTTTCTGAGAATGAGGATTGAACAGGCTGGTTATAGTCTGTGGCATAATAATATGTGGGCTCTCCTGCAAACGCATTGCTACTCACAATTCCAAAAAGTGAGCAGAGTAGTGCTAATTGTATGAGGATGTTTTTGAGAGGGTTAAAAGTTTGTGCAATTGACCCTTCGGCTACCTGTGCTGAGCGTAGTCGAAGTGCGCTCAGGGATCTTTTAGAGGTTATGCGTGGGCGTGACGTGGCAATGGCATTTGTTGTGTGCATATGATTTCCCCATGTTTTAAGTTGTACCTTTCGTGTCCTTGAAAGGGTTGGTTTACATTTGTAGGGGCAAATAACATTTGCCCTTTTCTTTTTTAGGGCGAAAGATTTTTCGCCCCTACATTTCTGGATACCGGCCTGCGCCGGTATGACGACGCAAGCAAAGAATAACCACTTTACATCGTAAATTACATTTGTAGTTTATTTTGTTGGGCTTCGCTGCGCTCTGCACCAACCTACTTTTAGGTGTCAGATTTCGCTGAATTATAACCAGTTCCTAATTTGGCGCGAATTATAATAATTTTGGTAGGTTTTGTCTATAGGTGGTTGGTATTAGGTTATTGAAATACTGGAAGTTGTTTATAGATATATTCAGTTATGTATGCTAACTTCGGATTATATTCGTATGGTTTAGCGGACGAGTTACAATTATTTTATATTTTGGGGGCAATTATGCCATTAGCACGTGAACAGTATCTTATTAATAAAATTCGTGAGCTTCCTCCTAGTCGTGTAGCTGAGGTTGAGGATTTTATTGATTTTTTAAAGCAGCGCGAACAGGTTAAAAGTGAGCATAAGGCAGATAGTTCTCTTGGGTTTCCTGTTGATGATTTAGGTGCATGGCCGGAAGGTGTGTCGATGAGTCGTGAGGATTTATACGGCGATGACGGACGCTAATTCAATTTTTATTGATACCAATATTTTGGTATATGCAAATATAAAATCTTCTCCTATGCATGATGTGGCTTTGTCGGTAATTGAGAAGTTGTATTGCGCAAATAGGCCAATATGGATAAGCAGGCAGGTTATTAGGGAATATATTTCTATAATATCCAGGCCGCAAACTTTTTCTGAACCACTTTCTACACAAATTATTACTAAGCGTATTGAATTTTTTCAAAGCAAATTTAATGTTGCCGATGATAATGCTGTGGTAACAGAGGAATTACTGAAACTTATGGATAATTATAAGTTTGGTGGTAAACAAATTCATGATGCAAATATTGTTGCGACAATGAAGGCATACGATATTAATTGCCTGCTTACCTGCAACGTTAAAGATTTTAATAGGTTTGCAGATTTGATTGAGATTGAGACTATTTGATTTTATAGCCTGAAATTTTCCCCAAGATAGGTATCACGTACCGATTGGTGGCTTAGGATGTGGTCGGCATCGCCTTCGGTTATGACGTGACCTTTATTTAGGATATAGGCGCGTTCACATATTCCTAAGGTTTCGCGAACGTTGTGGTCGGTTATTAATACGCCTATGCCTTTGTCGGTTAGGTGGGTGACGATTTGTTGTATGTCTCCGACAGAGATTGGGTCTACGCCTGCGAATGGTTCGTCTAAGAATATGAATTTAGGTTCCATTGCCAATGCTCTGGCAATTTCAACGCGTCGTCTTTCTCCGCCGGATAGGCTTATTCCGGTTTGGTCTTGCAGGTGGTCTATGTGGAATTCATCTAAGAGGGATTCGAGTTTTTCCTGTTTTTGTTTTTTATTAATATCTTTTCTTAGTTCTAATATTGAATAGATATTATCAGCGACGGTGAGTTTGCGGAAAACAGATGCTTCTTGAGGTAGATAGCCTAATCCTAAATGTGCTCGTTTATGGATTGGGAAGTGGGTTATGTCCTGGTCATCAAGGGTTATGGTTCCTTCGTCACAGGGTACAAGGCCGATAAGCATGTAAAAACTGGTGGTTTTTCCGGCGCCATTTGGCCCTAACAGTCCAACTACTTCTCCTGTTTTGATTTGGAAAGATGCACCATCAACTACAACCTTTGATTTGTATCTTTTTTTGATTGCATTGGCTTTAAGGGTGCTCATTGATTTTCCTTTTGGCTTTCTGGTTGTGTGTTTTCTTTGTCTTTTGGTATTGATTTGGTTTTTGGAGAAATCACTACTTTTACACGAGAGTCTTTTTGACTATCGGCTATTACTTGGTCGGTGGCTACAATATATTTAATTTTGTCTCCGGAAAATTTATTTGTTCCTTGTATCAGGATGGCATTTTTATTGAGGATGATTTCCTGGTCTTTGTTGTAGTTTATTTCTATGTGTTCGGCTTTGGCGTCTATTAGTTCTTTTTCTTCCGGTTGTTGTTTCAGTGTTGCAGGGGAACCATAAATGTCCGCTTTTGTTAGTTCTCCGTTTGATGTGAACGCAACTAATTTGGAGCCGGTAATATGCAGGCTGCCTTGGGATAGTTCTACATTTCCGCTGTATATGCTTTGGCCTTTGGAGTTATCTATCTCGACTTTGTCTGCTGATATCTCTATTGGCTTGTCCTTATCTGTTGTAAGGGCATATAGATTTCCGGCAAATAGAAATAAGCAGATTAAGGTTAGTCTTTGGAGCATTTGACTAGTCTTTTGGTTTAATGCTTGCTTTAACATTTGTAGTAATCTCCATTGTGTTCGCAGGTATATTGGCAGCCATTCTACCTCCATTGATTACGGTGGAATCTGTGGTGATTATGACATTTCCTTCCGAAACGATATTTTGATTTTTTGTGTAATAGGTTAGTTGTTTTGTGTTGGCGGTTAAATCGCTTTTTGTTGGTTCTTGTCTGGTTTCGATTGGTTTTTTGAATCTTTGGGTTACTACATTATCATCTAATGTTAGATGTTCTTTGTGGTCTGGCAGTGTTCCGTTTTTTGCGGTAATGACCCATGTATTGTTGTCTTGGTTGAATGCAGTTATTTTTGGATTTGAAAGTTTTGATTCGTTTTGTTTTTGAGTGTGGTAGATGTTATCGGCTTCAAGTTTATAGCGAATTTTGCCTGTTTCATCCATGACTTTTGTGGTGGCATTTTTCAGGAAAAAATCAGGGCGATCTTGGTTTTTTTGTGGTGCTGGCTTTAATTGTTCTTTGCCTGTTTGATATTGAATAATTACGGCAAAGGCTATTGTTACAAATAGCAGGACGATAAGATTGATATGTGGTTTTCTTGGTTTAGCCATTTATAAACTTTGAATAGATATTTTCTAGTTTTCCTTGGGCATCGAGGATTAGATCGCATACTTCGCGAACAGCGCCGTTGCCACCAATATTTGTGGTGATATGTTTGGCAATCTCTTTTGCCTTTGAATGTGCGTCAGCTACGGCAACAGGAAGCCCAACTTTTGTCATTACCGGGATGTCGATTAAGTCATCACCAATATAGGCAACTTCTTCAGGAGTTAGTTTCAAATCGGTAAGTAATTTTTCATATGATTCCCGTTTGGCAAGTTTACCCTGATACAGGTGTTTGATTCCCAGGTTGGTCATACGATTTTCTACGGATTTTGAGCTGCGTCCGGTGATAATTGCTATTTCAACTCCGTTTTCCATTAATATGCACATTCCTAGGCCATCTTTGATGTTATAGGCCTTTATTTCTTCGGAGTTTTCTCCGATATAAAGTTTGCCGTCCGTCAGTACACCGTCGACATCTAATATTAATAATTTGATATTTTTCGCAATGGTTTTTAATTGTTCCATTTTATACAACCTTTGCCTTTAGCATGTCGTGCATGTTTAGTGCTCCGATAAGTTTATTTGATTCATCTACTACCAATAAGGCATTGATTTTTTTGCTTTCCATTATGGCTAATGCTTTTGCGGCCAGGATGTTTTTGGTAACGGTGATGCAATTGGGAGTCATTACTTCATTTATTTTGGTGGTATGTATGCTGATTTCTTTATCCAGTATTCTGCGTAAATCACCGTCGGTAAAAATACCTAAAACTACGTTGGCAGAATCAGTTATTGCGGTAATTCCCAATCCTTTTTCGGTCATTTCCATTAATGCATCTTTTAGCAATACATTCTGTTGAACGAAAGGAATCAATTCGTCTGTGTGCATTAGTTGTTCAACGGTAAGTAATAACTTGCGGCCAAGTTTGCCACCCGGGTGTGACATGGCGAAGTCATCTTCGGTAAATCCGTTGGCTTTTAAAAGAGAGATGGCTAGGGCGTCTCCCATTGCCAGTGTTGCTGTGGTGCTGGATGTTGGTGCAAGGTTTAACGGACATGCTTCTATTTCAACACTTATATCAAGATTGGCGTCTGCAGCTGATGCCAAGGTGGATTTTGTATTTCCGGTCATTGTTATCAGGGATGTATTTAATCTTTTAAACATGGGGACTATGGTTAAAATTTCTTCGGTTTCGCCGGAATTAGATATGGCAAGTACAACGTCTTCTTTGGTTATCATTCCAAGATCGCCGTGACTTGCTTCGGCCGGGTGTACAAAGAATGCAGGGGTTCCGGTGCTGGCAAGAGTTGCTGCAATTTTGTGTCCTATGTGCCCTGATTTGCCCATTCCGGTGACAATAACTTTGCCTTTGCATGCAAGAATGATTTCACACGCCTTGATGAATTCATCACCAATTCTTGGAATAAGGTTGGTGATGGCTTCTGATTCGGTTTTAAGAGCATTGATTGCGGTTGTTATTAATTGATTGTTTGTCATGAATTAAAGCCGTTGATTTAAAATCCAATTTTTAAAAAAAGCATAGCTTGATAGCCACAGTATATACATAACAGGCCAAGCCCCTCGAGTCGGTTTATGGTTCCGCTATGTTTTCCAAATCTGTATGAAAAAATCAATAACAGTATAGTTAGAACTGTCATGATTGAAAAATCACGATACAAAACCGGGGTTTCCAGTGCTACTGGGGAAATAACAGAAGCAGTGCCAAGTACCGCCAGAATATTAAAGATATTAGACCCTAAGATATTGCCAATGGCGATATCCGGGTGGTTCTTTTTAACCGAGGTTATTGATGCTGCAAGTTCTGGCAGGCTTGTGCCAAGGGCAACTATGGTCAGGCCGATTACAAGATCTGGCACGCCAAATAGTTTGGCAATTCCAACTGCGCCCCAAACCAATATTTTTGAGCTGCCAAGTAATAATAAAAGTCCGAGAATTAGCCAGAATATTGCTTTGCCTAGTGGCATTTTTTCTTGTTCGTCAGCAAGTTCTTCGGCGTCGTGGTCTTTTTCTTTGCGGCTGATATGTACAGCCCAGGCAAGCACAATAATCTGTACGATTAAAAAAATGATTCCTTCAGTTCTGGATAGGTTTAAGTCCCAAAAGAAGAATAAGCATATTGCCATAATTATAAATAATATTGGCATCTCACGTTTTATGATTTGCGGTCTTACGGCAATAGGGATGATTAAGGCGGTAAAGCCAACTACAAGGGCAATATTGGTGATATTAGATCCGATTGCGTTACCTACGGCAATTCCCGGGGTATGTTGAATGGCTGCCATGGCGGAGACAAGTATCTCTGGAGCTGATGTTCCAAAACCAACTACTGTAATACCTATGATAAGGGGGGATACATTTAAACTGCGGGCGATATTACTAGCGCCAGCGATAAATCTATCTGCGCTCCAGGCCAGAAGCACAAAACCAACTAATAATGCTCCAATATTAAGGGCGATATCCATTGCTTTTCCATTCTTTAAAAAAGATATGTTAACCGTTCTATGCTTTGTTACCAATATTTATCTTTTTTTAAGTCGGTTATATGGTTTCTGTGACCTTTACAGTCGTCGATAAAAAGTGAATTGAATGGTGTAATTCGGGTGGTGCCCTCTCAATGAGGGCAAAAACTCGCAAAAATCAGATTGTTTCTACCATAACCTGAATATATGGTTTATATTTTAAAGGTTAGGGTGGTAAAAATTAGCTACTGGAAATCGGTGCGACTGGATTTATATATTCATTTTTGAAATATCTGGTATATTGCGCAAAAAAGCGATGGAATGATGTTATAAGTCAGTTCGCAGAGTTAAGGAATAAATAATAATTAAGGGGTCCGCTGGGCAATCTATGAGTTTCGAGGTTGATGAATCAAATGATATTTTGATCGAGATCAGAGATTTGCATTTCTCTCGTGGTGAGCGAAAAATCTTTGATGGTGTCGATATTGATATCAGACGAGGATGCGTAACCGCAATTATGGGACCTAGTGGTACCGGTAAAACAACCCTTCTTAAACTTATTGGTGGTCAGCTTCAGCCTGATTCAGGAACAATTGTCGTTGCCGGACATGACGTACACAAGCTAAGCCGAAGTAATCTTTATAAATTAAGGCAAAAAATGGGCATGTTATTCCAAAGCGGGGCCTTGCTTACAGATATCTCCGTTTTTGATAATGTTGCTTACCCATTAAGAGAGCATACTAAATTAAAGAAAAGTATGATTCGGGATATCGTACTTACCAAGTTGCATGCTGTTGGATTGCGCGGAGCCAGAGACCTAATGCCATCTGAGCTATCAGGGGGGATGTCTCGCCGGGTTGCCATGGCGCGCTCAATAGTTTTAGATCCTATGATGATAATGTACGATGAACCGTTCACTGGGCAGGACCCAATATCTATGGGAGTATTAGTTCAGTTAATTCGTCTGCTTAACGATGCCTTGGGAATGACATCTATAGTTGTGTCTCATGATGTTAAGGAAACCGCTGCGATATCAGATGAGATTTATATGATTTCACAAGGCAAGATCGTAGAAAACGGAACCCCGGAGCAACTTAAAAAATCAACGTCGCGATGGGTGCAACAGTTTATGTTTGGAATGCCGGATGGTCCGGTGCCATTCCAGTTCCCAGCGTTAGATTACGCTCAAGACTTATATGGTGTTACTGAATAGTTATAGGAATAAGTTAATTAAATGCAAGTTAATGGAATAAGAGTAGCTTTAAATGGTAATTAACACGTTACAGTATATGATTCATGCCTTTTTGCATGTTTTGGCAGATGCCTTTCAAAGGTTAGGCCGCAGTCATATATTTTTATTTCATACAATTATTGGTTTTCCCAGTGTTTTGATTCGGCCGCTATTGCTTACCAAACAGATCTATATGGTCGGTGTTTTGTCGTTAGTGATTATAATTGTCTCCGGTATGTTTGTTGGTGGCGTACTAGCTTTACAGTTGTACTATGAACTGTTGAAGTTTGGAGCAGAGAACTCTTTAGGCGTTTTGAACGCAATATCTTTAGTAAGAGAATTGGGGCCGGTTGTTGCAGGTCTTTTATATAGTGGAAGAGCATGTTCAGCGCTATCGGCTGAAATTGGATTAATGAAGGCCACAGAGCAGCTTTCCGGCATGGAAATGATGGCAATAGACCCAATCAAGAGGGTTATTGCGCCACGTTTTATGGCTGGTATTATTTCGATGCCTGTGTTGGCTATAACCTTTAGTACCCTTGGTATTATTGGCGGACATCTTATTGGTGTGGACTTGCTAGGAATTGATGAAGGCGCCTTTTGGTCGCAAATGCAGGTTAAGGTGAATTTTTATTCTGATGTAATGAACGGTGTTGTAAAAAGCTTAGTATTTGGTTTTGTAGCTACTTGGATAGCGCTATATCAAGGATATGATGCTGTACCAACATCGGAAGGGGTAAGTAGGGCGACTACGAAAACAGTTGTGTATGCATCACTTGCAATATTGGCCCTTGATTTTGTGCTTACAGCATTGATGTATGGAGAGATATAAATGCATAAATCTAAATTAATGGAAGTTTGGGTTGGTATATTTGCTTTCATAGGGATTGCAGGACTCGTGTTTCTTGCCTATGAAGTTAGTAGTTTAAGTCATACTACCGGTGAGAACACCTATTCCGTTACAGCCAAGTTCACAAATGTCGGAGGACTAAAGGCTCGTTCTCCAGTTACAATTTCCGGAGTTAAGATTGGTGAGGTTACCTCAATTGCTTATGACCAGGAAATATATGAAGCAGTTGTAATAATGGCCATTGAAAATAAATATAATAAAATTCCTGAAGATACTTCAGCTAGTATTTTTACAGCTGGTTTATTAGGTGAACAATACATAGGTCTGGATCCTGGTGGTTCAGAAGATTATCTGGCTGATGAAAGTGAAATTGATATTACTCAGTCAGCTATCGTTCTGGAAAAAGTAATCGGTGAATTTTTATTTAGTCAAACAGCAGATGAAGGTGAGGATTAATTATAATGATTAAATGTAAGGTTATGATTAACAAAATGTTATTAATGGTCAGTGTTATCATGTTTTCAGTGACTGGATATGCTGATGAAGTTGCCTCAAAGCAAACAGTTATGCCAAATGTGGTTGTAAAGACAACAATTGAATCTTTATTTGATGCGATTAAGAAAGAACGAGCAGCAAATGATGGTAAAGATTTACCATCAGAGCGAGTTAAGGAATTAGTTGATGAACTTGTAATTCCTAGTGTCGATTTTGTGGTGATGTCTCGCTGGGTAGTTGGTAAGTATTGGCGCAAGATGAATAAAGAGCAGAAAAAAGAATTTACTTTACTCTTTAGAGAACTGCTAATTAAAACATATGCCGGATCTTTGCCTGAATTTGTTGATTATGAAATCAATTACTTCCCTTATAAACATGAGGCTAAGGCAAAAAAAGCTTCTATACGTATGGAAATTGAACGTACCGAAGGGCCGAAGGTTCCTTTAGTATTCAAGCTTAGAAAAAATAAAAAAGCAGAATGGAAGGTTTACGATGTTCTTGTAGATGGAATTAGTCTGATTGCTAATTACAGAACTACATTTGCATCTATAGCTAAAAAGAAAGGTGTTGGAGGTTTAATAGACAACCTTAAATCCGAAGAAACTGAAGAGGTTAAGGCTGTTGAGATAAAAAAGAATGAATCCAAAGAAAAAAAGCTGATTCAGAAAGTGAGAAAAAAGTAGAGTCGGAAGAAGGTAAAGACGACTCTGAGGAAGAGGAAGAATCAGAAGAAGACCAGGATGATTCAGCAGAAGAGAAAAAAGCAAAATAGCCTTTTTATAAATTATTTGGCGGATTAATAGGCATAACTATGCAGGAAGAGACTCAACAACCGAAAGAAGAGCAAGGCAGTAGAGCAAATGTCTGTAGCGTTTCCGGCAATAGTGTGCCTTTGTCACCTTCTTCCATAAATGCTTTATTAACAAATGATAATGGCGATCCGGTTTGGATTGAAAAGTGCCAGGAAGATGGTAGATATTGTCTATATGGCGAAATGGATGTCGAAACAGTAAGAATTACCCGAGATTTAGTGTCGCCGCTTATTAATTCCGTTGATTTATTAGAGATTGATTTTAGCGGAGTAAAAAGGGTTGATAGTGCTGGATTAGCTTTATTGATTGAGTGGGTGAGAGAGTCGAAAAAGCTTAAAAAAGAGATTCGTTATTATAATATTCCAGAGCAGTTATGTGCGATTGCGAGAGTTAGTAGTTTGGAGCTGGTACTGCCGCTATTCCGCAGCTAGTAATTCGCATTTATTTCCCCAATATCTTTGTTGTAATTCACTAAAAAATTAGTCACTCACTTATTCGTGAGCTCAACATCTTTTTATCGAATTGTGCCTCGATCTTGGGAAAATATTTCGCAAATTATGGTAGTTGTAATTCAGGCTATATCTTCCTGCTTTTTTAGCGTAAAATCCGTCTTCCGGTAAATTTTAATTTACGTTTATAAATTATTTGAATATCTGACAAAAATTTAAGATTTAGATGTCATCCCCCCGAGGCATAGTTGTCAGGTATTGTAACTAACTAGCGCGAAAAGATTTTTGATGGATAAGTTATTAATTGGTGGTGGAACGCCATTAGAGGGTGAGATTAGAATTTCAGGAGCAAAAAATGCAGCTCTTCCAATTCTTGCAGCAACATTATTGGCTGATGACCCTGTAACAATTGGCAATATACCGCACTTACAAGATATCACAACGACCATGGAGCTTCTTGGCAGGATGGGGGTTAATTTGACCCTTGGTGACAGGATGACAATAGAGGTCGACCCAACCAGTATTACCAGTCAGGTTGCGCCATATGATTTGGTGAAAACAATGCGAGCCTCAATTTTGGTGCTTGGACCTTTATTGGCAAAGTTTGGTAGTGCAGAGGTTTCCTTGCCAGGAGGATGTGCGATAGGGTCGCGCCCGGTAAATCTTCATATAGATGGCCTAATAGCAATGGGTGCAGATGTTGAAGTAGAGAGCGGATACATCAAGGCAAAGGCTGAAAGGCTTAAAGGTGCTGTAATTGTTATGGATATGGTTTCAGTAACTGGAACAGAAAACCTAATGATGGCAGCTGCTTTAGCTGAAGGTACCACAATAATTGAAAATGCAGCTCGTGAGCCAGAGGTTGTTGACCTTGCTAATTTCCTGAATAGCATGGGCGCCAAGATAACCGGTGCGGGAACAGCAAAAATAGAGATTGAGGGTGTAACTTCATTGCATGGTACAAAATACGATGTTCTTCCAGATCGTATTGAAACCGGAACCTATCTTGTAGCTGCTGCAATGACTGGTGGTAAGGTAAAATTAAAAGATACGGATGCATCTTTGCTTGATGCGGTATTGAATAAACTACGTGATGCGGGTGCAGAGATCGAAGTCGGTAAGGATTGGATATCGCTTGATATGCATGGCAAACGCCCAAAGGCAGTAAATATTAAAACTGCTCCATATCCCGCTTTTCCAACAGATATGCAAGCGCAGTTTGTTGCAATGAATGCAGTTGCAGAAGGTACATCAACTGTTGCAGAAACGGTTTTTGAAAACAGATTTATGCATGTTCTTGAGATGCAACGTATGGGTGCGGATATCCAGATTGAAGGCAATACTGCCATCTGTACCGGTAAGCAAAAATTACAGGCAGCACCGGTTATGGCTACTGACCTTAGGGCTTCTGCCAGTTTGGTATTAGCCGCCTTGGTAGCAGAGGGTGAAACAGAAGTATTACGTATCTATCATATCGATCGCGGATATGAGAGGATTGAAGAAAAGTTAACTCAGTTGGGCGCTAAAATTCGTAGGGTTCCCGATCGTTAAGCACATTTTCCTCAAGTCCCCTGAGCGTAGCCGAAGGGCTCAATCGACTTATATTATTTTTGTTTTAGAAGAAGTAAAAACTAAAGGTATCAACTATGACACAAAAGCTCACCATAGCAGTCTCGAAAGGTAGAATCTTAAAGGAAACTATGCCTTTGCTTCAGCATGCAGGGATAGAGCTGATTGATGACCCCAAGGAAAGCCGCAAACTAATTCTTGATACCAATCATGACGACGTTAAAGTTGTTGTTCTTAGGGCAACCGATGTTCCGACTTTTGTTGAATATGGTGTGGCTGATATTGGGATAGCAGGCAAAGATGTACTTATGGAATTCGGCGGTGAATCTATTTATGAACCTGTCGATCTTAAGATATCTAAATGTCGTTTAATGACGGCAGGTAAACCAGGAGCTAATGAGCGAACTGGTAGGCTTAAGATTGCAACCAAGTTTGTTAATGTTGCGCAAAAATATTTTGCGGAACAAGGTAAGCAGGTTGAGATCATAAAACTCTATGGTTCTATGGAATTAGCTCCTATTGTTGACCTTGCCGATATGATTGTTGATATTGTCGATACCGGTAATACCTTGAAAGCTAATGGTTTGGTTCCGCTTGACCATATTGCAGATATAAGCTCACGTTTGATAATCAATAAGGCTTCAATGAAAATGAAGCACAAACGTATTCAGGATATTATTGATGCGGTTCAAAACGCAGTTCAATAAATCCACCCGATTCATGTAAAAAACTGATTCATTTAAAAACTTAGTTCTTGTACAAGACCGTTCTTGTAAATAGTTCTTGTAAATATAGACAGGAAAATCCAATGCTAGAAATCACCAGACTAAAAACATCCGATGAGCAATTTTGGACTCAGCTTCAAGACCTTCTGGCATGGGATGAAAGTTCAGATGCTAATGTTGAACAAGTAGTAAAGAATATTCTTGCTCATGTTAAGCGAGATGGTGATAAAGCGGTTTTAGAATACACAAATAAATTTGACCGATTAAGCTGTGAATCTGTAGAACAGCTTAAAATTAGTAAAGAAAGACTTAAACAAGCCTATGAAACCATCTCTGAAGAGCATAGGGTTACCATGGAAAAGGCTGCTGAGCGTATTCGTGCCTATGCAAAACACCAGAATATGGAGTCATGGAGTTATACCGAAGAAGATGGCACCGTATTAGGTCAAAAGGTTACACCGTTGGATAAGGTTGGACTTTATGTGCCCGGTGGATTAGCTGCGTACCCATCTTCAGTATTTATGAATGCCATACCCGCAAAAATTGCTGGTGTGCCGGAAGTGGTAATGGTAGTTCCAACACCAGATGGAGTTATCAATGAAATGGTTTTGGCAGCAGCATATATAGCTGAAGTTGACTCAGTGTTTTCTGTAGGTGGTGCACAGGCTGTAGCGGCTTTGGCTTATGGAACCGATACCATTCCAGCAGTTGATAAAATAGTTGGTCCAGGAAATATTTATG
This sequence comes from Gammaproteobacteria bacterium, assembly GCA_033852075.1. Taxonomy (GTDB): domain Bacteria; phylum Pseudomonadota; class Gammaproteobacteria; order QZLD01; family QZLD01; genus QZLE01. The sequence continues at coordinate 163,742 of JAWSVC010000007.1, read as the reverse complement.
TTGCCACAGCTAAACGTATGGTGTTTGGAACAGTTGGTATCGATATGATTGCCGGTCCATCAGAGATTCTGGTTATATGTGATGGTAAGACCGATCCTGATTGGGTGGCGATGGATTTATTCTCTCAGGCAGAACATGATGAAATAGCCCAAGCTATTCTTATTTCACAAGATGAAGATTTTCTAAAAGAGGTTGAGGCTTCAATTGAAAAAATAATGCCTACAATGGAGCGTAAGGATATTATCAAGACTTCAATTGCAGGACGCGGTGGATTGGTTCATGTAAAAGATCTTGATGAAGCTGCAGAAGTATCAAATTTTATTGCTCCTGAACACCTTGAACTTTCTTTGCAAAATCCAGAAGAATTAGTTGATAAAATCAGAAACGCCGGCGCCATATTCATGGGACAATATACGTCTGAAGCACTTGGTGATTACTGTGCCGGCCCTAATCATGTTCTTCCAACTTCCAGAACTGCGCGTTTTTCATCACCTCTTGGGGTTTATGATTTTCAGAAGCGCTCAAGTTTGATTAACTGTTCTCCGGAAGGTGCTGCAAAGCTTTCCAAAGTTGCATCAGTATTTGCACGAGGAGAAGGGCTTGAGGCGCATGCGCGTTCTGCGGAATATCGTATTAAGAAATAAATACGTCATACCGGCGACTGGATCCCAGGTCAAGCCACTACTGTCCGGGGAAAATATTGCTGATTGCAGATAAGTGTTATTAGGTAAAAGTTGTTAAGAGTATAAAGTTATTTGAGACTTAGCAACCCGTTCATCCTGAGCACGAGGAACGAGTAGTCGAAGGGTGATAATAAATAGCAGAATTAATACCGTTTCATGCTTCGACTGCTTCGCGCTCAGCACGAGCGGTATTAAATTCCCCAGACAGCAATATGTTTTTGTGGGAATGATGAGATTATATTAGAGGTAGCTATTTTCAATGAAAACACCGACCGAATACATCAACAACCTAGTACGTAAAGAGATTCGCGAACTTTCTGCATACCATGTGGCAGATCCGGGAGACATGATAAAGCTGGATGCTATGGAAAATCCATATGATATTCCAGAGGAAGTATTTAACGAACTATCAGAACGACTAAAACAGGCTTCTATAAATCGCTACCCAGATCCAAATGCAACCAAATTAAAACATCGTATTATTGAATCAATGGCTATACCAAAAGATCTTGGTTTAATACTTGGTAATGGTTCTGACGAACTGATTTTGATGTTGTTAATGGCGCTTGCAGGTACTGGTAGGCCGGTGCTTTCTATTTCTCCAAGTTTTGTAATGTATAAAATCTCATCTATATCTATTGGTATACCGTATGTTGATGTGCCACTAAATGAAAATTTTGATCTGGATATGGATGCAATGCTTGCAGCAATTAAAGAGCACGATCCGGCGCTGATATTCTTAGCACATCCAAATAATCCAACAGGAAATCGTTTTTCCAAGGCAGATATCGAGAAAATTATTGAAGCGGCAAATGGCCTTGTTGTTATTGATGAGGCTTACCAGCCATTTTCTGATTTTAGTTTTACTGGCGAGATAGAGAAATATCCAAATGCAGTATTGATTAGCACTGTTTCAAAGATGGGGCTTGCTGGTTTAAGGCTTGGAATTTTGATTGGTAAACCGGAATGGGTTGCTGAATTAGAAAAAGTAAGGTTGCCGTATAATATTAATATTCTTACACAAATTGCCGCAGAATATGCTTTGGAATATAAAGCGCTATTCGATAGACAAACTAAGGTCATATGTGAAGATAGAGAGATTATGTTCAAACAGCTTGCAGAGATTGAAGGAATAACGCCATATCCAAGTCAGGCAAATTTCATTCTATTCAAACTTGAAAATGCAAATGCTGATGAAGTATTCCAATCCATTAAAGATCAAGGAGTACTTATTAAAAATATGAATCCAAACGGTGGTTCATTGGCAAATTGCCTGCGCGTTACCATTGGTACGCAGAAAGAGAATCAGGCGTTTCTAGAAGCACTGAAAAAGGCCTTGTAGTTTTCAGTTTTTCTAAGATCCCTGAGCCCTTCGGCAAGCTCAGGAGAGCAGTCGAAGGGTGCTTTTGATTAATACCGTTTCANNCGCTCAGCACGAGCGGTATTAATTCCCCGGACAGCAGTGCGCCTTCGCCGGTATGACGGGGTTTTTAAGTTGGCGCTTAGGGCTTTACCTTGGAAACACAGTGACAGCAAGGCTTTTTAAGATTTTAAAAAATTCCCAGAGATGGATTTTTTCAAGACGGACTAAATAGGATAAAAAATGAAATATATAGACCATATAAATATAGTTGTTGATGATCTTGATGCAGTTCGTGAATTTTTTATTAAGCTAGGTTTTATCGAACGCGACAGTTCTGAGCTTAAGGGAGAATGGATTTCAAGAATTGTTGGGTTAGAAGGTGTGCATGCAAAATATTCAATGCTTAGTTTGCCAGAAGGGCAAACCAACATCGAGTTGATTAAATATTATAATCCTATATGTTCAAAAAAGACGGAAAAAGATAGAGCCAATCAGCCAGGAATAAGGCATATAGCTTTTGTAGTAGAAAATATACAAGAGCAGATAGAGAAACTATCATCTTTAGGGATAGAGTGTTTTGATGAAGTACAAACCTATGCAAAAAATGGCAAGCAACTAGTTTATTTTTATGGTCCGGAAGGGATAATACTTGAACTCGCACAATATCCGGCCAAGTCATAGTTCGCCATAAATGCCGAAAAATATTAAAAAATAATGAAATAAAATCTCTTATAGCTTAAAATCAGCGCATTAAATTTTTTGTCTTTGCTCTTAATGAGCAATTTTTTTTATGATGGATGGTGGACTAAATGGCCCGAGTTAGAGCTCCCGAGCAAACCCGTAAAAATATTATCAATTCAGCATTTGATGAGATTCGTACTTATGGCTATCAAGGTTGTAGTTTAGATAGAATTTTGAAGAATGCTAAGGTTACTAAAGGGGCTTTATATCACCACTTTGAGAATAAGGCAGCACTTGGAATAGCTGTTCTTGACGAAGTCATCGAAACCTTTCTATACAAACAATGGGGGCCTTCGTTAGAGAATCAGGATGACCCAATACAATGTATGATTGATAGAATTAACGAAATGGTAGAACAGCGCTTTGCTGATGATCTTCCTGTTCTTGGACTACCTCTTGGAAACTTTGTGCAAGAGATGGCTCCACTCGATAAAACATTTCTTTTAAGAATCAGAAAACTTTTTAAATTGTGGCAAGAGCTTATTGCTGTAGCTCTTAAACGTGGCCAGGAAGTAGGAACAGTAAAAAAAGATATTGATGCGGAACAGGCAGCATTGTTTTTAGTTACTGTGTATGAAGGGGTTACTTCTATTGTAAGGGCATCACAAACAAGAGAGATGCTTAAAAGTTGTGCTGAAGCACTAATTGCATATCTGGAATCTTTAAAACTGTAGCCAGATAGAGTTACTAATTTTAATCAGCTAGGTATAAGTAATGGCGAGATGGATCTCTTTTGCAATATTTATTTCAGTAGTAATCACAGTATATAGCTTACTTAATTACTACTTTATTCATAAGCACAAGAACCTTCTTACAATAAAAACAACGCCAGTATTATTACTGCGTCTTGTGCTCGTTACTATAATTCTAACTCCAATTGCGACGATGTTTTTTAGCAGGTATGGCCTGCCTTCAATTGCAGCTATAACCGGATTTGCCGGATACAGTTGGCTGGCATTTCTTGGATTGTTTTTAGGAGTGCATGGGTTATTTGATATCTTATTAATTATAGCTGTACTTCTAGGAATGAGACCAAGTGAAGGGCATACCAGAGTAATCTCTACGGTAGCTGTGGCTGTTAGTATCTCGGTCTTGATTTACGGTAGTTTTGAAGCAAAAAACATCCAAATAACTACGATTGAAATTACTACCAATAAATTAAAAAGCAATGAACATTTCCGCATAATGCATATATCCGATGTGCATTTTAGCCCATTGATTGGAACTGCAATGGCAGAAAAAATAAGGAATATTGCTGTTGAGAAGAAACCGGATTTATTGGTTTCTACAGGAGATCTTCTCGATCCGGGAATAAAAGATCGCGATACAATTATTTCAATCCTGCAATCAATACAACCATCTTTAGGTAAAATTGCGGTTATGGGGAATCACGAGTTTTATTCAACCGTAGAATATAGTGAAAAATTTATTAATGAAGCCGGATTTTTGTTATTAAGAAATGAATCAAAACAAGTTAACAGTAGTCTTGTTATTGCTGGCATTGATGATCCCGCTATTAGAAGAGTTGCTGATGTTTCTCCACCACCAATTCATAGCTTTTTGTCGCGGAAGACTATTGATAAATATACAATCCTTCTTAAGCATCAACCAAGAATAGAAGAAAACAGTGAACAGTATTTTGACCTGCAGTTATCCGGGCATACGCATGGCGGGCAGATCTATCCATTTAAATATTTTGTGCAGCTATTGTTCCGTTATATGCATGGTAGATACGACCTTGAACAAAACTCGGTGCTTTACGTAAGTAGAGGTGTTGGAACATGGGGGCCTCCGTTCAGGTTTTTGGCGCAGCCGGAGGTTGTGATTTTTGATTTGATAGGGGCAAAGTAGTTTGAATCTTAAATGTCTCGCAGCTAGTTTTGGGAAGGGGTCTTTCGTTTTTGGTACTAATATTAATTAAATCGATAGAATTATTCTTGCGCACATATTATTATTAATAAATAGTGCAAGTTGTGGGAGTTATTGTCATGTCTAGTCCAAATGTAACAATAAGATTAACAGGTTATTTGCGGGATCACCTTTCCGAGTGTACTGGTGCGCACGGTGTTTATGAAACACCAAGCGAGTATTTGCGTGACCTGATTCGAAAGGATATGGAAGAGAAAGAGTCGCAAAAATGGGAACGTTTGCGCACAGCATTGGCAGAAGGGTTGGAATCAGATGAATCCGAGTACAAAGCCCTTACGGCAGATAATATAAAGTGCAAGGCTCGTAAACGCAATGGTTTGGAGAAATGAGTAAGCGTGAGGTTCGTTTCTCACCGCTTGCTGAATTACAGATAGATGCTATTTGGGATTATGGTTATCGTAATTTTGGATTGAAACAAGCAGACAAATATCTGGATGGGATTTTCGATGCTATTAATCAAGTTGTTGCTAAAAACCAATATAATGGCTTGCCTCCACGGTTAGTACCACCAGAATTAATAAATACTGTAACATCTATAACCATCCACTATTTTCCATATGAAAAGCATTTTATATATCTAAGAGATTTAAGTGATGGTGCGCTTGGTGTTATCTGTATACTCGGGGCTCGAATGGATACGCCATCAAGGTTGAAAGAAAGTTTGCTATTACCTGTTTCTGATATGAAGGGATAATTTTTTAGTATAGTGAAAAATTTTTCGCCCCTACATAGCCTTTACTTTAAATTTGTGACCTAATTAGATCCATAGCGCCATGTCCTGTAGGGGTAAATAATATTTGCCCTAAAGCTATACAAGAATATGGTTCGTTACATAATTTTCAATGTAAACAAATATCCAATTATGAAAATAAAATCCCACTTGCCTAATTTCCTTTGTGATTGTATCTTAACCAGCTAGTTTTTATGAATATCCGGTATTATGTCTGAAATCGGATAACATGGATGTTATAGGTTTGCACTTTGTTGATAGTGTTGAAATTTTTGGATTAACTGCATGCGTTTAAGTAAGATCAAAGTTTCAGGATTTAAGTCTTTCGTTGACCCAACTACAGTCTTAATGCCAAGTAATCTGGTTGGTATCGTAGGGCCAAATGGATGTGGTAAATCAAATACTATTGATGCCGTACGTTGGGTAATGGGTGAGAGCTCAGCTAAGTACCTGCGTGGAGCTTCAATGACGGATGTTATCTTTAACGGTTCTTCATCTCGTAAACCCGTAGGCCAAGCCAGTGTTGAGTTGGTCTTTGATAATTCCGATAAGTCTGCCGGTGGGCAGTTTGCTGCCTATAACGAAATCTCTGTGCGTCGCGTTATGTCGCGCGATGGCCAATCCAATTATTATCTAAATGGTTCCAAATGCCGTAAGAAGGATGTTACCGACCTGTTTTTAGGTACCGGTCTTGGCCCACGCAGTTATGCGATTATCGAACAGGGGATGATTACCCGAATTATTGATGCCAAGCCGGAAGAGATGCGTGTGTATATCGAAGAGGCAGCAGGTATCTCTAAATATAAAGATCGCAGAAGAGAAACCGAAAACCGCCTGAAGCATACTCGTGAAAATCTGGAGCGACTAACCGATCTTAGAGAAGAGATTGGGACTCAGCTCGAAAAACTTAAGCGTCAGGCTAGAGTAGCCGAAAGATATAAAGAATATAAGCAGGAAGAAAGACTGGCAAAATCTCAGCTTATCGTTGTAAAGCTTCGTTCTTTGAAGAATGAAAAGGTACAGATAGAAAAAGAGATTGAAACGCAAAATACCGCCTTTCAAGCGCGCCTTGCTGACCAGCGTGCAGCAGAGAATCGTATTGAAACTACCCGTGAAGATTATATAAAGCACACAGAATCATTTAATGAGATTCAGGGGAAGTACTATAGCCTGGGTAGTGATATCGCCAAGGTCGAGCAGACTATTCAACATCAAAAAGGGCTTAAGAGCAGACAGCAGGAGGAGCTGGAACAAATTACTGAAGGTCTTGCTGCAATTATTGAACAGATTGAGATAGATAATCAACGCGCTGAAGATGTTGCCGAAAAATTATGCGAGATAGAGCCACAGCTTGAAGAATCTAAGTTTAAGGATGAAGAGCTGCAGATGATGTTGGATACGGCCAATGAGCAATGGCAAAGCTGGCAGGAAGATTGGGAAGAATTTAACCGCAAGGCTACAGAACCGGTTCAATTGGCTCAAGTAGAGCGTGCTAAGATCGACCAGCTGGAGAAACAGCACACACACTTGAATCAGCGCATTGAAAGAATTAAGCAGGAACAGCAAAATCTTTCGACAGATGAATTAAAGAAAGAGGTTGAAGAGCTAATAGAGCAAGAGCTTATCTTTAATGAGAAGACCGATGAGTTAAAGCTAAAGTTGGAAGAGCTTATTGAAACCATAAATCAGCGCCGCGAGAAAAATCGAGAAACTTCGCAGGAGTTGGAAACCATAAAAAGCGGATTACAGCACAAGCAAGGAACCCTTACCTCTCTTGAAGTTCTGCAGCAAGAAGCCTTGGGTAAAAATAAAGAGGGTAAACTTGGGCAGTGGCTTGCAGAAAAGGGAATAGATTCCGTATCACGGCTTGCAGAAAATATCTCGGTTACCGATGGTTGGGAAAAGGCCGTAGAGGTAGCTTTAGGTAGAAATATTGAGGCTCTTTGTGTAGAAAATCTTGACCAATACGCTGCGTCTATTGCTCAGATTCCTGATGGTCATCTTACCCTTTTAGATAAGCATAACCGTAGTAAAAAGGAAAAGACTCCGGGTCTTACTCCTCTTGCTGACCATATTGTTGCACCATGGCCTCTGGATGACTTGATTGGCAATATTTATGTAGCAGAAGATATTGAGCAGGCTCTATCGCTGCAGTCAAAGTTAGCTAGCGGAGAAACCCTAATCACCAAAGATGGTGTAATGGTTGGTTGTGGGTGGGTAAATTACAGCGCAGATAACGATAGCAGTATTGGAGTATTAGCTCGCGAGCAGGAGATTAAAAATCTGCGTGACACCATAATGGGTGAAGAGGCAATTCGTGACCGTCTTAGTACAGCCTTGGAAGAGGGTAGACAGACACTTGCTGAGCTTGAAGTTCAGAAAGAGGAAATGCAACGCGATATTAACACTCAGCATCGTGAGGTTGGTAATGTAGCGGCCAAACTAAGTGGTAAACGCATGCGTTTGGAACAGATAGAAGAGCGCATTGAACGAATTGAGAATGAACATCTGGAAATTCAAACTCAGGTTGCCCAGATTGAAGAAGAGATGGAACTATCCCGTTCTAAACTTCATGAAGCCTTAGCAATATCTGAAGAGATAAATTCTCAGCGAGATGCTAAAACGCAGCAGCGTGAAGAGATTCAGCAACGCCTGAATGAAATTCAGGAACAGGTGCGTTCCGGTAAGGACCAGGCACATAAACTTGCTTTGGAACTGCAATCACTAAATATGTCTAAGACTACTATTGGTCAGAATATTGAGAGAATGCAGCAACAGCAGCAGCAATTGCAGCAGAAGAAAGAACAGATTTCTGAATCGCTTATGCAGATAGACGATCCTTCCGGTGATCTTCAGGAACAACTTGAAGAACTATTGCATGAGCGTGTTCTTATTGAAGATAAGTTAACGGAAGCACGTCAGAAAAACGGTGATATCGAACAGCAGATTCGTGATGTTGAGACAGCAAGGGGTAATGCGGAGCAGCAGGTGCAGCAGGTTCGTGAAAAGCTTGAGGCGCTGCGTTTAAAGCATCAAGAGATCACAGTTCACTTCAATACATTTGACGAGCAGATGCATGAAACCGGGCAACTGTTTGATGATATCGACAAAGATCTTCCGCAAGAAGCAACTGAGCAGGAATGGAAGGAAAAGGTTGAACAGATCTCATTGAAGATCCATCGCCTTGGTTCTATTAACCTTGCTGCTATTGATGAATACAAAGAACAGTCTGAGCGTAAGACTTATCTTGATAGTCAAAATGAAGATCTTGAAGAGGCATTGGCTACTTTGGAAAATGCGATTAAGAAGATCGATCGTGAGACAAGAACTCGCTTTAAAGAAACCTTTGATAAGGTAAATAGTGGTTTGCAGGCAATGTTTCCGCGCTTATTTGGTGGTGGTCATGCCTTTCTTGAACTGACCGGTGCCGATTTGCTGGATACTGGTGTATCGATTATGGCAAGGCCCCCTGGTAAGAAGATATCCAGCATTCAGCTAATGTCTGGTGGAGAAAAAGCGCTTACAGCAGTTGCGTTGGTATTCTCCATATTCGAGCTTAATCCTGCTCCATTTTGTATGTTGGATGAGGTTGATGCTCCGCTTGATGAAGCTAATGTTGGTCGTTTTGGGCAGCTGGTTAAAGAGATGTCAGACAGAGTTCAATTCATCTTTATCACCCATAATAAATCCACTATGGAGATATCGACTCACTTAATGGGTGTAACCATGCATGAGCCAGGGGTTTCAAGGGTGGTATCGGTTGATGTGGATGAGGCAGTTGAATTAGCGGCGGTATAATTAATGATTTTTGATATACATTCACTACTTTCTGTTCACAAACGCTACGAGTACATCCATGTACGCTGCCCGTCGACGTCCTGTCTCCGAGCTTGTTCACAGAAAGTACTGAATGTTAATAACCATATAGTTGTATCTAAGATTAATATGGAGTTTGAGGGTGAGTAAATGGCAGAACTAAGGTGGATATTGTTAGCCGCAGGTCTGATGGTTTTATTTGTGATTTTCCTATGGGGAATTCGCGATAAGATCTTATCCATTTTTGAAGCTTCGCAACAGGAAGGAAAATTTGCCAATTCAGAAAAGGCAGATAATCTTGATGAGCAGCTTACTCAGGAGATTGAATCATTTGCGATATCCAGGCCAGAGAAGGGGCAATCTGGTGCAGAAAAGTCAGAACCTTCCATTGGTAATGATTCCATTGATATTGAAGAAGAGAAGGTTATTGACTTTGGTGAGCCGGTACATCTTCATGAAGAAGATTTGCAAATAAGTAATATAGAGTCGAATGCTTCGTCTAAGGGAAATGTATCTTCTAAAGGCATGGAACCAAAGATAACCGATATTAAAGAAGCTGAACAAAAACATTATCAAGAACCTGATGATTCAACATTTCAGCACCAAGAAAACCAGACAATTGAAACATCATCTGTTAATTCCCAATCCGCTGAAATTCAATCAGATAGCCAGGAGACTCAAGCTCAACCGGAAGAAGGTGGGGTTATTGTGTTATATGTAAGATGTCCGGCAGGAAAAATGGTTTCTGGTAAGGATCTGAAAAGAGCATTTGCTCAGCAGGGGTTGGTTTATGGAGATATGAAGATCTTCCATCGTATGGTCAAAAATATTAAAGGTTCTAATAGTCCATTATTTGGAATAGCCAATATGGTAGAGCCTGGAACATTTAGTCTGGAATCTATGGAAGAAATGCAAACGCCGGGAGTAACGGTGTTTATGCAATTACCGGCAGTCGTAGATAATTTAACTGCATTTAATGATATGTTTAAAACATCTTTGGAAATTGCTGAAAGCATAAATGGCGAGTTGGTAACACAGAACAAGAATCCTGTAACGCAGCCATGGCTGGAGCAGATGCGGACTTTGTTGGCTGCTAGTTAAAAATATGTATTACGTTTGCCTTCTTATTTATTCGTCATTCCCAACTTGATTGGGAATCTCGAGAAGGCAAGGTGCCATTAGGTTTTAATATGTAAATCGTCATACCGGCGAAGGCCGGTATCCAGTAAATATGAATACAGTTCATGTTTGCCGCACGGAGCGCATTGCACCAAAAGTTATAGAACAATTTCTTAGACACGCAGTGAATACATCCATATATGCTCGGCTGCGTCGTCCATGACGCAGACGGTCTTCAAAATTATTCTATAACTCATTCTGCTAATTAATCTTGGTGGGCAATGCCCACCTTACGGAAATAAGAATAAATGTCTCAACAAGTAAAAACACGCGTCGAACAACTTCGAAAAGAAATCACCCAACATAACAAAAATTATTACATTCACGATAACCCGACTATTCCCGATGCTGAATACGACCGTTTGATGCGTGAGCTTCAAGCATTGGAAAAAGAATTTCCAGGATTACAAACACCGGATTCTCCAACCCTGCGTGTAGGCGCGCAGCCATTAAAAGAGTTTGGTCAGGTGCAGCATAAAATTCCAATGTTGTCTTTGGATAATATCTTCGATGATGCCGGTGTAGAAGATTTCGATCGTAAAATTCGTGAAGGTTTGGGGCGAGATAAAATTAAATACGTTGCCGAGCCAAAACTCGATGGTCTTTCTGTTTCAATAAGATATGAAAATGGAATCTTTGTAGAAGGTGCTACTCGTGGTGATGGCAGTAAAGGTGAAAGAATCACTGAAAATATTCGTACCATAAATACAGTGCCACTGAAACTGGAAGGGGAAAATATTCCAGATGTAGTAGAAGTACGTGGTGAGGTGGTAATAAGAAAAGATGATTTTGAGAAGCTAAACCAGACCAGGCTAGAGGCAGGTGAAAATCTGTTTGCAAATCCGCGTAATGCTGCTGCTGGTAGCTTGCGCCAGCTTGATTCCAGAATAACCGCAACCAGACCATTAACATTTTTTCCGTTTGGTTTAGGAGATATTTCGGAAGAGGTATCAGGCTCTCATTGGGAAATACTACAGCAGATTAATGCCTGGGGTTTTTCTGTAAGCTCTGAGGCAAAGCAGGTGACGGGGGCAGAAGAGCTAAAGCAATATTGCGCCCAGATGATAGAAAGGCGTAATGGTCTGGATTATGAGATTGATGGTGTAGTTTATAAGCTTGATGATGTGTATGCACGTGAAGAGCTTGGTATGACATCACGTGCACCGCGCTGGGCGATTGCGCATAAACTTCCTGCTCAGGAAGAGCTTACAACAGTTGAATCTATCGAAGCCTCAGTTGGAAGAACCGGTGTGATAACCCCTGTTGCCAATCTAAAACCGGTTAATATTGGAGGTGTAACCGTAAGTCGCGCAACCCTGCATAATCAAAGCGAGGTAGATCGCAAAGATGTGCGTGAAGGTGATACGGTAATCGTGCGTCGCGCTGGTGATGTAATTCCAGAGGTTGTTTCTGTAGTTAAGGAAAAAAGATTACCAGATAGCGAACATTGGAAGCTTCCACAGCAATGCCCTGTTTGTGGTTATCCGGCAGAAAGGGTAGAGGGTGAAGCGGCTCTTAAATGTACCGGAGGAATCCATTGCGCAGCTCAGAAAATTGGGACAATTATTCACTTTGTTAGTCGTAATGCCATGGATATTGATGGTTTAGGCGACAAACTTGTCGAGCAGCTTGCAGAACAAAATATGATTAGCATAGCATCAGATCTTTATGATTTAACTGCAGAACAGATTGCTGGTATGGAACGTATGGGAGAAAAGTCTGCAGCCAATACCATCGCAGCAATTGAAAAATCAAAGGATTCAACTCTGCCAAGATTTATCTATGCTCTGGGAATTCCACAGGTAGGGCAACAAACGGCAAAACAACTTGCCCAGCACTTTACCAGTTTAGAAAGCCTGCAAACAGCAACTGAAGAACAATTGCTTGAGGTTGATGATGTCGGTCCAATCGTGGCTAAAGCAATAATGAAATTTTTCGCTGACGAACTGAATCAGCAAAATATTCAAAGGCTAATTACTAGTGGTATAAGATGGTCGGTTATTGAAAAAGCAGATGAAAACCTTAGCCACCTATTTACTGGCAAAACCGTTGTTCTTACTGGAACTCTTTCATCAATGGGACGCAGTGAGTGTAAAGAAAAACTAGAGGCGCTAGGTGCCAAGGTTAGCGGTAGTGTCTCTAAGAAAACCGACTTCGTTGTATATGGTGAAAGCGCAGGTTCGAAACTAACCAAAGCACAGGATTTAGGTATTAGGTGTATTGATGAAGATGAACTTTTAGGGTTGATAAATGAATAATTCATTACAGACGACATATGACCGCTTTGCACAGACATACGATGCAAATCGTGGCTTGTTTGATATGTCGGATATATTTAACGATTTTTATTCTTTGCTTACTCTTGAACGTGGAAAACTATTAGATCTTGGATGTGGGGCTGGTGAACCATTCTCAAAATTATTTGTTGAACGTAACTGGAATGTTACCGGGGTGGATTTTTCAAAAGAGATGTTGGAACTTGCCAAACGTTATGTTCCTGAAATGGAAACCGTTCATGCCGATATGACAGAGGTGAAATTTCAGCCAAACCAGTTTGATGCCATAATTGCTGCTTATAGTTTATTTCACGTTGATTCAAATAAACACCGGCAACTTTTTGAAAATATGTTTAACTGGCTGCAACCCGGCGGTAAAACGTTATTTACCTATGCAACAAAAGAATATACAGGAAAGGAAATATTTACCGGATATAAAGAGTTTTTGGGCGAACAGCTTTTTTACAGTCATCAACATCCAGAAACTCTTTTATCTTTATTAGAATCAATTGGGTTTGATATTTTGGAAACAAACTATCGCGAAATTGGAGGAGAAACTTTTCTTTGGGTAACGGCGGGCAAATTAGATTGATTTTATAAACTGTTTTAGAGGCCGCTATAAAAAGCGATATCTAAAACAGTTTATTGCTATTAATTTCTTATGAATTGGTGGGTTAGGCCATTGCTTGAACAGCAGTTAGATAGCCACTATTAGCAATGTCCTCCGACTTTGCTCCTCGACTTAGATCATTGACCGGTTTATTTAGTCCCTGAAAGATTGGACCAATTGCATTATATCCGCCTAATCTTTCAGTAATTTTATAACCAATATTGCCAGCATTTAGATCAGGGAATATAAAAACATTTGCTTTACCTGCAACAGGAGAATCTGGACATTTTTTTTCTGCTACTGCTGCCAGTAATGCTGCATCAAACTGCATTTCACCATCAATATTATATTCTGGCCTTAATGATTTAGCTATACGTGTTGCTTCTGCTACTTTATCAACTAAAGGGTCTTTTGCTGTTCCAAATGTAGAGAAACTTAAAAACGCAATATTGGTATCAACACCAAAAGCCTTTGCTGTATCTCCTGAAGCTGCGCCTATTTGAGCAAGTGTTTCAGAATCTGGATTTATATTCATAGCACAATCGGAATATAACTTTACATCATCATCCTTTGCCATAAAAAAAATGGCGGATGCTTTTTTGATTCCCGGTTTTGTTTTAATAATCTCAAAGGCCGGGATAAATGGTTTGGTTTTTGATGTTAATCCTCCAACCATTCCGTCTGCCAAACCTTTTTCTACCATCATGGCTCCATAAAAATGCACTTTTTCCATTTGAGACTTTGCAAAGTTTTTATCTATTTTCTTATGTTTTCTTAATTCATAATAGGTATCAACAAAATCATCGCTAAGTGATATTTTAGGATCAATTATTTCTGCTCCATCTAAATTCCATCCGTTTTTGGATGCAATATCATTAATATGTTTGATATTACCTAATATTATCGGAGTAATAATATTCTCTGCACATAAAATGGATACGGCTTTAATGCAGGTTTCTATTTCTCCATCTGGATAAACTATCCTTAATTTTTTTTCACTTGATTGAATTTTTGATTTTAAAGATTCTACAAAGTCCATTATTTTGCTCTCATTAATAGTTATTAATGATGATAATTATAGTTAATAATAAATTTTATTAATCTGAATTGCTGAATTTTGTAAATAACCAGTGTTTAATTTTAGAGACCGCCAGTTCAAAGCGATCTCTAAAAAGGGTTTGGTTATGTGTATTGGTTATGATTAATATTTCATCTCATCTGAAATTTTAATGCCTTTGCTTTTTGCTTGCTTCCTAAGACTATTTGAAACTTTATAGTCAAATGAATCTTTGGAGTTCTCCTTTTTCTTTTTTATCATTTCTTTAATATACGCCTGGCGTTCTTCTGATAAATTTTTAATTTTTTGTGTTATTTCCTTTCTTGCTTTTTGTTTGTCAGCAATAAATTGTTTCTTTTCAGCTAAAGACATTTTTTGCATTTCGGGCGGTAATTCTTTTGTTTTAACATCCTCGATCTTTATCTTTCCTTTGGAAACCGATTCAACCATTTCGTTTTCGCCAAGAAAGTTTGATTTGCCAGATTTAGAGATATTGAATTCACTTCTTTGAGCAATAGCAGATGCCTTTGATTTGCGCATAATTTCTTTTGATACTTCAAGTTTTCTTCTGGATTTTTCCATTTCAACCGCATTGCCGTAATATACTTTGGTTTTTTCTAATTCAATGCTTTGTTCTGCAAGTTTTTTATCATATGGAGTTTCGTAATCTGTAGAGTCTCCTGAAGCTGATACTTGGAAAAAATCACCACCGGTAGCTGCTGAAATTTCTTTCCATATTTTTGCAGTATCGTTTGCAGAACCACAAAGAATTGTATTTATTACTATGCCTTTGTTTTTAGCTATTTTTGCTGATTTTGGATATTTAACGTCGTTTTTGTAATCCATGTGTGGAGGAGCATCACCAACGAGGAATATCACTTTGTATACTGATGTATCCAAGCTCCATCCTTCATCAGTTACTGCTTTATATAATGCCTCGTTTACACTTTCCGGAGTATCTCCACCTCCGCGCGCATCATATGAAATAAGCTTATTATATAGTGAATCCAAATCGTCGGTCATTGCATTAACATCAGTAACATAATTATCGTTAATATCTCGGTAACCTATGATTCCGATCTTGATTTCAGGAGCATCAGTTGTACCGGTAATAGTGTTAGTAATCGACCATATTTTATCTTTAGCTGCCTGAATTAATCCGGACATACTTCCTGTTGTGTCTAAAACAAAAATCATTTCAACTTTTGATTGTTTGGATATATTTGAAACGGGGTTTTCTGCTTTTGCATTTATTGAAATAATTGCCAGCATTATTGCAAACAGTATTTTTTTCATCAGATTGTTCCTCATAAGATTTTATTTCGTGTTGTATGCTATGAGGTTATCTAAGTTGTTGAATTGATATGCCAAGTTGATGTAAAAAAATGTAAAAGAAATGTAAAAAATGATGACTTACGGTTTTATGAAAATTCTACTTCGGTAAAATAGCATGTTAATATGTTTCGCAGATTTGCTATATGCTGATATCTTAATGCAATGCATCAATAATCCGGAGAAATAATTTGTTAAGTAATCCAAGGCCACATCACTATGCTTTTTCTCATGTCGCGTTAAAAATGATATGCGATAGTGACCCAATTCAGTTTTTTCAGGTTATGGGTTCTGATGACAGGGACAAGTTGCTGAATTTTTTGTGGAATAAGGTAGTTGAACAATGTAAAGATAATCAGGCTCCTGACTTTACTATGGATGATGTAACAATACACACGGTAAAAGTGGGTGACTATCCAGTTGTACTTGTTGTTATGCCGCCGGTTATGGCCGTTACCGAGGCTGCTATGGTTGCAATTGTATTGACAGCCAATGAAGAGGCAGAGACAGCAGAGGCTGCATTTGGTTGCAGATATTTTACTCTTGAATTAGCCCTAAGCAAGAAGGGTGATCTTCAGGCTGACATTTGTGAGTGGGTAGGTGAAGAGCATATAAATCATGGTAAAAGCTCAGAACCGAATATGAAGGCTTTTTTGTCTGCGGTTGAAGAACTTTTATAAATTTACATTATTCTTTATATTAAAAATTAATTGCATAGTATAGCAATTGTAAAACACGGTTTTTTACAATTGTGCTACGATAACTTCCTCTTGAGATACCAGCAGAGCTTCCAAAGTTTTTACGAGTCCAGGTGTTTTTTATTAACTTGAACTCAGCATCGCGAAATTTAAGCCAGTTAAGTTGAGACGCTTTTAGCTCTTCTTGTTGCTCCTTGGGTAATTTTGACTTTATAAGATTATAGGCACTATTGAGTTCTTTATCTAAAAATATCAGATAATTATCGTAGGCTATTAAATAGTCCCTTGAACCATTTTCTGGATTATTAACTGCTTTTAAATATGGCTCTTCTTTTTTTGTAAATTCGCCTATCAAGTCAGGAGCATCAGGGTTATCCAAGGCAATAGCGCAATTGGATAAAATGCTAAGTAAAACTAAGAATAAAGCATTTTTTTGAAGATGTAGTTTTTTTGAAATTAAGGTTACCATTTTTGATAAATTCCTTTGCTATATATGTTCCATTCGGCCTGTCTTCGATTGATTAGTCCTTTATTAACCACCCCTTGTGATTTTTTCCAGGCTTTCCAAGCTAACTCGAGACTATTGTAAGCTGTTTTTGCATTCGGATCATTCACTAATTTTAAAGCAGATGAGTTTTGAAAGGCGGTAACACCTATGTTAAATGCAAGTATTACTAAGGCATCAAATTCGTTTTGAGTAAGTTTTGCTGTAACTTTTGTTTTTACGGAATTAACAAATGGTTTTAGATCTGAATTTAATAGAGTGATGGCTTGAGTATCCGTTATACCATCTTTATATTTTGGCCAATCAGCTTTAGAAATAAGGTGGCCATAGCCTATTGTAGCGCCTTCTACCCATTCAGTGATATCTTTACCTGTTTGGTCGTCATAAGGTTTGGTAGCAAGTTGTTCTATCGATTTTAAAAGGTTTATTCCTTTTGAACCTAAGCTTAATGTTGCAGCAGTTTTAGCTCCTGGTTTTGCTTGTGGGCCAAGAAGGTGTTTAATGGTTTTACCGTTTGGGTCGACACGTCCATCAGGACGAATCATTTTCAAAACTTTTTTCTGAAATGCTTCAATACGAGCAATAGTTTTATTACCAATTTTGCCATCAACTTTTAGAGGTATTACCTCTCCTGGAATTTTTTGAGAGTTTAAAAGTTTTTGAACCAAAGTTACATCAGTTGAACGATTAGTTCCATTACGCCCTACAGAGGAAATTATTTTGCTCATATTATGACCTTTATATATTTGTATAAAAATAAAAAACACCAGTATCTTTTAGAAATCTGATATTTATTACACAACAAACTACATTGTATTGTTTGGTTATACAATCGTTCTTTAGTATGAATTTACTATTGTTGGTAAATAGTGATTTAAACAACGTAAAGAGAAATTTTTGATTAAAAACTTTTGGATATATTTTAAATAAAATAATTATTACCGATAAACTAATAACGCATTTGCGAATTATTTGAATTTCTTATGATGTTGACGTGTAGTTGATATTAAGTTGTGTTTAATTGGATTTAATTCTAAATTTAGATTGTTAAATCCCCCTTTTTTTGATAAATTTAACGCCCATCCAGAGGGTTCACTTTCGTGCCCATTTTTTAAACCTACATAGCTTTCATGAGTCTCGTATGACCCAGTATATTTTTGTTACAGGTGGTGTTGTTTCATCCTTAGGTAAGGGTATTGCGGCCGCTTCTCTTGCTTCTGTTCTTAAGGCGCGTGGCCTTTCAATTTCAATGATTAAGCTTGACCCTTATATCAATGTTGACCCGGGTACTATGAGCCCATTTCAGCATGGTGAGGTTTATGTGACCGAGGATGGTGCAGAAACCGACCTTGATCTTGGTCACTATGAAAGATTCGTAGGTGTTACTACCTCTAAAAGCAGTAACTATACAACTGGTCGTATTTATCAGAACGTGATTCGTAAAGAGCGTGCCGGTGAGTACCTTGGTGGTACCGTACAGGTAATTCCACATATCACTGACGAGATAAAAAGATCGATCGTTGCAGGCGCTAAGGGTGCAGATATTGCAATGGTTGAGATTGGCGGTACCGTTGGTGATATTGAATCTTTGCCATTTCTTGAGGCAATTCGCCAAATGGGTGTTGAATTGGGACATGATAAGGCAATATTTTTACATCTTACTCTTGTTCCGAAAATTGCAGCCGCTGGTGAGATTAAAACCAAGCCAACTCAACACTCAGTTAAAGAGTTACGTTCAATTGGTATTCAACCGGATATCCTTTTATGTCGTGCGGAAGAGGTTATTCCAGATGACCACCGCTCTAAGATCGGTTTGTTTACCAATGTAGAGATCCGCGCAGTTATTTCTGCTCCGGATGTCGATAATGTTTATAAGCTACCTTTGGTTCTTCACTCACAAGGTCTTGATAAAATAGTTGTAGAAAAATTACGTCTGCAGGTTCCTGAACCAGACCTTACAGGTTGGGAGAAGGTAGTATACGCCGCAGAGCACCCACAACATACAGTTACAATTGGTATGGTTGGTAAGTACGTAGATCTGACCGAATCATATAAGTCTCTTTCTGAAGCGCTTACCCATGCCGGTTTGCACACCAGAACAAAGGTTGAAATTAAATATATCGATTCAGAAGAGATTGAGAATGGTTGCACCGATATTTTAGAGGGTATCGATGCTATTTTGGTTCCTGGTGGATTTGGTGAGCGTGGTGTTGAAGGTAAGATCCAAACTGTAACATATGCCCGCGAAAACAAGATTCCATATCTTGGTATTTGTCTGGGAATGCAGGTGGCTGTTATTGAATATGCCAGAAATGTTGCCGGGATTGAAAAGGCTCACAGTACCGAATTTAAATCCAGTGCGGAAGATCCTGTTATTGGTTTGATAACCGAATGGATAGCAGAAGATGGCTCTGTTGAATATCGTAATGAGAAATCAGATATGGGTGGCACCATGCGTCTTGGTGGTCAGCAGTGTCGCTTGGCTCAGGATTCTCTTGCACGTGAGATTTATGGCAAAGACATTATTGTTGAAAGACACAGACATCGTTATGAGTTCAACAATAACTATATGGAAAGGTTGGAGCAAGCAGGCCTTACCTTTTCAGGTAAATCAATTGATAACTCGTTGGTTGAGATGATTGAGATTGCAGATCATCCTTGGTTTGTAGCATGCCAGTTCCATCCTGAATTTACCTCTACCGTGCACGACGGCCATCCACTGTTTAATGGTTTTGTAAATGCTGCTGTTAAGAAGAGAGAAGGGTGAGGATTACTAAATGAAAGTTTGCGGATTTGAGATTGGTCTTGATAAGCCCTTTTTCCTTATTGCTGGCCCTTGTGTGATTGAAACTGAAGCACTTGCACTGGAAACAGCCGCTGCATTAAAAGAAATTACTTCAGAACTAAATATTCCGTTTATTTATAAATCATCTTTTGATAAAGCTAATCGTTCTTCAATCTCCAGTTATCGTGGCCCAGGAGTTGAAGAAGGCCTTAGAATTTTACAGCAAGTTAAAGAGCAGGTAGGTGTTCCTGTATTAACAGATGTACACGAAGATTCACCATTTGATGAAGTGGCTGATGTAGTTGATATGCTGCAAACTCCAGCTCTTTTAGCCCGTCAAACTACCTATATCCAAAATGTTGCTAAAACTGGCAAGCCGGTAAATATCAAAAAGGGACAGTTCATGTCTCCATGGGATATGAAAAATGTGGTGGATAAAGCCCGTTCAACCGGGAATGAATTGATTACTGTTTGTGAACGTGGCGCTTCTTTTGGTTATAACAACTTAGTGTCTGATATGCGTTCTTTAGCTGTAATGCGCAACACTGATTGCCCGGTAGTATTTGACGCTACCCATTCGGTGCAATTGCCAACAGGGCAGGGTACAGTTTCAGGTGGGCAGCGTGAATTTGTGCCTGTGCTTGCAAGGTCAGCAGTAGCAGCTGGTATTTCTGGATTATTTATGGAAACGCATCCAGATCCGGAAAAGGCATTATGCGATGGTCCAAACTCATGGCCGATTGGAGGCATGAAAGAATTACTTGCTACTTTAAAAGAGATTGACGAAGTAGTGAAGAAAAACGGCTTTGCTGAGGCAGACTTGCTTTAGAGATTGGCCTGCTGGCTATAATTTTTCAAGCTCCCTGAGCCCTTAGACTACGCTCAGCATAAACCAAGGCCGAAGGGTCAAAGAAAAATTAACGAAAACCTGGCGGTTTCAGAATACTAAACCGTCATCCCGGCGAAGGCCGGGATCCAGCAAAAAGGATAGGTTCTTTTTGCCGCGCAAAGCGCGAATACGAGTTTTATTAAACAGAAAACTTTAACCAACAACCTTAACCATAACTGGGATGAAAAAATGACAAAGATTGTAGACATTAGAGCGCGTGAGATCCTTGATTCTCGTGGTAATCCAACAGTAGAGGCAGACGTTATCCTTGAAAACGGAGTAATGGGACGTGCAGCGGTACCATCTGGTGCATCAACAGGAACAAGAGAAGCTGTAGAACTACGTGATGGTGACAAGAAACGTTATCTTGGTAAAGGTGTTCAAAAAGCAGTTAAAAATGTGAACACAGAGATCAAAAAGGCTATTGTTGGAAAAGATGCAACTGCTCAAAAAGATATCGACCAAACTATGATCGATCTTGACGGTACCGAAAATAAAGGCCGTTTAGGTGCGAACGCACTTCTTGCAGTTTCTATGGCTACTGCGCAAGCTGCGGCTGCAGATAAAGGCGTATCACTTTTCAGATACCTAACTCCAAAAGGCAAATGCACACTACCAGTACCAATGATGAATATCATCAACGGTGGCGCGCACGCTGATAACAGTGTTGATATTCAAGAGTTCATGGTAATGCCTGTTGGCATGAAAACTTTCAGTGAAGCACTTCGCGCAGGTACCGAGATCTTCCACGCACTGAAAGAAGTTCTTAAAGGGATGGGTATGAACACTGCAGTTGGTGACGAGGGTGGATTTGCTCCAAACCTACCATCAAACGAAGCTGCTATCGAAACTATCCTAAAAGCTATCGACAAAGCTGGTTATGTTGCTGGTAAAGATATCTTTATCGCTTTAGATGCTGCAAGTTCAGAGTTTTATAAAGACGGAGTTTATGACTTCGAATCAGAAGGTAAAAAATTCAACTCTGCAGAATTTGCTGACCAGCTTGCAACATGGTGTGACAAATACCCAATCGTTTCTATCGAAGATGGTATGGACGAAAGTGATTGGGACGGCTGGAAAGTTCTTTCAGATAAACTTGGCAAGAAAGTACAGCTTGTTGGAGACGATCTATTTGTAACCAATACCAAGATCCTAAAAGAAGGTATCGAGAAAGGTATTGGAAACTCAATTCTAATCAAAGTAAACCAAATCGGTACCCTTACAGAAACACTAGCAGCTATCGAGATGGCAGAAAAAGCTGGCTACACAGCAGTTATCTCTCACAGATCTGGTGAAACAGAAGACTACACCATTGCAGATATCGCAGTTGCTACTACAGCTACTCAAATCAAAACTGGTTCACTAAGCCGTTCTGACCGTATCGCTAAGTACAACCAACTTCTAAGAATTGAAGAAGAGCTTGGTAAAGATGCTGTATACGCAGGTAGAAAGGCATTTCCAAATCTGAAGGATTTTAAATAATTCTTTCTGTATTGCCTGGGGTTATCCGCCAGGCATAGCTGGATACCGGCTTAGGCCCACTACTGTCCGGGGAAATAATTTAATAGAATCAAGATGGCTGAGCGTAGCCGAAGTCTCATTGATTTTATTGAATTTTTCTTGGTCCTTCGGCCTTGGTTTATCCTGAGCGTAGTCGAAGGGCTCAGGGAACTTGAAAAATTTAAGNNCAAAGACAGGTAATATTTTCCCTGGACAGTAGTGGGCGTAGGCCGGGATCCAGCAAAATATGAATGAATTGTGATTTTAATTCAAAAGACAACTAGAGAACTTTTGAAATTAATACTTCGGCTACGCTCAGCAAACTTAATTTCAAACCCACCATCACCAAAAAAATAGACTAAACTTACCTATAGATTCACTATCAAACACCATATGCAAATTTGTAGTCTCGAGTACCTATGAAAATTAAGATAATAATCGCGATCTTAATCGTAATATTAATACACCTGCAATATCGCATATGGATAGGTGATGGTAGTTATGAAGAGGTTAGGTCTCTTAAGCATCAAATTGAAAAACAAGAGACTGAAAATAAAAAGTTAAGGGAAAGAAACGAGGCTCTTGAGGCAGAAGTTAATGACTTGAAGAAAGGGCTAGAAGCGGTAGAAGAAAGAGCGCGCGAAGAACTGGGAATGGTTAAGGAAGAAGAAAAGTTTTATCAGGTCATAGAAGATGAATAAGTAGGGCAGGATAAGGGGACTAGATGGAACAGCAAAAGAAAAAATACTGGGCAGTAATTCCAGCCGCTGGTGTCGGTAAACGTATGGGATCTGACATTCCCAAGCAATACCTCAAGCTTGGTAAAACCACTGTCATTGAAAGAACATTAACTGTGCTGCTGGATTTTTATGGGATAGATGGTGCAGTAGTTGCCCTTGGTAAAGACGACCCATATTGGCTAGGACTTGAATACACACATCATAAGCCTTTATATACTGTAGATGGTGGTAAAGAGCGCTATGATTCTGTCCTTAATGCATTAGAAAAATTATTGGAAGTTGGCAATGATGATGACTGGGTGATGGTACATGATGCTGCGCGTCCGAATATTTCATCTGCAGATATAAATAAGCTGATACAAGAGGGCTCCGAAAATGAAGATGGAGCATTACTTGGCTATCATGTGCGTGACACAATGAAACGTGCTGGTAATGATGGCATGGTTGAGATTACAGTCGATCGCTCAAAACTTTGGCATGCTCTGACACCACAAATGTTTCCTTTAAAGAAATTATATGACGCCACAATCAATGCCAGGCAAAGTGGCGTAGCAATAACCGATGATTCATCTGCCATGGAGCTGGCTGGTTATTTACCTCTTTTGGTTGAAGGTGACCCATCTAATATCAAGATCACAACGCAAAATGACCTTGAGTTAATCAAAAAGATGATGGGGATAAAGGAGTAATTTAAATTAGTTATTTTTGATTTTAAAATCCGTTTATCCTGAGCACGAGCCCTTCGGCAAGCTCAGGAGAGTAGTCGAAGGGTGATAGTAAATAGCTGAATTAATACCATTTCATACTTCGACTGCTGCGCGCTCAGCACGAACGGTATTAATTTTCCCGCACAACTTTGGGAATGCATAAGGTTACCAAACTGGAGTTTGGGAACCAGCTAGAAAAGAATAAGGTAGAGAGAATGATGAGAATTGGCCAAGGTTTCGATGTACACAAATTTTGCGAAGGTGACCATGTAATTCTTGGTGGCGTTAAGATCCCGTATGAAAAAGGCTTAGAAGCTCACTCTGATGGGGATGTATTATTACATGCAATCTGTGATGCAATATTAGGCTCTCTTGCTCTTGGTGATATTGGTAAACATTTTCCAGATAATGACAACGAATTTGAGAATATCGACAGCAGAATTTTATTGCGTCATGCTGGCCAATTTGTTGTCGATAAGGGTTGTAAAATCGGCAATATCGATTCAACCATCATTGCCCAAGCACCAAAGATGTTGCCATATATTGATGATATGCGTGCTAATATTGCAGCTGATTTGGATATTCATATCGACCAGGTTAGCGTTAAAGCTACTACTACAGAAAGGCTCGGTTTTGCTGGTCGTAAGGAAGGTATTGCCTCAATGGCAGTTGTACTGGTTGAAAAGGTTGTAGTGGAATAGTAACGATAATAATTAACAAAGATTAATAGGGATTATGGGAATAAATGAAAGAATACATGCTCAACAATATTATTGAAGCTGCTAAAAATGCTCCTGACACACGCTCTTCAATGCAAATCATTATTAAATCAGTTCAAAAAATAAGTGGTTTTGAATGCGTGGCTATTCGCATCAAAAATGATATTGGTGACTTCCCGTATTTTGAATATTTAGGGTTTAGCGATGATTTTGTAGAAGCAGAAAGTTCACTTTGCATATTAGATGAAAATAATGAAATAGTATGTGATTGTAAGGGTAATCCCGTTCTTGAATGTATGTGTGGAAATGTGCTTCAAGGGCGTTTCGATCCAACTTTACCTTTTTTTACTGGAAATGGTTCATTTTGGACAAATTCTACAACGAAGCTTCTTGCATCTACATCGGAAGAAGATAGGCAAGCTAGAACAAGAAACAGATGCAATGGTGAGGGATATGAATCGGTTGGCCTTTTTCCTTTTAAAATTGGAGAAATGATTGTAGGTCTTCTACAACTCAACGATCAGAGGGAAAACATGTTTTCAGATAAAAATATTGAGGAATATGAAGTAATCGCAAAGCAACTGGCGGAAATAGTATTTCATTCAATAATTGTTAAAAAATGACCTGCCGATTCTGCGAATATTAGTTTTAAGGTTGCTAGATTAGTATGAATCAGATTATCGAAACCACACTTACCGTTGACTCTGAAAGCTCCCGGATAAAGCCTAGTCAGCTGTTAGCAACTCACACAGGGCTTTCACAGGCTAAGATTAAAGATGCGATGCAAAAAGGTGCTGTTTGGTTGCATCGCGGCAAAAACAAAGCTCGATTACGAAGGGCGAGCAAACCCTTAAAAGATGGCGATAAACTAGAAATTAACTATAACGCTGAATTACTAAATCAAATAGTACCTGCGCCTGAATTAGTTCATGATGAAGGCGACTACAGCATTTGGTTTAAGCCCTATGGTTTACATTGTCAGGGTAGTCGTTGGGGGGATTTTTTTTGTATCAATCGGTGGGTAGAGTCACATATAGCATCGTTAACAGGTGGGGCTGATAGGCCGGTATTTTTGGTTCATCGCTTGGATCGTGCCACCAGTGGACTCATGATCTTAGTGCATAGCAAAACCGCTGCCAGATTATTTAGTGGCCTATTTAAAGACGGCAAAATGGATAAACGCTATCAAGCTATTGTTGAGGGTGATTGCTCGGATATGCCCAAAGACTTTACGGTTGATGCTGAAATAGACGGTAAACCAGCGATAAGTATCTTTAATTGCTCAAAAAGCAGAGGAAACTATTCGTTGGTTGACGTTAATCTGCTTACTGGGCGAAAACATCAAATTCGGCAACATCTGAAATTAGTTGGGCATCCTGTTGTAGGAGATAGGCTTTATGGCAATGCGAATAATGGTGATTGTGATTTGCAGTTACAGTCGGTTTCGATAGCGTTTACTTGCCCTATAACGAATAAGCCTCAATATTTTGAAGTTTCTGAACAATTTCGATTTGTAAATATGGCTCATGGTTGTAGGTATAAATCGTTATGAGCAAGCAATATAATTACCTGCCACTTTCTTCCTCATGCAATACAAGTCTTACTAGTTTGTGAACAACTGGTGATACAACAAATACGGTTGGAAAGGCAACAATAAAAGCAAAGCTCCACGCCTTTAGCCAAACAGTAATGATATTGGATACAAGGCCTACATTAAAGATACTTATTACAAATGACATAATACATGACATAAGTAATGCCATGAAAAATGAAAAAACTAGTCTGTGATGTTTGCGTGGAATCATTTAAACCTCGGTAGTCGGTTTAGTATCTATCTTTTAAAATAATATTTAACCTTCTTTTGCATTAATTATTACTTATATCATTTCACTTGTTTTGTCTCAAAGTCTTTAGGTGATAAATATTGTGCTAACAATAAAAGTATTGACGCAAACAAAAAGTTAGTTTAGCCTAACAATTGTAAGTTAGGTGCGCCTAACTTGCGGGTGTTTGGTTAATGAAACTTAAAACAGGCAACCATCATTCTCCTATTACCATGTTTTGGAGGTTGTCTGTTTTCTTTTTTCATAATGCAGATGTTTGTGAAGAAGATTGTAGTTATTTATGAGGCAACAACAGGTAGCACAGATAACCAAACGATATTACCGATGAAGGAGTCGCCAAGGTGGTTGAATTGGTAATTTCTTAAAGTGGAATTTAATAAATATTAATCATAATAAGGTTTGAGGTTATAAATGAAAATTATTTGCCACCATATCTATGAACTTAATAAAGGGTTAAGGGATTTGGTTTTATATACTGCCGATATTCAAAAATTAAGCGAAGTTGAAAAAAAGCTTCAGACAAGAAAAATTGATTACGAAGTTCAAATATTAAAAGACAAAAATTTCAATGTGTTTTTTGGGGAAAAGAGATGCGTTGATGTTATTCGCTCATTTGGAGGAAAGCTTTTAAACGAATACACAAATGAGCAGGATTTTATTTTGGGAATTATGCTTGGATATTCCAGAGCAAAGCAGTGTGAAAGATATCTTGAACGGATTGGTTTTAATAAAAATTATGATTTAAGTGCTGGTGATAATGTTGTCAGGTTTGGATGACTTGGAGCAAGCTTGATTGCATGAAAAACTAGGTGGGCAAGGTGATGCCGCTTCATTCGTGAAGCGGCATTGCAAAATTAGCAGTGGTGACTGTTTAGTCTAAATATAGGTAAAAATTTGTGTTAGCCAGGAACAAGAAAGAAGCGATTCTACAATCAGCGATATTTAAGGGTGTTTGTCGATGCTTAATTGAAGAGATTTTATCTTCAGCAAAAAAAATTAAAAAAAACAAAGATGAATTCGTTTTTATGAAAAGTGATAAAGCAGATAAGGTGTTTTTTGTTTTATCAGGTCGAGTAAAAAAATATTATCTAAGCGGAGATGGGGAAGAAAATATCATTAAAATTTATAGGGAAGAAGAGTTATTAGGATTGCCTGCAATATTTAAGAGTCCGGCAGTTCATAAATCATATTGTCAAGCTATAGAAACATGTTATTTGCTGGTTATTTCCGATTGCTGTATCAGAAATGCAATAAATGCCAGTATTAATATCAGAGATAATGTCTTGCAGCTTTTGGCAGATAAAATAGAAGATGCAGCAATAAATCATTTTTTGGTTCAAAAATCATCAGCTAAATGCAGAGTTGCCAGTTATGTAATGGGGTTGCATTTTTCATCAACAAGATCTTGTTCAGCGTGTAAAAGTAATTGTATTGATTTAAGTCCTGTTGCCTTGTCGGCTCAAGAAGCAGGATTAACGCGAGAGACATTTACAAGAATTTTGCGCGAATTAAAAGATAGTGGCTATATAGATATTCATCGAGGGCAGCTAAAAATAAACGACAATGAGGCGTTAAAAGAAATAGCTTTGGTTCTGGATTAGACCATATTCGTAAATACTTCGTTTTTATTTCAAAAAATACTAAAACCGCATTTCTATGTGATTTAGATCACAAGTTACAAGTCTGAGATTGATAATATACCTAATATTAGTTGCAACTAACAATATATGCTTTTCCTTACAATTTGTTGTTTTAAAATATTTTTATCAGGAGTTTAAAATGTTAAACAAAATGAAACGTTCGGTTCAAAGCGGTTTTACCGTGCTTGAGATTCTGGTTGTGCTAACTATCATGGGTTTTTTGATTGCCATGGTTGCTCCAAGGCTGGCTGGCCTTTCTGGTGGCGCTATTGACACAATCTGCGACACAAACCAAAACAGAATGGTTGGCTATATGGCTCAATATTATGAGTCAGCAAGTCGTTACCCAACTAATTTGACCAATCTTGTTATTGAAGATTCTACAAATGGGTTCCTGCTTCCTGAAGTATCAGATGATAACCCTGAGAATGGTAACGAAGTTCTTGCTTCTGAGTTACAGGATCGTATGCAGCTTACTACTCACAAGCTGACTCAAGATGAAATCGACGAGCTGGTAGGTCTTGGTATTTCTCAAATCTTTAACCTTAATGATTATTCTAACTCTGGCGTAGCTGCGGCTGATATGAATCCTGCAATGGAATCAGTTGATTTGACCTCTGCAACAGATGTTACAGTTGCTATGGTTGGTTTAGGAAGTGATGGCGCTGGTGTTTGGACGCTTACTCCTGGTATGACTGAGAGAGGTCTTGGTGAGCCTGATTGGTTTGGTCGTATCGTACTTGGTTTCAGTGCAGAATCCGGTCTGATTAAAGACGGCATTATTGCTAATGCTGCGCATTGTCCTGGTGGTCTGCAGAATGCTGATAACGCATCTTACAATGACTATAACGTTGTTCTTCCTCGTCTTGAAGCAACTGCAGCAGAAATGGTTGATGCTGCCGGTGTAAACGTGACAGGTATTGGGGGAAATACTGTAGGAACGGATAACGGTGAAGTTGTAGCTGTTGCATATGATGATGAGCCTGCGGTTACATACAATCTGGGAACCAATGATGAGAATTTAAGAGTTCGTACCTTCAATATCATCGAAGCTCAGGAGCCATGGCAGTTTGCTACTGTATGTCCTGAAGGCCATATGTATCCGGAAGATGATAATGAGTTCTGGGCTGCTGATATCGATAATAGTGGAATTATCGAATAACCATAACGCTTAAATTATTTTTCTCTTGTTGAGATTGGAGCCTGCTTTTATAGATAGCAGGCTCCCTTTCTGTTTCTGGTGGGTGTTAATGCATCTAATTAAAAAGTGGGTATTTAATCAGGCTAATCGGCATATGAGCTTTAAAATTACAGATTACACAAGGATGGTTGAAACAAAAAAGGATAAAAATAGTGGTTTTACACTGCTGGAGGTGATTATTGTTGTCGGCATATTAGGGATGTTGGCGGCAATTGCACTACCTGCCGTTGGAATTTTAGATAATAAAGAAAGAACCAGAATTACCAATGAAAAGATTAACCGGATTCGCAAGGCAATAATTGGCGAATCCGGAATTACCGATGCAAACGGTAAAAAGGTTATTGGTGGCTACGTTGGTGATATGCGCCAGTGGCCTGATTTGTGGGAAGCCAAAGCAGATATTCCACACAATTATGATGCATCTATACCTGAAACCAATAAATGGACTTTTGGCTATCGACCTTATGGTGTATTTGATGAAGTTGGTAGATGGAAGTGGCAAAGACCATTTAGAAAACTTACCGACGAATTAGCGGGAACAGACCATATCGGCGGGCTGGAAACCGAAAACGAAGGGCAGCCTCGTGGATTATGGACTGATGACCCGGAAGAAGATCCTGGTTCGATTATCAACAAATTAGATGCGGCTAAATGGAAGGGACCGTATTTGCTATTTCCTGAAGACAAAACCCCTAAGGATAATACTCATTTGGCTACTACTGATATTGAGTATGCTGATTTAAAACCGAAATTGATTCCGGCAACAACAGTAGAAAATTGGGAAGATGGTGATTATTCAGCTGCGTTGGGTGAGGTTTTTGACTATAAGGAAAGTTTTAGAAAGTTGCAGACCAATGACAGATTGGCTGATGGATGGGGTAGAGCATTTAAGTTTTTTATTACCGAAGATACGGAGCATGCGGGTAATAATACAATTTTTTGGATAGTATCTGAAGGGGAGGATGGTGAAGGTTTTTATCCGGCCAAAGGAACGGTATCCGGTCATGCATGGACTGTTGATACTGGTGACACCATGGGCAAAAACTATGACCCAAATCATGAAGACAATATCGATAACATAGTATTGAAGCTGTATTCCATTGAGTGGCAGGCTGCATTTGAAGAGGATAAACAGCTTAAGCAACGGCAGACCCGGGAAATACTGAATCAAATCAGAACGTCACTTATCGGTGATTCACCGCAGGGAAATAATCATGGCTTTTGTGGTGATTTAGGCAGATGGCCGCATATGTTTAACTGGGAAGGGGGAAGTTGGGATGATGAAGATGATTTCAATACCGGCTATACCAAAGGCAGTCCTCGTGAGTTGTGGAATGCTACCCCAAATAGTGCTGATATAACAGATGATGTTCTGCTTCATTCTTGGCAAAACCCAGGTTTTGGCTGGAGATACCAATATCATCCATCGCCACTGTTAATCGGAGAGAATAACTACCTGCTAGATGCCTGGCATAATCCTCTGGTTTTTGTGTATGGCAGCGATAATGCATTATTGATTTTAAGTGCCGGTGAAGATGGAGTCTATGAGTTTGGTGACCAGTCTGACTATGTTGAGTCTATTGCAATCTCTTCCTATGATTCCTTATTGGATGCAAATAAAGACAATATTATTCTGACTATAAGTGAAGATGATTGGTCTCCTGGTTTCATTCATATCGGCACCATTACCGTAAACAATGCAACCAGTGGTCTAACCAAGGCCACATTTTGGTATGCAACAGATCCCGATAATTCCAATTTTTATAAAACTGTCCATATATCAGCTATCGATGGCATATGGATTATCTCGCCTGACGCACTTTTATATAGTGATGTGACAGCGGAACAGGCTGCTTCAGGAATGAGGCGTTTGACCATTTGGAATGATGCTGATGGTGATGATGAGATTGATATTGGTGAATCGCAGCTCACCAGAATATTACCTGTATTAACACAACCCCAGCCTACCGGCAGTGATATAGAAGTGGATACGGCTGAATTTACCCCAGCTATGTCTATCTGAGGTTTTTATGGCGAAAAAGATTATAGCGTTTGCAATAACAGGGAGGTATTTGCAGGCAGCAGTAATAAAGAAAAAAGGTAAGAGTAATATCGAGATTATCGATTATGCTCAAACCGAATTAAGCGAAGATGCTGATTTAAGTATTCCGCAGACAGAAGATCTGGTTCAGTTAGCTGAACGTGTTGGATATAGATCCGGTTCTGCGGTATTTGTATCGTCACTGGTACAGTTTACCGATGTGCAATTACTGCAGAAAAAGGTCGAATTTCTAAAACAATATCAGCTTAATGAATCTGTAAAGTGGGAAGTTGAGCCGTTAGTGGGGATATCCGGTTCCAATGCCATTACTGCGGCAAGTTATGATGCGGCAGATGACAATGATGTTGATTTATTGTTAATGGAAGATGAAGAGCAGGAGGTAAGTGTAAGTGTTTCTGTAATTGAGGCCAATGTACATCGAGCCCTGAAAAAACGCTTTAAGAGCGCAGGGTTCAGTCTGCAACGTATTTACCCGCCAGATATCTGTTTTTATGTATTAACTTCTCATACTCAACCCGGGAAAAAGGCAGCCGTTCTTGATATTGGTGAAGAGTTCGCTAATTTTATCGTGCTTGAAGATCAAAAACCTACCTCAATAAATACTTATGCCCTGAATGCAGAAAGCATAATTGACCTGACTTTGGGGGTTCCGCAGCCGGAATTGGAAAAAGCAATAGCGCATATCTTTACCCAAATTCCCGGTGATGAGCCATTGGTTATAATCGGGTTCGGTGCTCAGGATGCACGCATAATTGAATATCTCGACCAGCATTCACCAACCGGAGCCAAAGGTTTGTCGGTTAAAAAGGCGGATAGTCTTGGTAAAAACTCTCAGAGTCAAAGTAGTGCGGTTTTCGCCAATGTAATCGGCGCAGCTATTAGAGAACTAAAAGGTGGCAGGGAAGTAAAACTTGGTGTAACCGATAAAGAGATTCTATCGCAACGTATCAAAAAAAGCGCCTATCTGATGCCGTTGATTGGGGTCTCATTTCTGGCGTTTTTACTGTTGCTGCATTATGCATTAATGCGCTATCAACGCAGTAATTATGAATATCAAATAAAAGAATTAACTGCAAAGATTGAAAGCACCGAATCCAGAAAAAAGAAATATGACCAGCTGAAAGGAGAGGTCGATAAACTTGATTTAAGTGTTTCTCTGGCTAAGAAAAAAATCAAATACATAGAGGTTGGTTCTGATAAAGGTATAGAACAACTTACTTCATTTCTCGACGTTTTCAACTCTATTCCCCGCAATATTGTTCTCAGTAAGATTGAGCAAAAACAGGAAGATAAATTTGAAATTTCCGGTACATCATCAGACCTTGATTCAGTAGGTAAGATGGCGCTTGGACTGCAGGAAAATGAATGGTGTAAATCAGCAAATATTGTGAATGTTACCGAAAATGAATTCAGACGAATTTCGTTTATGGTTGTGATGAAATTGCAGTAGGAAGGTTGATATGAAAAAACTAACCAAACTGGAAAAATTTGGCATGGCGGCTTCGGTTGTGGTTATAGCTACATATTTCTATATGAGCAAAATCTATGACCCTGAATCATTGGCCCTTAAAGAAACAACAAAAAAGCTCAATAAGGTTATTGAAAGGGTAAATAAAATTGGTGACCCGCCGGATACCAAACCTCTTGATATTAAAAAAAAGCACATGAGCATGAAGTTGAAAGAGTTGAAGGATGAACTATTTGAGCTTGGTGGTCGTGGTGAAGAGGATTCTGAGCTTACCAGAGTTTTGGCTGAAATTACCCGCCTTTCTGATGCTGCAAATTTGAAAATGAAGAGTTTGTCGGAACCGAAAAAGGTAAGTGCCAACGATTTTAACTGGGCAGCGTATGAGATTTTGCTTTCCGGAACCTATTCATCATTTTTAAGTTTTCTGCACGATTTAAAAGAACTTTCATATCCGGTGCAGGTGAAGAGTATATCGATTCAGAAGGATGAGAATATCAATATTCCCGGTTTGTTATCGATTAAATTTCAATTAATGATCTAAAGGATGTTTATGTTTTTATTCAGAAAGTTTAATTACAAAGTATCGGTCGGCTTATTACTGTTTGTTAGTTTATTGGCGAATACTGTTTTGGCAGGTGCTTTTGATAAAACCGGGCCATTTGAAGGGCAGGTTAAAACTACTGCTCAGTATGATGAGGCGTTCGGAAATATAAAACTGCATGGAATAGTTATAGGAGCAGAACAGAAAAAGGCAATCATCAAGGTTGGAAGTGAACCGATGAAACCTTACAGAATCGGGCAGGAAATAATTGTGATTGAAAAAAAGGTTCATTACAAATTTTCCGTATCACGTATTGATAAAAAACAGATAAGTCTGCGTGCCGAAAACAGCAAAATCTACAAGATGGTGATTTAGTATGAAATATTTTAAAAGCACAGTCTTAATTTTTATCTCCTTATTAGCTGTTAATTCGGTTTCTGGTTGTAAAAGTCTTAAAACTAGAAAGGATGCCACTAAGTATTCCTCAGAACTGAAAAAGGAAAGCGGGAGTGTTTTAACGCAAGACAAATCTGATGACGTAGTCATTAAGGATAAACAACCTATAGTCAAAATCATAAGTGGTGAGGAAACAGAAGGTATTGAGGATGCCTATGACCGGATTAGGCAACAGGTAGCCAAAGTAGAAGAGTTGGAACAAACAGGGCTGGACAAAAAGGTTAAAGCTCTTTCCTTACGTCAGGTTCCGGTAAAGTTGATTGCGGAAATACTGACCGATATTTTTGAATACAATGTTGTGGTTTCCAAGGGAGCCGCCGAAATCAATATTGATGTATTTATGCAGGATCTGACCTTGCGTCAGGCAATAGAATCAATTGCTCGCCTTAACGGTATGTGGTTTCGTGAGGATGAAAACATTATCACCCTTATGACTCTGGATGAATATGCCAGTGAGATGGTGGTGCGACGTAATGAAAAAAGCCGTGCCTTTAACCTGCGTTATACCAATGCCAGTGATATAGCAAAAATCATCAGTGCGGTAATGGGTAGTCAGGTTCAGTATGCCGATATTGGAGAAGAACAAACCTACGGTCATGTTGAAGGCTTATCTGAAGGTGGTTCTGGTTCTGCGTCTGTAGATAAACTTAAGTTGGAGCTTTCACAAGAAGATATAAAAAAACTGCAGGTTAACGGGGTAACTGAAGTTCAGGCTGATGCCGCAAAACTATCGCACAAAATCGGAAAAAAACTTCCGGCTGTAATGACGGTATTTAAACGCAATAACTCGATATTAGTGCGTTCACTGGATGGGGCGATTATCAACGAGATCAAAAAAATTATTCAGGTATTGGATACCCCAACCAATCAGGTATTGCTGGAACTGCGCATAATGCAGATAACTTTGGATGATGGTTTTGAGAGTTTCTTCCAGCTTAGTCATCAAAACAGCAGATCCAAAAACTACGGAGTTACTACAAATGATTTGGGTAGTGGCGCTCTCAGCATTGGCAGCCTTGCCAATATTACCGGCATTGCAGATACATTCAGTATTGGATTCACCAATGATTGGATAAATGCAAGGCTGGAGCTATATGCTCAAAACAACAAGGTTAATACCTTGGCAACACCGTTTTTGATGTGTGCCAATAACAGCAAGGTGGAGTTTTTTGTCGGTAATGAAGTGCCGCTGCGTAAAGATGTTACCTCTAAGACAATTTCAGATGATGAAGGCAATGTAGTACAAACCTATTTTGAAATTGATATAGAAAATAAAGAACTTGGGACGGATATCGATATCTCTTCGTTTATCAATGATGATGGCACTATCACCATGACCTTTGAGGCAGATATTTCATCCCCACAATATGGCATAAGCAGCATAACCACTTTTGATGATGAATCCGGAACAGCCATAACACTGCCGATAGACGGTGTAGAAAAGAGTACTTTGAAATCCATTATTTCCGGCAGGCCGGGGCAGACCATGGTTATAGGCGGGATTATTCGGGAGAACGTGCAGGACTATGAAACCAAGGTTCCGATTATTGGCGATGTACCGATTCTTGGCAGGTTATTTAAAAAAGAGTCTGAAAGTACGGTTAAAACCGAAACCATTATGTTGCTGACCCCGCATATCATTAAGCATCCGGCTAATGCTGCAAAAGTAGGTGATACATTTATCAGCAAAAGTAGCTCCCATCCGATTATTAATACCAAGAGCAGGAAACGCAGATAGAGCTGAGGTGATTTATGTTCGATTTAGCCAGCAATAAAGGGTTAAAGTCCCTGTCTCAGAACAGCAAGCCAACCAGCATGCAGCAGCTTATGGAACTGGCAAAGGCAGAAGGCGCTTCCGATTTGCACATTACCAATAAAATGCCGCCGGTTTTGCGTATTAAAGGGGCTCTGACTCAATACAACTGTGCCCCTTATACTGCCAAGGAGATTCAGGATCTGTTTTATGAATCATTAACTCCTAAGCAGATAGATGTTATGGAAAAAAAGATGTCAGTAGACCTGGCGATAACTGCAAAAGGGGTAGGTCGTTTTCGTGTTGCCGGATATATGCAAAGGGGAGCAATAGCTATCGCCTTGCGTTTGCTGGCCGATGGAATTCCGTCATTTGGTAGTCTTGGGTTACCACCTAGTCTAGGCAAGCTACCTAATTTACGTGAAGGTTTGGTATTGGTAACAGGTGTTACCGGTTCCGGTAAATCAACCACGCTGGCAACAATAATTGACGAGATTAACAATCGCTACAACCATCATATCTTTACGGTGGAAGATCCGATTGAATATGTGCACGACAACAATAAGAGCATGGTTAATCAGCGTGAACTGTATACAGATGTACCGTCATTTTCCGAGGCATTGCGTGACTCACTGCGTGCCGATCCTGATGTGATTTTGGTAGGAGAGATGCGAGATCCGGAGACTATTCGCATGGCAATTATGGCCGCTGAGACAGGGCATTTAGTTTTATCAACCCTTCATTCGCGTGATTGTATTTCAACGGTAAACAGAATTATCGGTAACTTTCCTGCTAACGAGCAAATGCAGGTAAGACAACAATTATCTTCTTCGATTCGTGCAGTAGTTTCCCAAAAGCTGTTGCCAAGTGTAGATGGG
Source organism: Gammaproteobacteria bacterium (assembly GCA_033852075.1). GTDB lineage: Bacteria > Pseudomonadota > Gammaproteobacteria > QZLD01 > QZLD01 > QZLE01. The sequence continues at coordinate 127,640 of JAWSVC010000007.1, read as the reverse complement.
CAAAAACGAGTGCCGGCAGTAGAGATAATGTTTGCTAACAGCGGCATAGCCAACCTTATCCGGCAAGGCAAAGATGAAATGATTTATTCATCTATTGAAACCGGATTGCGGGATGGGATGCAGACTATGGAGCAGTCGCTGGCGCAGTTGGTTAATGAAGGCAAGATATCGCTGGATACTGCATTGTCAGCTGCTAAGAACCCGGCGATGTTAAAGAAAAGGTTAAGCAAGGTTTGTTGATGGTTGAATTGGTCGTCATCCTGGCGCAGGCCCATTGCTGTACGGGAAAATTAAATGACGTCATACCGGCGAAGGCCCACTACTGTCCGGGGAAAATATTACCTGTCTTTGGAAAGCCATGCGTAGCAAGGTTTCTGAATGAAACAGGTGATTTTAGACTTAAATTTTTCAAGTTCCCTGAGCCCTTCGACTACGCTCAGGATAAACCAAGGCCGAAGGGCCAAGAAAAATTCAATAAAATCAATGAGACTTCGGCTACGCTCAGCCATCTTGATTCTATTAAATTATTTCCCTGGACAGTAGTGGGCGAAGGCCGGTATCCAGAAAAATCAACAGGTTAAACAATACGAGCAAAAAGCAAAGAAATGAGAAAAGAAAGATTCGGAGAATATTTAATTAAAAACGAGGCGCTTACACCGGATGGCGTCAAAAATATTCTCGACGTACAAAAATTTGATAAATCATTATTCGGGCATATCGCAGTAAACCTGGGGATATTGGATGAGCCGGTGATGATGATGCACCTGTCCAGTTTTCTGAAGATTCCACTTTTGGATCTGGAGGTAAACCTGTTCGATGAAACTCTGGCTACACAAATCCCCAAAAAAATGGCGCTACGCGCCCAGATCTTTCCGGTTTATCTGGATGAGCATAACGATGTTTGTTGTGCCTGTATTGGTTCGATAAATACAACGCTGCTGAATAATATATCCAAAATATTCAGTAAACCCGTGAAACTGTACCTGACTACCCAACAAAATTTAAAGCGTTTGCAAAACGGGTTTTATATCAAAAAGATCGATACATCAATAAATGTAAGCAATATTGGTAGCACTGGTGTTGAAAATCAGGCGCTGATTGAATTGGTAGAGAAGATACTGATACGAGCCATTAACAGCAATGCAACCGATATCCATTTTGAAGCTGATTTGGATAGCTACAATGTTCGTTTCAGAATTGATGGTCAGCTAAGCATAACTGAAAGGTTACCACTGGCAATGGTAAACAAAGTGGTATCGCGCATTAAGATTCTTTCCAAACTGGATATATCGGAAAAAAGAAAACCGCAGGATGGAGCATTCTTCTTTGCGCCCAGTTCGGAAGAGATGCAGATGGACGGAGTAAACCTGCGTATATCTGTATTGCCAACCATACGCGGTGAAAAAGTGGTTATCCGTATACTACCTCCGCACGATAAGACCATTTCGCTGGAACAAATAGGCATGGAACCGGATATGCGTTGCCAGTTTCAGGATATTGTTAGTGCACCACATGGAATTATTCTGGTAACCGGGCCAACAGGTTCCGGTAAATCAACCACCTTGTATGGTGCGCTTAATCTGTTGCGCAATGAAGCCACCAATATAACTACGATTGAAGACCCGGTAGAGATTCAGTTAAAAGGGGTAAATCAAACCCAAATCGAAGGCGGTCACAAGATCACTTTTGCTACAGCGCTTAAGGCAATTTTGCGACAAGACCCCGACGTAATCATGGTTGGAGAGATTCGTGATTCCGATACGATAAATATTGCCTTGCAGGCAGCTATTACCGGCCACATGGTTTTAAGTACTCTGCACACCAATGATTCCGTTAGTACATTCTTCCGCTTGTTGGATATGGGGGCAGAAGAGTTCCTTATTGCCAGTGCTACCAGAGGAATACTGGCGCAGCGTTTGGTGCGGAAGGTTTGTCCGCATTGTGCTGAATCATCAATGATTAGTAGCAGAGAGTTGCAAATGCTGGGTATTCCGGATGAAGAACCTTTTATGATTAAACGCTCAGGTGGTTGTGAGCTATGTGATAACAAAGGTTATTCCGGCAGGCTTGGTATTTTTGAATTGTTGATATTTGATGACCAGGTAATCAAATTATTGCGTGGCAATGCACAGATAGCAGAGATTATTGATTATGCAAAACGGGAATCAAGTTTCAGAACATTACGTGAAGATGGAATTTTAAAGGTGAAAAATGGATTAACAACTCCAGAAGAGATTATGCGTGTGACGATGGAATAGGGAGCAGATATGGCAAATTTTCATTATTCAGCAATTGATGAAAGAGGTGATATAAAAAAATCATCGATGTATGCCGGGTCACGGGATGAGGTAGGTAAAAAACTTGCCGAGCGTGGTCTTACTCCTATATCAATAGAACAGACAGAATATGGAGATGTTTCCGGTTCCGGAGTCGGCAGGATGATTAAGCTGAAGATTAAGAAGCAGGTAATCATCTTGTTTTATAAGATGCTCTCATCAATGATAGGTTCCGGCATCACCCTTGCAGAAGCATTGAACGTTATTTGCCAACAAGAGGAAAACAAACGTTTTCGCAAAATTCTAGAACAGATTATCAGCAAAGTGGAAGGAGGAGTTTCCTTAAGTGATGCGATGTCGGAACATCCCAACGCCTTTAATGAGATGAGCGTAAATATGATTCGTGTTGGTGAACTGGGAGGGATGCTGGAACAAACCCTGATTACTATTGCCGATTTTCTTGAAAGCAAGGCCAAGATGAAATCCAAAATTATAATGAGCTTTGTTTATCCCACAATAGTTATGGTAATTGGCATTGGTGTGGTGATCTTTCTGGTGCTATTTGTTATCCCTAAATTTTCAACCCTTTTAAAGGGCAAACCGTTGCCGTGGAACACCCAGCTTCTACTTGATATAACCGATTATATTGCCGGTAACTATGCCTTTATTTTAGTGGTAATAATCATGTTCATAGTATCCCTTGTGCTTTGTTTTATTATCAAAGAGATAAAAATACATTTTGATAGATATAAGGTGAAAATTCCGATAGTAGGGCCGGTAATGCTGCATGGGTTATTAGTGCAATTTTCCCGCACATTGGCGGCATTATTTGAAAGTGGCATCCCATTTGTTGAGGCGCTGGAGGCAACACGGCAGACTTTTAGTAATCTGGCATTGCGCAAATATATAGATGACATATTGGAAAAAGTGCGTGCCGGTGATTCTTTCTCGTTATCCCTTGAAGGGAAACCATTATTCAGCCCTTTATTATGCACCATGGTAACTATTGGCGAGCATTCAGGAAACCTGGATGGTTCTCTTAATCTGGTTGCCAATGTGCATGAGGAAATATTGGAAGCCAGAGTACAAAAAATGACCTCACTAATAGAGCCAGCATTGATTGTAACTCTGGGATCATTAGTTGGTTTTGTAGCATGGGGGCTTATTGCCGGCATGTTGTCACTATACGGATAACCCAGGAGTAAAAATGAAAAAATTAGCCGTTTTAATATTTGGTATTGCGTTGATTGCCGGTTGCGCAGATAAGCAGGAAGGTAATGAAGTGGTAGTTTCCTATAAAGGAGGAGTTCTTACCAAACATGATCTTATAGCTCATCACAATATACTTAAAAGAGATCCGCAAAGCAGAAAAAATCCTGAATTACTGGGGCCGGAAGAGATATTAAAGCACGCCATTAATATGGAGATGATTATTCAGGCAGGGCTTAAGCGCAAACTACATCAAGATCCATATGTGCGTCAGGAACTACATAAAAAGATGTCCGATCTATTCCTGAAGCTGATGACAAAAGAACTTGTGGGGCAGATAGGTATTAATAAATATACCGATGAACAGATCGAAGCATTTTATAACGAAAATCTGAATCTTTATAAAGTTCCGGCGCTTTACAGTATTAGCCTGATTAAGGTGGCTGCAGATAATTCTGAAGATATTTATCAGAAGATAATCTCAGGTGAAATAGATTTCGAAACTGCGGTTGCCACCTATTCAACCGATGAAAGATCAAAGGCCAATAAGGGTAGTATTGGCATAAGATCTCTTAATAGATTTAAGCCTTCCTGGCGCAATGCGATTGCAAGCCTGAAGCAGGGAGAGGCTTCAAAACCAATTTTGATTGATGGTGAAAAATATATATTTATGCTCACCAATAAAACTGAAGAACAGCTAAAAGAACTGGAAGCTAATAGAGCCAAGGTCAGAAACGATATGCTTTACAATGATTATAGGAAGGCTTGGGAAAACATATACAGCGATTTGCGCCAGGAATTCAGTGTTGAAATTGATGAAAAAAACAAATTTCTGTTTATGCAGGAGATGGCAGGACAGGCTAAATAGTCCAAGGCGGGAGAAACTATGACTAATATGATGAATACACTGTTGTTTATGGCGCTACCACTGGGAGTAATAGCGGCAGATCCCGACAGAGTAAAAGAGTTTTTTAACCAAACGGTGGAAACCGGGCAGAAGATATCTACCGCAGGTGATATGCGCAGTATCAGTTTAATGCTGGACCATCACTATCTGCAAAAAGGGCGCTATCCACTCCAGAAAAACTTTTCCAGTTGGATGGATGGAGCCTTCAAGGAAAACCATCTTAAACCATTAACAGAAGACCACTGGGGTAATTCATATGTGTATCAGGTAGCCATGAAGCAAAAGGAATACACCCTGATAAGCACAGGTGCAGATGGTGTACTTGATACCGAAGATGACCTGAAGATCACCGGGCCATAGGAATTGAAACAGGAGAATCATGATGAAAACAAGCGAACCCAAAAACAGAAACAGAAACAGAAAAAACTACCTTATAAACAAACCATTTCAAATGAAGCATATTCTGGCAATATTATTAGTTCAGGTATTAACAGTAGTATTTACCTCCATAGTAGCAACATATCTAATCTACTTTGTACTGGATACCAATGCTGTTCAAATCAACCATAATTACGGCTTTATCATACAGTGGGGAATTATGTTGCTAACAGCCTTGGTTATAGGTGCTTATCTAATTGTTAGGTACACGCATAATATAGCCGGACCGATTTATCAGGCGTGCAAACAGCTAAATGATGCTGCAAATGGTAATGTTCCCAGTGAAGATGTGATTTTTCGCAAAAAAGACCACTTCAAGGATTTACAGAATAATTTGAATATGTGCTTTAAAACTATGCGTACTTACAAACAGGCATATGACAAACAGAATAGCGTAGCAGGTATAAACAATGAATAAAAAGACCAGAGCATTAATATTGATTATATCCTTGGTAGTCACCATGGGAAGCTACGTTGCAACACTGCCGCCTACAGAAAACCTATCCCAGTTCAGTGCAGTAGATCTTAAAAGTGGAGAAATGGTTGATATTGTCAGCTATGAAGGGCAGCCGATGCTGATTACATTTTGGTCTACCGATTGCCCGTACTGCATGAAAGAGATGCCGGTTATAAATCAAATTCATCAAGCATATGAAACCAAGGGGCTAAAAGTAATAGGGGTAGTTCCCCAAAAAGACAATCCCAAATTTGCATATAAGCTAACTCAGCAAAAAGGTATAGGGTATAAAAATCTGTATGATAAATATGGGAAGGTAGCCAAGGCGATGAACAATAACGGTTTGATGCCACATACGGTTTTGGTATCAACTTCCGGAGAGATACTAATGAATAAGTTGGGAATATTTGCGCTGGAGGATATTCAGGATAAGTTGGATTTGATGGTTAATTAAATCAAAACCTAACCGCCAATTCCTCATCCAGCAAAAGCTGATTCATAAAGCGTCCATCACGCACAATCTTATTAAAATCATCCTCACGCTGAATATAAAAAATATCAGCAAGGTAACGGGTAAACTTATCGCGCCAATAGGTCTTAATCGCAATAAACTTACAACGCTTAAGGCGTGACTCCATAAACTCCTTAGCTCCTTTACCTTCTGCTGTTTCGACAGCCTTGGTATTAATGGTAGTGGTGTTGGTTGAAAAGGCATAATTAAGTTAGCCTAAAAAAATAAAACAGCGGTACTAACCTGTTAAAGCTTGCTATTATTTATATTAGTTTTTGTACCAATTCTATAATTAACGAATGAGGAAATTTTTAATATGGGTAATTTTTCAAAAATATTTGCGATATGTATTTTATTCCTGCTTTCATTCAGTGTGAATGCCAGCAATGAAAAAGAAGATATTGATACTATCATGGAAAACCTATCTAAAATTGCAATGCAGGGAAATCAGGCTGAATTTATTTCTTATATTAATAAACACAGTTTAATAGGTAAGAAAGATAAAGACGGAGATAGCCCAATAATGCTTGCAGCAGCACTAGGTCTTGATGAGGCTTTATCAGAGTTGGTTTCTAAAGGGGCTGATGTTAATACGACAAGAAATGGGAAATCTTCCCCTCTAATATTTGCTTCATTTCAAGGGCATACAAAGTGCGTCCAAATTTTATTGGAAAGTGGTGCAAATCCTGACTATCAAGAGCCTAAACACAAATTCACTCCGCTAATTATTGCTTCAGGAAAAAACAACTTCAGAATGGTTAAACTTTTAATTAAACATGGAGCAGATCCTAAGATCAAAGCTAAGGACGGGGTTACTGCTTATTTAGTTGCCAAATCAAGAAATAACGAAGAAATAGCAAAATACTTAAATAGCTTATAAGTAAACATAACATTTTCTAGTTCCCAGGCTTTGCCTGGGAACTAGGTGCTTCTGTCGTCATACCGGCGTAGGCCGGTATCAATAATAATCAAACAAAGGGATTAATTATTTTTAAACTGTCGTTAATGGTAATCCCATTGTGCATATCTTCAGAATACAGCACACTGCAATCCGATGCATAAGCAGCGGAAACTATCATAGAATCATACAAGCTAAATCTATATTTCTGCGCTATATCCCTACCTGAATCACTTATTTCTAAAGTAAGAGGAACAACATCGCAAATACTCTTTATCGAGGAAATAAACTCCTCAATTTCATCCCATGACATCTTGAACTTTTTTAGCATTACATTGGTTAGTTCATTAATAACCTGCACACTAATATAACCACCTGTACAAAGTAACTCTTCAGCAGCTTGAGCTTTATCAATGTCTGATGAAAGTAAATAGAGAAGGATATTAGTATCAAAAAAGTACTTTTTATCTTTCATTTGCTTCGTCACGAACAAACTTAAAATCGGCTGGCATTTTTCCTCTAAATTTACGTAGAGATTTTAGGTGCTCATTAGTGCCTGGAGTTTTTTTTACTTCAAATTTCCTGTCTTGAGCAACAGTGATTTCAATATCATCGCCCTCGTGTAAATCCAAAGCATCTACAACAGCAACCGGAATTCTGACAGCCAAGCTATTACCCCATTTTGATACCTGCATAAATCTCACCTGTGATAAATGATATACATAATGTATTTGTATATCATTTTGCATGATTGGTCAACCAAACAGCAAGCAAAATCAAAACCTAACCGCCAATTCCTCATCCAGCAAAAGCTGATTCATAAAGCGTCCATCACGCACAATCTTATTAAAATCATCCTCACGCTGAATATAAAAAATATCAGCAAGGTAACGGGTAAACTTATCGCGCCAATAGGTCTTAACCGCAATAAACTTACAACGCTTAAGGCGTGACTCCATAAACTCCTTAGCGCCTTTACCTTCTGCTGTTTCAATAGCTTTAGTGTTAATCCCTCTAAGCCTAAGTTTTTGGGTAGTCCAGGCTCCAAAACCTAAATCAATATTCACCCAAATGGTGTCGCCATCAATCACCTCTAACACAAACGCCTTATAGGTGTAGTGGGGCACAACCAAGTCAGAACTATCAAAAAACTGGTAACCGTTCTCATCCTTTTGCGACTGAATTAAATCACCACTGCGGGCAAGCTCATCCATCTCAACAGGGCTTTCAATAAAAAACCTAAAACCCAAATCCACAACCGTATTGTTTTGCACCTTCTTTATGCGATAAAAATAAGGTTCACCACGTGTAACCGGCAAAGGTTTAACATCTGGCTCAGAATCAGTTTTGCCACTTTTTACCAGGTTTCTAAACTCACGAACAGATAATTTTTCTGCTATGATTTTTTGCTCAAACTCTTGCCTGGTCTTAGTTTCCGGTACATGAACCAACTCGCGAATATGCGACCATGTCAATTGTCCCGACGTCGGGACAATCTTAGAGTATTGTTCAAAAAATAGTATGCTGTCGAATAAAATTGAGCGGCTAATGTTAAGCTCTTTAGATAATTGTGAAACAAGATTATCTCCATAATCAGCCCTATCTGCATTCTGCAATAAATGCTCTTTAATATGCTTACCCACATTCCAATAAGTAGTGCGCTTTTCCTGCTCCATCGCAAGGTATGCACGCTCCTTACCAGATTCAATCTCATCACGGATAGTGTCCACCAGTTGTTGTACCGCCGGTGTTAATTGATGTGTTATAAGTTGGTTATTCATTTTTGTGTCCATTGGTTTTATTTGTCTAAGTAAATTATATAACAAAACAGATGTAGGTTGGCGCTGAGCCTGCGAAGCCCAACAAAAACGTCGTTATTTACTACCTATGTCATTCCCACTACAACGCCGTCATTCCCGCGAAGGCGGGAATCTCGACACGTAGACACCTTCCTATCTACCACGTCATACCGGCGCAGGCCGGTATCCAGAATATCTTTACCAGTCAAGCGTAGTTGGAGATGTAGGTTTTTTATAGATTCTTTTTTCGATATAATATTGATTTGGTAATTTAATAACTTTCCCCTTTTTTCCATCAAAGACGGCAATTTGATTTTTGTCCCGTGTTATAAAAAGTCCTTTAATAATCTCGGTTCTATCTCCATCTAAAAGAGTAATGCAATTATACCAGTTATTATTGCTTTCAATCCCACATCCATTTTCTACATATTTCGATACTGCTTCTTGTGAGATGTTATACCCTTTTTTGTGTGCAGCATAAGGAAGTAAACACCAAAATAATGCAATAAACATAATCATATAAATCAACAGTACAACACCATATGAAACTACTCCATATACACTTACAACTTTTGTTAAGTCATTATTTTTCCAGTGAATAAAAAACAATATTTTCTTCAGTATAAGAATTATTTTATTTTCTTTTATAAGTATTATTTTTTTTGATAATTTTATTACTAAATAGGAAGCAGTAATTAGTAGTATTGCTATTAAAATTGCAAAATAAATATTTTCGTAAATATAGTTTATGCATGATAATAATTTATCAATAATTACCATTACAGCCCAAGTAGTTGCATGATACGCTTGCACATATGCTTCATGTGCCGATATAGAAAAATTCTTGGCATCAATGCCAGCCCCTTCTAAATAACCTCGATGAAAAAATAAACCTATAATATAAGCTCCAGGAATAAGAACAGCTATAAATGAACCTATATAACTTAGTAGGTTAACTTTGCTTTTATTATCAGTTTTCGTTTCATAATCTTGGTTCATTTTATAATCATCCGATATATTTTATTAGGTGGTGCTAACATTGATAATATTAGCTACTATATGCCCATTGGCCTTATTAGTGTAAGAAAATTATATAACAAAACTGATGTAGGTTGGTGCTGAGCCTGCGAAGCCCAACATAAAAATTATAGGTATGGCGTAAACGTTGGGCTTCGCAGGCTCAGCGCCAACCTACACTAAAACGTCATACCGGCGCAGGCCGGTATACCCACCACTGTCATTGCCCGGCTTGACCGGGCAATCCAGAGAATTAGGCCATGCGTAAGCGTATGAGATACAAGCCGTTAATATTTTGCTCTATAAAATAATAGGCTATTAACAAAAAGAATGAGTGTGATATATTTGTTTTTTATATTTAAAATTATTAGCCTTCAAAATTAATACTTAAAAGTAGTTATTAGCAATTAGGAGATCGCGTGGAAATATCCTTTTATCAAGTAGATGCTTTTACTAACAGAGTTTTCGGTGGAAATCCCGCAGCGATTTGCATCTTGGACTCTTGGCTTCCTGATGAAACCTTACAGAACATTGCTGCCGAAAATAATCAATCAGAAACTGCGTTTTTGGTTCATAAATATAATAATGAATTTGAGCTGAGATGGTTTACTCCAAAAGTTGAAATAGACCTTTGTGGTCATGCAACACTTGCAAGCGCATTTGTTATTTTTTCATTCATTGATACTTCTTTATCCACTGTTTTATTTTATACGGCAAGCGGAATTTTATCAGTAACTAAATCTGAGCAAATGCTATCAATGGATTTTCCATCAAGAAAACCTGTCCCTGTTGAAAAAACAGATATTCTTCTTCGAGCATTTGACTACGAGCCAATTGAAGTTTTGAAAGCTCGGGATCTTCTTGTTATTTTTCCGAATGAAAACATCATCAAACAAATCAAACCAGACTTTAATGCTTTGAAAGAAATTAACGATGTTTTTGCTGTAATAATTTCAGCTAAAGGAACAGATACCGATTTTGTATCAAGATTTTTTGCTCCTAATGCTGGTATACCCGAAGACCCAGTAACAGGTTCTGCGCACTGCACTCTAATTCCCTATTGGGCAGAAAAGTTAGGTAAAAACAAACTTCATGCAATGCAGCTTTCTAAACGAGGGGGGGAGTTATTCTGTGTGAATGAAATCAATAGAGTCACAATCTCAGGAAATGCTGTTTTATATTCCAAAGGAGTAATTCATTGTTAATTGTTTATAACGCAGTGCTTAAGGCCAGTTCGAATAATACGGAACAGACTAGAATGGCACTTACTTAAGCTTTTTAGGATGGCCATATCTCCTTATGCTTTCCCTTGATTCATCTCTAGGTTTTGTTAATAAAGGGTATGCTTTAGGCCTTCGTTTTACTGCTCTTGGCTCGATCCTTCCAATGAAATCTGGTTGTATATTTCCTCAGGGTGCAACTGGAGATAGTGATTTGCTATCTGAAATGCAAAGTAAATTACCTGGATTTGATAATAAGATGTTAATTGAGGCTATGTGTTCCACAGATAACAATAGATTTCTTATATGGGAAAGAAAGTGTTAAATAGTATTATAATCTGATGCCGCCTATTTATAGGTTAAAAAGTCAAATAAACTGGTGGAAGTATTAAAGAAGCCATTAAAATACATATTGGATTAAAAAATATTTTAAGGATTTCTCTTGAAGATGACTGGACAAAGCCACAGAAAAGAGAATGTATTAACTTTCTCAAAGCTTTGTAGTTGGCAACGAAATTTGAAGGCTATATTTTATGGAAATCATATCCTTAGAGCACCAATGGAATCATTTGTTTAATTCATTTGGAAGAGAGTCTTTTTTAAGTAGCACTTTTAATGACCTCGTATATAAATATAGTGAAAAACACCGTTTTTATCATACATTAGTGCACATAGATTCTTGCCTTAAAAAACTAGATGAGGTTTCTGATTCAATAACTGATATTTTTTCGCTAAAAGTTGCTATTTGGTTTCATGATGTTATTTATGACCCCTTGCGAAATGACAATGAAGAAATGAGTGCGAGATGTGCGCAGAATTTTTTGAGTGTTCTCCAGCTTAATCAAGAGGAAATATCAAAAATAATAGGTTTGATTGAGTTAACAAAGCATAACAAAATACCAATAATAGATGACGAAAAGTACTTGTTGGATATTGATGTGTCGATATTAGGAGCCGATGCTGAGATATACCGTATATATGAAGATTCCATTAGGGAAGAATACAGGCAAGTACCAGATTTAACGTATAAGGAAGGCAGAAAAAAGATTTTGCAGTCGTTCTTAGGTTTAGAGTCTATTTATTACACCAGATATTTTCAAGAACAGTTTGAGAAGCAGGCACGAGAAAATATCTGTAAGGCAATAAGTAATCTTGATTAACTCAAAATCAACTGACTGCCGACCCCAGTTAATTTAGGCACAGCATAAGCGTTGGGTTACGCCTGCGGATAATTCAACCTACATTTTGTTTGCTGATTACTATATTCGCGGGAATTACATGCTTTTTTGAGTTACACCTTGCCAACTACTCCCTCATTTCTTATATTTAGTTAACGAATTTGTCTTGGGGACTATTTATGAATAAATGGATTTTTACACCGGTATTTTTACTGCTGCTGACTACCTTTTCCGGTTGTACCAGCATTCCGCCAGAGGCTCCTACGCTTTCTGCTGAGCTTGGTACCAGAATAGAAAGTTTGGAGAAGGCTAATATCCGTCTGCTGCAGAATTTTTTTGAACAAAAGCGCAGGCAGGTTGATTTTTTTATTGAACATGAGTGGTTGCCTGTTTTTGCCAATCAGTTTTTTCAAAAGCCGAAGATGGCGCGGGCTTGGGGTACGATAGTTTCCGAAAATAATATACCACAGCGTACTAAGTTTATTGTTACGGTTGGCACCAAAATTCAGCAGGCGATGAATACAAAACGTGTGGAGCTGATTGCGCCACTGGAGGAGTTGGAAAAGCGCCTTATTGATTCATTAACATCTGAATATTCTCAGGCGAAGGCGATTAATAATTCTATTACTTCGCTATTATTATCTGCATCAAAGGTTGCAGAAAACCGCGATAGATTGCTGGCCAAGGCAGGTATTTCGCAGGATAAGGTTACCAAAGTTATAGATAAAACCGAGGCGATTGTTAGTAAGTTGTTGCAGGGTGCGCAAACTGTGGACGAAAAGGCAACGCTGGCCGAGGAGTATATGGATAAACTGAAAGAGCTTAAGGGATCTTTGTGATTTGTGGATGCCGGCCTGCGCTGGTATTACTAAGTGACGCAACATAGAACAAGAAAAAGGATTGAATAATGCCTATAGATTGGAATAGTTTTGATACTTACCTTGATGACGCTATTAATGATAGCGTATCTGAGACTGACGATATTCTTGCCGGTAAGATTTCTTCTTTAACCAGAATGACTGATGCCGAGATACAGGAGCTGTTTCCTGTTCCTGCCGATGCACAAAAACTGGTTAATTTGATGCAGATTGTTAAGTCTGCAGATGACCAGAATACCAAGATAAATAAGATTGTAGATAACAGCAAAGAGTTTGCGGGGATTATTGTTAAGTTGCTGGACAAGTTTGTTTGAAGCAAAGGTGTCGTTTTGTTTTGCCTGTTGTGGCGGGTGTTATGTTCACTAAGAGGAGTTTTAAATGAAATATCTATATTTATTGGTAGCAATAGTCGCTTTATCAGGTTGCAATGAAACCTTTATTAAAGGGGCTGAAGGAATGGCTGATAAAGATCTGGCAATTTTATGGTTACATCAAGATATACTGGTTAAAACTCAGTTAGATGATTATAACGGCCAGAAAATACCAGCTTTTTTAAACTCTGTGATTAAAGATATACCTGGAATTAAGCGGTTCAAGGTAACGCTTCAATCATTATATGAAGATAAAGAGACAAAAGAAAAATTCCGTATTTCGTTTTTATTTATTGAGCAGTTAAAAGCAGGCTTCAGTTATAATTTCAAGTTAACAAGCGGAAACTACATGAATTTAACCAGAAACACAGAGTTATGTTTGCTTGAAGAATCGCACAACGCCAAAGGTTCAGAAATAAACCCAACAGGTGAATTTAGACTTCCAAGTGCTAATGCAAAGACTGTGTCATGCTCAACAGCCATATTTACAAAATACTAATCATTAGTAAATATAATACTATGCTCAAGGTCGTTTGCTTTGCTCACTGGACATTTGCTTCGCAGCAGCTCCTTAACTTAAACGTTAGGTGTATTTATTGATATGAAGAAAATATCTGGCTCAATATTATATTTCAAAAATACATAACATCCTTATTAATAATTCCATTTAAAAAATAAAATCATTTGGAATAGACCTTGTTTTGTATAAGCGGTGTAATGCGCTTTCCTTTTTCATGCTGGAAATAAACAAAGTAAAAAGGTATGGTTTTACAAAGCCACAAAAGCAGCAAGGAGAAACCGTGTGAATCTTACTTCCAATGGAAAATATGACATAGGGCAGTGTAAGCAGGTAAGTATTAAATGTATTTCCGAACTAGGCTGGTTTGATTCGGAAAAAACTTTTGCAACAATTAAGAAAGTGGGTGGAACTGATACAAATCAGTGGATTATCCCTTGGGATTATCAAAATGCTGCTGGATTTTGTTCATTAATTGATGTGGAACTTTTAGACGGATCTCATCGTAAGTTCCTTATGGATACTGGGTGGAATAACCAGTACATGGATGAGGCATTTAAGCGAAACGGAATTGATGAAATGCTTAAAAACGGAGAGATAGAATTTCTGTTTATTACGCATGAACATCTGGACCATTTTTGGGGTTTAGAAACAACTTTAAAATATAATCCTGATATAAAAATCATTATTCCTGACACCTTTTATCCAGAGGGGTTAGAGTTGATTAATAGCGCAGAATTTATAACTCCAGGTGTTAGTAATAATATTCCTCACAAAGGTGAGTTAGTTAGAATAAAACCGGATATTTTAGAAAAACTATATGATGGTTGTGGTTGCGTAACATTTGATATACCTATCGTGCACCGTGTTCGTGGTGAGCAGTCATTGTTTTTTAACGTTAAGGATAAGGGGATTGTTTGTGTTGCTGGGTGTTGTCACCAAGGTATTTTAACCCTTGCGGATTTTGCGCGTGACAATATCGTCGGAGGCTCCAATATTTATGGTGTTTACGGTGGCTTACATATTGCTCCTTTCGGGCCGATGAATTCTGAGCGTGAGTATATGGTTGAGGAAATGGCGAAATATAATTTCAAGAAAATCGCTTGTAATCATTGTACAGGTTTAGAGGCGGTGGAGAAGATGATTGAATTAGGTTATCCCATTGTTCGAGGGACTGGTAGTTTTGGTTCCAAAAGTGATTTATATGTTGGAAATGGAGATGAGGTTGTATTTGGATAATTAACCGAAAAATTTTGATACTATAAAGTTACCACTTTTTTAAATTTTTGATTCCAAAAATCAGAAGATAGACAGTTGCCGCGATTAGAATAATTAAGGGGCCGGTTGGAATATCTAAATAGTAAGATAAAACTATTCCAGATACATTTTCTGCTATTGCCAGGGTGATTGCCATGAAGATTATACGTTTAAAGTTTTTGCTTAAAAGTTGAGCGCTTGAAGCAGGTAGGGTAAGAAGTGCGATGACCAGAATAACCCCGACAGATTTTATTAGAATGACAACTGATAGAGCAACCATCACCAGAAAAAACAGGTAAAGTGGGAAAACCGGCAGGTTAGTGACAACGGCAAATTCTTCATCAAAAAACATGGCTACCAGCCACTTGAATAAAAAGGCGACGCTGACAACAACAAAAATATCCAGTGCTAGGATATACCACACATCCATAGCAGTTGAGAGCAGGATATTGCCGAACAGATAGGAAAACAGGTCAGCAGCATAGCCTGGCGTAAAGTAGATAAAGACCAGGCCGATTGCCATGCCAATTGCCCAGATGGCGCCTATGGAAGCGTCCTCCTGAGACTTGTTTTTCTTGTTAATGAACCCGATGCCTAAGGCCGATAGAACGCTGAAGAGTATTGCACCCAAAATTGGGTTAAAACCCAGAAAATATGCGAGTCCAATTCCACCGAAAGATGCGTGGGCAATGCTTCCGGAGATAAAGGATATTTTTCTTACAACAACGAAGCTGCCGATGGTGCCGCAGGCTATACCACTTAAAATTCCGATGATAAGGGCATTGCTGAAGAATGAGTATTGTAATATATCTAACATATCAGTGAACTATGCAGTCAGGACTGTGCTGCACCTTTTTCATGTTTTCATTTACATTGTCGCGAGTCATACAACAGGCGTCATTGCAGATGATTTTGTTGTTTAAGCAAAAAATTCGTTTAACGTGACGGGAAACCATATCGGTATCGTGAGATACGGTAATGATAGCCATTTTGTTGTTAAGTTCGTGCAAAATCTCATATAGATTTTGGCCGCTCTGTTCGTCAACATTACTTGTTGGTTCATCTAGCAGCAGTAGCTTCGGGTCACGAACCAGGGCGCGGGCAATCATCATTTTTTGTCTTTGCCCGCCTGATAGTTCGCCAATGGCGCGATCTTTAAGGTGTAACAGGTTTAAATCATTCAAAACGCTCTTTGCCTTTTCCGTTTCATTGCTATTAAATGAAGCGCCCAGCCGTTTCTGACCTAAAAAACCGCTTCTTACGACATCCCAGCCGTTGATTGGAAACTCCAGGTCAAATTTACTGTGCTGGGGAACATATCCAATCTTATCGCGAGCGCTATTGATAGTGGAACCAAATGTATTAATAGTTCCATGGTCCGGCTTAAGCAGGCCAATAATGAGTTTTAAAAGGGTGCTTTTGCCACCGCCATTTGGGCCAATCAGTCCGATATAGTCATTTTCAAATACCTCGAAACTGATATCACTCAACACATTGTTCTGGTTGTTGTAGGAAAAACTAACTCCATCTGCTTTGACAATGGTTTCCATATATTTCCTTTTTAAAACCTCTTTTTGAACCTTATTTAGAAGGTATTGTATTTAGAAGGTATTGTGCTATTTTAACGATGTGACTATTGTTTGAGCTATCTGCTTAAGGTTGGCGAAATAATCTTTTGCGAGCGGGTTGATTTTCACTACTATTCCGCCAATTTCTCTTGCTACAGCTTGTGCGCTTTTGGTGCTGAATTGAGCCTGGACGAATATAACTTTTACAACATCTTTTTTCGCTTCATCAATGATTTTCTGCAGCTGTGCAGGGGTTGGATCTTTCCCTTCTGTTTCGATGGCTTTCTGCTGGAAATCATAAGCATTTGCCAGATATCCAAAGGCAGGGTGAAACACCAGAATCGTTTGTTCTTTAATTGGGGAAAAAGCGGTTGTTAGTTTTTTATCCAAATCATCTAAATCTTTGATTAGTTGATTGTAGTTTTGGGTAAAGTAATCCTTATTTTTAGGGCGGGCTTTGACTAATGCCTTATACATATGCTCAGCTTGAATTTTAACTAATTTCGGCGAAAGCCAGATATGTGGGTCGTTGCCGGTTTTGTGTTTGCCTGCTTTATCATGGTCGAGGTGCTCTTTATGCTTATGAGCCGCGAGCGATAGCAGTTGGATTCCTATCGAGGTATCGACAACCTCCATTTTTGTATTCAGCTTTTGTAGTCGGTTCATTTGTGCTTTTTCAAAAGCGATATGGCCAATGCGAAAGTAGATGTCTGCATCTTGTAATTTGCGTAGCTGAGAAGGTGTCGGATTGTATGTGGCAGGGGAAAATCCGGGTGGAATCATCTCTGTTACGCGCACTTTATCACCACCAATTCTCTCTACAAAATCAACTTGCGGCAGGATACTAACCACTATATCTATAGGTTCAACAGGATTTTTTGGTTTAACCGGATTTGCACTAACCCCTAAGGCTAAAAAGGTAAAAATTCCAGCGATGAAAGTTACCAAGTTTTTCATACAATTTCCCTTTGTAGTTACTTGCCTATCCTCACGGGCAAAACATTATAGTATTGATGCCTATTGAGCTAGTATATCTTCTATTTAGAAGTATAGGACAGAAAAGTTCAAGGTGAATTAATTCTTCATTCCCGCCATTCATGGGAATGGCTAGGCTGGTGTTCCTGTTATGTCAGGTGTTATGTACCAATGTTGGCCACACATATATTGTTCTATGTTTAAAGAGTTTATGACGTAACTTTGTTAGCTAATTTGAATCCTAGATTGCCAACGAAAATAGACAATATAAAAGCAATAGGCCAAGCAACAATGAAATGCTTTATCCATGTATTTAGCCAGATCTGAGTCATTCCATGTTCGAAAAAACTAAAGATACCAGTCATAAGGAATGCCATCATGAGAGAGATAAAAATTTGTGCGATAATTATGGTTTTTTTCTTTTGCATTGTTCCATCCTAAGTGTGGATGGTGCACGAAAAGTATTGATGAGCACCACCCTGGTAAAAGGTTAGTGCCGTGGATTTGCGTAGAGCAACTAAATCTCGAGTTGTTCGAGGACTGGAATAACCAAACCAGCCTAAAATCTTTTCGACGAACGGTATATTAGTTACAAGTGTGATTAGAGTCAAATTTTAAATTTACACATAATACTGAAGGAGATTATCAGTGCGCAAACTGGCAAAGGCTTTCTGGATACCGGCCTTCGCCCACTACTGTCTGGGGAAAATATTACCTGTCTTTGGAAAGCCATGCGTAGCAAGGTTTCTGAATGAAACAGGTGATTTTAGACTTAAATTTTTCAAGTTCCCTGAGCGTAGCCGAAGGGCCAAGAAAAATTCAATAAAATCAATGAGACTTCGGCTACGCTCAGCCATCTTGATTCTATTAAATTATTTCCCCGGACAGTAGTGGGCCTTCGCCGGTATGACGTTTTTTAAACCCCAATCTCCCCCATAAGGAAAAACAGTCCAAGTCCGAGCACCATTAATGCCCCTATGATCTGAATTCCGGTAAAAATATATTCAGGGTTGATTCTTGATGCCTTGCCGCTACTGATTACTGCCTTTCTACTAATTACGGCAAGAATGCCTGCGGTTGATATGGTTATTGCCATTCCCAGTGACATTGCAATTACCATAAAGATTCCTATGTGGAAGATATCTAGCGAGTTAGTAAAAATCAGGATAATCATTGCGCCAGGGCAGGGGACTAAACCGACGGAAAATACCACGCCCCAGAATCCTAGTTTTGAATGTTCTTCGTGCCCATGTTTTTTAACTATTCTGTAGATAACGCTGGTCAGCAGGCCTGCGCCAATTATTGATATAAGACTGAAGCTTATGATTCTAGTCCAGGAAGATACGTTATCAAAGGTTACTATGGAAAACCTATCCAGAATAAATTTTAGCACAACGACAATAAGCACCGATGTAATGGTGTGGAAAAAGGCGATAAGGCTGCCTAGGTATATGGCTCGTTTTATTCTTTCCTGGTTAGAAACAAAGTACGCACCGGCAAAGGCCTTGCCATGCCCTGGGCCAACAGCGTGTAATACTCCGTAAAAGAATGCCATGGCCAAAATTATTATCGTTGCACTAATGGTTTGGTTGTTCTTAAACTCTTTTAATTTGACAGTGATATTTTTATAAACCTTTTGCTGGTAGGCGACAAGGGAATGAAATGTTCCTGCTGGTTGTGGGGATACCTGTACGGTTTCAGTGTTTGTATTTGCTTTCGGTTTTCCGGAGATAAACGGATTGGCATTGGTATTAAATGAAAGGGTGCAAAGCAGGATGCTCAGAAGAAGAATTATTGATTTCATTATTTTTTAATAGTCAGTTGGGCTATGTTTCTACTTTCATCAGTATCATAAATATTTTTAACAGTTTTATGTTTGATGCTGGATGAGTGAGTAAATGCAGGGGGGGTAGATGTTTCAACTTTTACTGAGTCTGTAAAATTAAGTGCCATAAAATATGAGTCATCATATACTGAAATTTCCAGGGTTTTTTCACTTTTATCCGCCTTAATCTCTACAGGAAGGGTAAAGGTATATCTGACAATTCCATTTTTTATAGATGCATGAAAATCTTCTGCAGGAAAGAATTTATTTGGCTGATTATTCAGGTATACGTAGGTCATGTAATGGTAGTTTTCCAGGTTGGAAAAAGCCTCTTGTTTAATAACCTTTATTTCATTGGCATCAAATTTCTTATCTCTGTTTTCATCGAATGAATCAATTAAAGAGGCGCTGAACATCTCATCCATATCCCAGTTCATTTTGATTCCATATACGCCATCTTTATTAAGTAGAAATGTAACATCGTAGCTTACAAACACATGTGGGTGGCTATGAGAAATAGCTGGTATTAAAACAAGTAGTAGAAGTAGATTAAATTTTTTCATTGGTTACTGCATTTAAATAGACATAATAAATATACAATTAATTTATAAGTTTGTTTCGGAAAAATTATAACACACTAAGTAAAAACTATATTGACCGAGATAAAAAGTTAGGTTAACCTAAAACCTGATAAAAGTTAGGTTGCCCTAAGTCGAAATGTTTATAGGTATGCAGATGAAGCTAAGACAGATGAAAAAGCATCAATCAGGAAGGATTGTTAAAGTAACTGCAGAAAGGGAAGTTGGTAGAAGAATTCGGGATATGGGATTGGTGCCGGGTGCGACTATTACAATTGGTAATCGTGCTCCTTTGCAAGATCCGGTTGCAATAAAGGTATCAGGATGTGTAATTAGTCTTAGAAACAGCGAAGCAGATTTTATTGAAGTTGAGGTGGGGGAATGAGTGAGGTAATTGCTTTAGCTGGAAATCCAAACGCAGGCAAGACAACCCTGTTTAATAAATTAACGGGAACTAATCAGCATGTTGCTAATTATCCCGGAGTGACAGTTGAAAAGAAGTCTGGTACTTATAAGATAGATGGCATTTCATATGAACTTGTTGACCTTCCTGGTACATATTCACTTACCGCATATTCTATAGAAGAGATTGTAGCACGGGATTTTATTGCTAAGGAAAAACCGCACGCAATAATTAATGTGGTTGATGCATCGAATCTGGAAAGAAATCTGTCGTTTACCATACAGCTATTGGAAATGGGAGTTCCTGTTTGTATTGCTCTAAATATGATTGATGATGCTAATAGAAGAGGCATTAAAATCGACCATAATAAGTTATCGGAATTGCTGGGTGTTTCAGTAACGCCAATCATTGCTAGAAACGGGCATGGAGTATCGGAACTAATTGAATTAACAAGAGCAAGTTTAGATAAGCTTAGTAAACCCCTTGAGATTTCTTACGGGAACGATATTGAAGAAGCGATTTATAAAATGTCTTCAATAATTAATGATAAAAAATTCTTAACAGAATTATATGTTCCTCGTTGGGTTGCTATTAAATATCTGGAAAGGGATGAGCTTATTATTGAAGCGGGGGATAAGGTAGATCAAGGTATCTCAAATGCTCTGAAAAAAGTTGTTGATGAGGTTTCAGCGCATATAGAAGAAACGCTAGACACATATCCTGAAGCGATAATCGCAGACCAAAGATACGGTTTTATCCGCTCAATTTTAAAGCAGGGGGTACTTACCAGAAGTACAGATGAAACCAGAGTGTTTTTAACAGAAAGAGTTGATACGGTATTACTTAACCGATTCTTTGGTCCAATTATAATGATTGCGATCATAACTGCGTTGTATTATATAACATTCAACTTTAGTGCAATTCCTGTTGGTTGGTTGGAATCCGGCATTGGTTGGGTATCTGATACGGTAGGATCTTTACTGCCAGATGGAATGTTGAAGTCTCTAATAGTATCCGGGGTTATCGATGGTGTTGGTGGTGTGCTTGGATTTACCCCAATAATCATGTTTATGTTTTTAGGGATAGCTGTGCTTGAGGATTCAGGATATCTTGCTCGCATGTCATTTATGTTGGACAGGGTTTTTAGAATGTTTGGCTTACATGGTAACTCGGTAATGCCATTTATAGTGTCTGGTGGTATTGCCGGTGGGTGTGCTGTTCCTGGTGTTATGGCGGCTAGAACTATTAAATCTCCTCGTGAACGACTGGTTACAATCCTTACGGCTCCATTTATGAACTGTGGTGCAAAGCTTCCTGTATTCGCATTGTTGGTTGCTGCATTCTTTAAAGAGAACGAAGCTACCGTAATGGTGATTATAACTTTGGTTTCATGGGTGGGAGCTCTGTGTGCTGCAAAATTACTTCGTCTTACGGTTCTTAAAGGAGATGAATCCCCTTTCGTTATGGAGCTTCCTCCGTACAGGCTTCCAACTTTTCGTGGTGTGCTTTTACATACATGGGAAAAAGTATGGCAATACATAAAAAAGGCAGGCACGGTTATATTGGCTATCTCTATACTTATCTGGGTAATGATGACTTTCCCAGGGTTAAGTGAGCAAAAAGTACAGGAATACGAAAACCAGAGACAAGTTGTTACAGCAGAATACGATGCGTCTGTTTTGACAGAATTGGAAAAGGCTGATGATGAGACGACTCTTTCAGAGGCTGCTGTTAGTTTGCAGAAGAAACTAAATAAAATTGATGGCTTAGAGGCTGAGGCATCACTTAGGTATTCTGTTGCCGGTAAAGTTGGAACCGCACTGGAATCAGTTACTAAAATCACCGGTTTTGACTGGCGAACCAATATCGCCTTGATATCAGGTTTTGCAGCTAAGGAGATTATTATCTCAACACTTGGTACTGCATATTCCCTTGGTGGAGTTGACCCTGAAGATTCCGGTTCCTTGAGTTCTAAACTGGCAAAATCTCCAAGTTGGAATAAAGCAACTGCATGGGCGATGATTATATTTACAATTTTCTATGCCCCATGTTTTGCAACAGTAGTTTGTATTGCAAGAGAGGCTGGTTCGTGGAAATGGGGGGCTTTTTCAGTAGTATTTAATACTACAATAGCATTTATATTATCCACTATTGTTTATCAGTTAACGGCACTATAAGAGGTGATATGGAAACTGTAATTGTCGGGTTAATTGTAATTGCAGCTGCTGCATATGTTATCTGGTCTTTTTATAAAAGCCAGAAATCAAATAATAATGGTAGCTGTGGATGCAATAGTGGTAAAGGTGGTTGTACTGGTTGTGGGGGGCATCAAAATCACCATAAAAATCATAATAATATTAACCAGGATAAATAAGACAAAATCATATTGCTTTTATTGTTAAGTCTATATTCCCTATTTTTATTTTTGTTGATAATATGGAGATAAGTAGTTTTCTTATGGGGTAAAAACAATGGAGTCATTCCCGCTTTTTATTCCCATATATCCATAACGTTAATGGGAAATAATATGGCAGAATTTATAAATATCATTGTTCAATTTCCTACAGTTGTTTTCACTGTATTGCTTGGTGTTATTATCATGTATTGGGGCCTTGTGGTGCTTGGTATATTTGATATTGACGTTCTGGATTTAGATGCCGATATCGATGTTGATGCAGATATAGACCTTGATATTGATGCGGACGCTGACGTAGACGTAGACGCAGACGCAGGTGATTCTGATGTTAGTCATGGAGGTATAGGCAGTATATTAGCCTTCTTTGGATTGGTAGGGGTTCCCGTTACAATTATCACAAGCTTTATAGTAATTTGGTGCTGGTTGTTATCTTTACTTTATGGAAGTTATTTGCAGCCCATAATTCCAGACTGGGGTATCAATTGGATAATTTCAATAGTATTTATTTTTGTTGCATTTATCGCCAGCCTGTTTCTTACTCAGTTTTCTATCAAGCCACTGCAGTCTTTATTCGAGCATGATGGAAAGGTATTGGGTAATAAAGATATTGTTGGTCAGCTTTGTGAAATTGTCACAGGAAAGGTGGATGAAAAATTTGGTCAGGCACGATACAACAAAGATGGCGCCGGTCTGATTATTGAGGTTAGAAATACTTCAGGGGCAAATCTCAAAAAAGGGGAGAAGGCTCTGATAGTTGGATACAATACGGAGAAAATGACATATAGGGTAGAACCATATGAAAACAATCCGTATCAGATAGAAATTGAGAAAGAATAGCAGTTTAAAAGTTAATAACGATAAGGAGTTAAGATGGAAGGTTTAATAACGCCAGCCACTATAGGTTTAGTTGTAGTTATTGCAGTAGTATTTCTTATCCTGATGGGGATATTAATAATGTTTGCCAAGTTCTTCCAAAAGGTTGAGCAAGGTAAAGCTATGATTGTAAATACCATGAAAGCAAAGCCAATTGTTACCTTTACAGGAAGGTTGGTATTGCCTGTAGTGCATAAGGTTGAGGTCATGGATATTTCTTTGAAAAGAATTGTTATTGACCGCTCCGGTTCCGATGGATTGATTTGTAGAGATAACATCCGAGCAGATATCTCAGTAAACTTTTTTGTTCGAGTTAATCCTACAGAAGAAGACGTTTTACGTGTTGCAAGTAATATTGGTTGCGAAAGAGCATCGGACCAAAAGGTATTAGATAATCTTTGGTCGGCTAAATTTGCAGAAGCTCTTAAAACTGTTGGTAAACAGATGGATTTTGAGGATCTGTATCAAGAGCGTGAAAATTTCCGTGATGCGATTAAATCGGTAATTGGCGATGACTTAAATGGCTACAAGCTTGAGGACGTTGCTATTGATTACCTGGAACAAACCCCAGTTGATAATCTTGATAACCGCAATATTCTTGATGCTCAGGGTATTCGCAAGATAACCGAGCTAACTGCGCAGCAACATGTTGCTGCTAACTTAGCTGAAAATGACGAGAAAAAACTTATCACTAAACAAAATGTAGAGGCGCAGGAAGCAATTCTGGCATTGGAAAGGCAAAAAGCAGATGCAGAGGCTAAGCAGAAGCGTGAAATTCAAACCACAGTTGCACGCGAAGAAGCAGCTACGGCTCAGGTTGTTGAAGAGGAACGATTAAAATCAGAGCAGGCAAGAATTAAGTCTGAACAACAGATAGCTGTTGAAGAAGAAAATAAGAATAGAGAAGTTGAAGTTGCAGAGCAGGAAAAACTTAGAGTACTTGCAATTAAGCAAGAAGAGGTTAATAGAGCTCGTGAATTAGAAGTAGTAGCTCGCGAGAAAGAGGTGGCGATTCAGCAGATAGATAAAGAAAAGGCAGTAGAGCAGCAAAAACGCGAGATTGCAGATGTTGTTCGTGAAAGAGTTGCAGTAGAACGCACAGTTGCCACAGAAGAAGAGAAGATTAAAGAGGTAAGGCAGGTAAGCGAAGCTGAAAGATCTAAGCAAGTACAGGTTTTACAGGCTCAGGCTATTGCTGAAGAGGCAATGGTAAAAGAGGTGAAGGCAGCAGAAGCGGCAGAAAAATCAGCCAGATTCGAAGCGCAAAAAGAGATCGCTTTGGCAGAGGCAGAGCTTGAGGCAAGTTCTAAACTTGCTGAGTCTAAGAAAGTGCTTGCAGAAGGTGCTCAGGCAGAACACGCGGCACAAGGTCTTGCCGATGCCAGAGTTAAAGAAGCTCAAGCTATAGCTCTTGAAAAATATGGCAAATCAGAAGCTGATGTTGAATACCAAAAGCTATCTGCTCGTGCTAAAGGCCAGGAAGAGGAGGGAATGGCCAAAGTACGCGTTCAGGAGTCAGAGGCAAAAGCTATAAAAGAGCGTGGTGCGGCAGAAGCATTTGCTAAACAACAAGCACTTGAAGCAGAAGCTATCGGTATTAAAGCGCAAGGTATTGCCCAGGTTGATGTTAAACGAGCCGAAGCAGAGGCCGTTGAACTCCAAGGTAAGGCAGATGCTGTTGCTATCAGAGAGAAATATGAAGCAGAGGCAAAAGGTCTTACCCAGAAATTCCAGGCGCTTAATGGTCTTGATGAAAATGGTCGTAAGCATGAAGAGTTCCGTATCGAGCTTGAGAAGACTAAAGAAATTCAGCTTGAAGGAATTGCTGCGCAGAAAGTACTTGGTGAAGCTCAGGCTAAGATTCTTGCAGATGCATTTAACCAGGCGAATATTAATATCGTTGGTGGTGATGGTGCGTTCTTCGATCGCTTTGTTAATGCGGTTTCTCTTGGTAAATCTATTGATGGTGTGGTTAATCACAGTGAGACTATCCAAAATGTCGCTGGTGATTATGTAAATGGTGACAAAGATTTGCTGGCGGATATTAAAGATGTTCTTACAAACTCAAGGGTTTCTCCTGAAGATCTGAAAAATCTGACTATGTCTGGTGCCTTGGCTAAGTTTATGAAGGGAGGTGCTGATAAAGATCAAATCAATGCCCTTCTGGCAAAGGCTAAAGAGTTAGGGTTAGAGTAGGTTTCAATTGCTGATTACCTCCCCATCTTTTGAGAGAACTGGGTTGGGTAATCACTGGATACCGGCCTACGCCGGTATGACGTTTAGTTAGAATGGTGCCGTCATCCCGGCGAAGGCCGGGATCCAGAAAGTAAAAGCTAAATGTAGGGTGGGCATTGCCCACCATTAAATATTATATTGAATCATATGGTGGGCAATGCCCACCCTACCGATAACTTAAGCCGTGTAGGGTGAATGCTTATAATGATTTGATAGATAATATACTCAAGCAGGAGCACTCTGTGAGTTCAGTAGAATCCAGTTCAGAACAAGATCAAACATTGGAAACAGGAGGGGTATATGAAGTTATTCATAAACGCCTCACAGAACAAGGTTCTGAGCTAAGTAAAAAGGTAAATGAGCTTAATAACAAAAGGGAAGAAGCATTCGGTTCAACCAGTATCGAAGTATTAGGCTCAGCCAGAATCAGAACAGAAAATAACTGTATTCCGCGTGATATTGTTTGTGTTGGGGATCTGTATTTATTCGGATATAACGTCTACATTGGTCTAAAAACAGAGACTAAGGTAAGTGATGTATTTGCCTTGTATCGTCAACGTAATCAGGACGATATTCTTGAACTTGACCATGTTCAATTTGAAGGCACATTTCTTGATGACCCTAAGTTTGTTGCAGATTTTCAAGAGCTTTATCAATATTACAAAGACTCTAAGCTTGTTCAGCTGCGTCGCGGTATCAAAGGTAAACTATTAGCTATCTTCCAAACCGGAAGCGCAATAACAGATCAAAAGGTGTTTCGCTGGGAGGTAAAACCATCTGGTGAGGTAAAATACATCGATAATCGTGGTGAGAAGGATAATATAATTCCTCCTCCATATGATTTTGAGTGGACTTTTACTACCAGAGAAGATCATGTGCGAGGTATGCATTCGCATATAAATATTCTTGATGAGATATTTGTAGAGACCATTGGTGGCGATCTGACTATCAAGGTAGAAAATAATACCGATGATGGTAAGGGCATATATTCAGAACCTGTAGAAGATAAAAACCAATCTCTTCAGGATGCTCAAATAGCTTATGCCAAGGTCGGGTCACTAATTCTGTTAAAGGTTAGGCCATATAAAGAAAAAGATTGGCGCTATTTAATATTTAACTGTTTAACCCAAAAAGTTAAAAGGATTGACCAGATTGGTCTTTCCGCCGTGCAGTTGCCAGAGGATCATGGTGTTATATTCCCGGGTGGTTATTATCTGCAAAATGGTGAGTTTAAGGTATACGATACCGACGTAAATGACATGTATTTTTTACGCTCTATTGTTTCTCCCAATGGGGAAGATGTCTTTTATGTCTTTTACCATTACGAAGAAGGCAGGTTTGTTTTACTTTCTTATAATCTGATTCGTAAAGAATTGGAAAAGCCGGTTATATGTAATGGCTACGGTATGCTTGCCAATGGTTATATGGCGGTTTTTAGAGATCAAACCCAAGACCCAACAAGGGTGCATAATCTACAGCTTTGGCAGACCCCATTTCAAAGTGAAGAATATCATGAAAAAGCATCTGTAGAATCCGATTCGTTCTTTTCCCGTATTGGTAACTCAGAGTTAGTGCGTGCGATTTCAGATATGTTAAGTATCTGCCGGGCTATTGAATCACAAGAACCTACACTTGCAAGTTATGAAGAGCTTATCGCATCTATTACCAGAATTCTTGATTCATACCATTGGCTGGATAGTTCAGAAGTTGGAAACTATATCCAGGATCTTAATCAAATCAGCGCTACAGCTGAGCAGGTGTTGGATGAATTTGAAAAAGTAATTTCAATAAAAAAGCAGGCGCAGCAAGCTGTTGAAAAATCCAGAAAACAGCAGAATCAATTAATTAAAGAGGTAAAGCTTGGTGATTGGTCAACTATAGAAGGTTATATTGATGCTATTGCAAAGCTAAGATCGCAGCGCGGTAACCTGATAACAATAAAAGACCTTCGTTATGTAGATCTGGATTCTGTTAAAAAACTCGAAAAAGAGGTTATCGAAACCCTGGAGCTTGTCAGTAAGAATACAGTTGCATTTTTACTTAAAGATGATGCCTTTGCTCCATATATTGATTCAATTAATGAACAGCAAGAACAAGTAGATAAGATCGCTTCGCGTACAGAACTTAAGCCGGTAATTGAGAGGCTGGAAGAGGTGGGCGAAGGTCTGTCTTTATTAACCGAGGTTATTAATCAGCTTGAGATCGAAGATACAAATGCCAGAACTCAGATTTTGGGAGGTATCTCATCAGTATTCAGCAGTTTAAATAAAACCAAGGCTGCCGCTGACATACGCTGGAAAGAGATAGGGAAAAAAGAAGATGTTGCAGAATTTGGTGCACAATTCTTACTACTTTCTCAAAGTGTTTCCAGTGCTGTTTCTATGTCTGATACCCCAGAGAAGGCAGATGAAAATCTATCTCGCCTTTTGCTTCAGCTTGAAGACCTAGAAGGACGTTTTGGGGAACATGATGAATTTGCTGCTGATCTTGCCGAGAAAAGAGAAGAGATCTATTCAGCATTTGAAAGCAAAAAGCAATCTTTGGTTGAGCAAAAGCAAAGTAGAATTCAATCGCTGGATAAAGCAGCGCAAAGAATTATCTCAGGTATTAGCAGAAGAGCTAAAACCATAAAAACCATTGATGAACTCAATGGGTATTTTGCCGCAGACCAAATGGCCTTAAAGGTAAGGTCAATAATTCAGCAATTGCGTGATTTGGATGATAACGTAAAAGCCGATGATATAGAGAGTAAGATCAAAACTGCTCAGGATAGGGCAATTAGATCTCTAAGAGATAAACTCGATATCTTTGCCGATGGCGGAGATATTATCAAGCTTGGAAATAATAGCTTTAGTGTTAACTCACAGGAGTTGGATCTAACAATTATTTCCAGGGAAGATAATCTCGCTTTGCACTTAACCGGTACAGATTATTATTCTGAAATTGAAAACGAAGAGTTAAATGAAATTCGGGATTATTGGGCGCAGACGTTAGTTTCGGAAAATGATGATGTATATCGTGGCGAATATCTTGCATCGTCAATATTCTTTGATGCCGAACATGCAATAAATGGAACAAGTCTGGCAGATCTGCGTAAGCTTGCTACGCAGGAAAATTTCATTGATGAGTTTGTTAAAGATTATGCAGCTTCACGATACGATGAAGGTTATGAAAGGGGCGTGCATGATTATGATGCAGCGCGAATACTAGAAAAGGTACTTTCATTAAAAGAAGTCTCTGGTCTTTTAAGTTTTAGCTCAAATGCTCGTTCACTTGCGATATTGTTCTGGGTTTACAATAAAGGCAAAAATTCTCGTGAATATTGGCAATTGCAATGTAGTGGTTTTGGTAAAATTGCCGATTTTTTTGGTGATAGTCCTGATATTTTAGAACTTAAATATGAACTATCTGCTGCAATAGAAAAGTTTTTGCAAAATGAAGCTATCCCATACGAAGATTCTGATATCAGTATCTCCGGTTCATATCTGGTAGAAGAGCTTAAGCAAGATAGGTTGGCATTTGTTGTAAGTGGCAAGGCAGAAGATCTGGCCAATAGGTTATTAAAATATCTAGATCAAAAGAATCAACAAGATAGCTTTGAGACAAGCATTAAAGATCTGGATGGTTCTCTTGCTAATCAGTTGCGGTTAATTGTTGGATGGATTAAGGGGTATTTGAGTACTCAAGATCCATCAAGAGCACAGATTTTTTCTGCATTTATTATAGAGGCAGCAGTATATCTGTTAACAAGATCTGAGATTGAACGAGCAACAAGTGATGCCGTTACTACAACACAAATAAGTGATCTTTTAGGGCAGCATTCAAGGATTCAAGATCGTAAGATGCAAATAGATCTTCCGGAGTTTTTGCAACGTTTAACCAAATATCATGCAGTAGTTGTTCCTGGCTTTAAAAAGCTAAGGGAACTAAAAATGCAGATTGCAAAAGCCGAACGTGAAGCGCTTCGGGTTGATGAATTTATTGCTCAGGAATTAACATCGTTTGTGCGTAATAAACTTATTGATAATGTTTATTTGCCGTTAATTGGAGCAAATCTTGCGAAGCAGATGGGGACTGTAGGCGAGAATAAACGTACTGACCTAATGGGAGCGTTATTGCTTATTTCACCTCCGGGTTATGGTAAAACCACCTTGATGGAATACATTGCTAATCGTATTGGCCTGGTATTTATGAAGATTAACTGCCCAACAATCGGCCATGCAGTTACATCAATTGACCCGGAAGAGGCAACAAGTGCTGCTGCAAAACAAGAGCTGATAAAGCTTAATTTAGCTCTTGAGATGGGCAACAACGTAATGCTTTATCTTGATGATATTCAGCATACCAACCCTGAATTTTTACAAAAATTTATATCGTTATGTGATGCGCAAAGAAAGATAGAAGGGGTTTGGAAAGGCAAGGCTAAGACATACGATCTGCGTGGTAAAAAGTTCTGTGTGATTATGGCCGGTAATCCATATACAGAATCAGGTGCTGCATTCAAGATACCTGATATGCTTTCTAATCGCGCCGATGTATACAATCTTGGTGATGTGTTAGGTGGTAATGAAGATGCATTTAATCTTAGTTATATCGAAAATGCCATGACATCAAACCCGGTTTTGGCGCCACTGGCATCACGTGAAATGGATGACTTCTACAGTCTGATTAAAATGGCTCAAGGTGGTCAGGTAGCAACAAATGAACTCAAACATAATTATTCTGGTGCGGAAGTTAATGAGATTGTAGCTGTATTAAAACATCTATTTACTCTCCAGGATGTAATACTAAAGGTTAATAATCAGTATATTGCTTCTGCCTCCCAGGATGATTCTTATCGCACTGAGCCGCCTTTCAAACTCCAAGGCTCGTATCGTAATATGTGCCGTTTGGCTGAAAAAGTGGTCGCTATTATGAATTACGATGAAATAAATCAACTGATTCAGGACCACTACATCGGTGAGGCACAAACCCTGACAACAGGCGCAGAAGAAAACTTGCTTAAACTTGCCGAACTGCGAGGAGTAATGGCAGAAGAGCAACAGCAGCGTTGGCAAGATATCAAAAAGACATATCGTAAAAACCAAAGCATGGGTGGAGAAGAAGATCCGGTTACCAAAGTGGCTGGCCAGCTTAACCTATTGTCAGGTCAGGTAGATGGAATTAAATCTGCGATAATGTCTGCTTCTGAAGCAAACAACTCTCCTCAGATTGAATTGCTCAAGAAATTTGATAATACAATAGACTTGCTATCTAAAATGCAGCTTCAGGTGCAAGTAACAAACCAACCTGTTCCCGGGCTGGAACCATTATTAACTTCAATGGCATCTACAATTGAAAGCTCTTTATTGCCTGTAGTTAAGGCGATGGAGCATAAGTTAAGATTAGATCATGATATCTGGGATACCTTAAATGGGGTTGTAAAGGAACTAAAGGATATTGATAAAGAAAGGTTTAGTAAGCTGGAAATGAATAAAGAAGTAAGGGATGTATTTGATTCAAGTGAATAGTCACTGCTTTGTTTAAAATAGTGCTTTAATTAAAAAAGGAGCTTCATTGCTCCTTTTTTAATTAAAGCACCTTCTAAAAAATTTATCCTTCAGACTCTTCTTTATCACTACTGGAATTAAACATTCCTGTAGGACTCATTTTTTGCCACATTTTGAGATTACGTTCAGCAATTTGAGTCATAAATTGCATTGGGTTGGTGTCAATAAGGCTGCGTGTTTGTTCACGAAGCGCTTTTTGTTGTTCGGCAAACAGGTCCATGCTTTTTTCAAGGTAGCTGGTAACCATGTTTTGCATGTTGCCACCATATGAGCGGATTATTTGTGAAAGTAGTTCACTACTAAAAATAGGAGATCCTCCATCTTCTTCTTCGCTGATAATTTGCAGCAAAATTTGTCTGGTTAAATCTTCTTTTGATTTCGCATCTACAACAACAAAATGAACATCTTCAACAACAAGTTTTTTTACATCAGCTACAGTTATATAGCTACTTATGGCTGTGTCATAAAGACGACGATTGGGATATTTTTTAATTACTCTTGGTTCACTCATCGGTCCGACCGTATTATTTATGATTATTCCTACAAAACTATTAAAGCACCATTAAAGCAAAAATCACGTGTCTGAATTTTGCGATTACTTAATAGTCCGAGAGCTGGTGAGTTTGTCTCCACCTTTTTATAGATTATATATTCAGCTTTAAAAGCACATCTATTATCTTCATTATAAACGTTAATAATAACGCTATTCTTAGATTACTAATAAAATTCAATTAGTACAAGATAAAAAGAGATGTATTTTAACTATTTAGTCTTTATTCTTTTATGTAAGAAATAAAATTATTAAAAATAATTTAGAGAAAAAATAAAAACTTTAATATAACAGCTATAATTTTATAAGAAAAAAGAGGTTTGGCATTAACTTTATTATGATAAAGATTATGGAATAAAATGGCTCAATCACTTGATATAGAAACTTTTCCAACGCTACCTTATATTGCGCATGAAATTTTAAGAATATTAAACGACCAAAAATCTAATATTGATGAAATTTCAGGCATGGTTAGTAAGGAACCAAGTCTAACTGCTCGTATCGTTGCAACAGCAAATTCTGCATTCTATTCTGGACAGCGTCCAATTTATTCCATTGATGATGCAATAGTTAGATTAGGATTAAACAGAGTTAAGGTATTAGCTTCATCAATATTATTAGCCGAAAGTTTTGATACATCTAGTTGTCCATCATTTAAACTTGATGAATATTGGTATATAGCGGTACAGGTTTCTTTTTGTGCAAGTAAAATAGTAAAAATACTAGGTAGTCCAGATCAGGCTGATTCCGCTTATCTTGCTGGATTATTGCATAATATTGGATTGCTTTTACTAGTGCATATCTTTCCAGATGAAATGGCACAAGTTTTTGATGCTATGGGGAAAGATAAAAATACTCCAATATCTGACCATGAAATTAGTATTCTTGGATGTGACCACTATCAGTCTGGACGTATGTTGCTTTCTGAATGGCAGTTGCCGGAAGAGTCTATTGCTGTTGCTGAATTTTATGGTTCGGTTGATTATGCTGGTGAGTATTCGGATCTGGTTAAAGTGATTGCGTTTTGTCGTGAGTGGGTTATTTCAGGTTTCGATCAGGATTGTTTATGGGCATATCAGGAAAATGGTATTTTAAGCGATGTGGATAAAAAAGCTCTAGAGAAGATTCGTAGTGAGTGTTTGGCGGAAGAGGAACAAGTTCGGTCATTTGCTCAACTTTTATCCAAATGATTTTACAGCTTACTTTATTAAAAAAATCTAATGATTAACTTATACATAAAAAGTTCTATACACCTATTATATTTAGGGGTAAGCTTGAGTCTGTACTATATGTTTTGAATGGAATTAATCAAAAATTACTGATACTATCTTCATAATTGATGCACAATTAATGTGCATACTTTAGAATTTATTGCTGCATTTATATGGAAGAGTTGGGAGAACGGTTATGCAAAAAGATCTTGCTAAGATGATTGAAAATTTTTCAAAGATGGGAACAGCAGCTCTTGATAGCTGTTCTAGGTTTAATGAGATCACTGCAAAAAATCGTGAAAGACTTGTGAAACAGCAGCTGGAAATGATGCAACTAACTGGTTGGTCTTCTGCAGATCAAATGCAAAGCATTTCAGAGATAACCGAAAGCGTTTGTCGTTATGGTGAAAGGTTAACAAAACAGCAACTGGATATGCTTAAACTGTCAATCGAAGATAGTGCGGAATTTTTAAAAGAAACCGGTGATGTTAATGATCTAAAAAGCGCTATTGATGCTCAAAAAGGTTTTGCAGAAGAGATTGGTTCATTAGTAATGAATAATGCTCAAAGTGGGCTTGATCTTGCAATGGAAACGCAAAAAGAGATCAAAAATAAAATGAAGAGTTTTGGTCGTAAAAAAAGAACACAGCAAACAAAAAGTGGAACCCAGATCAGAACAAAAAAATCAAGAAAGATATCTGGATCATTGGCCGATAGGGCTAAACAGCCAGCGCCGAAGACTTCAGATAAATAATCTAAAATTAAATTATCGATAAAAGGCTCGCAAGAGCCTTTTTTTTACGTCAAACTTTTGCTGGTTAATAGATTAACTGTATTTGTAAATATTTGTTGTGTAGAATTATTAACTTAGATAACGAGTTTATTATTTGGATATATTTATTTAATGATAAACAAACGTATTAACAGTGGTGTAATTTTCGGGCCACATTAATTTATTAAGGTATAGAAGATAGAATATGAGTATAGCAGCAGGAAAAAAGGTTTCGATTGAATACACCCTAACTCTTGATAACGGTGATGTGGCAGATACTAATGTTGGTGCAGAGCCACTAGTATTCGAAAGTGGTTCAGGTCAGATTATCCCTGGTCTTGATAAAGAACTTGAAGGCTTGGGTGCTGGTGACACTAAACAGGTGGTAGTAGCTCCTGAAGAAGCTTATGGAGCTTTTATTGAAGAGGCTGTTATGGATGTGCCTAAAACAAATGTTCCTGAGGAAGGGTTAACAGTTGGGGCTTATTTGCAGGCGCAAGGGGAAAATGGTCAAATTTTAAACGGTGTTATTACTGAAATTGGTGATGAAAATGTAATCATTGATTTTAATCATCCTCTTGCTGGTAAGACATTGACATTTGATGTAAAAGTTATAGATGTGCAATAGTTAAAATTATTGGATTAAATTTAAACGCCGCTTTTGCGGCGTTTTTTAAAGCTAATAAAGTAATTATAAAAATGGTGATTTTGTAGTAATTTTGAGTTACTTGTCACAAACGTATTGGGATATGTGTCAACGACTAGTGACGCAGATATATAGATAATGACTAACAGGAAATGAGTATTTTCCTCCTGATATACGTAGCTTAATTAACCGGCAACTTCCAATTGTCGGTTTTTTTTATGGTTAATATTTAGTGGGTGTGGAAAAGTAAAGGGATTCGATATCTACTAATTAGTTAATATATTCACATAAATAACATAAAAACGCGTGACTACTGTCGTTATACAGGAAAAATTGTCTAAATAACCTAAAATTTAATTAGATAATAAAAATATTAAAATTAGAGGAAAAATAATGGAAGGTAGATCACTTGATTCAGTATTGGATAGTGAGGCGTTAGATACAATTAGGTCTCTTGAGCAGCCTGGAACTCCAAGTCTGCTTAAAAGAGTAATTGATACCTATTTGGAAACATCGGCACCGTTGGTTGAAAAGATACATAATTCAACCCAGCATAAAATTGCAGAAGAACTTTTGCAGTCATCGCATTCCTTGAAATCAAGTAGTGCTAATGTCGGAGCAAAAAGATTGGCAGGACTTTGTGCCGAACTTGAAAGTTTTGCAAGGAATGAACAGCTGGATAATCTATGTGAACGAGCAGATATAATTGGGAAAGAATATCAACTTGTGGTGGAAGCATTGCAAGTAGAATTGAGCCAGATTCAAGAATAAATTCAATTATTATGAAATTTACATATTCCCTCAGGAAATAAATATGATTAGTGGTGCAAAGATTCTATTTGCTGATGATGATGTCGGAATGAGGCTTTTAATAAAAGAGTCTCTTCAACGTTCTGGATTTCAGGCAATTGAAGCAGAAAACGGGCAGCAATTATTAGATCTATTTAATTTGGAAAAACCAGATCTGATAATGCTTGATGTAATGATGCCGGATATCGACGGTTTTACACTTTGTAAGCAAATAAGAGATTCAGAAAAAGGTAAAACTGTTCCAATTTTACTTGCTACTGGTTGTGATGATCTTGAGTCAATTGATGAGGCATATACCGTTGGTGCTACTGATTTTATTGCCAAGCCAATAAACTGGGGATTATTAGGATATAGGGTTAAATATCTTATTAGGTCAAGTTTTTTACAGAAAGAACTATTTATTAATAAAAGTAAATTAGAGTATGCGCAAAAGATTGCCAAAGTTGGTAGTTGGGAACTACAAAAAGGTAATTTAGAGTGCTCAAAGCAGACGTTAGAAATTTTCAATATAAAGGACAAGAGAAGACTTTCCAAATTGCAGCATTTGATAGATCAGGTGCATATAGGTGATAGCGAAATTCTTCTTCAACACATTAATCAGTCTCTTGAAAGTAAAGAAAATTTAAAAGTTCAATTTAGAATTGAACAAGAAGGAGAGGATGATAAGCATATTCTTTGTCACGGAGAACCAATTGTCTCTGATAATAACATGATTGGTTTAACTGGTATTTTTCAAGATATAACAGAGCAAAAGAAGCAGGAAGAAAAAATCATATTTCTGGCGTATCATGATTTGTTAACTGGTTTGGCAAATTCGCGGTTATATAAAGACAGGCTACAGGGGGCAATTGCTCTTGCAGAAAGGCATAAGCTTAATGTTGCGGTACTTTCTATAAATATTGATAGGTTCAAAAGGATAAACGATACCCTTGGTAATGATGTTGGTGATGAGTTACTAAAGGTAGTGGCTTCCAGGATAGATGAGGTAGTTAGGGGGTCTGATTTTGTTGCAAGAAATTCAAACGTAGAAGAATCTTCGGTATCCAGGTTTTCTGGGGATGACTTTACAGTAATGTTATCGCAAGTTCCTAATAGTGATGTAGCAGGTAAAGTTGCTACCAGAGTAATTGATAAACTTTCAGAACCATGCTTTATAAACGACCACGAAGTTTATGTTACTGCAAGTATAGGTATATCAGTATTTCCCGATGACGGGCTTGATGTTGATACCTTGGTCAGAAATTCAAATAGCGCACTTGAACACGCCAAACAACAGGGTGGAAACCGTTATTGTTATTATGAAGAAAAGATGAATTCTTCATCCATAGAAAGACTTCATGTAGAGAATGATTTGCGCAAGGCATTGGCTCTTAATGAGTTTGTTTTATATTACCAACCGCAAGTTGATGGTCATACCGGGGATATAATTGGTGCAGAGGCACTTATTAGATGGAATAGCGCAGAAAGAGGAATGGTAGCTCCATTTCACTTTATACCGGTGCTGGAAGAGACCGGTATGATAATTGAAGTTGGTGAATGGGTACTCAGAACAGCATGTGCCCAGCAAAAAAAATGGTCAGACCAAGGTAAGCGTCAGATAGATATATCAGTTAATTTATCGGCAAAACAATTTTCTCAGGAAAATTTTGTTGAAAGAGTTAAGAATATAATTGCAGATACCAATGCCGATCCTAAAAAAATAGTTCTTGAGATAACAGAAAGCCTTCTTTTGGGTAGTGATAGCGATGTGGTCGGTAAGCTAGAGCAATTCAGAGAAATGGGTTTTGGTATATCTATTGATGATTTTGGCACAGGTTATTCTTCTTTAAGTTATTTACGAAAATTACCTATAAATGAATTAAAAATAGATCGCTCTTTTGTTAAAGATATATCAACGGAACTAGATGATGGAACAATAGCAAAGACTATTATTGCATTAGCTAAGAATCTAAAACTTAATGTTATTGCCGAGGGTGTGGAAGTTGAATCCCAACTTGAATTTCTTCTAAATCAAGGATGTAGCAGAATACAAGGTTATTATTTTGGTAAGCCAGTGCCTGCTGAGGATCTATTGTTGCCAGATGTATAAAATCGATGTTCCCATATTTGATATATGCGTGAAACAAAAAGGCAAAAG
Source organism: Gammaproteobacteria bacterium (assembly GCA_033852075.1). Taxonomy (GTDB): domain Bacteria; phylum Pseudomonadota; class Gammaproteobacteria; order QZLD01; family QZLD01; genus QZLE01. The sequence goes on along the minus strand of JAWSVC010000007.1, from coordinate 90,159 downwards.
ATTTTTAAATCTTGGCCGATAAAACGTTAAGGTGAAAATATAAATAAGCAGATACAGAGTTAGTTAATTATAAACTAAAGTATTAATGGTAAGATAATCGCAATAAATGTTCTATGTTATGAACTAATGCAACAACAGGAAGTATAGATGGATTTAGCAACGCTTATAGGATTGATAGGGGCATCAGGTATCGTCATATCCTCTATCGTTCTTGGCGGTAATTTTGGAATATTTATCAATATCCCTTCAATTTTGGTTGTTGGTGGTGGTACGGCCTTTGCTGTAATGGCTAAATATCCAATGGGTCAATTTATAGGGGCTTTTAAAACGGCAATTAGGGCTGTTAAGTTTAAAAGTGAAGATCCGGTAGAAATGATTCGAGCATTAGTTGAACTTGCTAACCTAGCTAGAAAAGAGGGGCTTTTGGCATTAGAGGGTTATGAATCGGAAAATGAATACATGAAAAAAGGTATTCAATTAGTAGCAGATGGTCATGAACCGGATTTTGTACAAAAGGTATTAAGTCAGGATACCAATATTATTTTTTCCCAAAACAATACAGCATCAGAGGTGTTTAAAGACGTTGGTGATGTTGCTCCGGCAATGGGTATGATTGGTACGCTTATCGGTTTGGTACAGATGCTATCTAATATGGATGACCCAAAGGCAATTGGTCCTGCTATGGCTGTTGCTCTTCTTACTACTCTTTATGGAGCTTTTATTGCAAACGTATTAGCTTTGCCTATAGCCAAAAAACTTGATAATAGAAATGATGAAGAAAAAGTTAGTCGTACTTTAATCTTACAGGGACTTATTTCGATTCAGGAAGGTCTAAACCCTAGAGTGATTGAAGAATTACTTAAAACTTACTTGCCAGCTAAGGCTAAAGCTGAATTGAGTGAAGAAGAGGGCGGTGAATAATATTTCACAGTCACTATAAAGGTAAGATTCGATGGATGAAGAAGAAAGTAGCGGCGGAGATGGAGGCGGCGGATCCCCTGCCTGGATGGCGACATTCGCTGATTTGATGTCGTTATTGATGTGTTTCTTCGTATTGTTATTGGCGTTTTCCGAGATGGATCTGCAAAAATATAAACAGGTTGCAGGCTCCATGCGTGAAGCATTTGGGGTTCAGCGCGAGGTATTTGCCAAAGAATCTCCAATGGGAACCAGTTTTGTTGCTCGCGAATTTTCTCCTGGTAAACCTAGTAGTTCACCACTCACGATTGTTACTCAGGCAACATCTCCAACCATGCAACGTTGGTTAGATGTAGAAAAAGAGGGCGATCCTCAGGGTGATACCGGTGCAGGTCAAGGGGAAGCTGCTGCTCTTGGTGAAAAAACAGATGAAGGAAAACAGGCTGGAACCATGGGTTCAGCTACTTCTGAAGGGCTTGAAGGTACCACAGCAAAGCAGCAATATATTGCAGAACTTATTGAACAATCAGCAGAAGAGGCAGCTCAACTTGATGCCGAAATGATCCAAGAAGAGATGGAAGACGAGATGGATCAAGGTCTGATAGATATTATTCGTGAAGGGCGCAAAATAATAATAAGAATTCAGGAAAAAGGTTTATTTGCGCCTGGAAGTGATGAGATTCTAGAACCGTTCGGGTTTGTTTTAAAGAAAGTTGCGACAGTGTTAGAAACAGTTGAAGGTAGAATCGTAGTTACAGGGCATACTGATAACATACAGTTTAAAAGCAAAAAGTATCGTTCAAATTGGGATCTATCGGCAGCTCGAGCATCATCAGTGGTGTATCGGTTATTACAAGATGGGGTTATTGAAGAAAGGAGGATGACAGTACAAGGGATGGCAGGTATCGATCCTTTGGCTAATAATGATTCTCCTGAAGGAAGAGCCCTAAATAGAAGGGTTGAAATAACTATAATAAAGGGCAGAGACATAGAACTGGATGATTCCCAGTTTTAAGATAAATACCTTGTTTAAAGCCAAATAATAAGTTATTGGCGCTAAGGCGCATAATCATCCTAAAAAAATAATAAAATTAAGATAGCTGAGCGTAGCCGAAGCCTCATTAATTATATTATTTTTCATTGACCCTTTGGCTACGCTCAGGGATCTTGAAAAGCTAAGTCCAAATAACTAACTTTCTACTGCTAAAATGAATTAACTAGGTTGATTTTCAGTGCTTATTGGCTGACAATTAAAAGAATAAAGATGATTACCAAGGAGATGGTTAATGGGTGAATCTGATGATGCGCCTAAACATGATCATATGAATGAAAGAAGGAAGTATTTCCGGATTGACGATCATGTAATGCTTAAGTATCGGTTGATACCAGAGGAAGAGGTACAAATGACTCTGGATAGATTACGCACCCCTTTACCAAATGCCTTTTCGCTTTCTTCTGATTTTGCCGATCTCAAACAAGAGATGGTTGTTTTACGACGTTCCGTAGAAAGAACATCTCCTCAAGTTGCACAATATTTGTCATTAATAGACAAAAAAATGGATATGATTGCCAAGGTTCTTTTGATACAGAACATGGGCTCAGATGAACATTTATGGCGTAAGGTTAACCTTGGGGCTGGAGGGATGTCTTTTGATTCACATGTGGAGATAGCAGAGGGGGCGGTTTTAGAAATAAAGCTTGGTTTATTGCCATCGCATGCCGGTCTTAGAACTTTAGGTAAAGTAATACGTTGCAGTAAACGGGAAGAAAAAAAAGCAGGATATGAAGTTGCCGTCTGTTTTATCCATGTAAGAGATTCAGATAGGGAACTACTGGTTCAGCACGTGCTATGGCGGCAGGCGCAAAGTTTACGTGAGCAAAGAGAAGGTAAAACAGTTTTAAACTAACTTTAAACGATATGGAGTTGTAATGGCACTTAATGATAAAGGATACAGGGAAAAGCGTGATTTCTTTAGAATGATGGTAGAAGCAGAAGTGCAATATACCGTTGAGGGTTCTTCTGAAAAGTATATTGGAAAAACAGAGGATCTAAGTGCAACAGGGATCATGTTTAATACAGATCATAATCTAAAGGCAGGGCAGAAAATTCAAATTCAAGTATTACCTAATACACACCAGCTTAATGCTCTGAAAGCTACTGTAGAAGTTATTCGTGTTGATGTTAATGACGAAGGAAGATTCGTTGTTGCAGGAAATATGACAGAAGTGCAGTAACTTCTATTCTTAATTGATGGTGAAGTTAAATAGTTTTTTATATAGACTTACAGAGTATATCTAGGTTGGTATAGATAGTTATTGCTCACAAGTTAATGAAATACTATGACAGAAAAAGATAATGCTGTAGATGAGTTTGTGCTGCTTAGAACTTGCAATACAAAGCAAGAAGCGGTAGAAATAGAAACTAGGCTTGACGCAGTCGGCATATATCCTAGATTTGAGCAAAGTAAGCAATTTAGTAAATCAACATGCTGTAGTTGCGGAGCACCTTTAATCGATCTTTTAGTTCGTCATTCTCAAAAACAACAATCGCTGGAAATTATAAAACAGATGGAAACGCAGCTTGAGCAAGAAGCCTTAAGTTGTGAGATTACAGATGAAAAACCTAAATTCATCGACAAAAAACATCAAGAATATTACCTTCAGGAAAAAGATGATACTGCCAATGTGATATTCAATGGCCTGGCTGTGTTTATAGTTGTGATGATTTTTATATTTATCCTTATATCCACCTTATTCTGATTATTTAAAACATTAACTTATTGGTGATGCAGTGATTAAATTGCATTAAGTGTTTGCTTTTTTGAGAAAATCTGCATCCGTGAACTAAACTATAATATATACGGATATGTAAGCAGGATTAATTTTAAATGGGTGATGGTTTTTGCAGGTAGTAAGCAAAAACAAGGGGTATGTGTTATGTCTAAGTTTTCAATTAAACAAGAAGTAAGTTTCTTAGCAATACTATCCATAGCAGGTATTGCGATTCTCATAGTTATACAGATGATTGGAAATGAAAAAATACATTTTTTATATAAACTAAATGCCGATATAAACCACGTTGAAGCAAATATGCTAATGCTACGCCGTAATGAAAAGGATTTTTTAGCGCGTAATGACCTAAAATACGTAGACAAATTCAATGCTAACTATCTAAGTTTGTTAAATGATGTGAAAAAATTAGTTAGTGATTATAAAAATGCAGGTTTATCAGAACTAACAAATCATGGAAATAACTTTATTGCTGTTTTAAAGGATTACAATAGTAAATTTATTCAATTAAAAGATGTTCGTATCCAAATTGGATTGGATCCCAAATCAGGTCTTTATGGTGCACTACGAGAGTCAGTACATAACGCTGAGGCGCAGATTTACAAAATAGGTGATTATAAGTTAGCACGAGATATGCTTATGTTAAGGCGCAGAGAAAAAGATTTTATGTTGCGCTATGACACAAAATATGTAGAGAAATTTGATAAAGATCTAATTGCATTTAATAAAACTCTTCAGGAAAGTTTTATATCAGAATCTATAAGAGATCAGATAAAAAATCATATGGTCGCATATGACAGAGATTTTAAAGAGTTGGTAAAGGCTAATATAAAAGTAGGACTATCAAGTTCAGATGGTTTAATTGGAGAGATGCGTTCAACTATCCATAAAAGTGAAGAGCAATTAGCTGCCTTTAAAAAAAATGCGATTAAAGAAGTTGATGCTGCAATTTCTTCTCAATTAATAATAAGAGGGATAATTACATCTGTAATCTGTTTGGTTTTAATAGTTATTGGCATATTGATTATTCGATCAATTACATCACCTATAAATAAGTTTTCAAAGCTTATGTCTTTATCGGCGAAAGATCTGGATTTGACGCAAACTGCTAATGAAAATGCTCCAAAAGAAGTTGCGTCAATGTCTTGTGCATTTAATTATATGATTAAAGAATTTCAAAGTGCTATTACACAAATAACTAAAATTTCAGATGAACTTAACTCAGCATCTGTAACCCTTGATAGTGTTTCTGTATCAGTAAAAGACATTGTAAATAAGCAATTAACCGAATCTGAAAAAGTTGCCACAGCAATGAATGAAATGACTACTACTACGCAAGATATTTCTTTAAATGCTAGTTCTGCAGCATCGACTGTTGATTCAGCTAATACTCAAGCATTGCAAGGAAAGGGAGTTGTAGTTGAAAATCAGTTAGAAATAGAAACCTTAGCGCAAAATGTTAATGATGCAGCAACTGTTATTGGTGATTTGAGTAAGGAAAGTGAAAATATTGGAACGGTGCTTAATGTTATTCGTGAAATCGCTGAACAAACAAATCTTTTAGCGCTTAATGCGGCTATTGAGGCTGCCAGGGCTGGAGACCAAGGTCGTGGCTTTGCTGTTGTTGCGGATGAAGTACGTACCTTAGCTCAACGTTCACAAGAATCTACAGAAGAAATTAAGGCAATTGTTGAACGTTTACAAAGTACTGCAGGAAAAGCTGTTCAAGCTATGGAAACAGGAAAAGAACAGGCGCAGAAGAGTGTTGAACGTTCAAGAGTTGTTTCAGATATACTAGATGGTATCAATGATGCAATTAGTTCAATTAAGGATATGAATTTTCAGGTTGCTACAGCATCTGAAGAACAATCAGCAGTTGCGGAAGAGATTAATAGAAATGTTGTTAATATTACTGAAATCACAAAGGACACAAGTAATAATACCAATCAGGTAGTTCAATTAGGAAAGTCTTTGTCTGATGCAGCCAGAAGGATTGCTGAATTAATGAAAAAATTTAAGGTTTAGATTCCCCCTTTTTATTGACTACTTATGAGTATTTCAAATTATTAATATGTAGGATTACTTTATTTTTTACAAAAATATTCAACGTAATCGTATTTGTAATTGTATAGGCCGATACAGTTTTTATGGCGGATAAATTCAACCTTTTCTGTTCTGGAAAAAGATCCGCTTATCTCTATTACAATTTTATCCGCCCCATCTTTTAAAACGCTCCAGCCGAAAGATATGTTGTCCTTAGGTCCGGCGTTAACTGGTGCATAGGCAGCACTATTTTTTGTAAAAATATATTGATAAGTCCCAAAAGTATTTTGCAGATAGTTTTTTTGTTCAGTTGTCATTAGCTTGCTTTGCATAACGGAATCAGCTGAGAGTTCGGGGCTTGATACCCAAGTGCCAATTAGAGTTTTTTTTAAGCTAGTGTCATCACTACAGCCAAAGCAAGTTAAAAAAACTAATAGTAGGTATCTATTCATATTCTTTAAGTAATCTTTATAATCCCTAGACCATATAATTAATTATAGATTATGCAGGCAGTTAGTTTTTAATTAGATAACAAAACATGAAAATAGAACAGATTAATTGGGAGCAGGGACGTATTAGAGAAATACGATTTGCAACCGAAAGTGATAATACCGAGATAATCTTAGTGGCCGAATTGTATTCAGATCTGAAGGCAGATTATCGTAAACGGGTAGACATAAAATTCAAAAACCTTGTTTCAATCGAAATGAATTTTGATATTAATCAACTTCAAAGAACAAGTTATAACGGGAATATTATTTCTGGGTTAGCTAGTCCTGAATTGGTCGATATAGAACTATCTGATGGGAGACTAAAGGTAGTGGCTAGTGATATTCAGGTGGTTAGGTATTAACTATTAAAAGCGCTATATAAAGCTGTCGTGAATTTTAAAAGAATTATTTATACATTCGCCAGAAACTGGGAGAGGGTGGATATTATAACAACAGAAAATGTTAGCCAAAACTAACTCGGTTTTATCGTGAAAAAATAAGCAAATAATGCACAAATTTTTGATGTATAGGCGTTAAAAATTGAAATTTTTAAGATCAATGATAAACAATTATTTAGTGGCGACGATATTGTGTTTATGTGAAATATAAAAGGTATATATGCATTAAAAAAATGTTGCAAGGCAATAAATATTTGTGATTTGTGTTTGGTTAAATAAATTGCGATAAAACAAATGTTTATGTGCTATATTTTCAGGTGTTGTGATTGATGATTTTAAACAAAATAGATGTTTAATATAGCGGGTGAATTAAAAATATAAGGAATATTTAAAATTCTATAGATATTGTTTAAATATATAGGTTAAAAAAACAGGAACAATAAATTGTTATCAATATCAAATTTTCGCTAAAAAAATCGTCATTTTTATATTGTATTTTGCTATAATCCGGTTCGGTATAGATTTTGAGGTTTAGCAGTTCTGAAAGATCTGTGTTTTCAGGATAAAGCTAGACTGAATATTTCACAGCAGGCTGGTTAAAACACTGTATTAACGCTTAGGCAAAAATTAAGCAATAAATTGAAAGTTTAGTTTTATTAACGAATGCAGTTTAAAAAAATATAACGAAATAATTACCAGTTTTTTATGAAATATTCAGACTAGATTAACTTTGTAATTTTGTAATTTGTAATAGGAGATAAACATGACAGCAGCGTGTTGTGGCAAGGTCGCTAAAGAGGGCTTTAACGAGCTTAGCGCCTATATCGGCACCTTGGGTATCGGAGACGATGCCGTTAAGAATCGGGCCTTCCTGATTCAGGTGTTACACAAAGCACAAGAAATCTTTGGCTTTCTGCCAGAAGAAGTGCAAAAAGTGGTTGCCAAAGAACTTAATCTTCATCTTGCTGAAGTATATGGCGTGATAAGCTTTTACTCGTTCTTTAACCTAGAACCAAAAGGTAAATATAGAATTTCTGTATGTACTGGTACAGCCTGTTATGTAAAAGGCGCTATGGATATTCTTGATGTTCTTACAGAAGAGTTGGGAATTAAAGATGGTGAAACATCTGCTGATGGCAAATGGTCGCTAGATAGTCTGCGTTGTATCGGGGCCTGTGGTCTTGCTCCAATTATGCTTATCAATGATAAGACATATGGCAATATTACCCCAGATCAAACTCGCGAGATTCTGGCAAAAGTTGAAGAGGAGTTTGGCGACAATGTTTAAGAATCCTGAAGAACTTAAGAATTATAGTGATAAGCTAAAAAGTGAAGGCGAGTGCTGTGAATGTGTTCAAGTACTTGTTGGCATGAGTAGCTGTGGAATTGCTGCAGGAGCTAAAGAAGTAATGCAAGCGATTCAAGATATTATTGTTCAACGTGATATCCAAGGTTGTGTGCAAGTTAAACAAACCGGTTGTGTTGGTATGTGTTACAAAGAACCAACTGTTGAAATCAAGCGTGGCGGAGAATCTGTACTTCTAGGTCCTGTAACAGTAGAAGATGCAGAAAACGTTGTAGATATGCATATCGGCAACGAGCTTAAGGTAAGCAAATATGTAATTCCGCGTAACTTTAAAAGCTGTTTGGATTAGGAGGCGCTTGTGATTGAACAATATAGAGTTGTACTTCGTAACTGTGGTGTAATCGATCCGGATAATCTGGATGACTACATTAAGCAAGACGGTTATCAAGCGCTTGGTAAAGTGCTTACTGAAATGTCTCCGGCAGATGTTGTCGATGAGATTGAAGGTGCTGGCCTTAGAGGTCGCGGAGGCGGTGGCTTCCCAACTGGTATCAAATGGAAGATTGCTGCTCAGCAGGAAAATGACACAAAATATGTAGTTTGTAATGCGGACGAGGGTGACCCCGGTGCATTTATGGATCGTTCCGTAATTGAAGGTGATCCGCACTCACTTATTGAAGCAATGACTATTGCTGGTTACGCAATCGGTGCTTCAATGGGATATGTTTATGTTCGTGCCGAATATCCATTAGCTATCGAAAGACTTAATCGTGCTATCTGCAAAGCCAAAGAAGAAGGTCTGTTAGGTGATAATATCTTCGGAACAGATTTTAGCTTTGATCTTCAAATTAAATTTGGTGCCGGTGCTTTCGTATGTGGTGAAGAAACATCTCTTATCCACTCAATAGAAGGTTATCGTGGTGAACCAACAACTAAACCTCCATTTCCAGCGGTTGAAGGTTTATTTGGTAAGCCAACTATCGTAAATAACGTAGAAACATTTGCCAATGTTCCAGCGATTATCCTTAAAGGTAAAGATTGGTTTAGATCAATTGGTACAAAAACCAGTCCAGGTACCAAGGTATTTGCACTAGCAGGTAAGATTAATAATACCGGCCTTATCGAGGTTCCAATGGGAACAACCATTAACCAGATCATTAATGAGATTGGTGGTGGTGTTCCTAATGGTAAAAAACCTAAGGCAATTCAAACTGGTGGTCCATCTGGTGGTTGTATACCTGTTGAGTATTTCAATACTGCTATCGATTACGAAAGCCTTAAGGCTCTAGAGTCTATGATGGGCTCTGGCGGTATGATCGTACTGGATGAAGATACCTGTATCGTTGATACAGCAAAATTCTATTTGGATTTCACAGTTGAAGAGTCATGCGGAAAGTGTACTCCATGTCGTATTGGTAATAAGCGTTTATTGGAACTGCTTGAAACAGTAACCAATGGAACAGCAGATGAAAATACAATTAATGATATCAGATCGCTTTCTCAAGTGATTAAAGATACGTCTCTTTGTGGCCTTGGACAAACATCTCCAAATCCAGTTCTTTCAACGCTTAAATTCTTCCCACACGAATATAAAGAACACATTGAAGATAAAAAATGTTCTGCATTTGTTTGTAAAGAACTATATCAATATGTCATTAATGATACATGTGTTGGTTGTACGCTTTGTGCTAAGAAATGTCCTGTAAATTGTATCGAAGGTGATAAGAAAGAGAAGCACACCATCGTTCAGGAAGACTGCATCAAGTGTGGTAAGTGTTTTGAAGTATGTAAATTCAACTCGGTTGATAGGGTTCCTGGAGGTTCAAATGTCTAAGGTAAATTTAACCATTAATGGTGTTTCTGTAGAAGTAGAAAAAGGAACGACCATTTTAGAAGCGGCGAAATCTCTGGATATTGGGATTCCAACACTTTGTTATGTTGATTTAGAAGAATTTAATGTAAAGAACAAAGTTGGTTCATGTCGTGTTTGTGTTGTAGAAGTTGATGGCAGAAATAATCTGGCTCCATCATGCTGCACACCATGTGAAGAAGGCATGTCTGTAGTTACAAATAGCGCTCGTGTATTACATGCTCGTCGCACAATTCTACAACTTCTCTTATCAGACCATCCAAAAGAGTGTCTGACATGTAAAAAATCAGGTGAATGTGAACTGCAAGATCTAGCATCTGAATACAGAGTCCATGAGATTCGTTATGAAGGTGAAGAATCAAGCTATCCAACTGATAGAGCAAATAAATCGATCTACCGTGATCCAAATAAATGTATCATGTGTCGTCGCTGTGAAACCGCATGTAACGATATGCAAAAAGTTGGAGTACTTTCTGGTACTGAGCGTGGTTTTGATGCTGTTGTTGATACAGCTACTCACCGTGCTCTTGCAGATACCCATTGTACATTTTGTGGCCAATGCGTGTCAGTATGCCCAACCGGAGCACTGACAGCTATCTCATACAATCAAGATATTATTGAAGCACTAGCCGATCCAAGCAAAGTGGTAATTGCGCAAACAGCTCCAGCTGTACGTGTAGCAATTGGTGAAGAGTTTGGTGAAGAGCCAGGAACTATATCTACAGGTAAGATGGTAGCAGCACTTAAGAAGCTGAACTTTGACTACGTATTTGATACTGATTTTGCAGCTGACCTTACTATTATGGAAGAAGCTCACGAGATGCTTGAACGTATTAAAACAGGTGGTGAATTACCAATTCTTACATCTTGTTGTCCTGCATGGGTTAAGCTTCTAGAGCATCAGTTCCCGGAAATGGTTAAGATTCCATCATCAGCAAAATCACCACAGCAAATGTTTGGTGCGGTTACTAAGCATTACTGGGCAAAGAAAATGGGTGTAGATCCACACAACGTAGTTGTTGTATCTATCATGCCATGTCTTGCTAAGAAATATGAATGTGCTCGTGAAGAGATGAAATGTGACGATATTCCTGATGTTGATTTCGTTGTAAGTACTCGTGAATTGGCAGTACTTCTTAAAGAATCAGGTATCAATATGTCTAACTTGAAAGAGCAAGAGTACGATAATCCTTTGGGTGAATCTACTGGTGCAGCTGTAATCTTCGGTGCAGCTGGTGGTGTTCTTGAAGCTGCATTGCGTACAGCATACGAATGGTTTACAGGTAATGAACTTGAAGCCGTTGATTTCGAAATGGTTCGTGGTATTGATGGTATTAGAACAGCAGAGGTTGATCTTAATGGCACAACAATTCGTGTAGCGCAGGCTTCAGGTCTTGGTAATGCTCGTGCCCTTCTAAACAAAATCAAGAAAGGTGAAGAAACATTCCACGCTATTGAAATCATGGCTTGCCCAGGTGGATGTATTAATGGAGGTGGTCAACCATTTATTCATGGTGATACCTCAATCATCAAGAAGCGTCAGCAAGCTCTTTACGAGATCGATAGTAACGAAGAGATAAGAAAATCTCATGAAAATCCAATGATTAAAAAGCTATATAAAGAATGGCTTGGTACTCCGGGTAGTCATGAGGCGCATAAGTATCTCCACACAGAGTACTTTGAACGCGAGCGCACATAAAAACTACTGCGCTTGCTTATGCTTTGTTAAAAAGTGTTTTAAAACTGCTCACATAGCAGTATGTATGCTCCGCGTATTTAAAACACTTTTTGCCTCGCCTAAGCTACGCTCGTAACGTTTTTATCGTATAGTATAGAAAGGCTCCATAATTTGGAGCTTTTTCTTTGCTTCGCTCATAAAGCTTTAAAATAGTTAATAAAAAACCGGCCTCGCGCCGGTTTTTTATTGCTATTAATATCGTAGGTTGGTGCTGAGTGAAACGAAGCCCAACAGAAAAATGCCAATCAAGCAGATTCGGATATATCTGCCAGCAAATGCTCTTCCAATAAACTCGCTGCTAATTGAACTGTTTTACGACATGACATCGTGCGATTCATGCGAATGTCTCTACAGGTGGGGAACTTCGCCTGCTTAATAAATTCATCATAAATAGTCTTCTTCATTTTTGCGGTTGTGCAAAGTTCAAGAGCCGCATATAAAGAGCCGCAATAATTTTGCGGAGCCCACCCTGTGCTGAATTTCTCCATTTTTTTAATATATTCATCACTCAGGTTTAATTCAGGCTGAAAGGCCTTAGAAACAGCTTGTGCGCAGCCAAGCATATGTTTGCGAGAGAAGTATTCGGAAGCTAATTTATCTTTCATGAGTTGTATTCGAATGCGGAAAAATGTAATTATATTACAATAATTTCTGCAAGGCAAAAAAAAGCGCCTTGAGGAAATGGTATCGGTCAACCTCAGGCGCTTCCGCTTACCCCAATCTAAATGCGGTCAAGTGATGAAACTTAATCATGCCCCATTTAGTTTAAGTTCACATCGCAGACTGGGCATCGTTACGCAGTTAATTGAATCATTAATTTATGCCATTAAGATTAAATTGAAAATAACATGCCAAACCTACGGATATATTATCTCAATATTAGCTAATATTATAAATGTCAAAACTGCTAGTAATTTTTATATCAAATGTTTTTTTATGTTGCATGATACGCTACACTAGCAGTGATGATATGTAAAAGTAGTCATAGGTATATCTGTTTTTGCTAATGTTGGTGTTGTGTAAGATTTTATGTTGTTAAAATCTATTATATTGATGAATTTTAAAGAATAATTGGTTGGCGTTATTGAGGTATTTTTTGAAATTAATCAAGGTATCCACCCCAATTAACTGTTATTTTGTTATTATAATTAAGCGCTGATATTCTATTGTTTTTGTTAGGTAGTTATAATAATTTCATAAGGATAGCGGTGGTTGATAACATTGAATTAAAAGCCGGCATATTTATATATAATAATACTGTTGTTGGGTAAGTGTGGTGTAAATAATGAGTGTTGATATTGGAAGTAAGATTAAAGCGGCTCGTAAACGTAACAAGCGTTCGCAGATTTGGTTGGCTCAGAAACTTAATGTGTGTCGCAGTAGCGTAGCTCGTTGGGAAAGTGGTGAAACTACCCCGACCACCTCTAATCTTCAAGTTCTTTCAAAGATCTTTGATGAGAATTTTTTTGCAGATGAAGCCCATATTCGTACTCCAATGGAAATCACTAATGAATATAAAGATGCTCTTGAAGGTTGTGGCAGCGTAAAAGAAATTTATAGAGTTACCAGAAAATATATGGCTGACCTTGATATTGATTATTTTCTCTATATGCAGGTTTTTCGCGGAGATCTGCATCCTACTCCAAAGTCATTTATTATTACCGATATCGATCTTGAGTGGCAGGTTTACTATGCTGAAAATTCTCTGCAGGTTAATGATCCGGTTTGGACTCATTGCTGGAATTCTGTATTACCTGTATATAGTGATGATATTTACAAAAAGGCGGTTAAGAATAATGATAAGGTTCAGAAGAAGATCTTTGAAAAGTTTTGGGGGATGGGCTATGCGTTTTATGTAGCTATACCTATTCACGGACCTTGTTGTATGGCGGTATTTTCTGTAACTATTAAATCGCGCGAGAAGGTTGAAATGATTCGCAATATTACGCCGATTCTTACGTATGCAGGACAATTGCTTTATGACAATATTCATAGGGTATTTGGTGATATTAATGCTTCAAATAAGCGCCCAAGGTTGCGTAGTGCTGATAGAAGATTGATGTCATATCTGGTTCAGGGAAAACCAATTAAGGATATTGCACAATTGTTTAATGTTTCTGAATCAGCCATTAGGCAAAGAATAGATAGATTAAAGATTAAGTTTAATGTAAATAACCGTCAGGAACTTTGTTTGCAGGTGGTTGCGCAAAGCGTACCAATGCAAAGTATTTTTAGTTATGAGGTTACTAGCGATGTATACGACGCTCATGGGTTGCGAGTTACTTCTGAGCCTTGTGACTAACCTTGGATATTTAGAATAAAAACCGGTTGTTTAATGCTGTAAGCATAGTACGTAGATATGACGATAATATATCTGTTTCTATATCATCAAGTTGTTGAATTCCTTTTAAAAAGACAATGCTTTTAATTGCATCATCTTTTTTAATACATGAAATGATATCGTTATCTATTATTTTTGTAATAAACGGCTCGGCATTGTTGGCTATAAAGTCCTGAATATTCTTAGGAAGGATATTATTAACCGATTGATTAATTAAGCTTCCTTGTTCGCTTTTACCGGCAAGTATTTGGTCTGATGAATTTTTGTCGATTATGGCAACGATACCATTTATATCTGATTTTAGATTATCGTTAATGGCGTTAAGTAGTTGGGGGATAGATTCAATAATTGCCTTTGAATATTCAGTAGCTTCAGATGTGTATTTGGGGTCACTTAGTATAGAACCGCATATATCCATTGAATATTGCATTCCATCTTTGGCTTTATTAAGCTCGCTAAGTTCAACATAAGTACGAATGCATGATGTAATTACTGTTCGAAGTTTAGCGCTGGTAAGTTCTGTTTTGGTTTTGTAATCGTTTATACAATATTTGCTTATAATTTCTTCTTCTATAGATAGTCCGGGCTGGCCGGTGCGAAGAACTATTCTTGTCGTATGATTATTTAGTTGTTCACGAATATCATGAGCAAGCTCTATTCCAGCAGTATCTGTCTCCATAATAACGTCAAGAATACATACAGCAATATCGTTATGTTCTTCAAATAGTTTATGTCCTTCTTTTCTAGAAAAAGCCCCAATAAATTCCACAGGCATTCCGTCGAAGGTATAATCTTCCAGCACCATTTTTGTTACTTGGTGCACTAAGATATCATCATCAATAATGGCAATTTTCCATGTGTTTGATGATTTGTTATCTTGATTTTCAAGATCCTGATCTTCTGGTGCAAATAGTAGCTGGTTATTCATACGGTACTTCACAGTGAGTGTTTATATAATTTATAGTTTCTGCTGGTAAATATTTCAATGTTATTTACCATGCTGCTTAATAATGACTGTAATGGAATGTGTTTGCCATGATATATGTCACGAAAAATATATGAGCATTATTATGCTAAGGCTTTGTTTGGGAGTGTTATTTATAATCTGAAAGATCCAATTTGTATTTTTCCATTACTTCCAGCATTTGCAGTCTTTTTTGTCCGGCAGCAACAGACATAACCTTTGCTAATACTTCAGAAATCTCTTCTTTAGTTATTTTTTCTTTGCGGGCTAGTTTCATATAGTAATTAGTACAAGGAGCGCAATCCATTGCCATAGCTGCAGCAAGTCCAACTAATATCTCAGTTTTAGAATCAAGATGTTCGCCTTCATGAGTTGATGTTGTAAATGCTTCGTAGAGTCTTTGTTGTTTGTCATTGAGCATTATAATTTCCTTTTGCCGTTCTTATTTAAGTATAGATCGGTTTTATTAGTTATTCATTTTGTTGTAGGGGCGATTTTGTCTTTAAATTTATTCATAGCTATTTGTTATAAAAATAAAAAAGCGAGCAGTTTAGCTCGCTTTTAAGAATATATGTTTGAATCTATCTATTTGGCAAATTGGCATTGGGTTTCAGAAATTGGCTGATATGCCTCACTGCCAGGAATAGTTCTTATTAATTTGAAATAATCCCATGCTTCAGTAGTTTCTTGCGGTGATTTTACCTCAACCAAGTACATATCATGCACAACTCTTCCGTCTTTTCTAAATGCAGCCTTTGGGTCTAAGAAAGGATCTCTAGGGTCTACATCTAAAGCTCGCATTTTATTTGCTAACGTTTCACCTTTGTCATAACCAGATTCAGCAACACCTCTTAAATAATGCAATGTAGCAGAATACATGGCGGCTTGTGCGGCACTAGGTACAGCTCCGTGACGGGAAAGGAAGCGTTTGGCAAAGTTACGGCTTTTTTCATCGCGATTCCAGTAGAAAGGAGCAACGAATTGTAGGTTACGGCTTGAATAAAGACCAAGTTTTCTTATGTCTTGTAGCAGGGTAATCAAACTAACAACGGTACCTTCTTTTTCAAAGATACCTGATTCCCGAACTTGGCGGATTGCTGCAATTGCTTCATCTCCAGCATTTGCAATAGCAATAACGTTAGCTCCTGCTTTTCTGGCTTCTTCAATTGCTGGGAAAAAGTTTGTTGCTCCATAACCATATGGAAACATGCGCTTGCCAATAACCTTGCCGCCATTTGTTTCAATTACTGTTCGTGATTTTTTAATGGCATCTTCCCCAAATGCACCTTCAAGTGCTAGAAAGTACCATTTGTCACTGTTTTCGTTTTCAACAATTACCTTGCCCAAACCTTTGGTTAGCGCATAGGTATCCCATGACCAGTGGAAGCCGGTTTTACTACAGAACTTATTGGTAAGTGTGGTTGATCCGGCTCCGACAACAAGGGAAATAATCCCCTTCTCTTTGGCGTAATTTTGGGCTGGGATGGCAATCCTGGAGTCTGAAAGTTCAGAAATTGCATCAATATTATATTCTGTTTCCAGTCTTTTCATGATTTGTTGGATCATTTTGGTATAGTCTACTGTCTTTTTGCCAGTAGTACTTAAGTAGTCTTTAATTTCGGCAGTGTAGTCAACCATTATCAGATTAACTGGCGCACCATTTATTAGTCCGCCCATGTCATTAACCGCCATTTGTGAGGCTATTAATGCTCCCTGACCGGTTGCATCAGACCAGCCGCCAGAAGCGTCAGTAATAATTCCGATATTGATCTCATTGTCCGTAATTTCCGCGAAATTAGATGCAGAAAATACGATTAATCCTGTAAATAAAGCAGCTTTAAAAAATGTTTTTAGTGTCATTACCTTCTCCCATTTTTAACAAGGGATTAATTATTTTTTAATAAGCGGTTGTTTCTTATATTAATTTATAGCTTGTTAAACCGCAGTCTTCAAATTTATTATTGTTTTAATTGCGCGAATGTTAATTGGTTATTGTTTTTTCGGCAATTTGACTATTAATTATGTTAATCAACTTTATATTAAATCAAAACATTTTTATATGCTTTTAGTTATATTATCTAAATAATAATCTCAATAACATTATTAATGTACCTGAAAAAAATAAGCTAAACTTTGAAGTATTAAACAATAAGCGGTTTTATAGAGTTAATCATTTTTAAATTTATGTGAAAGTTTACATATTTTTCATTTTCGTTGTGGACTAGAGGGTTGCGTCAATTTATAATGTTCGGTTAATTTTAAACCTTTTTCTATCGGATCATGCCCATGCGAATTACTCAAGAAGCTTTGACTTTTGATGATGTTTTATTAGTTCCTGCTCACTCACAGATTCTGCCGAAGGATGTAGATCTTTCTACGAAGCTTACCAGAACTATAACTCTCAATATCCCATTGGTATCTGCAGCTATGGATACGGTTACTGAAGCTAAGTTTGCGATTACTTTGGCTCAGGAAGGTGGTATAGGAATTATTCATAAAAACATGACTGTTGAGCAGCAGGCCGAACAGGTACGCATTGTTAAAAAATTCGAAAGTGGTGTAATCAAAAACCCGATTACCGTTCCCCCTAGCATCACAATTGGTGAAGTTATGGAGATAACCAGAGCCAATAAGGTGTCCGGGGTTCCTGTTGTTGATGGTAATGAGCTGGTAGGTATTGTTACTAGTCGAGACCTTAGATTCGAAACCAAACTGTCTGATCCGGTTTATAACATAATGACTAAAAAGGACAAGCTGGTAACTGTTAAAGAAGGGGCCGATAGAGAAGAGATTCAATCATTATTGCACAAGCATAGAATTGAAAAAATATTAGTTGTAAATGATGATTTTGAGCTAAAAGGTCTCATAACAGTAAAAGATATTCAAAAAGCTAAAGATTATCCATTAGCCTGTAAAGATGAATCTGGTCAATTACGCGTTGGTGCGGCAGTTGGTACCGGACCGGAAACTCCAGAACGTGTTGCTGCACTTGTTGAGGCTGGTGTTGATGTAATTATTGTTGATACGGCTCATGGTCATCATATTGGTGTGCTGGATAGAGTTAAATGGGTAAAAGATAACTATCCTGATGTACAGGTAATCGGTGGCAATATAGCAACAGCAGCAGCAGCTCTTGATTTGGTTAAGGCTGGTGCAGATGGTGTAAAGGTTGGTATTGGCCCGGGTTCAATTTGTACCACAAGAATCGTAGCAGGGGTTGGTGTTCCTCAGGTAACAGCGGTAAATAATGTAGCAACTGCTCTAGAAGGTACCGGAGTGCCAATTATTGCAGATGGAGGAATTCGTTTTTCAGGTGATATCTCAAAAGTACTTGTTGCCGGAGCTTATTCAGTAATGCTTGGAGGAATCTTTGCTGGTACAGAAGAAGCACCAGGTGAGATCGAGCTATATCATGGTCGTTCCTACAAATCATATCGTGGTATGGGATCTCTTGGGGCAATGGCTCAGGCCCAAGGCTCCAAAGATAGATATTTTCAGGATACTGACGAAGTTGAAAAGCTGGTTCCGGAAGGTATTGAGGGTAGGGTGCCATATAAAGGCACAGCTCTATCTATTATCTATCAGTTATTAGGTGGTATTCGTGCGAGCATGGGTTATGTTGGTTGTGAAAATATGGAGCAAATGCGTACTAAACCTGAGTTTGTAAGGATTACTGGTGCTGGTATGCGTGAGAGTCATGTGCATGATGTTACCATAACTAAAGAAGCTCCAAACTACCGCATTGACTAAAAGCTACTGCGCTTGCTTTTTCTTTGTTGCAAGATGTTAAAAAATGAGTCGCTTACAAATTTGTAAGCTCAACATATTTTTAGCATCTCGCGCCTCGAAAAATCTACGCTCGTGACGCTTTTAGGGGTTATGATATGAATTTCCCCTCATTAAAAATTCGTAGGCTCAACATCTTTTTTACTAATTAAGCCTCGATCTTGAAAAAATATTCGCCAAATCAGAAGTCGGATCGTTTGATTTTTATCACAATTGCAAAAATAAGTCGCTTATCATTAATATTGTTACGAGCGCATATTAGTCGAGGCGAGATGGGTTTTAAAAAGCGGAGTTTACACATAAGTAAATGAGCATTTTTCAAGTCCATTTCAACAAAGAATAAGAAAGCGTAGTAGATATTATTCAAGTTTGCCGAATTTTTCTTTCAACGCCTTCTTGTTTATTTTCCCGGCAGCGGTTTTTGGAAGTTCTTTGATAAAGGTAATATCGTGAGGTAGTTTGTATCTAGCTAAACGTTGTTTCATGAAATTGCGTAGCTTCATTTTAGTTAATTCAAAACCAGGTTTTAGTACAACAACTGCATGACCGACTTCTCCCCATTTTGTATCAGCTACGCCGAATACAGCGGCTTCGGCAATAGCTTCGTGGGCATAGATAACGCTTTCAACTTCTGAAGGGTAAACATTTTCGCCACCGGTTATATACATATCTTTAGCTCGGCCAACAATATAGTAGCATCCATCTTCATCATATAGGGCTAAATCACCTGTATATAACCACCCTTCATCGTCTATCACTTCATCGGTGGCAGCGGGATTATTCCAGTAACCAGGAGTTCGGTGTGGCCCTCGGATTAATAGCTCGCCAGATATATTGGGTTCTGTGATGGTTTCATTAAAGATGTTGATAAGTTTAATATCAACCTCCATTAATGGATATCCAACAGCTCCTTGTTTTATTTGTGTTTGTTCTGGTGGCAGCCAAAATGTATTGGGGCCAGCCTCTGTAAGTCCATATCCGGTTTTAAAATCTATATTTTTTTTCCAAAACTCTTCAAAAATAGGCATAGGGCATGGAGCACCGCCAGAGATAACAAATTTGAGGTTGTTAAAGTTTGCTTCTTCCCATCTGGGATGGTGTTGCATCATTGAAAACATTGTTGGTACGCCGAAATAAACGGTGACTATTCCGGAATTAACCAAATCAAATACCTGAGCAGCATCAAATGTTTTGCATACAATTGATGTTCCTCCTGCATAAACTAAAGGCGATGTAAAAACGTTAAGTGCGCCGGTATGAAATAAAGGAGTATTTAATATTGAAACGTCATCGAATCCAATACCCCAGCTCATGGTTGTATTTATTGCATTCCAGGTGATATTTTCAATACTTAGTATTGCTCCTTTGGGCAATCCTGTAGTACCTCCTGTATAGCAAATTACCCATGGGTCGGTGATTGAAATATTAGGTCTTTCTGGCTGTGTGGTTCTAAATTGATTGCGCTCAATAATATTAAGATCTGCAATACGAGTTTTTTCATCTATCGCTACATAGTGTTTTATAGAACTGATATCGTTACGAAGTTGTAGCTTTTCCACGACTGACATAAAGTCAGAGCTATAAAATAACGTTTTTGGTTTGGCGTCTTTTATTAATGCTTCGATTTCAGGAACAGCTAACTTCCAGTTCATATTTTGGAGTACTGCGCCAAGTTTATTACACGCAAACCAAACGTCCAGATATTCTACTGAATTGGAAGCGAGCATGGTAACCCGGTCTCCCTTTTGTACATCTAATTGATCTTTAAGGAAATGTGCTGTTTGGTTTACTTGGTGATTCCATTGTTTATAAGTTAGCTCTCTGCCATCAATAGTATCTATTAATGCCAGTTTATCTGGTGATAATGAAGCTCTTCTTTCCAGCCAATCAATAGCAGCAGTCATAACGTTCCATAATAAGAATAAAAGATCCTACTTAAGGTCTAGCACAAAAAGATGGTTATAACCATTTGATATGTTAATAATGTGAAAAGGCGCCGTAATTGATTGAGTATAATCTGCTAGTTTAGCTTTCTTCATGGCAAATAATTAATTTTTTAGCTTGATTGTTATTTAGAAAATTCGACTATAATTAATTAAAATTATTACAACCCAAAATGGTTATTATCTAGTACAAATTTGTTGGAGTTCTAAGTGGTTATTTTTGATAGAGATAATAGAGGTGAGGATAGAAGAAATGATATGCGTTTTAGCATCAAAGTTAAAGCGGTTTATCAAAGTGATGCTGGGGCAAAATGCCTTGGATTAACAGATAATATAAGTTCTTCAGGGGCATTATTTAATATAACTAAGTCGCAAGGAGCGGATGACCTTATAGAGGGAGATGTGGGGTCAATTGCAATAATGATTGATCTCGACGGCAAGCAGGTTCCGTTAGTGCTAAGGTGTGAGATTGTTCATATCGGTGAAAGAGGTATTGGGTTAAATTTTCAAAAAAGCAATATCAATGCAATGGCAATGCTTGAGCAGTTTATAATGCGTAGCCTTTAAATTTTTTAGTAAAGCTGTACCCGATATATAAATTTTTAATTAATTTAAACTTTGGTCATCTGATTTAAGGTGTAAGATTCTGGTCTGTAATTATCTTAAGCTAATAGGCTAACTTCTTATCTTTACGACAAAACTAATAATTTCTGGTTAGAAATGTTTAGTAAACGTTGTATAATCCACAAAATTTTTTATAAACATTAGGTTGAGCAATAGATGAGTTCGAATATTCACGATCACAAGATACTAATAATTGATTTTGGTTCCCAATATACCCAATTAATAGCCCGTAGGGTTAGAGAGCTTGGGGTATATTCAGAAATTCATCCATGGGATATGGATTTTGAAGATATTGAAAAGTTTGAGCCGAATGGGATTATTTTATCGGGTGGTCCTGAATCGGTTACGGTTGAAGAGCCTCCAAAGGCACATGAAGAGATTTTCTCAATGGGCATTCCTGTTCTTGGTATATGTTATGGTATGCAAACCATGTCTAGCCAACTTGGTGGTAAAGTAGAGGCATCTGATGAAAGAGAGTTTGGCTATGCTCAGGTTCAGGTTCAGTCTGGTTCAAAGTTGCTTGAAGGAATATATGACGAACTATCATCTGGTGGTGGGCAAATTCTCGATGTATGGATGAGCCATGGAGATAAGGTTGTTGAATTACCTGAAGGCTTTGAATGTATTGCCAGTACAGACAGTGCTCCAATTGCTGCAATCGCTAATGAAGAAAAACAATTCTACGGCCTTCAATTTCATCCGGAAGTAACTCACACCAAAAAAGGTGGGGAGATTATAAACAGCTTTGTAGAAGATATCTGTAGCTGCGAAAAGGCTTGGACAGCAGGTAATATTATTGAAGATTCAATTGTAACCGTACGCGAGCAAGTTGGTGATGATGAAATTCTGCTTGGTCTTTCTGGAGGTGTTGATTCGTCGGTCGTAGCGGCGTTACTGCATAAAGCAATTGGTGATAAGCTTACCTGTGTATTTGTAGATAATGGTCTTTTGCGCCTTAATGAAGGTGATCATGTTATGGAAACCTTTGCCAAGCACATGGGGGTAAAGGTTATTCGTGTTAATGCAGAAGACAGATTTCTTAGTGCTCTAAAGGGTGTTACTGATCCGGAACAAAAAAGAAAAATTATTGGTAAAACCTTTATTGATGTATTTGATGATGAAGCTGCAAAATTAACCAATGTTAAATGGTTGGCGCAAGGAACTATCTATCCAGATGTAATTGAATCAGCAGGTTCGAAAACTGGTAAGGCGCATGTTATTAAGTCTCACCATAACGTTGGTGGTTTGCCAGAACACATGAAACTTAAACTGGTTGAACCTCTACGAGAGCTATTTAAAGACGAAGTAAGAAAGATTGGTATCGAGCTAGGTTTGCCTCCATCAATGGTATATAGACATCCATTCCCAGGGCCTGGGCTTGGTGTACGTATTCTTGGCGAAGTGAAAAAAGAATATGCAGATTTGTTAAGGCTTGCTGACGATATTTTCATCAAAGAGCTGGAAAATCATGACCTATATGACAAGACAAGCCAGGCATTTGCCGTATTTTTGCCGGTTAAATCTGTTGGTGTAATGGGTGATGGTAGAAAGTACGATTACGTTATTGCACTTCGCGCAGTTGAGACAATAGATTTTATGACTGCTCATTGGGCCAGATTGCCATATGATTTTCTTGATCTAATGTCGCGTAGAATTATCAATGAGGTAGAGGGTATATCCCGTGTAACCTACGATATTTCCGGAAAGCCACCTGCGACCATTGAGTGGGAGTAATGTTTGGTTTTTATGTTTTTTCTTCTAATTGAGTTATTAACTTTAAGAAACTGAACTAAAAGGAAAAATATGTCATACCGGCGAAGGCCCATTGTTGTCCGGAGAAAATATTACCTGTCTTTGGAAAGCCATGCGTAGCAAGGTTTCTGAATGAAACANNAGCGTAGCCGAAGGGTCAAGAAAAATTCAATAAAATCAATGAGACTTCGGCTACGCTCAGCCATCTTGATTTCATAAATTACTTTCCCCAGACACTACTGGGCGTAGGCCGGTATCCAGTAATATGAATTTATTTCATGTTGTCGCGCAAGGTGCACTTCTTCAACTAATAATGTAATTATACCTTTATGCCCAATTCAAACCACCAAACCTTCATGCAAATCGCTCTTGAACAAGCCTATAAGGCTCGTGATATTGATGAAGTACCTGTAGGTGCAATTGTGGTACTAGATGGTGAGGTAATCGGAGTAGGACATAATAGCCCTATATCTGCATCAGATCCAACATCCCATGCTGAGATAAATGCCATTCGAGATGCATGTTCTAAGGTTGGTAATTATCGTCTGCCAGAAGCGGAGCTATATGTTACTTTAGAACCATGTTCTATGTGTATTGGTGCAATGATCCATGCTCGCATCAAAACGCTTGTATTTGGTGCCTTAGATCCCAAAACAGGTGCGGCAGGTGGTGTTAGTGATTTGGTGAATATAGAACAGCACAAACATAAAATGGATGTTGTAAACGGCATAATGGAATCAGAGTGTCGTGAATTATTACAGGATTTTTTTAAACAAAAAAGATTGGCAGTAAAAGCCAGAAAAAAAATATCTGAGTAAAAATATGAAAGAAGATAGAGTTGAAAACCTAGAGCTTAAATATGCCTATCAGGAACAAGCTATTAACGAGATGAGCGACATAATTTATCAACAACAAAAAAAGATTGATAGATTAGAGCAGCTGTTAAAGATGGTTATGGATAAAATGAAAGAGACCGACGGTGGTGGGGCGCATTTTACTAGTCATGCAGATGAGATTCCGCCGCATTATTAATTTACTTTTTAATATTTAAAGTCATTCTTCGAATACCCTAGTGGTTTTATCATTGGGGTATTTTTTTATTTGCTATACTTTAATTAATTGTACTAAATACTTTCATGGAGCAAGCAAGGTGCGTTATAAGTCGTTTATTATTTTTATCTTTTTCATTTCTATAGCGCTGGTCTCCAATATTTCTATAGCTGCCGATAAACAATTGCCAAAAATAACCGGCGCAACCGCTGCAGAAATAATCCAAAATGCTATTCGCCAATTTCGTGGCCAGACATCGTATTCTGAATCAACAATGGTAGTTCATAGGCCAGATTGGGAACGTACAACTAGCATAGTGTCTTGGACTAGTGGTGATAAAGATGCCTTGATTCGTTTTACCGCTCCAGCTAAAGATGCAGGTAGCGGAACCTTGAAAAAAGGTGAGCAGATGTGGACGTTTACTCCTAAAAAAAACAGGGTTATTAGATTGCCATTTAGTATGATGGCGCAAAGCTGGGGGGGATCTGATTTTTCCTATAATGATCTGTCCAAGACCGATAAATTGATTCAACACTATGAGCATAAGCTGGTTGAGATTAAAGAGATAGAGGGTCACAAGGTATTTGTTATTGAAAGTACTCCCAAAGAGGATGCTCCTGTAGTTTGGGGTAAAGAGGTGCTAACCGTTAGAGATGACTACGTGCTTATTGAACATGCCTTCTACGATCAGGATCTAAAACTGTTAAAGAAGATGGAGACTTTAGAGATTAAAGAGATGGGGGGGCGTATGCTTGCAACCCATATTCGTATGATCCCTTTGGAAAAGGAAGACAACTGGACGGATCTGGTTTATCAGAAGGCTGAATTTGATATTGAGATACCGAAGAATAAGATTAGTTTGTTTAGTCTTAGAAACCCTGGAGATTAAATGAAAACAGATATTGAGCAAATAAAATTTCAAAGCTCCCTGAGCCCTTCGACTACGCTCAGGATAAACTTCGTCGAAGGGTCAAAGAAATTATATAGAGCAATTGAGGCTTCGGCCTGGTTTATCCTGAGCGGAGTCGAAGGGCTCAGCCATCTTGATATATTTGTCACCGTAATGGAGATCAAATGAAACTAGCCCTGCAAATTGCCTGGCGTAACCTCTGGCGTAACAAAAGGCGAACACTGCTAACTGCAAGCGCGATTATGTTTGCTGTTGCATTGCTTACCTTTAGTATGTCGATGCAAAATGGCTCTTACTCATCAATGATTGATAATGCGACGCGTTTATTACAAGGGCATATCCAAATACAGCATAAGGATTATTTTGATAGCCCCAAGATGCGATACACGGTTAAAGATTCTTCAAGCGTAGTTGATTTAGTGCATTCAATACCGCAAATAATCGTAACTGAAAGGGCCTCATCATTTGTTTTGGCATCATCAGAGACCCAAAGTTTTGGATTGATGCTTCTTGGAGTTAATCCAACTAAAGAGCAGAGTATTTCAAACCTCCCAAAGTTGGTTAAAAAAGGAAGGTATCTCGAAGACCAAAATGCTGATGAGATTGTTATTGGGCAGATATTGGCGAAAAAGCTAGGTGTGGATATAGGTGGTGAGTTGGTATTGTTGGGTACTGATAAAGAAGGTTCTTTAGCAACACTGATAATGGAAGTGGTAGGGATATTTGATAGTGGGCAAAATGAGCTTGATCGGCAGTTAGCTCAGATACCGTTAAATGTATTTAGAGAAAATTTCAGCTTGAATGATGAATCTCATATGTTGGTGCTGAGTATTGATGATGTTACTAAAACAAAAGAGGTAGCAGCCCAACTATCAGACATGTTGAAGCCAAGGGAAGATCTAGCTGTGTTGCCTTGGGGCGAGTTATTACCAGGGTTGGAGCAATCAATTCAACTCGATCAAATTGGTGCCGATCTCGTATATTTCATACTTGCACTGGTTGTTGTATTTAGCATTGTTAATACATTTATTATGACAATTCTGGAAAGGAATAAGGAATTTGGAGTAATGCTCTCAGTAGGCTCTAGGCCAGGATTAATAATAGCTATGCTGCAAGTGGAGGCATTGTTTCTATGTTTATTAGGGGTAGTGCTGGGAACAGTTTTGGGACTGGTGATAACTTTGTATCTTGAGTCTGTAGGCATTGGCCTGGGTGAAGCTGGCGAGATGATGAAAGAGTTTCATATGCCAGAACGCCTTTATCCTAAGTTGGATGTTTATGCATTGGTTGCCTCTCCAATTTTGATGGTTGTGGCAACTCAGTTAGCTGCAATTATTCCTGCACTGCGGGTTTTAAGAATTGACCCGGTTAAGATCATGAGGGATGAATAAGATGAAATTACTACTGCATCTCGCATGGAGAAATATCTGGCGGCAGTGGCGTCGTAATTCCTTGATAATGATTGCGGTAGCAATTGGTGTATTCTCAATGATTCTTTACGATGCACTGCTTCGAGGTTGGCAGCTATCAGCAATTGAAGATACCGTTAACAATATGTCTGGGCATATGAAGATACATGCACAGGGGTATGTTGATGACCCATCGGTCTATCACAGTTTTAAGCTTACTAAAGATCTTAAGTTGAGTCTGGATCAAAACCAACAAATCAAGATGTGGACTGGAAGAATAAATGTGCCAGCTGTTGTGGTAAGTGAACGTGAAACCCGAGGGGTTAGCCTCATTGGAATAGACCCGAAAACAGAAGAGAAGATATCGTTTGTTGGCGGTGTAAAGCTAGAAGGTAAAATGTTGGATGATACAAACTCTTCTGGTGTGGTGATTGGCAAAAAGATGGCCGAGCAGTTAGAGACTAGGCTGGGTAAACGCATCGTGATAATGACTCAAGGGAAGGATAAACAGTTAAAAGAGATAGGTCTAAAGATTATTGGTATCTATGATACTGGCGTTGAAGCATTGGAAACCAGCTTCGCATTTATATCCAGAAACAAAGCGCAAAAATTACTTGGGCTTGATGATAGCGTGACTGAGGTTTCAATTAGAGTTAATGACGGTGTTGGGCTTGAGTCAGCAAAGCTTGGACTTGGTTTGAATATAAATACCAAAACTTTAGATATCCAAACCTGGAAAGAGCTTAATCGCCAGATGGCAATATTTACCGAATTTGCAGAATACAACATCTGGATATGGCATTTTATTATGCTGATCGCCTTGGCATTTGGCTTGGTAAATACTCTTCTTACCGCTTTTTATGAACGCATCAGGGAGTTTGGCTTGTTTCAAGCATTAGGTATGAAACCAGCAATGATACTAAAACAGGTTCTTATAGAGTCGTGGTTGCTGGTAACTCTTGGCTTATTGCTTGGGTTTGTTTTTGGAGCTATTGGATTAGAGCTTCTTAGTGATGGAATTGATTTAACTGCCTTTGCAGATGGGCTGGATAAGATGGGTTTTCGCAAGGTGTGGATTCCGATTTATTTGTGGCAGGACTCGGTTAGTATTGTTGTGATGATACTTCTGCTAGGGGTATTCGCGAGTATGTTTCCGGCATGGCGAGCAGTTAAGATGGATCCGGTAGAGGCGTTGAATAAACACTAAATTACTTGTCAAAAACTACGTCATTCCCGCGCAGGCGGGAATCTCAATATTGCATGGTAATTTGCATGAACAAAGTTTCTAGAAAGAAGATTGTTCACACGTGTGGACAATGTTGTAGGTTGGTGCTGAGCTCGCGAAGCCCAACAAGGAAAGGTTGGTAAAAAATCGTTGGGGTTCACTGACGTTCATCACCAACCTACAAGGTAAATAATTGTATGGTGAATGTATGACCAACATAATCGAATGCAAAAAGGTATCAAGAACCTATAACCCAGGTGAAAACGAAGTCCATGCCTTACAGCATGTTGACCTTTCAGTTAATGATGGTGAATTTGTTTGTCTTTCTGGCCCGTCTGGCTCAGGCAAGTCAACTTTGCTAAATGCCATTGGTGCACTGGATACAATTAATAGTGGCGAAGTTTTTTTCTGTGGGCAGCGCTTGGTAGATCTTAATAAAGCACAGCTTTCAGATATCAGGTTGCATCAGATGGGGTTTGTATTCCAGGCCTATAATTTGATACCAGTGTTAAGCGCGCAGGAAAATGTCGAATTTATTATGCAGTTGCAAGGGATACCAACAAAGAAGCGCAGTAAATTAGCAAAAGATATGCTGGCCGAGGTTGGTCTGGCAGGTATGGAGAATCGTCGCCCTAGTGAGATGTCTGGCGGTCAACAACAGCGTGTAGCAGTTGCACGAGCGATTGCTTCTGAGCCAAAGCTGGTATTGGCAGACGAGCCAACTGCAAACCTTGATTCAAGCTGCACCAAAGACCTTATTGAATTGATGTTAAGGCTGAATGAACATCATGGAATTACCATTGTTACCGCATCGCATGATCCGGCGGTTATAGATATTGCCAAGCGAAATGTTCAGCTTCAAGACGGTATAGTGATTAATGATTCAGGTGTGTGATCAAATACAAAAATGTAGGTTGGTGCAGAGCGAAGCGAAGCCCAACAGAAGTGAGTGTGTGAAAAATAAAAAAACCGTTCGTGCTGAGCTTGTCGAAGTGCGAAACGGTGCTGAATTTAGTAATATACTTTCACCCTTCGACTACGATCAGGATAAACTTTGGCTGGTGCAGAGTTTTTTTCAGCCCACTGAGCGGAGTCGAAGTGTAGGAAAAATGCAGGCAAAAACAAGGTGGCTTCGACTCCGCTCAGCCGACTTGTTTTTAGTATGTATTATGTTCTCGTTCCCACGCTCTGCGTGGGAATGCATATTAATGGTTATAAAATATGTTGGGCTTCGCATCGCTCTGCACCAATCTACGAAGTTCCGACTTAATCTTTTCATTATTTTAACCCTATTAACATTACCAGCCTATGCAACCAATATCTCCGGCCATATAAAAACTGGAGTAACAGCATCATCCCTTAACAACAACGACATCGCATCTATCTACGGTGATAACACCCCGGTAGACTTTATAACCAATTTACGCCTAAATCTAAAAACTGATGTTGATAACTGGCAATTCAACGCTGCGATAGAATCATCATCTATAAGTGGAGATACGGTTGAAAATACTCGCTTAACAGGTCTTGCAGATCCCGCATATTTATTGGTGAATGATAATCGCAGGGCAATGAAGCTAACTAAGCATCTACGTGATAATAATCGCAGTCAGAATAACGTTAGATTGGATCGTCTAAATGCCAAATACCAAACTGATAACTGGCAAGTTACCTTTGGTCGGCAAGTAATAAGCTGGGGTAATGGCTTGGCATTTCAGCCTTTAGATCTATTTAATCCTTTTTCACCAACAGCAATAGATACTGACTACAAGGTTGGTGACGATATGCTTTACGGCCAATATCTATTTGAATCCGGAGCTGATTTGCAGGCATTAACAGTTTTTCGTAGAAATGTAACTACCGATAAAATTGATTCTGATTACTTTTCTCATGCAGCTAAATTACATTTTTTTAAAGATGAATACGAAATTGATTTGATGGCCGCAAGACATTATCTGGATGAAGTGGCTGGTTTTGGTATTGTCGGCCCAATTGGTGAGGCCTTGTGGCGTTTTAATATTTCCATCCATAATCAAGAGACAGGAGGTATGGCTACCTCAGCAATTGCCAATCTCGACTACTCCTGGACATGGAGCGATACAAACTACTATGGCTTTATTGAGTTTGCTCACAGTGATTTTGGGCATAAAAAACTTCCGCAATACTCTTTTCAGATAGATCAACAATTATCAGAGCGTATTGCAAGGGGTGAGGTATTTAATTATGGAAGAGACTATCTGGCTGCTGGATTAACAATAGACTTATACCCTCTGGTAACTAATAACTGGATACTAATATCTAATCTGCATGACCGCAGCTCGATAATTCAAACTACTTTCAATTATGATCCTTCTGATAATACATTTATGCAGCTTGGCATTGCATTGCCTGCAGGAAATGATAATACAGAATATGGTGGTATAAAAGTTTTTGGTAATCAATATTACGGTCCCGGTAAGTCTTTGTTCTTTAGAGCTGGATGGTATTTTTAGTATAAATGTTTCTAATGTTACTAATTTTGTTTTTGTGATCGACTTCACTTTTTTGTTAAAAAATAGTATTTATATTACAAATTCAACACATAAAAAAATTATGGGGAAATAAATATGGGTTTTTTTGACTTTAATTTTTGCACACCTAATTTATCGAATAATAAATATTCGATGTCGTTCATTTTTATTTAAAAAAGGAAATTAGAAATGAAGAAAATATTATTTTCAGTAGTTTTGTTGTCTTTTAGCTTAGGGGTAAATGCTGCTCCTGGGGATTATATTGATAGATATTCAACCCTTAATTATGAAGTTTTTGCTTCACCTGTGTTAGGAATAGATGGTTACTCATATGTTACCCTCGATAATGGAAATTTATGGGGTTTTGATACTAGTGGCAGTTATCTGATACAGGATCATGTTACGAATATTTACGATCCAGGTTTTGATTCTCCTGTTGTTGGAATTGACAATACTCTTTATGTTTGGGGAGAAAATTCAAATGGAACGCCAACTTTTTATGCGATTGATTTAGATAATAAATCAGAAAAATGGAAGATTACAAGGCAGTATACTGGCTCTGAACCTGCTATTGATATGAATCAAGTAATATATGTGACAGTTAATGATTCATTACTAATACTAGATTCTGATACAGGTAATATTACTAAAGAGGTTGAAGTAAGTGGTGTAGCTTTAGGTGATGTTGCGATAGATACTGAGGTTATATATGCTCGCACAAAAGTTGTTGCTACAGGAGATACTGGAATCATAGCATTTAGAAATGATGGTTCAATTAAATGGAATGTTATTGTAAGCAACGAAACACCATCAATATTAAACGAGATAGCTATTGCTAGTGATGGGAATATTATAGTGGTTTTCGATGATGTAATTTACTCTCTTAGTCCAGTAGATGGGCAAGTTAATTGGCAATATACAGTTGACGGTAGGATTAATGGAAGTCCTGTCATTGATGAATACGATAATGTATTTGTTGGGACTAATGCTGGTAAAGTTTATTCAATTAATAATCAGGGAGAGGCAAATTGGTCAACACCATTCGATCTTCCTGATGGTATTACGACATCTTCTACACCAGCGTTAAGTGCTAGTGGAAATATTTACGTAGCAGGAAATGAAGTTTTAGCGCATATATATGCTATTAATACACAAACAAAAAATGAAGAGTGGAGAACCCCGGATTCATCTCTAAACGACCGCATGGGGGCTTTTTCAATATCATCTCC
This sequence comes from Gammaproteobacteria bacterium, assembly GCA_033852075.1. Lineage (GTDB taxonomy): Bacteria > Pseudomonadota > Gammaproteobacteria > QZLD01 > QZLD01 > QZLE01. Next base: position 58,862 of record JAWSVC010000007.1, on the reverse strand, counting down.
TCTGGTTCTTGATAGCGGAAGGATTGTTATTGGGCATGGTTATGGAGGAGATAATATGTCATTTATTAGGCTTTTCGAGAGTGATCCTGGTGGCCTTCTTTCCCCTTTAAACTCGTGGCCAATGTTTCGTGGTAATCAGCAGCATACAGCAATGAGAAATACTGGTATCTATGAAAAAGAAGTGCTTTTAGATAATGACGATGACAGTTCTAGTGCTCAAGGAGGTTGGTTGATTATTCATGGAGATATCACTGTTATTGTTCCTCTGCCAGGAGGTCAATGGGAAGAAACAACAGATGGATCTAACTATGAAGGTGATTCATTTCATATTGCAAGTTCTGAAAGTGAATCATTAACATTTAGTTGGAAATTTACCGCAGCTTCAACAGGGAACCATTCTATCGAAGCCAATATTCCTGTTAGAGCAGATAATACAATCGCAGCAGTTTATACAGTACTAGATTCCTCTGGAAGTGAGGTTTGCGGACCAGTAACAATTGATCAAGAAGTAAATGCTGGAACTTGGGTTGAAATAACTGAGTGTATGCTTGTAATAGATCAGGAATATAAGTTAAAGCTCGAAAATGGTGATGGAATTATTGGGCGTAAATTGATAGCTGATGCGATAAGAATTAATCGTAAGTGATTATGGAAGTATGGTGGGCATTGTCCACCCATACGATATGAAATAAAATGAAATTTAAGAGGAAAATATGAAGATTTATAAAATTGGTATTATATTAATGGCATTGTTTGGATTAAGTAGTAATGTATTTGCTGTTGAGTCAAGTGGGCAAATTGCAAGAATATATCCAACTGGTGATAATATTTATTTTTCTTTGAAAAATGATAGTTGTATTACAACATCTGGAGAATATTATAAAATAAACAAAGTTACTCAAGCTCAAAGTGCTGCAGAGTGGTTTTCCATGTTATTAGCTGCAGCAAATACTGGAAAAGAGATAAATGTTGCAATATCGGGCAGCTGTAATGATACTGGCCATAGAAGCGTTTTGTACATTTATCAGAATTTTTAAAAGTAAAGCCGGTGTTTTGTTAGGAGCTTTATTTTAGTTATGTTGGGTGGGTATTGCCCACCCCAAGCTATTTTCTTATTCTAAAGCCCATATTGTATTCCCATCTGGTAAAATTACTTCTTTTTCTAGCCAGGTGATTTCATTTTCAAGTTCGCAGTTATTAGAAAATACTTCGTTTATTTTATTTCCACTGTCGTTGTATAACCGTACCCATATCGGTTTGCAAGACTCATCTCCTGGCATAGTCCAATTAACCTTAAATGGGGCAAACGATTCATAATATCGTATTGAATATTTCTTGTTTTGGCTGAATTCTTCCCCTAACATTGATCCAAAATAATACAATTTTATATATCCGATGATTAATGCAATTGTTATGAACAATATCGGTAGAAAAATTTTGGTTTTTTTTTGACATTAGAATACTCATTTTGATACAGGGATTATCATTTGGTAAGAAGAAAGTTTTATTGGAGAGAAGGCAAAATTCACCTAAATTGTATATCTTTTAAATCATATGTTATATAAAAATGAATAGCTATTTTAAAAGAGGTAAGTATGAACTTTATGGCATTGTTGTTAGCCAGCGTTTTTTTAATCGCTATCAATGGTATTTTAAAAAGTAAAGCTGGTGTTTCGCTTGGGGCCCTATGGCAGTTAGCGATCTATATTGTACTATTCATAATTTCTAGAAAGGTACTGTTTAAGTTAAGGGATGGAGACTAAAAAAATAGTTTCTGTTCAGAGATAATATTTTAATAGGAATATGCTGATATCAGTTGTACTCTATGCCATCCAAACCAACATGAAGTTGAGAAAGAAATGAGCGAAAAACAAGAAAAAGCTAAGCCAGAAAAAGCCAGCCCTCAAAAGGACAAAAAGCAAAGAAAGGCAAAGAAGCCTGCTGAGACCTTTGATTTTTCCAAAAAGAATAAAGTATCGGTTTGGGTTTCACAATTTCCTTATGTAGATATTCCTGATGAGTATTTTGAAGAACAGTTTAATGCTAAGAAAACCAGAGCAAAAAATACTTGGTCTAAGAATTTCAGGATGACCAATTTCAATCCAGATAATTTAGAAACCAATGGGGCGCATGAAGGTACAGTTGAATTAATAAAGGCAGCGGGTGAATGCTCCTTTTCATCTTCCTATATAAAACAATTAAATAGTAAGGCAAAAAAGAAGAAGATAGAGCAGATTACCTGGATAGTGCTGCTTTTTGAATGTGAATATAGTGTAAAGCAATCAAGCATAGGTAAAGATCAATACCTGACTTTCCTCGGTGCGTTTGATTACGATGATAGTGCGGACTAGTTGATCCCTTCTATAAGCTGAATATCTTGCTTTAGTAGCTCGTTTACCATCTTGTTTAGCTCAACACCTTTAGCTTTGGCTTTGGCTGAAAAATAATCTAAAACCTCAGCTTCTAGATAAACTGGCATATTTAATTGGGCGTTAGGAGAATAGAACTTACCTCGTTCTCCTTTTGAAAAATCATATTCGTCTTTCATAATAGTCACCCTTGTTCGTACTGTTTAATTTCATTCTTTGTAGCTGGTCTTGCCGAAATTATACGTATAGTAATTGAATTTTCGTCATTACCTTTATAAGTATGCACTACAACAAGATAATGTCTATTATTTATAAGTCCAAGTGTTATCCAGCGCTCATCATTAATATCAGAATTATCTTCATCAAAAACCGTTAATGCCATCGGATCAGTGAAAACTTTTGCAGCCTGCTCAAATGTTATGCCGTGCTTATTTGCATTAGAGTGAGCTTTGGCTGGATCCCATTCAAATATGTATTGCATCCATTCCCCTATATGATTCTATGCATACTCAATTTATTAAATAATCTGGTTAACTTAACATATATCTTACATTCATCAACTACTTTTGCTCAAATCCAACACTTATAGTAGAATGTCGCCTCCCGTAAGTGAGTGCAACAGAAATTTAATGCTCGAAATTAATCCTATCACAAATAAAATCGCCGACCTCCAGCAGAGATCCGAGTCTCTGAGGGGGTATCTTTGACTTTGACGAGAAGAAAGAGCGTCTCGAAGAAGTAACCGCAGAACTTGAAGATCCAGATGTTTGGAACAATCCTGAGAAGGCTCAGGAGCTTGGGCGAGAGCGCTCTAGGTTGGAAGCTATTGTTGTTAAATTGGAAGAGCTTACAAATTCTCTTGCTGATGCATCTGAATTAATCGAGATGGCGGTAGAAGAGGGTGATGAAGATACAGTTGCCTCTGTTGCAAGTGATCTTGAAGAATTTGAAAAAACTGTAGAAAACTTAGAATTTCAACGTATGTTTTCTGGAGAGATGGACCCCAATAATGCCTATCTTGATATTCAGGCAGGTTCTGGTGGCACAGAGGCTCAGGATTGGGCAGAGATGATTCTGCGTATGTATTTGCGTTGGGGTGAAAGTCGAGGCTTTAAAACTGAATTGATTGAGGCATCGCCAGGTGATGTTGCAGGAATTAAGAGTGCCACAATAAGTTTTATTGGTGACTATGCCTTTGGTTGGCTGCGTACCGAGACGGGTGTGCATCGTTTGGTGAGAAAGTCACCGTTTGATTCTGGGAATCGCCGTCATACATCATTCGCGGCTGTTTTTGTTTCCCCTGAGATAGATGACAATATTGAGATTGATATCGACCCGTCTGACCTGCGCATTGACGTTTATCGCGCTAGTGGTGCTGGTGGTCAGCATGTTAACAAGACGGAATCAGCAGTTCGAATAACACATGGTCCAAGTGGAATTGTGGTTCAGTGTCAGAACGATCGTTCACAGCACAAGAATAAGGCAACAGCCATGAAGCAGCTAAAGGCAAAGCTTTATGAGCTAGAGATAAGTCAGCGTAGTGCTGACCAGCAAACACTGGAAGACTCCAAGTCGGATATCGGCTGGGGAAGTCAGATCAGATCATATGTTCTCGATCAATCGCGTATTAAGGATTTGAGAACAGGTGTAGAGAAGAGTAATACGCAGGCTGTTTTAGATGGTGGACTTGATGATTTTATCGAAGCTAGCCTAAAAAGCGGTTTATAACTTAATTTTTCAAGCTCCCTGAGCGTAGCCGAAGGGTCAAAGAAAAATTTTAATAAGCAAGGTGACTTCGGCTACGCTCAGCCAGCTTGCTTGTGGCCTTGTATAAGCTGCGCTCGTGACGTTATAAACTTGAGTAGCTTACGAAGTTACATACGTCATCCCGGCGAAGGCCGGGATCCAGAAAACGAAGTTTGCCGTGCGAAGCGCGAGTTTTTAGATAGAAAATTACTTTAAGAGAGTAAGTGTATGACTGAACAAGTTGAACAACATGACGAAAACAAACTGATTGAAATCAGAAGAGGTAAGCTTGCTGAGATCAGAGAGAACCAAGATGTTGCGTTCCCAAATGATTTCGTAAGAAAAAACTTTGCTGAAGATATTCACGCTCAGTTTGACGACAAGGAAAAGGAATACTTCGAAGAAAATAAAATCGAGGTTGCTGTTGCAGGCCGTATGATGCTTAAGCGCATTATGGGTAAGGCAAGTTTCGCTACTATCAAGGATATGAGCGGTAAGATTCAGTTGTTCCTACAGCGTGATGCGATTGGTGAAGATATCTACAAAGATTTCAAAGGTTGGGATATCGGTGACATCATTGGTGCTGAAGGTACCTTGTTCAAGACCAAGACAGGTGAGCTTTCAATTCGTGTAAGCAAGGTGAAATTATTAACTAAGTCACTACGTCCACTACCTGATAAATTCCAGGGGTTGCATGACCAAGAGATTCGTTATCGTCAGCGTTATGTTGATCTGATTGTAAATGACGAGGTTCGTAAGACATTCCAGATCAGAACTAAGATCGTACAGAACATTCGTGACTTCTTTAATGCAAGAGGTTTCTTGGAAGTTGAAACTCCAATGCTACAGGTGATCCCAGGTGGAGCAGCAGCGCGCCCATTTATCACTCATCACAATGCCTTGGATATGGATATGTATATGAGAATTGCTCCAGAGCTATATCTGAAGCGATTGGTTGTTGGTGGTATTGAACAGGTTTACGAGATCAACCGTAACTTCCGTAATGAAGGTTTATCAACTCGACATAACCCCGAATTTACCATGCTTGAGTTTTATCAGGCATATGCGGTTTACACTGATCTTATGGACCTTACTGAAGAGCTTCTTCGCGGTATTTGCGAAAAGGTTATCGGTACAACTGATATTACCTGCCAGGGTGAAACTTATGACTTTGGTAAGCCTTTCGCACGTATGACTGTTAAAGAGTCTATCCTGAAATACAACCCGGATATCAAACCAGAGCAACTGGAAGATCTAGATGCTGCACGTAAGATTGCTGAAGGTTTGGATATCCATCTTGAAGATAGCTACGGCCTGGGCAAGGTTCAGATTGAGATCTTTGAGAAGACTGTTGAACATGTATTAAAAGATCCAACCTTCATTACAGCTTACCCAACTGAGGTTTCACCACTAGCAAGAAGAAATGATGAAGATCCGTTTGTAACTGATCGTTTTGAGTTCTTCGTTGGTGGTAAAGAGATTGCTAATGGTTTCTCAGAGCTTAATGATGCAGAAGATCAGGCGGAGCGTTTCCAGGCGCAAGCTGATGCAAAAGATAGTGGTGATCATGAGGCGATGCACTATGATGCTGATTATATTCGCGCACTTGAGTATGGTCTTCCGCCAACAGCGGGCGAGGGTATTGGTATTGATCGCCTGGTGATGCTATTTACCGATTCAGCATCTATTCGTGACGTATTGCTATTCCCGCATATGCGCCCGGAAGTTGTAACCGATTAATAAAAAATAGGAAATAAAAATGAGAGATAAAAACAGACCTTTATCACCATTTATCACCATATATAAGAACCCTGTTACTTCTTATATTTCAATGGGACATCGTATGGCTGGTGTGGCATTGAGCTTTGGGATGGTGCTTTTGGTTATTTGGTTGGTAATGCTTGGTGCTGGTCAGGAATATTATGATTTCGCAATGTCAATTGTCACTTCCATTCCTGGTAGCATTGTTATGTTCGGTTTTACCTTCCTGTTTTTCTATTACTGGACAACAGCTGTAAGGCATCTGGTATGGGACTTAGGGTTTGGTTTCGAAATGAAGACAGCTGAATTTACCGGCTACTTGAGTATTGCGGTATCTTTTGTTCTAACTCTAATTCTTTGGGCAGTTATTCTTTTTGTTTAAATACTTTTTTAAAAAAGAAAGGGTTTAACCGAGTTCTAGAAAAGAATTTATAAAGGTATAAGGTATTTATAATGAGTTTACGTACTCCTTTAGGTAATGCGATCGGTCTTGGGGCTGGTCATAACGGTTTTCATCACTGGTGGACACATTTTCTTTCAATGGTGGGTTATTGCCTACTTTCAGTTTTTGCAATTTATGCAGTTATTTGTTTTTCTGTAATGGATGGTGGATATCAAGGTGTGTTGGAGTGGATGTCTAATCCATTTCATGCAGTGCTTTCAGTTTTATTTATAGTTGTTGGTTTTTATCACTTTGCACTATGTGCTCGTGTATGTATCGAAGATTATATTCAGCCGGAATGGTTAAAGATGACCAGTATCGTTGCTACAAATTTCTTGGCAACAATCTTTGGATTGGTTGCTTGTTTTTCGATCCTGCGCATGTTTCTTGGAGGTTAAATCATGTCACAAGCATATGAGATCATAGATCATGATTACGATGTAGTAGTTGTTGGCGCAGGAGGTGCTGGACTTAGAGCGACACTTGGAATGGCAGAGGGCGGACTTAAGACTGCATGTATCTCCAAGTTATTCCCAACTCGCAGTCATACTGTTGCCGCTCAAGGCGGTATCAGTGCTGCCCTTGGTAACATGGGTGAAGATGACTGGCGTTGGCACATGTATGACACAGTTAAAGGTTCAGACTGGTTGGGTGACCAGGATTCAATCGAGTATATGTGTAAAGAGGCAGCTCCAGCAATTATCGAATTAGAGCATTATGGCCTGCCATTTTCCAGAACAGAAGAAGGTAAGATCTATCAGCGTCCATTCGGTGGAATGACGACTCATTTTGGTAAAGGCGAAGGTCCTGCGCAAAGAACATGTGCTGCTGCTGACCGTACTGGTCATGCAATGCTCCACACTCTGTACCAACAGTCATTGAAAAAGAAAGCAGAATTCTTTATTGAATATTTCGTAATCGACATGATTATGAATGAAGATGGCGCTTGCTGCGGTGTTATCGCTCTGAATATGGATGATGGCAAACTGCACAGATTTAACTCACAGATGGTTGTACTTGCGACCGGTGGTTATGGTCGTACTTATCACTCAAGTACATCTGCTCACACTTGTACCGGTGATGGTGCTGGCATGGTATTGCGTGCTGGTCTTCCATTGCAGGACATGGAATTTGTACAGTTTCACCCAACAGGAATTTACGGTGCAGGCTGTCTGATTACAGAGGGTGTGCGTGGTGAAGGTGGTTACCTCACCAATAGCAAAGGTGAAAAGTTTATGGAGAAGTATGCTCCTAAAGCTAAAGACCTAGCTTCACGTGACGTAGTAAGTCGCTCAATGACTATCGAGATTCGTGAAGGTCGTGGTGTTGGTGAGAAGAAAGATCATCTATATCTGCACATCGAACACCTTGATCCAAAAGAGGTTCAGGAAAAGCTTCCAGGTATTGCAGAAAGCGCCAAGATTTTCGCAGGTGTTGACGTAACCAAAGAACCAATCCCAGTAGTTCCAACTGCTCACTATAATATGGGAGGTATTCCAACCAACTATCATGGTGAAGTTCTTTCGATGAAAGATGGTGATCCAGAAGCAATCGTTCCAGGACTTATGGCTATCGGTGAAGGCGCTTGTGTATCGGTTCATGGTGCTAACAGACTTGGCTCTAATTCACTGCTTGATTTGGTTGTATTTGGTCGCGCAGCAGCTCATAGAGCAGTTGATATTCTAGGTAAGGAAGATGCTCCTAAACATAATCCTGCGCCGCAAGAGGCTACAGACAAGATTCTTGCTCGCCTTGATAAACTGCGCAATGCAGATGGTTCCAAGCCTACTGCTCAGATCCGTGAAGAGATGCAGCTTGTAATGCAAAACTATGCTCCGGTATTTAGAACTGGTGATGTTATGGAAGAGGGCTGCAAGAAGATCCAGGAAGTACTTGAATCATTCAAAGATGTTAAGGTTTCAGATAGAAGCCTAATCTGGAATACAGATCTTATCGAAACATTGGAACTTGATAACCTGCTTGGTTGCTCTGTAACTACGATAGAAAGCGCAAACAACAGGAAAGAGAGTCGTGGCGCTCATGCTCGAGAAGACTACCCTGAAAGAGATGATCAAAATTGGCTGAAACACTCCATTATTAAAATGGATGAATCTGGCAAAACAGAAATCAGTTATCGTCCGGTTAAGACTACCCCTATGACGGATGAAGTGGAAGCAGTGCCATTGCAGAAGAGGGTATATTAATTCATTACTCTATCGTCATACCGGCGTAGGCCGGTATCCAGCAAACGAAGTTTGCCGCGCGAAGCGCGATTGTATAGTTAAAAAATGGATTCCAGCCCCTTTATTTCATAAAAGCTGGCGGGAATGACGGAAGAAAAGCAGGGATAACGCAGCAGTTGCTGCAGTGACGTGAAAAAAACACGTACAAATAACATAAAAGGTAAAGAAAATGCCAGAATTTACGTTACCAAAAAACTCGGTTATTAACGAGAACGGAAAGGTTTACAAAGCTCCTTCTGGAGCAAAAAATGTAACTACTTTTAAGATCTATAGATATGATCCTGATAGTGGTGAGAACCCACGTATTGATACATATGAACTTGATATGGATAAGTGCGGACCAATGGTTTTGGATGCGCTTATCAAGATCAAAGATGAGATCGATCCAACGCTAACCTTTAGACGTTCATGTCGTGAAGGTATTTGTGGGTCATGTGCGATGAATATTGGTGGTGAAAACCATCTTGCTTGTATTAAAGATCTGGATGACTTGGGTAAAGAGGTAACTATTTATCCACTGCCTCATTGCAGTGTTATCAAGGATCTTGTGCCAGATTTTACCCACTTCTTCGCACAGTATGCATCTATTGAACCATGGTTAAAGACTGAGTCTCCAGCGCCAGCAGGTAAAGAGCGTTTGCAGTCTCCTGAAGACCGTGCAGAGTTAGATGGTCTGTACGAATGTGTTCTATGTGCATGTTGTTCAACAAACTGCCCAAGTTATTGGTGGAACCCAGAGCGTTATCTTGGCCCAGCAGTTTTACAGCAGGCTTACAGATGGATGGCAGATAGTCGTGATGAAGCGCAAGGTAAGCGACTTGAGTTTGTTGATGATGCATATAAACTTTATAGATGTCATACTATAATGAGTTGCACTAAGGCATGTCCAAAGGACCTTAACCCCGCCAGGTCGATTGCGAAAATCAAAAAGTTGATGATTCGCAAGCACAGTTAATAAGTCTTGTTAAAATGTCTAATAAAGACTTGTATTGGAATTGTCGTAGAGGAATGAAAGAACTGGATGTAGCTATAGAAAGATTTATGGCTACAAAATATGCTCTACTCACTCAAGATCAAAAAGATGTTTTTAGTGAAATACTAAAGGCTGATGATGGAGAGTTCTTCGCCTGGCTTATAGGAAGCTATGAGCCGGAAAACGAAAGCTATAAAGAGATTATCGAAATGTTACAGGAAGGGGTTAAATAAACCTATAAAATCCCTAACAGAGTTTTGGTGTTTCTTATGACTGGCGCAAATATTATTTAGGGTAAGATATTACCTTAATGATTGATTGTAACTATTGGTTATGTAGATGGAAGAAAATAATACTGTTCAGTGTGATTTATATAGGAATTGTTTTGACTATATTTATGCATCAATAATTATCTGTGACAAAGATGGATATGTTGTTGCCGCCAACCCCTCAGCATCATATTTGTTTGAAAAAGACTTGGTAAACACAAAAGATAAAATAAATATTCGTAATCTTATAGTAGAGCATGAGCAAAATGTATTAGAACAGTTAATGGAATCAGAACGTAGTGGATCTAGTAACCAGGCTGAAACAAAAGGTCATGAAGTACAATTTATAAGTGGCATGGGTAAGACAATTTTTACGAATACATTTGCCTGCCAAAATCAGAAAAAAGATTTTATTTTTACCATTATCGATATTTCAGATATCAAAAAGCGAGAAGTAATAGCGAAAGAGAGGGAAAAGCAACTTCTTGATTTAACCAATAATTTACATGGTGCAGTTTATCAATTTATGTATGTACCTAACAAAAAACCTGAGTTTTTGTATGTTAGTGATGGCATTGAAACACTTTACGAAATTAGTAAAGAAGAATTACAACAAGATCCAAACGCCATACAAAGAATCTTCTATAGTGGTGATAAAAGCACTATTGCAAAGGCTGCACTTGAAGCATTTCTGGAAAAGAAAACCTGTGAAATTGAATATCAGATAAAAACCAAATCTGGAAAGAAAAAATGGATATATGCGGTTGCTAATCCACACAGAATGTCAGATGGTAAACTTATCTGGACTGGTTATTCAATGGATATTACCGAACAAAAAGAAGCACAGGAAAATGTAAGACAGTCTGAACAGCTTTTACGTATACATACCCAATTTTCTCCACTTGCATATGTTGAGTGGGATACCGATATGCATGTAAAAGAATGGAATATGGCGGCTGAAACAATATTTGGATTTAAGAGAGATGAGGCATTGGGAAAACATGCCTTTGATTTACTTGTACCGCCACAATTATTTGATGAAACCAAGAAAATCTGGGATAAGTTGCTTCGGCAAGCAGGTGGCTATAGAACGACAGCTAGATGTATAGATAAACGCGGAAATTATGTTTATTGTGAATGGTATAACACACCATTATTTGATGAGAAAGGTAATATCGTTGGTGTGACATCCATGGTTCTGGATATATCAAAACGCAAAGCAACCGAAAAAGCTCTTAAAGAAAGTGAGCAAAGATTTAGGAGTGTAGCAGAAATTGCTTCAGATTGGATTTGGGAAACCGATGCTGAAGGCAGATTTACCTATGTTTCTGATCGATACTCAAAGGTCATAGGTATTCCTGCTGAAAAGGTAATTGGTAAACATCTTCGTGATATGTATGTATCTGATGATCCAAGAAAGAAAAAGGAATGGTTGCAGGCTGTTGATGACATCCTTTGTCACAAAGGGTTTTGGGATTATGAATTCCAGGTTGAGCTTGCCAGCCAAAGGCCTCGTTGGTTTAGGATTAGTGGAGCTCCATTTTTTGACAAAACCGGAAACTATTTAGGGCATAGAGGAACTGGTTCTGATACAACCGAACAAAGGGTTGCAGAAAATGCATTAATTGCCAATGAAGAAAAATTTAGGCATATCGCAGAAACATCATTTGACTGGTTTTGGGAAACAGATTCAAATGATTGTTTTACATATGTTTCTGATGCATTTCTAAAAAATCTTAATGTGCAAAAAGAAAATGTTATTGGAAGACATATCAAAGAGATGCTAGTGGTAACCAGTAATGAACAAATAAAAACCTGGCATAAGTTTCTTGAAGATATAGATGCTCGAGTACCGTTTAAAAATTATGAATATTCAACACCATTAAGGGATGGGCAACAAAAATGGTACAAAGTGAGCGGCGCTCCGTATTATGGTAGATATGGTGAGTATATGGGATTTCGTGGTGCTGGAGTTGATATAACCACAGAAAAGCAGGTAAGACTGCAGCAAGAAATGTTAGAAAATCGCATGCACGAATTGTCTGAACTCACCGGATCAGTTATTTGGGAAACAGATGCTAACTTAACTATTAACTATCTATCGACTGCAAATTTTGAGTTTATTGGAATAGATTATTCTCCAATATTAGGAAAAAATGTCAAAGAGGTTTTTACCGGACCTAGTGAAGAAGGTTCCGTCCATGATCAAATTGATTTAAGAAAACCTTTTGTTCGAGTTAAATTGGAAAAAATAGATATTATAGATTGTAATGAGCCTTATAGATTCGAGGTGACCGGGAAACCATATTATGATGGTAGCCACGAATTTCTCGGATACAGAGGTATGTGTAGGTGCCTTGAAAAGGTTTAACTAAATCTGCAAATGTTTAACAAGGAAATATAATGAGTACAACTTCAACAAATATCGCAGGAATAAATCTAGAATCATATGCAGTAAATGCATCTGGACCTGATTGCACTACGCTTGAAGAATTAGAAAAAATAGGCAATTCAGATTGTGCTGCGATCATGATGAAATCATGTACTATTGAAGCTCGAGAAGGCAATCCTGAACCAAGGTATAAGCGCCTGGATTTTGGTGCCATTCAATCTATGGGGCTGCCAAATCTAGGTTATAAGGAATATATAAAGTTTGCATCAGAGCTAAAAAAATTCAATAAACCTATTATTGCTAGTTTGTCAGGCATGTGTATGGCAGATAATCTGCAAATGGTTAAAGAATTCCAAGATAGCGATGCAGATATTCTTGAGGTTAATTTTTCCTGTCCAAATATTGTGGGTAAACCGCAGCTTGCTTACGACTTTGAGCAGACAGATACCGTGCTTGGTAATATCTGTGAAATTAATAATAAGGTTCTTGGAGTCAAGCTTCCCCCTTATTTTGATTTATCTCATTTTGATAGTATTGCCAATATCTTGTTAAAACATGATATCCAGTTCGTTTCTTGTATTAATTCTATTGGTAATACCATGATAATAGATCCGGAAACAGAATCTCCAATTATCAAACCTAAAGGTGGTTTTGGTGGTCTTTCCGGACAATATATAAAACCTGTTGGGCTTGCTAATGTAAGAGCATTTTATGAACGTTTTGAAGGTAAGATTCAGATATTTGGTGTTGGTGGAATCGTAAGCGGCACAGATGCCTTTGAATATCTGTTAGCAGGGGCAGATGCGGTGCAGATTGGTACAACCTTTGAGAAAGAAGGTGCTGAGTGTTTTAGCCGTATTGATAGCGAGCTTAAGGCTATTTTGGACAGAAAAGGTTATAGTTCGATTGAGGAAGTTAAGGGTAAGTTAAAGACTTTGTAGTTAATACGTCATACCGGCGCAGGCCGGTATCCAGTAATGACTGTATCAAGGTGGCGTTGGAAATGCATTTATTTCACAAACAAAAATCATTTCTTAAACACGCCATAAATACATCCATGTAGGCTCGACTGCGGCGTCCATGCCGCAGGCGGTTATTCGAAATAATTTTGTTTTTTGTCCAATCTGATAGCCAGGTTGAGAGTGAAGCAGATAAGCCAATAGAAAACACCAGACTTTTGGACTAAGATACAAATATTAAATAAATATGGGATAAAAGATGTTATTACTAATACCTTTAGAAAAGAAAATCGAACTTCATCGCTTTCCAATCGTTACATTTTTAATAATTTTAATAAATGTTCTTGTGTTTTTTATTGGTCAGAGTGGTGATAACGATGTATATGAGAAAGCAGTAAAGCATTATTCAGATTCTGGTTTGGCCAAGATTGAAATCCCTGCTTATATAAAATATTTGGAAAATACTCCTAGCCGTGGTGATAGTGATGATGACAAAGAGAGGTTAGATTTTTTAAAAGATTCGCAAAGATATAATGAAGAACCTCCTGCGATGATGGGGTTTATGATTATATCTTCAGACGAGAAATTTCTAGAAGAGTTATTGGATAAGAAAACTATTATTACTAGCGATATGAAGGAATATCCTGATTGGAGTGATGGTAGGGAGGAATTAACGAAAATATTCAATAAATCTCTTATATATAGCTATGGGTTTATACCAAAAGAGAGGCGACCCATAACATTTTTAACTACCCAGTTTTTGCATGGAGGGATAATGCATCTTGTGGGTAATATGGTATTTCTTCTTTTCTTGGGTATAGCAGTTGAAAATATCTTTGGGTCTTTGCGTTATTTACCTTTTTATTTGATTTGCGGAGTATGTGCTACCTCATTCTATATGCTGTTTGATATGACCAGCAGAACTCCTCTGGTTGGTGCATCAGGTGCGATAGCAGGGCTAATGGGTATGTATGCTATAAGCTATGGTCTGCGTAGGATTAGATTTTTCTACAATATTTTATTTTACTTTAACTATGTAAAAGCACCTGCATTGATTATGTTCCCGCTTTGGTTAGGTAATGAGTTTTTACAATTCTTTTTTATGGAAGGCAGTAATGTGGCGTATATGGCTCATGCTGGTGGTTTACTGGCAGGAGGTGCTATCGCGGCATTTATGTCTTTATTTAAACAGGGGGTAGATCGTGAATATATGGATGAGAATATTAAACATGATAATTTAGCAGAACTAATGTCAGAAGCTAATTCTCTTATGGGGCAATTGGAGTTTGATGAAGCAAAAAAAATCTATAATCAGGTTTTACGCGATCATCCCGATAATCTAGATGCATTAAAAAAATTATTTACAATTGAAAAACACAAGCCAGATTCACTTGAGTTTATGTCTGTATGCAACAAGATATTTAAGATAAATAGCAATGCTTCGGGGATAGTTGCAGATATAAATAAGATTTTTAAAGAATATTTAAAACTGACTAATCATAATGCTCAATTAGATACTCCTCATATGGTTGATTTGTCGATTAGATTTTGTAATCACGGCTTTATTGATGATGCGGAGATGATATTGACCGCGCTGATTAATTGCGGCCATAATGTTAATAACCTTGAACTAGCTATTAAAGTTATTTCCAGAAAGCTTGAAGATATAGATTCATCCAGAAGTTTGTATTATAAGAAGATGTTGGTGGCAGACTGATATATTTGGAAATGAATATGTAGGTTGGCTTAGCGTAGCGTAACGTAACCCAACAAAAAAGGGGTGATGCATAATCAGAGAGCTTGCCGCGTCTCGAGATCCAGGATCAAGTCCCACTGCTGTCCGGGGAATTAATACCGTTCGTGCTGAGCGCGAAGCAGTCGAAGTATGAAACGGTATTAATCAAAGGTTTACAAGCACCCTTCGACTACTCGTACCTCGTGCTCAGGATGAACGGGGTTTTAAGTTCAAAATACTTTTCAAATATTAATATCGTTGCCCACCATCAGTCTGACTCATTCTATTGCGGTGCAGCCCCAAGCAGCGAATCAATAAACTTCATATATTCGCGCATTTGATCAGCAACTTCTCCATTAGGGTATTTGCCTAACATAGCTTGTAATATTTTCTTTGCTTTAGCATCTTCACCTAATCCATCACAAAGTGATTTGCACATTATAAGGCCAGCCTTTTGGATGTTGGCATCCATTGGGTAGAACTGATCGAATTTGTCCAGTAATTGTAGGGCTAATTTATATTTTCCCGTATTGAAGGCGTGTTCAGCAATGGTAATTGTATGGATAGATTTTTCTGGGCGGAAGTTCTTATCCTGCTGTAGGGCTTGCTCAACTGATTCAATAAGCTGAGTAAAGTTATTATTAGTAATTAAAGCAGGTATGTAGCTTTTAGTATGTGCCAATAATTCTGGTTTGTCATTGGTTCTGACAAGAAGCTTATGGTACTGATCGTGTAGTTTTTGCTCCATAGAATGACGAATTAGAGTATGTTTTAATTTGGCTTTAGCCTCTTCAAACATACCTTCCTGGATTAAAATGCTAACTTCTCGCAGAACTGAGTCAGTAATATCTTCAGCTGTTTGAGGTTGAGCAAGAGTTTCTTCTTCAAAATCTTTATCTACGGTTATTCCTAGTCTTTCGTGGTATTGGTAGATGATGTACCCCATCATCAGGAACATAACCATAAAGAAGTAAGTATTTAACATGATGTACAGCGGTAATATTAAGAAAGGGTTAATATGAGGGGCAATAAAGTAAATGATTGCACTTGATCCGCCATTAAGAATCATTAGAAAGAATAGAAGAGTTAGGTAATGGATCCCAATACTTTTAATAATTACAAACCAAGCTAATGGATTGATTGCTTGGAAGAAGTTTTCTGTAACCCCAACGGTCATAATTATTGCAGGAATCATAAGGCCTAAAAGAATTAGCGATGCAATTAATAATGGAATAGACATGAATACCGTGTTAACAGCATAAATCCAAGCAAAGCAGATTATCGTCACTACAAAGAAAATGATATGCATATTGGAATTGGTATTTAATCTAGTACCCCCAGCGGTTTCTTCGGATGTTACATAACCTCTGGCTGTAAATTGCAGTAGGGCAAAGCCATAACGATACATGATAAAGATAATTGCTATATATACAGCAAATCCAATTATTGGTAGGTAAATTAAAAATGATAATAAAGGTAGGCCAATAATGTACATCATTGAATCAAAATTAAACGGATACTTAAAAAATTGTGGTATACGTTCCCAAAATGGTGTTATTACATTCCCCATGCCTAAATCGTTTACTTCGTTTTTACATACGGGACAGATATATCTTGTAGACCCAGGTGTTTCAGGTTTAATGCATTTTGAACAAAGATTGATATTGCAATGTGGGCAATATTTGCGAGCAGGATCTTTGGGGTGGTATTTACAATAGATTTTTGCCATAACAACTTACCTGTTGGTTTTTATTGTATCCATAATAGAGTTATTTATCAGGTCGATATGAAGTGTTTATTTTTCAAAATCGCCCCATATGTATAAATTTAAGTATCAAAAAAGACAATCTAACAGCACTTAAGTATGTTTTCCAGTTTTTCTTTTCTACCGGGAATTCGATAAAAATCTTTGGCTAATGAATCAAATAGCTGTTCGTTACTAATAACGTTTAATGAAGAAATGAAATCATAGAAAATCTTAACTAGGTTTTTTAGTGATATCTTGTGAGTTTGCCTGGTTTTTCCCCAAGTAAAATCAGTAAGAGCCATAAAAGATTTAAAATGATCCTTGTCGATGTTCCAAAGCAGTTCCATTGATTCAGGGAAGTTTTCTGAGTTATAAAAAAGATCAAAATATCTGGAAAACTTTTTCAGTTTACGCATCTGAGCAAAAGATATATCGCTGGTTTGCAAGATTTCAAATGGAGCTTCATTCTCGAAGATAAGTTGATATTTTTCAGTATGCCTTATTATTGGTGTGCCCTTTAAACGTTTTAGAAAACCGATCTGAATTTCCTGCGGGCGTTGTTCTATCAATTGATTGAATCCATAAGCAAATGAATCATAGGTTTCAGCAGGAAGCCCAATAACTAAATCAGTATGTACTAGAGCGCCTGTTTCAGTTAACAGTGATTTAAGGTTGGTTTTGGTTAGCTCAAAGTCTTGACGACGCGAAATAAGTTCTTGAGTTTTAGGGTTATAGCTTTGAATGCCAATTTCCAGGTGAAGCCCATGTAATGGAAATTGTTTCATTTTTTCCATTAGCTCTGTTTTTAGTTTATCAGGGACAATCTCAAAATGGAGTTGCATGCCATTACGCCAATTTTCTAAAAAGAAATCAAGAACCTTTATGGCGCGTTTGGTTCCTACGTTAAAGGTTCTGTCGATGAACTTAAAATGCATAACGCCCTTATTAATAAGTATTAGCATTTGTTCAAGAAACTGGTCTACGTCAAAAAAACGCACCTTGTCGTCCAGGGAAGAGATGCAGAATTCACACTTGAATGGGCAACCGCGAGAACTTTCTACGTAGACTACTCTATTTGATATATCTTCATCAGAATATGCTGCATATGGCATATTAATCGTACTTAGATCTTCAATTGGTGCTGCCTGGATTACTTTATCTGGTGTGTTATTTGATAATAGATCTCTGATAAGTTTAGGCAGTTCAATTTCACCCTCACCACAAATTATATGATCAACAAAAGGATACCAACTGGCGTTTTCAAATTCATAACTGGCTTCTGGTCCCCCTACAATGATTTTTATTTCAGGAGATAATTGTTTGATGTTATATAAAAGGTTTGTTAACGATTCTATATTCCAAATATAAGCACTAAAGCAGATGATTTTAGGCGAGAGCTTAAGCACCTCTTCTGTGATTTGATTAACTTGTTGATTAATATTGAACTCTAAGATAGAAGCTTTGCTCGTTAAGGATCCTAGATTACACCATAGGGAACGTAGTCCAAACGCAGAATGGATATATTTAGCATTTATAGTAGAAAGTATTATTTCAGACACAAGTAAGTAATCGCTTATAAAAATGTAATTTTAAACTAGTAAATCATTTTAGGAAAATAAGAATTAAAATGTTAACTAATACCAAGTTTTATTAGGATGTATGCAATATTCTTGGATAAAAAGATCTGTGGTATTTTTATTTTGGAGAATATTACCTTAATTAGTGTTGTTGTTCTGAAAAATATTACGTTATGGTCTATTATTGATTTAACTATGTTGTGAGTAATCTATAGAAATATGACGGAAAATAATAGCGATATTTTTGTACTTGTAGACGAATATGACGATATAAAGGACTTCCTTGATGAGGTGGAGGAAAAACACACCGAGGTAGAGTCTGCTCTTTTACGTCTAGAAGATTCCCCCAGTGATATTGAATTGCTTAATCAGGTATTTCGAGCCCTGCATACCATTAAGGGAGATGCGAATATATTTCATATCGATCCTATGGTGGATTTTGCGCATGCAGTTGAAAATCTTGTAGAAGGTATTAGAGATGGGGAAATTAAGCATTCAAAGGTTGTAAGCGAGATTATTTTGCTTTCAATGGATAGATTGCTGTTTATTACAAGAGAAGTCGCTAAAAATGGGCGAGTTGATTTAGGTGAGGTTCCTCAGGTAATCGAATATATTAATTCCTTGGTGCAAAGTGGTGAAGATAAGATTGATGAGTTTGCTCCAATTGTTCAGGCTTATTTGTCCGGTGACCAAGATAAAATTAATCAAGTAGTTACTACTTCAGCAGAAGATACTAAAGAAATAAATAAGAAGAAAGAAACAATAGTAAAAGTTGCGAATAAAGATGCAGAGATAGTTGAAAGAGCTCATAAAAAGATCTTTGTGTTACCAGATACCTTAGATCCGGATTTACAGCTATTTCGTTCTTTGGGTGAAGCTGTTGATGATTCCAACCATCGCTGGGCAAACAGAACCGCATTTATTGCTTCTATAGCTCTTGGTGCAAACGGTATTGCAGGTACTCCAATTGATTATTTTCAGCTTGAGGCTGCGGCTTATATGCATGATATCGGTATGGGCTTTCTTCCTGATGAAATTTTTAATAAAAAAGGGAAGTATACTGAAGAGGAACTCAAAGAGGTGCAGGATCATGTTTATGTTGGTTCAGGTCTTCTAAAACGTATGATGGGCTGGGAACCTGCTTCTGAAATTGTAGAGCAACATCATGAACACTTTAATGGTACCGGTTATCCAAACAATCTAAAGGGTGAAGAAATTTGTGATGGCGCGAGAATAATGCTTATTTGTGATGCGTTTTATGCAATGACACATTCCAGGCCAGATAGAGTTAATAGACGCTCGATTATGCGTGCAGTTGCTGAAATTAATGCGTCAGCAGGAAGTCAATTCTGTCCATATTGGGTTGAACAGTTTAATAAAGTGGTAAAAATCCAGCTAATGGCTGGAGCCTTTAAGGATTTGGAAAAAGGTGAATAATTTACCAGAGCGGAAAATTCCGTAACTTATTAGTTATTATGGATGATATTTGTAGATGGAACAACAACCAGTTGATAACAATATTGCTATTAGTTATCAGCAAATTACAAAAAGCTACGGAAAGAATAAAGTTCTAAAAGGGGTTTCGCTCCAAGTTAAAAATGGAGAATTTCTTGGTCTTGTTGGTGCTAATGGAGCAGGGAAGACCACTATGATAAAATCATTGCTTGATTTTATTGCTCCGGATTCTGGTTTAATAAAGATTGCACAAAAAGATAATACCGATCCTTTTGCTAGAGAGCATCTGGCTTTTTTGCCAGAAAGATTTAATCCCCCTTACTTTTTCAAAGGGAATGATTTTCTTAAATTTACCGGAAAGATTCACGGATCAAGCTATGATAGTCAACTAGTTACTTCACTTTGTGAAAATCTCGATTTGGCAAAAGAAGCTTTGAACAGACCGGTGAAAAGTTATTCAAAGGGTATGGCACAAAAACTTGGGTTAATGGGGTGCTTTCTTGCGCAAAAGCCAATAGTTATACTTGATGAACCTATGAGTGGTCTAGACCCCAAGGCTCGTGCATATTTAAAAAAGCAAATTAAAAAATTAAAAGAATCGCAGACGACCCTGTTTTTTAGTACTCATATGCTGGCTGATGTTGATGCGATTTGTGATCGAATGGCGATTCTTGATCAAGGGGTAATTAAATTTATTGGAACTACTGATGAATGTCGAGAAAAGTTTGATTCTGATGATTTAGAACAGGCTTATTTAAACTGTATTTTGGGTAAAGGAGATGAGCAGTAATGAAATTTTTTTATCTTATGATATTTTTGACTGTTGCGGTTTATGGCTGTAGTTCAGATAATGATGCTGAGGCAAAATCTGAAAAGATCGAAAATCCAGTTGATACATACATGGAATATAATAAGAATGTTATGAGTAAGCCTCAGGAAGTGCAACAGCAATTGGATAAGGCAATGCAGCAGAGGCAAGAACAACTTAAGCAGGCCGAAGAAAGTCAGTATTAATGACTAACTAAAAATCCCCTCTGAAAAAGAGGGGGTTTTTAGTTGTCGTATTAGTTACAGCTACTAACTTTAGTCCAAACTCCAGAAGATGTTTCTTCCAAAGACGTAGTGCTTGTTCCCATGCCAAGATAGCTATTTGACCCTAAAGCATAAACTAGAATGTTATACTTTAGCTCTGCTCTTCCTGCGCTTACATGGTCATTGTTAGTTGCAGTAAAACAAGATTGAATATCTTCCTCTTCATACATAAATGAAAAGATCTTAGGATCACTGCGGTTGTCCAGGCTATCACGAGCCTCTAAAACTACGTCATATGTAACGCCATCTATAAGACCTGTAATTTCGCAGGTAAAAGATGTTGCACCTGTACACTCATAACTATCTCCGCCAACAAAGAACAAAAGAACTGATTCCAGGTCTCCGTCAGCGTCAGAAGCGGTGCCGGTAACTACTAGAGTATTTTCTTCGAAACCGTATTCATAGCTATCAATCTTTGGTAGCGCAGGGGTTATATCAAAGTAGTGTTTCGTTGTACTACTATAAGCTACATTGTGAGAATCAATTCCTCTAATGCTGTAGTAGTGTTCACCATACTCTAGGTTTTGGATATTGCATGTGTAACTCGTTGTTCCGTTACAGTTAACCCAATCTCCCCAGTCAACTTTTATTTGGATTTGGGTAATATCATTTTCTTCATCAGATGCATTGCCGGTTACGGTGATACTGTTCCCGTTTATCTCCAGATTTTTAGTTTCAATTACTACTGGTGCAGTTGAGTAAAAATCATATGTGTCGGTAGTAGCCATATTACCGTTGTCATCAACTATACGGAATCTAACTTGGCGTTTACCGTAAAAGTCAGGTAAGTATTCAAACTCTTCAACTCCGTTAGCTAGTATCCAGTTGCCACTACCATCAAACTCAATTTCTACACGATTCAGGTCGTCATCAATATCAAATGTTGTTCCTGATATTCTTGCACCCGCAAAGTTTTTTATTCTCCAGCTTTCGAATACCGGTTTATGATTCCAGTGGCTACGAATTACATTAACAGTACGATATTTAGGTTCTGCTTGATTTCCGGCACCATCTTCTGCCAAGTATTCTATGGTAAAAGTACCTTCAATTAGAGTTCTTCCTGAAAGTGGACTTTCAATCTCACTACCTAAGTCATCGTAGTATTTTTTTGATGTCCTTGGATATGGGTCAAGGTTATCTTTTGCAATACCACCAGGTTCATAAAAATAATCTCCAATCTCTACATTAACTTCGGTTTCGCCCCAAAGGGTAATTTGCGGTGGAGTTATATCCTCAACAACATGAATTATTTGTTGTTTTGATGCAATGTTGCCATTAGTATCAGTTGCAGAAATAGTAACGGTATAGCTTCCTGTAGTAGTGTAATCAACTTCATTTTTACCTAGTACCGAGTAAGTTCCCCAAGTGCTATAATCTATTCCTTCCTCAGCATATTCAGGGTCATAGAAACGCTCGGTATCCATATCAACTACACTGAAGTTAGGACGGTAATACCATGAAGTATTGCCTTCCGGTCTTTTCCAGGTATAGAATTCATCTGCATATTGGAAATAATTTCCTCCTTCTGGAGGTCTGATCCAAATATGAGGTAATTCAGCATCAAGTACAGCTACCATACGAATAGCCCCATTAACGGTTCTACCTTCAATGCCATTTGAGTTTTTTACTCTGTAGTCAAGGAATCTTATCCCTTCATCTGTAGTATCATCCATGTTGTCTCCGGAAAGATATACCTCTTCAGTAAGATCACCATCAAGAAGGTCAAAGGCAATGTAGCCATATTCTTTATATTCAGTTCCCTTTTCCATTTTTTGAACGGTACACCACCACCCGTTACATGCAGGACCATTGATAATAATTCCTGGTGCATAGGCTTTTTCAATAACATTAATAGCTCTGGTTATTGGCGCAGCTTGATTTCCAGTAGAATCTTCAATTGTATAGGTAATCAAATATCTACCAACTTTATTTACATCATAGCTTCCTGTTTTGGTAATGGTTGCAGTAATGTCTCCATCTTCTCTATCCAGAGCTGTAGCTTCAATTTCAGGTAAAGAATATTGGGTGCCAATTATGATGAATTTTTCTGAATCACCGTTCATTTTAATTACTGGTGGAGTATCAATTGATCCTCCTGCTTGGCAATTTTCTGTTTTAGAGAATATGCCGGGGTCATTTTCATAAAGCGTTGTGTTTGTGTAAGACGCAGTGCCTAGGGATTCATTGCTGCCAATTGCATAGTAGGTTGTAGTTCCTCCCCAGCAGAATGTTCCCCAGCAGCTTTGGCCTGTTGTTTCTTTATAGGCTCTTCCAGATGAAACATGACTATCATTTGTTGCAGAATAGCTTTCACAGCTACCATCATTAGTATTGTGAATAAATTGCAAAGCATTGTGCAAATTTAGCCTGCCTTCACTAGCAGAAGATCCGGTTAATGATTCTAATTTATCGGATGTATTCATTAATATGGCTTTGATCTCTGCAGGTGTTAGCTCGCTATTTTCTTCAAATAATAATGCTGCAGCTCCAGTTACCATCGGTGTAGCCATAGAAGTACCGCTCATATTTACATAGGTATTACCTGGATATGTACTATAAATATCAACTCCTGGTGCAGCAAGGTCAACAAGAGATGTCCCATAGTTTGAAAAATGAGCAAGTTCATCATTTTCATCCGAAGCAGCAATAGAGATAATATTTGGTAATTCAAATCCCGCAGGAGTAGTAAATGCCTCGGTATTTAAATCAGCGCCATTGTTTCCTGCGGCAGCAACAAATAACATGCCAGCGTCATCTGCTGCAGATATAGCATCATATAGAGGTTTGTTGCCGGCATTTCCCCATGCGGAATTTGGAGCAGTTGAACCATAACTATTATTTGAAACCTTAGCTCCGTTATCAGCTGCATATAAAATGGCGCTAACAATGTCTGATGTATATGCAAATGGTTCACCATCACCAAATATTTTTAGAACCATCAGTTGAGTATTCCAGGTAACGCCAGTTATTCCTGTGTTGTTATTGCCGGTAGCTGCGATAATTCCTGCGCAGTGTGTTCCATGGCCTCCGGTTGAAAAATCTCCTGGTATCCAGTCATGTGGATTTTCATAGTTATAATTAACGGTTACATCCATAGGATCCGGATCATTATTTGCAAAGTCATAGCCATGGATATCATCAATATATCCATTGCCATCATCGTCGATTCCATTGCCCGCAATTTCACCAGGGTTGTTCCAAATATTATCAGCAAGATCTGTGTGATTGTAGTCAACACCGGTATCTATTATAGCAACAATGGTATTAGAAGCGTCATGTCTTATATTCCATGCTTCGGGTGCGTCGATATCTGCATCTTCAGTACCATTTCTGGTTAGCTCACTACCATCGTAATCATTAAAAAGTATATCTTGACCAGTATTGTTAATACCCCATTGGCGAGTACTAATATCGTTAGGAGTTGCTTGTATGGCAAAACTGAAGTTTGGAGATACATATTCAACTTCCGGGTCTTTAATCAGGTCAAAAAAAGCTGCGTTTAGGTTGGTTCCTGGAGTAAAGGAGATTACTTTTAATTTGCTAAATGCCTCTTTATAAGTAGATAAAATTTTTGATGGGGAATAGAAACCCGCAATATTTGTAACAGTGTATTTTTTTAATGCTGTATTTAATTGAGGCGCAGCAGCAATGCTTGAGTTTTTGAATTTAACGATAAGCTGAGATGATTTAATTTCCCCAAGTTCGCTCATTTCATTAAGATTAACCTCATTGAAATCTTTAGTAGTTACATGATTTCCATAATTTGAATTGTCGGTAATGGCATTAATACTTTCTTGGTTAAAGTAGGTTGTTTCAGAAGGAATTTCCCCAAAAGCTACAGGGGAAATTGATATTGTTAGCAAAGCTATCATAGCAGTATAGCTATTGATTTTATTCCCGATATTCATAGCCGCGTCTCCATTTAGTTGTGTCCAGCCTTATATAGGCGATTAGTCCATTATTGTTTTGAAGCGCAACTTGTATCCTTCAAGTGCTTTTTATATGTAAAAATTTACATATCCTTTAGTTGTAAGTATGTGCTGCACTGCAACAAAAGTCAATATAAATTGTGACGCGTGTCACAAAAAAAGCGCGTGAATTTTTTATGAATGATAAAAAAGGCCTCAAAAATTGAGGCCTTAATTAAGTTTGCAGCAATTATCTAATGCTGGTAATTAGTTACAGCTGGTTACCTTGGTCCATACTCCAGCAGAAGTTTCCTCTAGTGAAGTAGTATTAGTACCCATTCCCAGGTAGTCACCAGAACCAAGTGCGTAAACAAGTACATTATACTTTAGTTCTGCTCTTCCTGCGCTAACGTGATTACTATTAGTGTCGGTAAAGCATGATTGGCTTTCTTCATAAGTAAATGAGAACTCTAATGGAGTGCTTTCATTACCATATGCATCACGTGCTTGCAGTGCTACTTCATAAGTTGTGCCATTAACAAGATCTGGCATTTCACAGGTGAAAGAAGTAGTGCCAGTACATTCAATACCGCCTAAGCCAACTAGAAGGTGTACAGAACTTAGGTCACCGTCATCGTCAGAAGCAGTACCAGTTACTACAAGCTTGTTGCCATCAAATGTATAGTCATAGCTATCAATTTGAGGGATGGCTGGAGCAACGGTAAAGTATTGCGCTGATGTTTCACCTGAGTATTTGTATGTATCCAGGCCTCTAATGCGGTAGTTGTGTGTGCCGTATGATAAGCCGCTAACATTACAGGTCCAGCTGGTGGTTCCACTACATACTGTGTAATTACCGCTATCAATAGAGATCTCTATCTGCTGGATGTCATCCTCTGCATCAGATGCAGTACCTGTTACTGTGATAGAGGTACCGTTAATTTGGATACTGTGGCTTTCAATTACAACTGCTGCTGTGCTAAGGAAGTCGTATGTATCAGTTGTATTCATGTTGCCGTTGTCGTCAACAGCTCTGAATCTAACTTCACGGTAACCGTAAAAGTCAGGGGTATATAAAAACTCACCTGTTTCAGCATTAAAGTCCGCAGCTATCCAGTTTCCATCACCATTAAACTCAACTTCAACACGGTTCATGTCACCATCTGCGTCAAAAGTTGTTCCGGATATATGGGCATTAAGGTAGCTATAAATTCCCCAGCTAGGAAATTCTGGTATGTGATTCCAGTGTTCACGAACAACATTAACTGTACGATATTGTGGTTCCGCTTCGTTTCCAGCACCGTCTACACCCAAATATTCGATGGTATAAGAGGTTTCTTCAGTGAAGTGTTCACCAAATGGATTGTCAATTTCATTACCATTAATATCGTAGTATTTCATGCTAGTACGAGGATATGAATCAAGATCATCTTCCAGGATGCCGCCAGGCTCTTTGTACCAGTCGCCAATCTCTACTGTTACTTCTGAACCACCCCAAAGAGTGATAACTGGGGCAGTAGTATCTACAACAACATGAACAATTTGAGTTTCAGTAGTTGTATTACCGTCCAGGTCTGTAGCTGTAAGTGTAACTGTGTAGTCACCTGCAGTAGCATAGTCTACGCTATCTTCACCTGTTACAGTTACGTGATCTTCCCAAACAAAATCACTAGCATAGAAATCTGTTTTAAGGTCAAGGACTGCATAGTTGGCACTATAGTAAGTTTGTTCTCCATCAGGTCTTTTCCAAGTGTAGTAGTCATTGGCATAGCTGAAGAAGTTGCCTGAAGGTGGTCTAACCCAAATGTGTGGCTGCTCAGCATCAAGTACAGCTACAAGTCTGTTTGTATGTTGAGGGGCGTGGTTGCCACCGCTGTCAATTACATCGTAGTTAAGGAATCTTACTCCAACTTCTGATGTGTCATCCATTGGGTTGTCAATGATAAATACTTGATCAGTAAGATCTCCGTCTATAAGGTCATACGCGATATATCCAGGTTCTTGGTATGGAGTGTCTTTTTCCATAAATAGAGCTGAACACCACATCATATTACAGAAAGGTCCTTGTAGTTGTACCTGTGGTTGATCATCTGTTTCAGTTACGTGTATATATACAGATACAGGAGCAGCTTTGTTACCAGCAGAGTCTGTAACGTCGTACGATACAATATATCTACCAGCTTTATTTACATCAATCTCTCCAGTCGTTACTACAGAAGCGGTGATGTCTCCATCTTCTCTATCTGATGCAGTTACTGGGTTTGATGGGATTGAGTACTCAGTTCCAACTAAAATGAATTTTTCACGAGGTATATTTAGAGTTAGTACTGGTGGGGCATCAACTGTACCGCCCATTTGGCAGTTTTCTGTTGTTGAGAATACTCCGGTTTCATTTTCATACAAAGTTGTAGTTGTATAAGAAGAGGTGCCAAGAGACTCGTCACTACCAACTGCATAGTAAGTAGTAGTTCCGCCCCAGCAGAATGATCCCCAACATGATTCTCCGGTTGTTTCAGAGTAGGCTCTTCCTGCAGTTTCATGACTGCTGTTTGATGCAGTGAAACTTTCACACTCACCGCCAGAGCCTTGAAGAGCAACTAAAGCGTTATAGATGTTAAGACGGCCACCACTTGCGCTTGTATCTGCAAGAGCATCTTTTTTATCAACAGTATTCATCAATACTGCTTTGATCTCAGCAGGGGATAAGTCTGGAGCGTGTTCTGCTATAAGAGCTGCAGCACCGGTAACGTGAGGTGTTGCCATTGATGTACCGTTCCAGGTTGCATATTCATCACCAGGAAGAGAGCTGTAGATAAACTCACCAGGAGCGGCGATATCTACAGAATGTTTACCAAAGTTGGTGAACCAAGCTGCAGGTTCATCAAATTGATTTGATGCAGCAACAGAAATGATGTTTGGTAGTTCAAGGTCAGAAGGGGTACTCATCATAGTACCATCTAGATCTGCGCTATCATTACCAGATGCGGCAACAAAAAGCATACCTGCGTCATTTGCTGCGCTAATAGCATCGAACATAGGCTTTTGAATAATTTCAGCAGAAATAGCATCGTAGAAAATAGAGCCGTAGCTGTTATTTGAAACTTTAGCTCCGTTATCAGCAGCGTACAAAATTGCATTGACGATATCACTTGTGAATGCACCGTTGCTATCATCAGCAAAGATTTTAAGTGCCATTAGTTGGGTATTCCAGGCAATACCCGTGATGTTATTTCCATTATTACCTTGTGCGGCAATTGTTCCTGAACAGTGAGTCCCGTGTCCGTGAGTATCCATTGGGTCAGAATCTTTATCGGCAAAGTCATAGCCGTGAACATCATCGATGTAACCATTGCCATCATCATCAATGCCATTGCCAGCAATCTCACCTGGGTTGGTCCACATGTTTGATGCTAGTTCACTGTGATTATAGTCAATACCGGTATCAATAATTGCTACGATAGTATTTGATGCATCATGACGAATATCCCAAGCTTCTGGAGCGTCGATGTCAGCATCTATAGTGCCTGTTTCAACATATTCATTGTCGTAGGAGTCAGTAAATGTTCTGGTTTGACCTGTGTTATTTAAGCCCCATAAATTTGCATCAAGGTCGTTTGGCGTTGTTGCCTGAAGAGTGAATACATAGTTTGGTGCCACATATTCAACAGCTGGGTTTTCAACTAGGTCGGTAAAGGCTTGAGAAAGATCTGTTCCTGTTGAGAAGGAAACAAGCTTCATCTTTTTGAAAAGCGCCTTTGATGCATTTAAGAATTTTGTTGGATTGTAAAAATCAGCAATTCCTTCAACAGAGAACTTGCTAAGAATATTATTCAATACTTCAGAATTATCTTCTTTGAATTTTACGATAAGCTGTGATGATTTTATCTTACCTTGCTCAGATAATTTTTTAAGATCAAGGTCTGGCTGTGATAATACTGCATGGTTACCATATGCGCTCATATTGGTTGCAGTGTTGGTTTTTACTTCATAGGTTGGTAAAGGGGTTTTTGCGTGGGCGATTGTTGCTGAAAGTGCGCCGACAATAAATAATGAAGCAACTTTGGTATATAAACTTTTTTTGATCTTCATGGCTGAAGAGTCTCCATTAGGTTGAATTTAAGGTGTCCTACTTAATCAAGCTATTTGCATTCCATCAAACAGTATTAGCATTCAAATGGGTGTTTTTCATACTAATGGGTATATGCTATGCTGCGGTGCGGCATTTGTCAATAAAATGTGATGCGGTTCACATAAAATTCATATGACTAACGCATATTATAAATTCAAAATCGCAGGTCGTTATTTTCTAACGATTTGAATTTCAACATAAAATGCAAATAATTTGTGTCCTAATACAAATATGAAACACATTATAAGGAAGTGCTTATTTTATGTCAAGTTTTGTGACGCAGTTCACATTGTGACTTTGTTTTGGTGTTTGAATATTATTAGCTAAGTGGTTGCGTGCTCGTTCCATAAGTCGTATAAAAGAATACCTTTATTGCATAAAGATATAATTTCTATTTATCCTATAATATTACTGTTTTAGCAGTGATTTTATGGTAATATCGCTCGCCTTTTAGAGACAAGTGATTAAAGGAATAACTAAGATTCAACCGCAAATAATACCTCATTCAAAGTCAATGATACCGGAACACGATTTAAACGATCGTGCGCTGAAGGTTTTGCATACTCTTAAACAGCATGGTTATCAGGCTTATATTGTTGGGGGGGCTGTGCGTGATCTTATTTTGGACCTACATCCTAAGGATTTTGATGTGGCGACAAATGCCACTCCCGAGCAGGTTAAAGCAATATTTAAAAACTGTCGTTTGATTGGAAGAAGGTTCCGTCTGGCTCATATTTATTTCGGTAGAGAGATTATCGAGGTAGCTACATTCCGGGCTTCACACGAGTCCGCTGAACACGAATCGCATGCGCAAACTGCTGATTGTGGTCGTATCCTGCGTGATAACGTTTATGGCTCCGTTGAAGAAGATGCATTAAGGCGCGATTTTACTATTAATTCACTGTATTTTGATGCTAGTACGATGGAAGTTGTGGATTATGCTGATGGTTTTTCTGATCTGCAAAAAAGGTTAATTCGTTTTATTGGAGATCCTGAGCAGAGATATAGGGAAGATCCGGTTAGAATACTTCGTGCCATAAGATTTGCAGTTAAGCTTGGATTCGAAATAGAAGCGGTTACTAAAGAACCAATTAAAAGATTATCTCATCTTCTTAGCAACATCCCGCCAGCTCGTTTGTTTGATGAGTCATTAAAGTTATTTATGGGTGGAAAAGCTCTTGCTACATATCATATGCTTAGCGAATATGGAGTCTTTGAAATTTTATTCCCAATGACAGCAAAAGCTTTAGCAAATGATGATTCTGGTTGCGCCCATGCCATGTTGGAGCAGGCGCTTAAAAATACTGATATTAGGATTTCGCAAGGTAAACCGGTTACCCCTGCTTTTTTATTTGCTACTTTGCTTTGGGAACCGGTGCGGCAAATTATCGCCTCTAATACTAATGAAAGAAAAACTGAAAATGAGATCTACTTTGAAGCTGTGGAAGAGATAGCAAGAGAGCAGGCACAGATAGTTTCTATTCCAAAAAGATTTTCAATGCCAATGAAAGAGATATGGCGTATGCAACCAAGGTTTTTCTCTCGAAGCGGCAAGCGTCCATTTAGGTTGCTTGAGCATCAGCGCTTTAGGGCTGCTTACGATTTCTTATTATTACGAGCTGGTTCTGGAGAAGTTGATCAGGAAATTGCCGATTGGTGGACTAAATTTCAGGATGTTGATTCATCTCAAAGATCTTCAATGCTTGTGCATGACCCCAAAAAACGCCGACATGGTAGAGGAAGGCATAGCAAGTATGGAAGGACTAAAAAACTATCTCCTAAACAGCATTAATTTTTTTTGTTAGTTAATATGAATAAGATAGTTTATATCGGTGTTGGAAGTAATTTGGACACCCCTGATGTTCAGATAGATAAAGTTCTTTCCCTCTTAAAGCAGACTACTCAAGTAAGAATAATCTCCTGTTCCTCAAAATATTTTACTAAACCTATGGGGCCACAGGATCAGCCGGATTATGTAAATATTGTATTTAAAGCCGAAACTAATCTTAAGCCGCTAGAATTATTGGATTATTTGCAGTCAGTTGAAGACCAAATGGGAAGAGATAGATGTGTTATTCGCTGGGGGGCAAGAATAATTGATCTTGATATATTGTTAATTGATGATTTTGCAATTGATTGTGATAGACTCACCGTACCGCATAAGGGGATGACTGAACGTAGTTTTGTCCTTTGTCCTTTGTCCGAAATTGAACCAGATCTTATTATCCCTGGTTATGGAAAGGTGGAAACCCTTGCGCAGAGTTTTTTTCATGAAATATTAAGAGTGCAGAAATAATTGTGACAGAAGCAAACCATACAGTAAGCGGAATTTCAATCGTCAAAAAGCCGAGATATATTGTGATAGAAGGGTCAATAGGTGTTGGTAAATCTAGTCTTGCCAGAAAGCTTGCAGATTACTACGAGGCCGATCTATTTATGGAAAAGGCCGAAGAAAATCCATTCTTATCACGTTTTTATTCCGGCATCCCAAATATTGCGTTACATACCCAATTACACTTTTTGATGCAAAGAGCTGAACAGCTTGACGGCCTTAATCAGAAAATGCAGCAAGAGCCAAATAGGACAGTTGTTGCTGATTTTCTATTTGAAAAAGATGGATTATTTGCCGAAGCAAATTTGGATGCGGATGAACTTGATATCTATAATAAGGTAAAGAGTAAACTTGAAATAAAGCAACCAGTACCAGATTTGGTTATCTATCTTCAAGCTACAGAAGACACTTTATCGAATCGAATAAACATTCGTAATAATCCTTTTGAAACCTCAATAACTCACTATTATCTACAGAAACTAAATGATAAATATGCGGAGTTTTTTCATTACTACGATAAATCACCATTGTTGATAATAAATGCAACAGATATTGATTTCGTAAATAACTCCAAAGATTTTGAACTGTTATTAAGTGCGATTAACCCTATTAAAAAAGGAAAGCACTTTTTTAGTCCGGCAAAAATATAGTCTTTTATCTTAAAATAGTTATTATAGAGCCACTGATAGTCACTGACTAAACCATCTGGAGAGAATTATGTATTCATCAAATGAACCAAAACAGCCCAGAAAACCGGTTACGGTTGCAACTATGGCTAAGATGAAGCGTGAAGCTGAAAAGATAGTGATGCTTACTGCATACGATGCGAGTTTTGCAGCGTTATGTGATATGGCTGCTGTAGATAT
Organism: Gammaproteobacteria bacterium; assembly: GCA_033852075.1. Lineage (GTDB taxonomy): Bacteria > Pseudomonadota > Gammaproteobacteria > QZLD01 > QZLD01 > QZLE01. The sequence continues at coordinate 26,867 of JAWSVC010000007.1, read as the reverse complement.
TATTTTGGTTGGAGATTCACTGGGAATGGTTATGCAGGGGCAGGATTCAACAATTCCTGTTACCGTTGATGAAATGGTTTACCACACCAAATGTGTATGCAGTAGGGCCGGAAGTTCTTTTGTAATAGCTGATTTACCATTTATGAGTTACAACACAGCAGAAGATGCGGCCTGGACAGCAGCTCGCCTGATGAAGGAAGGTGGTGCACAGATGGTTAAGCTTGAAGGTGGTGAAGGCCAAATCGAAAAGGTGAGATTTTTAACCAGTCAGGGTGTTCCTGTTTGTGGCCATCTTGGATTATTGCCTCAATCAGTGCATAAGATTGGTGGTTATAAGGTTCAGGGTAGGGAAGATGCTCAAGCTCAGACCATTATTAATGAAGCCAAAATGCTGGAAGACGCAGGTGCCGATATTCTGGTGATTGAATGTGTTCCTGCTGATCTTGGTAAAAAGGTTTCAGAAAGTGTATCTATTCCTGTAGTAGGTATTGGAGCTGGTGGTGATTGTGATGGGCAGGTATTAGTGCTTCAGGATATGTTAGGGATCACTCCAGGAAAAAGACCTAAGTTTTCTAAGAACTTTATGGAAGACGCTGCCTCAATTGGTGAGGCTATTTCTAATTATGTTCAGGCAGTTAAAACAGCTGAGTTTCCAGCACCGGAGCATAATGTTTAGTTATATATATATTAATTATTCGGATCAATGACTCTGACCCCATTGATCCAAACCTTGGTATCAAGAGCATGAAAACAGTACATACAATTGCAGAATTAAGAGAAGAAGTAAGAAAACAAAAATCAGCCGGTAATAAGGTTGGTTTTGTTCCTACAATGGGAAACCTTCATGAAGGGCATATATCCCTTGTTAAAAAAGCAAATGAGGTTTCTGATTTTGTAGTTGTAAGTATCTTTGTAAATCCGCTGCAATTTGGAGCAGGGGAAGACCTTGATACCTATCCAAGAACTCTTCCTGATGATCAAAAACATCTTGAGGTTGCTGATGCTGATCTTTTATTTGCCCCTTCTGTAACTGAAATGTATCCAGATGGTAATGCCGCGCAAACTACCGTCACAGTTCCTAATGAATTAACCAATACCTTGTGCGGTGCTTCCAGACCAGGTCATTTTTGTGGTGTAACTACTGTAGTTACTAAATTGTTTGGGATGGTGCAGCCGGATTTGGCAGTATTTGGTGAAAAAGATTTTCAACAGCTGGCGGTTATTCGTAAAATGACATCTGATCTTTGTTTGCCGGTTGAGATCGTTGGAATGCCGACCGTGCGTGAAGAAGATGGCTTGGCAAAGAGTTCGCGTAATGGATTTTTAACGGCAGAAGAGCGTAGGAAAGCGGTATTTATTAATCAGCTTCTTAAAGAAACAATTGCCAAGATTGAAGCTGGTGATAAGGCTTTTAAAGATCTGGAGCAGCAAGGGATTAAAAGGTTAAAGCATGAAGGCTTCGATCCTGACTATTTTGCGATTCGTCAGCAGGAAACACTTAAAGATGCGACTGCTGAGGATAAGAAAATAGTAGTTTTGGTTGCTGCCAAGCTTGGAATTCCTAGGCTTATTGATAATATGTGTATGGACTTGGCATAAGCCTAATAACTCGTCATACCGGCGAAGGCCCATTAGTGTCCGGGGAAATAAATTAATAGAATCAAGATGGCTGAGCCCTTCGGCTACGCTCAGGATAAACCAAGGCCGAAGTCTCATTGATTATATTAATTTTTCTTGACCCTTCGGCTACGCTCAGGAATCTTGAAAAATTTTAGTCTATTTAAGCGTTGTATACTTAAAACCTTTTCATACCAATGATATCAGAAGGCTTAAATATTTTTCCCCGGACAGCAGTGGGCAAAGACCGGTATCCAGAAAAAGGATCAAGAATGGAATCACCAAAAAAACTAACAAGTTTTGTAGCATGGAAAGAGCTTCTAAAACATAAACAGCAAGATCTGAATCTAAAGCAACTTTTTGCAGATGATAAGCAGCGTTTTGAAAAGTTTTCTGTGGTTATTGATGGCCTTTTATTCGATTATTCCAAAAATCTAATCAATGATGAAACTATAGAACTATTAATGTGCCTGGCTCGTGAGTCGGGTCTTAAAAAATGGATTACAAGACAGTTTAAAGGTTCGAAAATAAATAACACAGAGGAACGTGCTGTGTTGCACACTGCATTGCGTGCAGATGACCAGCAGGAAATTTGTGTTGATGGTTTGGATGTAATGCCTGCCGTAGAAGTATCTAGAGAGAAAATGTTCCGCTTTGTTGATAGAGTGCATAGTGGCGAGTGGAAGGGATATAACGGTAAGAAAATAACGAATATTGTAAACGTTGGTATTGGCGGCTCTCACCTTGGGCCGGAAATGGTTGTAAAGGCATTGGCTCCATATCAAAAAGAAGATATTGCCATCCATTTTATTGCGAATATTGATGCTGATTTTTTAGCGCAGACATTAGCTACGCTTCCATATGAAGAGACATTATTTATTATCTGTTCTAAATCTTTTGGGACACAAGAGACCTTGGAAAATGCCAAGGCTATTCGTGAATGGTTTATAAATAAAACTGGAAGCACTGATGCGGTTTCATCTCATTTTATCGCAGTATCCAATAATATTACTGCAGCAACCGAATTTGGTATTGACGAAAAGAATATTTTTGAGATGTGGGATTGGGTTGGTGGTAGATTTTCTCTTTGGTCTACTGTCGGCATCAGTATAGCTTTAGCTATTGGGGTAGACGGATTTAAGCAGTTGTTAGCAGGAGCACAAAAGGCTGATAGACATTTTGTAACAGCGGAGTTCGAAGATAATATTCCGGTAATAATGGCTCTTTTGGGTATTTGGTATCGAAACTTTTTTGATGTGGATAGCTATGCAATTGTTCCGTATCTGGAAAATCTAAACCTATTGGTTAATTACCTGCAGCAGGCAGATATGGAGAGTAATGGTAAGTCCATTACCAGAGATGGTATTGTAGTTGATCATAAAACTGGACCTGTAATTTGGGGCGGCACAGGCGCTAACAGTCAGCATGCATTCTTTCAACATTTGCATCAGGGAACAGGATTTACCCCAATTGATTTTATTGCAGCAGTAGAACCACATAACGCCATTGGAAGTCATCATGACCTGCTATTGGCAAATTGTTTGGCGCAAGCAAGTGCTTTAATGAATGGTAAGACCGAAGCTGAAGTACATGAAGAGATGCAAACCAAAGGGGTGACGGCTGAAAAGATAGAACAGCTTCTCCCATTTCGAATTTTTGCGGGCAATAGGCCTAGCTCTACATTCATGTTTGATAAGATGACACCTGAAAGGTTGGGAATGCTAATTGCGTTATACGAGCACAAGATATTTGTACAAGGTGTGATCTGGCAGCTAAACTCTTATGATCAGTGGGGCGTTGAGTTAGGTAAAAAACTGGCTGATGAAATTGCCCCAGACATTCAAAATCTCAAGGCTCAGCTTAAACACGATGGCTCAACAAACGGATTGATAAGGCACATCTTTAAGTGTAGAGAGTTATAAGTATAAGTGTAGAAAAATATGAATATAGAGGCAGTAAAGCAACTGGGGCTTTATAGAGCAGATCAGGTTCGCGAATTAGATAAGTTAGCTATAAACAAACATGGAATTCCTGGATTTGCCTTAATGAAAAGGGCTGGGGTTGCAGCCTTTGTAGCAGCTAGAGATAAATGGCCAGGGGTAAAAAAAGTTCTGGTTGTTTGTGGAACAGGTAACAATGGTGGTGATGGTTTTGTTGTTGCCAAATTATTTAAAGATGTCTCTATTGAACCTATCCTTTTATTGCTTGGGGAATTTGATCATATCAAAGGTGATGCTAAACGGGCTGCTGAAGAATTTATCGAAGCTGGTGGTGAGATATATTCTGAGCTTGAAGAAAATATCGATAATTTCGAGCTAATCGTTGATGCCTTGCTTGGAACAGGTCTGGAACGTGATCTGGAAGGTGATTTTGCTAATATCGTTAATGCTATAAACCAAAGTCAGGCCAAAGTGATCTCTATAGATATTCCTTCCGGTATTAACTCGGATACTGGTGCAATTATGGGGTGCGCAGTACATGCAGATATTACCACAACTTACATTGGTAAAAAGCAAGGGTTATATACTGGTGATGGAGTTGAGTATACAGGTGAAGTGATCTTTGATGATCTTGCTGTTCCAGGAGAGGTATATTGCCTTAATCCAAGTTCATATCTACATAATGAAGATCTGCGTTACGATAATCTCCAACCACGTAAAAAGAATTCTCATAAAGGTGATAATGGTCATGTATTAGTGATTGGTGGAGATCTAGGAATGTCTGGTGCAGTGCGCATGGCAGGACATGCGGCGCTTAGAGCTGGAGCTGGATTAGTTAGCATAGCTACAAGGCCAGAGCATGCGTTTACCGTAAATTCAGGCAGACCGGAGCTGATGTGTTACGGGGTAGAAACCAAAGACGAATTGCAAGAATTGATATCACGCGCAAGCGTGATAATTCTAGGGCCAGGGCTTGGACAAAGCGAATGGTCAAGGGTTATGTATGCTGAGGCTGTTGATTCGGTTCTTCCAAAAGTTATTGATGCTGATGCACTAAACATACTGGCCGAGGTAAACAACCCTCAACCATTTCATGATCAGACCGTTATAACCCCACACCCGGGCGAGGCAGCAAGACTGTTAAGCTTAACAACAGCAGAAATTCAGAAAGACCGGTTCTATGCAGCCGATGAACTGGAAAAGAGATACGGTGCTGCTGTGGTTTTAAAAGGTGCCGGAACAATTATTACTAGCCAAGGTAAATTTAACGTTTGCCAATACGGTAACCCAGGTATGGCAACAGCAGGTATGGGGGATATTCTATCTGGTGTAATTGCTGCATTATTGGCGCAAAAAATTAAGGCTCCAGAAGCAGCAAATTTGGGTGTATATCTTCATGCCAGAGCCGGTGATGTTGCTGCCCAAAGCGGGGAAAGGGGGATGGTAGCAGCCGATTTATTCCAGCCATTGAGGAGGTTATCTAACCCTTAAACCTACCAGCCACATTTTCGCCACAATTCATCTTCAAATTGCCATATTCTTACCTCGGTGCCTCCCTATTGTTTTGCTCTAATAATAATTAGAAGTTAATTAATGTTTGCGGCTGGGAGGTTGCTATGAGTTATTCAAAGAGGATCCCTCGTCATTTGATGATAGAGGATGAAAGAAGAAGTAGTTTTAGTTCAACCGTTGTAAAAATCGCGCTTTATTTTTTCGGGTTAATCAGCTCGGTAATTGCCGTTGCTTTATTTTCGCTGGTCATGTTTGGCAATGCACATGCTGCAGGTAATACCTATGCATCTGAGTATTCAATTGATGAATTAATGCAAATTCAGATGCACGAAGTTGAATCGGGAAGTTTGTTGATGAAGACGGATGAGCCAGGAAAATATCTGATGGCTGTAGCATTGGATGCCGATGTCCATATGGAAATCAATGGGATGATTGCTGAAGTATCGGTAAAACAGAGTTTTAAAAACACCAGTAAGAAGTGGAGTGAAGCGGTATATGTATTTCCGCTTCCGGAAGATTCTGCTGTTAATAGTATGAAGATGACTATTGGTGATAGGGAAATAATAGGTGAAATCAAGAAAAAGGCAGAAGCCAAGAAGATCTATATCCAAGCCAAAAATGCTGGAAAAAAGGCAAGCTTGGTCGAGCAGGAAAGGCCAAATATGTTTACTAACTCGGTAGCAAATATTGCTCCTGGAGAAGAGATTACGGTTGAGATTACCTATCTGCAAAAGATTAAATACGATCAGGGTAAATTTAGCCTGCGTTTTCCAATGACTATTAATCCAAGATACATTCCTGGAAATAAGCTTGGGAACGGTAAGCCAACTCTAGATGTTCAAATAGAAGAGACCGATAAAACGTTAGAGCTAAATGCAGGAGATGGATGGGCAGTAAATACCGATAGAGTGCCAGATGCTTCCAGAATAACACCGTTGATTAAACCTAATGCTGTTTCTGCAGGTGATAAATATGATGAGGAATCAGAAGCTGTAGAGCTAGTAAATCCGATTTCAATAAATATCAAGCTAAATGTTGGGTTGGATCTGGATTACGTTCGCAGTACCTATCACCAAATTACGTCAAATACTGAAAATAATATCCAAGAGATATCTTTGGCTAATGGTAAGGTGTCAATGAACCAAGACTTTGAGTTGGTGTGGACTCCAAAGACTGGAAGTAAACCAGAGGCTGCCATTTTTAGTCAGCAGGTAGAAGGTGATAACTACGCAATGATTATGGTTATGCCACCACAAAAGATGTCAAATACTGCAAATCTACCAAAAGAGATGATCTATATTATTGATACATCCGGTTCAATGGGGGGAACCTCAATCATTCAGGCTAAAGAGAGTTTGCTGTATGCATTGAAACGATTAAATAGAGGGGATAAATTTAATATTATTGAATTTAACTCTTACACCAGGTCATTATTTAATGATCCAAGATATGTAGATGGTAGCAGTATTCAAAAGGCAAAATTATTTGTTAATGGGCTTAGTGCAGATGGTGGAACTGAGATGGCTCCAGCGTTGCAAACAGCCTTTGCAAATAAGGAAACCGAAGGATATCTGCGCCAAGTAGTATTTATTACTGACGGAAGTGTTGGAAATGAGGATGAATTATTTCGTTTAATCAAAAAAGATCTGGGCAAAGCAAGGTTATACACTGTTGGTATTGGTAGTGCTCCAAATTCATATTTTATGAAAAAGGCTGCGCAGTTTGGGCGTGGTACTTTTACCTATATTGGTGATTACCAAGAGATTTCAAACAAGATGTCTGATCTGTTTTCAAAGTTGGAAAGTCCTGTATTGCATGACTTGGAGATTGTTTGGCCAAAAGGTGCGCAGGCAGAGGTTTGGCCACAAAAGATCCCTGACCTGTATCTAGGTGAGCCGCTCGTAATTAGTGCGAAGCTAAATAAGCTTGATGGAGATGTAGTAGTGAAGGGTAAGGCAGCAGATAAAACCTGGTCAAGAAAACTTAAACTATCTAATGGGGTAAATCATAGCGGAATTTCAACGGTTTGGGCTCGTGAGAAGATAGATGCCTTAATGGATAAGCAAATCGTAAATGGTCAATCAGAAGATGTTAAAAATGAGATTGTTGATATTGCCTTGACCCATAAGTTGCTAACCAAATACACCAGTTTTGTTGCTGTAGAACAAAAAATTAGTAGGCCAGAAGATCAAAATATTGATAAATCAATTGTGCCAAATGCACAGCCTAAAGGTCAGTCTTCTCAGCCTTATGCTTATCCTAAGACTGCCACACCTATGCAGAGAAATCTAATACTTGGCCTGTTATTGGTATTGATAGCGCTTGTACTGTGGAAGGTGGACTTTATTCCTGTTCAGGCAAAATCAAAAAGCATAAGAAATCTAAAGGTATAGGAGAATAGTCATGAAAAAGTTAATCGTAATTATTCTTATGGTTATTGTTGGTGGATGTTTGATTGTAGACTCTGGATATATCTACGCCAAGGCCAAACTTGCTCAAGAGTTTATAGAAAATGCGTGGGAAGAGACTCTTGAGAAGGCTAAAGAAGGGGTGGAAGAGAAGGTGAAGCCCTGGTCATGGGCTGATACATGGCCAGTTGCTCGCCTGAAAATGATTGAACATGATGTTGATCTTTATGTGCTAAATGGCACCACGGGCAACTCGCTCGCCTTTGGCCCCGGATATATGAACGGATCTTCCCAGCCTGGTTATCCGGGGGCAATGGTGATCGGGGGGCATAGGGATACTCATTTTAGTTTTCTTAAAGATGTAATGATTGGAGAGCAATTTTCCTTACAAGACAAAACAGGAGAAATTTTTAATTACAAAATAGTAGCTCTTGATATTGTAGATATAAACCAAAGTAAATTAACGGTTGATGGTTATCAGGATTCTGTTGTTAAGTTAATAACTTGTTATCCATTCAATGCTATTAATCCTGGTGGGCCGCAAAGGTATATAGTTACTGCTAGTTTAGAGGGGGATAAATATATACAAAGCATGTGATTACATACGTAATAAATCATTTGCAAAACATTACGTTGTTATGTATTTTGCCCTGCTTGATATAACAAATGTTGTTTTGCTATGAATCTTGAGTTAAGTGTAAAAGATGAATCAATGACTGAACTGCTGGCGCAGCAATTTGCACAGCACTTCAGTGAGGCCATGGTATTTCATCTTGATGGAGATTTAGGAGCTGGTAAAACAGCATTTGTTAGGGCATTTTTACGGGCGATGGGGCACCAAGGCGCAGTACGTAGTCCAACCTACACCTTAATGGAAAACTATGATCTAAAAGGGTTCGAGTTTTACCATTTTGATCTTTATCGTCTTGAAGATCCTGAAGAGCTTGAATTTATAGGAATCAGAGACTTAGATACATCAGAACACACTTTCTTTATTGAGTGGCCGGAAAAAGGGCATGGGGAAATATACAGTCCGGATATTAAGTTTTTTATTAGTGTAAAAGGCCCTGGAAGGATATTTAAGATCAAATCTCAGACGGAAAAGGGTGTTAGATTACTAGAAAAGATGGATTTTTCTCAATTTACAGAATAAACTTAAGGATAAATTTAAGAACAATCTATATCTAACTGAGTTTATGGGAAAAGATATTGATTGATATCCTTGAAAAATCAAAAAAATGGTTTATTAATATATTATAAAGAACGCAAATTTTGCGAATAACATGGAATATTAATTAATAGTAGTTGTTTGGAATAAGGCTGTGTTGAATAAAGCAATTAAAATCATAATAGCAATATTCGTTTCTATGGTGTTTTCTGCATCAGTTTTTTCAGCGGGTAAAAAAAGTGTAAGTGGCATCAGACTTTGGTCAGCTCCAGACAGCACCCGGGTTGTTTTAGATGTCTCTAATCCCGTAGATCATAAGATTTTTCGTCTTTCAGGGCCTGACAGGGTTGTAATTGATCTGGAAGATACTTCTGTAAATAAAAAGGTTCTAAATAATAGCTCTCTCAGTAAAGGGGTTCTTAAAGGAGTGCGAGGGGCCGTAAGAGAAAAGAAAAACTACCGTCTGGTTCTTGATTTATCTGAAAAAGTTACTGTAAAGAGTTTTTTGGTAAAGCCGAATGAGAAATATGGCCATAGGCTTGTAGTTGATTTAATGCCACAACAGGTTAAGTCTAAAGCTGAACCCGTCAAATCGGTTACTAAGGAAACTACTAAACAACGTGATTTTATAGTAGTGATTGACCCTGGACATGGCGGTGAAGATCCTGGTGCTATTGGACCGTCTAGAATATATGAGAAAACGGTTGTTTTAGGTGTAGGCAAAAAACTGGTTCAGCTCATTAATAAGCAGCCGGGAATGAAGGCATATCTTACTCGTAAAAGCGATTACTTTATTCCACTACGCAAAAGGATGCAGATTGCACGTAAATATCAGGCAGATCTATTTGTTTCGCTACATGCAGATGCGTTTAAAGATAGAAGGGTGCGTGGAGCATCTGTTTATACTCTGTCTAACAGGGGGGCATCAACTGAGGCTGCAAAGTGGTTAGCTAAAAAGGAAAATGCTTCAGATCTGGTTGGAGGGGTAAGTATTGATGATAAAGATGATCTTTTGGCTTCAGTGCTTTTGGATCTGTCTCAATCTGCAACATTAGATGCAAGTACAGATTTAGCTAAAAATGTATTCAAAGAGTTAAAATCTGTCAGTAAGCTACACAATAAAAAGGTGGAGAAGGCTGGTTTTATGGTTCTGAAATCGCCAGATATTCCCTCTATATTGGTTGAGTTAGGCTATATATCAAATCCTAAAGAAGAGAAATCACTCAATTCATCTAAATATCAAAGTAAGCTAGCCAAAGCTATTACATCTGGTGTAAATGGTTATTATAAAAAAACAGGTATAGCCAGGGCCAAACAATATGGTGAGCAATATGTTGTAGTTCGTGGTGATACCATTTCCAGTATTGCTAAGCGCTATAATGTTAGTACGTCGGATATTAAAAGGGCTAATTCTTTAAAAAGTGACCGGCTTAGAGTGGGGGAGGCTTTGTTTATCCCTGCCGATTCTTAAAATAATTTCCATCTTTTTCCTCAAATGCGGTGTTTCAACTCCAGGCTTTTTTATACCTTTAAAAGGGACAGCAGTGATTTAGGTTCCCAAAAACTACCCCCGCATGTATTATCATCAAATCGTTACATAAAGAATCCATATGAATAAATATTCCGATATGTCCAATTGGTGGGGCAGTCTGCCAACAGCTTATAATTCCGTTTCCGGAACAGCTAAGTTCCGTGTTTTTCCAGAAGACTTTATTGTTGATGAAAAGTTGTCATTTACGCCAGACGGTGATGGCGAGAATATCTTTTTAAGGATTGAGAAACGAGAATTAAACACAGAACAAGTTGCAAAACATTTGGCGCGCTTTGCTGATGTAAAACTTATGGATGTTGGCTATGCCGGACTTAAAGATAAAAACGCAGTTACTAGGCAGTGGTTTAGTGTAAGGATTCCGGGAAAGGTTGAGCTTGATTGGAAATTTCTTAATGATGATAAGATCAAGATACTTGAGGTTACCAGAAATCGTAAGAAGCTGCGTCGCGGAGTTATAAGCCAAAATAAATTCCAAATTACAGTAAGAGAATTTGATGGTGATTACGCCAAGCTTGAGAGTATTGCTCAAAAAATAATTGCTGGTGGTGTGCCTAACTACTTTGGTGATCAACGTTTTGGTCATGACGCGGGTAATGTAGCAAAGGCATGTCAGATATTTACTGGGGAATATAAGCCAAAAGGAAAGGGCGAAAGAAGTATTCTAATTTCTGCCGCGCGGTCATATATATTTAATGAGATTTTGCGCAAAAGGATAGAATTAAATAATTGGAATAATCTTTTGCCAGGAGATGTTGCAATATTTGATAACAATAATTCTATCTTTGTTGTTGATGAATTCGATCAAACAATATTAACCAAACTTCAGGAAATGGATATTCATCCTGCTGCAGCACTATATGGGTCAGGCGAGTTTAAAACTGCAAATGATCCTTATATGATTGAATCTGCTGTAGTTGAAGATAATATGGATTTGGCATTAGGCTGTAAAAACAATAATCTTAAGTTAGAAAGAAGGGCTATGCGCCTTCGTGTTCAGGATTTTACAATAGAACAGTTGGAACCAGATGCTATTAGGTTTGCATTTGCTCTTAAATCCGGTGCTTATGCTACTGTGGTATTGAGAGAGATGCTACACTTAACAAAGCCTTAGAATTACTGAGTACTTATGGAAATACAACGGCACGAAATGGATTTGATAGCCAAAGCAGAGTTACTTGCAGAAGTTGGTGATATTCGATTTATCGACTTTCATTTTATGCGTTTTTTAAAGCAGCTTGATTCAGACATAAATGATGATGTTCTCTTGGCTGGAATGCTCGTAAGTAATTATCTAGGAAAAGGTGATGTTTGTATTGATCTAATGCAATTAAGCGAACAGCGGTTATTCAGCAATTCATTAACTAATATCAATATATGTACGCCAGATAGTTCTAAGTGGCTACAATCTTTAAAAAACTCCAAGTTGATCAGTGTTGATGGATCGGTAGCGCCGTTAGTTCTTGTTAATGATAATTATCTGTTTTTTTCAAGGTATTGGGATTACGAGTTAAGTTTGGCGGAGTATGTAGTTAAAAAAGCTATTGCTAAACCACAGGTAGATATCCAACTTTTAAGATCTGGAATTAAAATATATTTTCCTGAAATAAGTGTTAAAAATAATAGTGTAGAGCCTGATTGGCAAATGATCTCGGCGGTATCTGCTTTATTAAATAACTTTACCGTTATTACTGGAGGGCCGGGTACCGGTAAGACCACGACGGTTACCAAAATATTGGCTTTGTTTGTAGAGCAGTATTTAAGCAATAAAAAGAAGATAGTTTTGGCAGCTCCAACAGGTAAAGCAGCTAATCGATTAAGTGATTCAATAAAAAAGGCAAAGGTTCAGCTTAATCTGAAACCTGAAATTGCAGAAAAAATTCCGGATCAGGTGATAACCATACATCGCTTATTAGGAATATCTCCAGCAAAGGCTACTTGTTATTATAATGCCGAAAATAAGTTGCATCTTGACCTGCTTGTCGTAGATGAGGCATCTATGATAGATCTGGCTATGATGGCAAAACTGATGCAGGCATTGCCGGAGTCATCGCAGTTGATTTTATTGGGAGATATGAATCAGCTGGCATCTGTTGAATCTGGTTGTGTATTAGCTGATATTTGTTCTACTGGGCTAAAAAGCAGGCATTCCCAGCAAAGACTAAATCTATTGACAGATGAATTTGATCTGGAAGTAAAAGATTCAGATAGTAATGTGGTACACCCATTAGGTGATTGTGTTATTAGTCTAAAAAAGAGTTATCGTTTTGATAGTGATAGTGGTATCGGTAAATTGGCCAATGCAACCAATGAAGGGAATTCACAAGAATTTTTCAGCGCGTTCGATGATAGTCGTTTTGTAGATATATCCTGGAATAAGGTCGATTCGTTATCCATTCAGAAATATATAGATACCATTGATGTAGAACCATATAGAAATTATCTACAGGCAGAAAATGCAGAACAGGCTCTGGATCGTCTTGCTGCATTTCAGATTTTAAGCCCGGTTCGTGATGGTTTGTTTGGAATCAATAATCTAAATATTCTTATTAAAAACAGATTACAACGACTTGGTTTGATTAGAGGAGGTGATACTTCTTTTCATGGTCAGCCGATAATGATTACTGAGAACAATTATAAAATAGGTTTATACAATGGGGATGTCGGAATAATTTGGAATGAAGCAGGTGAATTAAAGGCATATTTCCCTATTGCTGAAGGTGGAGTAAAACGATTTGTAATAGCAAAGCTTCCGAAGTTTGAAACCGTTTTTGCAATGACGGTACATAAAAGCCAAGGGTCGGAATTCGATAATGTACTTATTGTTTTTCCGGACAAGTATGCAGAACATCTTACCAAAGAACTATTGTATACAGCGATAACAAGAGCAAAGACAAAGGCTGAAATATGGGGTGTTGAAGAGGTTATTGCTAAAACAATTAAAACAAAGGTAAACAGAAATTCCTTATTGCAAAATCAAATAGAAAAAGTTTGAACTGTTAATCATGGTGGTTAGATAAAAATATACTATATTTATATTGTGTCCAATATTGTGCCTTAAAATGAAAATTTTGAAATTTTTAATAGAACATATCTGCGTATGTTTTCTGGTTATATCTAGCTTCAATGTTATTGCTGCAGAAGATCAGGAAATATTGCTAACTACGCAGGATTGGCCACCATACCAAACATATATTGGATCTGAACTTACAGGGGCTGCTGTGGATGTTGTTAGATGCGCTATGGAAAAGCTTGAAAGGCCATATAGATTCGAAGTTTATCCATGGCGTAGATCGCAAATAATGGTTATGACATCTAAAGCACATGGTTTCTTTGCAGCGTCTAAGAGTAATGAAAGAGACGAATATGCGACATTTTCAGAGATTATTGCTGAGCAAGAATGGACATGGTACCTACTTAAAGCCAATAAACTTGATCCAAAACAGGATTCATTTAAGGAAGGAGCCAAGGTTGCAGCTATGATTGGTTCAAATATGCTGTCCTGGCTGAAGAATAAAAACTACAAGATCACAAAAGAACATATTGATACGGAAAAATTATTTATTGGGTTATTTGATGGTGAATACGATGCGATTTTGGTTAATAACCTTGTTGCTAAACATGCTATTAATAAACTTGGATTGAGTAAGGAGCAGTTTTCTGATGTTCAGCATAAATATAAGCCTCTAGGGGTTTACTGGTCTAATGAATTTTTAGGTGTAAATCCCGGATTTATCAATAATTTTAATAGCATGGTTATACAGTGTCGGGGGAATATATCCCAAAAAGGTGAAAAATAAATCAGATTGATTTAATTAGTTATTGTTTTTTAATGTATACATGCTTAAATCAAAGTGGTGTTGTACTAAAAGTTCGTGTTAACAAAATCGTGATTATTAAAAAGTATATCTATATGATCAAACTTAAGCATTTTCTGCTTCCATGCATTATCCTTGTTTGTGGAAATGTTTTAGCACAAGATAAATTGTATATTTCAAAAGATTATCCATCTGATTCAAGTTATAGATCAGGTTCTGCAGATGTAGATATTATTAAATTAACAACTCAGCATTGGTCTCCTTATCAAATGTTGGAAAGTGGTAAGTTAACAGGTATAGCAATAGATATAGTTAAATGTTCTTTTGATAAATTAAATAAATCGTATGAAATTGAATTTTTGCCATGGCGTCGAGCTCAGATTATGGTTGGTACTGGTGTCGCTGATGGTTTTTTTGCTGCTTCTGCAAATGAAAAAAGGTCTGAATATGCTGTTTTTTCAGAAAAAATAATAGATCAAAATTGGAATTGGTATTTGCTTAAAGATAGCGAGTTTAGTCCGGACGATCCAAATTTTAAAAAAGACGCGAAAGTTGCTTCTGAGTTTGCAACAAACATGAATAGATGGCTAAATAAAAATGATTACAATGTCATCAGTTCGCCATTTGATCCGCAGTCTTTAGTAAAAGAAGTATTTGAGAAAAAAGTTGATGCAATACTATCCAATGAATTGGTTGCCACTCATGCGATGAAATCTTTAGGCATATCTTTAGATCGATTTAAAGTTTATACAATTAAAACAATTCCGCTTGGAGTATATTGGTCAAAGAAATTTCTTGAAAAGCATCCGGAATTTTTAAACCGATTTAATTCAGCCCTTAAACAATGTCGGCATGTTAATGGTCAGCATTAGTTTTATTAATTTTGTTGGGAATTAATTGATACCATTTTCAACTATTGTGAGCCAACATATCCCTGCCAGTTTGCTTTCCAGCTTCTTAAACACATATCAATTTTGCGTGTGATTTCCGGAGAGCTTGTTGAAGAAGCAAAAGCATGTTCGAGTGAAATAATAGAATACTCCATAATCTCATGTTCATTTTGTACAAGGTGTGCATAAGTGGCAGATATCATGCAATTAATAGCATTGATTTGATCATATGTGGACTTAGGATGCTTTATCAAATCTTCACGTATCTTATTTAAAAAAAGTGCTGCTGCTTTTTTAAAAGGTTCTGCTTCGCACGATACAATTACCATGCAAAATGACAGGCCTTTGTTGCCATATTCGTTTTCGTAAATAGGGGCTAATTTACGCGAAACATCGATAACAAATTCTCTAACTTGATCAATACTCTTATTTTCAAGGATTGCTCTTATTTCATGTTTGTTCATTTTCAGCACCTCTTCTAATTTTTATATTTGGTCAGTATCCGTGCTTTGAATCAAGATTGTTTAACGAAATGCTTAACAATCAGGTTAAGTATATTATTCAATTTTTATGCTGTTATTTATATAGGTTATGTGATAGACGTTTAGAGAAAAATGTTGACTTTGGGTTAACAATGGTTGTGAGTATAATGTCTTGTTATATCAGTTATTTAGCTTGTGAATAATATTTAGCTAATTATTTTTTATTGTTCATATGTAAATTTATTCAATGTGTTTTTTGTGTTTATAGATAATGTCTAAACATTAGATGAGGATGTACAAAAAAACCGCTCTAAATATCTTGAAAGCAACATTGATAGTATAAAGCGGTTTTTTAAAGTTATGATAAATAGAAGATTATTGTAGGTCTTCTTGTTCAAATTTTAGTTGATAAAGGCCACCAGTTCCTATTGCATCCGTTACAATAAGTGAATAAGGCTCGAAAAGTGGCCATTTGCCAAATTTAACACTACTAGGAAGAGCATTTCCTTCGAAAGATTGCTCGCCAAGCTCCTTACCGTTTCTTGTATTAATAATTACAACTTTGCTAATTGGTTCTTCTGGGATTACAGCATCTGGATAAACATATTTTATGATATCCGGGATAATAGTTTTAATTTGCGCTGAAGCAATTATGTTTCCTTGAATATCGAAATCATCAATTAAAATAGAAGGATCAGTTTCGTATGCTGTTGTAACTTCACCTGCGTTTCCTTCAGAATCGATTTTGATTTTGAAAATCTTATTACTTGAAGCAAGGTAAAGGCTGCCGAATTGGTATTGTAAACCATTTGGAGTAATACCACCTTGAGCTGCTGGTAACCATGCTGTTTCAGTAATCGTTTCACCAAAGCTAAGCTTAACAATTGCCGGAGCTTCTGGAAGACCATACAAACTATTTAGAAAAGCTGATGTATTTGAAATGTAAAGATCGCCTTTATTATCAACAGCCATTCCATTTGAAGTAAATAATTGTGTTTGAAGAATGGTGGTGGTTATATAATCTTCTGAATCTACTGGTTGATCTAAATCTACGATATAAACCTTATTGGCCATAGGGACAAATACAGGTTGAGGAGCATTTGGTAATTCAACCATTCCCATTTGAACACATGCAGCATAAAGTTTATTTCTTTTGGATGTAAGGCCAGCAAAATAGCACTGACTACCATTTACATCGCCGGTAATTAGTTTTTCATTGGTATAGGAACCATCTTCATTTTTCTTTACTTCATATATTGAAGAAGGATCGAAATAGAACATGCCTTCTCCACCAACTATAAAGAAACGACCGTTTTTTGCATATGCTCCATTCTCAGACCAAGGTAAAGTTGTATCTGGATTGGGTTGCCCATCAACCTCAGTGCCTTTAATTATCTGATCTACTACGCAGCCTTGCATAAGTGTACACGCGAGCAGAGCCGCGAAAATTTTTGTAATTTTCATTGAATTTCCTCCTAAGATATTTAAACCATATCGTGTATGGCCTTTTTATATTTTTATATGTCGATAATAATAATTTTTATTACGACCGTTTGATATTAGCAAACAGTAGTAAATAAGCCAATTGATATTTTGGATGTATAAGTTGTTGATTATAAAAGGACTAGTCTGGTTTTGCTCATGTTTTTAACTAAGAAGATATTCTTTCTTGAGTTATAATCCATTCAATATGCTAGGTAGTATTTTTTATGTTCTCTGAATTATTATTAAAATAGTTAGAATGTTAGAATGTAGTTTCCTCTGGCTATATGCTGAGTAAGAACCTGACTCATCCAATTAACTTTTATTCCAAGATTCGTTAGGTTTTTAGCCACACCATAATTATCAGCGCATACTTGGCATGCCTTGAACTTGATTCCTGACTTAATCATTTTTCTTACTTGAGTTTGTATCTCTTCGTCAGTTGCTATCAGTTTTGCAGATGGTCCCCATACGATAACTTCCATATCTGTCCATAATCCTGAGTTGTAGGAATTTTTTCCATACATAAAATCATATTCATAGCGACTTCTTTGTCTCCACTAGTCCAAAGAATTACCAGCTTGTCAGGATCTTTATTTACAATAGGTGTCTCTTTAATTTCTTGCGAGAAAGAATTGCTACAAAATAAAGCTGTGAAAACGAAGCATGCTGTAAATATAATCTTTTTCATATCATTCCTTTGTTATCCAATTTTGTTATATAGGATTGATTATGTATAACACTGCTTAATAAAACAATATGCCGAAAGTCATTGATTTTTTAATGATTGATAAATCTAATAACTATATAGGCTATAATAATTATATGAAAAACTTTGGTATTTAAGTGTTTAAGAAGAAAGGCAATTAGAAATGATAAAAGATGTTATTAAAAAGTTATTTTTATTTTTTGCCTTACTGATTTTTAATCAGCAAAATTTGTATGCAAAAGAAAAATTATCTTTCGCAACATGGGAATGGGCACCTATAACAAGTTCAGAGATTGAAGGATATGGTATAGCAACGGAAATTGTTAAAAAGGCATATGAAGCGGAAGGAGTGGATATTGATCTTGTCTTTTATCCGTGGAGGCGATGTGAACGAATGATTCGTAATAATGAAGTTAATGCAACATTTCCTTATACCAAGACAGAAGGAAGAAAAAAAGAGTACTATTTTTCAGATCCCATACTTACGGTTAAGACCAAGTTTTTTTATCTTAAAGATAAGATTAAAGAGAAACCGGAATTAAAATCATATAAGGATTTAAAAAAATATTCTATTGGTGGAGTGTTAGGATATTTTTATAAAAATAAGTTTGATGAGGCTGGTCTTAATGTTGAGTATGTTGGCTCAGATGAACAGAATTTTAAACGGTTGGTAATGGGAAGAGTGGATATTATTCCTATGACAAACATCAATGGCATGTATCTAATCAAGAAAAATTTTCCCGAGCACTATGATAGAATCGCTTCAACTGATTTTGAGCCTTTGGGTAAAAAAGAGAGTGAAGGAGGCAATAACATCAGGGTAATAGTTTCCAAATATAATCCCAAAGGAAAGGAAATATTACAAACGTATAATCGTGGAATAAAAAAGATTAAGCAAAATGGGGAATACCAAAAGATCTTAAATAAATATGGTGTTACACAAACCAAGTCTGATATTGTTGTTAGATAATAGGGAAAACTAAATGATTAAAATAAGCGTGTTTTATCCTAATGAAAAAGGTAAACAGTTTGATATTGAGTATTATAGGTCAATACCATGCCTATGATAAAAGAGCGCTTAGGGGATGTTTTAACAGGTTATACTGTTGATTATGCCCTTGAAGATGGTGTGACAGGTATTACATCTCCATATATTGCAATTGGCCATCTGTTTTTTGAATCAATAGATGCCTTTCAAAAAGAATATTTACCGCAAAGAGAAGAGGTAAGAAAGGATATTCCAAATTTTACAGATATTCAGTCTATTGTTCAGATTAGTGAAGTTATTTGCTGAATTTTATTCGTTTATATTTTGAAGTTATTGTTTTATTTATATGACAGATATAGAAAAGTTAAAAGATCTTGTAAAAAAATATCAACTCACTTTAAGCGATGCTAATTTTTCTCGTAATGAAAAAAATGCAATGAAGCAGATAATTGCTGATATAGAGCTTAGTAATGAAGACATAAGATATATTGAAAGTCAGATCTTTGATATAGCTAGACAATATATTAATTCATCTAATTACCAGAAAATTTTGGATTGGGTTGAAATAGCGAATAAAACTTTAAATCATCCTGATCAAAAAACTATAGATGATGCTTTTTTCAGCCCTGGTGATGATTGTGTGAATGCAATAATTGAGTGCATTGAAAAAACTGCAATTTCACTGGATATCTGTGTATTTACTATTACCGATAATCGAATATCCCGCAAAATAATTGAAGCTCATGAAAGAGGCGTTAAGATCAGAATCATTTCTGATAACGATAAATCACAAGATCGAGGATCAGATATAACTGAAATGTTCAAGCATGGTATTCCAACAAAAATAGATTATACCGCAGATCATATGCACCACAAATTTGCCATTTTCGATAATAAAATGCTTGTTACCGGTAGCTATAATTGGACGCGTAGTGCCGGTAATTCAAACTATGAAAATATTTTAATTACAAATAATAATGATGTAATTAAAAAGTACAAAAATGAATTTGAGGATCTGTGGCTGAATATGATGGATTTGGGATATAACCCCAATTACTAATAGCTGCATTGATAGCAATATTATAAGTTATTGCGTGTTTTAGTAATATTTCGTATTCTTAATTAATAATTCGAATTATTTAACAGACCTAGATTAAATAACAGATAGATAATAAAAAATTCTTTGTTTGTATGGAAAATCTTGTAGTGAGGGAATATGAAAAAAATATCGCTATTAAGTGCATTTTTCTTGGCACTTCTATTTGGACAATATTGTATTGCAGCAGTAACATACAACGTTGAAGATTTTGGTGCGTTAGGTAGTGATTACATAGATGATACCCAGGCCGTTAATGCAGTGATTAATCAAGCTGCGTATGGTGATTCAATATATTTTCCTTCCGGTAAATATATTATTTCAAGCCCAATTATTGTTCGAAAATCAGGCATTAAAATTTTAGGTAATTCAATATCAAAACCTATTATTAAGTTTAAGCCAACCTCTGATTATTCAATTTCATATAAAGCAGTCCTTAAAAATAATATTACCAATCTAACCATAGGCACATCATGTTTTGTTTTTTTAGGTTCGTTGGACACAGCAAATCCAATGTATTTAGCTAATGATTTTTTATATCAGTCAACGGCAGCAATACTTAAAAAACCAAGCAATACAATAAATCCTGGAGATATAGTTATATTCTCGCAAAAGAATTATGATCGCAGAGACGTAAATGGAAAGAATATCTATTTTTATAGAGAGCAAAATCATATCGATGAGCTTGCAGATGTATCCGGCGTAAATATTTCAACAAAAAATCCGTTACCAATAGATTTCCTGGTTTCTAATTACGCCAAGCTATTTAAGATAAATCCAGTAAAAGATATAACGGTAAAAAATTTAATTATTGATATTGTAAATCCAGCGGATCTATCATTTACCACATCTGGTATTTCGGCCGCGTATCTTGCTAACTCTAGAATAGATAATGTCAAAATAGTCAAATATAGCCACGCAGGGATATATTCAAGTTTTGGATATTCTAACTTATTGCAAAATAATAAAATCTCAAACTCTATATCCGTTAGCAGTAATATGGGGCTTGGAATCAAACTTGATAGAAGTCACTCAAATATAATTAAGAACAATACACTAAAAAATATGCGGCATGGGATTATCTTAAATCACGGAAACGGAAGCAATTCTGTTATTTACAATATTGTTGATGATAGTAAAGTTACAGGTGGAATAGATTTGCATGGTGAGTTTAATTTCAATAACAATATAATTGGTAATATTGTAAAAAACAGCAAAACCGGAATTATTGTTGGTGGAGGTGGATCTTATCACTATAACGACGGACCGGACAATAAGGTTAAAAATAATAACATCATAAATTCAAAATATGGAATTCAGATACGAACAGCAACGCCTTATGTTTATCTGAAAGATAATACATTTATAGATATAGTAGAAGAGCGGCAGATTTATTATTTTGATTAGTATGCGATAAAGAATATAGCTTTGTTATTTGTTTGTATAATTATTTGCAAAGTTATTTGGCATAGAAACTGCTTTAAAAATGTGAAGTGGCGCACAAAAAATAAGCCTATAGGCATAAAACGTTATTTAATGGGCATTTTGAAAATAATAAAAAAATTGGTTAGTTAATAACTGACACTATTTTTAAAATATTGTGACAAAAATTGTTATAAATTCAAAATATTGAACCATAAATTAGTTTAATAATGTTGCGTTAATTATAGATATTAAAACCTGTAAATGGGCACGTAATTTGAGTCTACAGAGTTTTTAGATTCGTATAAGGAGATAATAATGAAAAAATTGCTACGATATTCAGTTTTAGGGTTTGTTGCATTAATTTTTGTTGGGTGTAACAGTGCAACAACTTCCGAAGATGAACCTTATCAGGAACCATACGAAGAGCAAATTCCAGCTTCTCCATCCCAATTACAAGGGGGTGAAAGCGAAGAAGGTGTAATAGAATTAACTTGGGACGATAATTCCTATAATGAGAGTGGGTTTGTAATTGAACGTTCAGAAGATGGCAGTACTTTTGTAATTATTGCAGAAGTTTCCGCTGATATTCAAACTTATATCGACGAAGGATTGCAGGCTGGAACGCAATATTATTATCGTATTAAAGCAGTTAATGCTGAGGGTGGTTCAAATTATACCGCTCAATTTGATATAACCACATCAGAGGCAGCCATTGCACCACTTGCTCCATCTAATATCCAGGCAACAGCTCAATCTGCAGGATCTATTCGTATTAGCTGGCAAGATAATTCTGATAATGAAACCGGCTTTCTAATAGAACGAGCTGATGATGTAAATGGACAACCAGGGGGCTTTGCTCAAATAGCAACTGCAGGAAGCAATTCCCAATCATACCTGAATACCGGATTGGTGGCTCAAACTACTTATCATTATAGGGTGAGAGCTTATAATGCAGTAGGTGAATCGGATTATACTCAAACAACTCAAGGTACAACACAGCAACAAAGCAGTGGCGCTTTGATTATTGATCATACAAATACAGATCTTTCCAATATTCCTGACACAGCAATAACTGCTGCAAAACAGAATCTGATTATTGCTTATAACCATACATCGCATGGCAGCCAGTTGATTACAGGTATAAATGCGTTAGAGCAGTTTCCTGATTTTGCAGACAAATATGCGTGGGTAAGTAGTATTGCATCAAATGGATCACAATTAAATTTAAGCTATAGTGGCAATGGAAATAATAGCGGAATTCCATGTACCGACGGAGCTTGCGTTCCTGATCTAAGCCAGGGGGATTTATTGGTTTCAGGAACTGATGAAACACCATGGGTTGTTATGACTAGAGATTTTTTAGATGATACAAACAACTCCCATGTAAATGTAATTATGTGGTCATGGTGCAGTATTAATAATCATAATATTGATCGTTATCTAACTAATATGGAAAAGCTCATTGCTGAATTTGGCCCAGGGGGTTATAGCGCAAGAGCAGCAACTAACCCCGTATCTTTTGTATTTATGACAGGGCATTCTGAAGGGCAGGGTGAAGATGGGTTTATTTATGCGGCTAATGAGCAAATTCGCCAACACGTTCGCGATAATAACCGAATTTTATTCGATTTTGCTGATATAGAAGCATATAACCCAGACGGTGAATATTTCTGGGATCGTCCAGTATGGGATAACCTTGATTATACCAATAGTGGATATCGGGATAGTAACTGGGCGGAAGAATGGTTGGATTCTCATCCAAATTCAGAACTAGATAGACTTACTACAGGAAATGGAGTTACTGGATATTCTGGTACTGGTGATTGTCTACATTCAGGAAGTGCCGCCTCTCCGGAAACCCTTAATTGCGTATTAAAAGGGCGTGCAGTCTGGTGGTTATTTGCTCGTTTAGCTGGTTGGGATGGAATAACTGACTAGCTTAATCTGCTAATCAAAATTCTTAAAAACGCCCCTAAGTTAATAGGGGCATTTTTTTGTTTTTAGTTCTATATAAATTCATAGTTATTAGATGAATCGTCAAAGTTAGGAAGAGGCGTTTTCAATTTTAACCACTGACCACTTTATCCAAGTCATAGCTATCAAACCTGATAAAGTTGTTGCTACAGCGATTGCAGCAAATATTCCGGTTAATCCCCATAACTTAGAACCTAACAGCGTTAAGGGAATGAATAATAGAAATAGCCTTAACATATTAATAGAAGCTGCGCTAATAGGCTTATTAAGAGCACTGAAAGTAGAACTACTGATACCGGAAATTCCTCTGAATCCGAATCCAATTGAAACAATAATTAAGTAACTACCAACAATAGCAACAACATCAGCGTTATCTACAAATAATAAAGCCAATTCGTTGTGGAAAACTAAAAATATAAAAAAGATTCCAGCGCCGAATATTATTGAAAAAAGGTTACTAAATGAAATTCCGGTTAATATCCTATCTATTTTTTTGGCACCTAAGTTTTGCCCGGTAAATGGTACAAGAACAGACCCCAATGCCATCAGAGGGGCAAGGGCAATCATCTCAATTCTATTTGCAACCCCAAGAGCAGCAATAGCATTTTCACCATGCAGCGAAATAAGTTTAGTTAAAAAAGCGACGGATAAAGGAGCTAAAACCTGTGTTAAAGCAGCAGGGAAGGCAATGAATAAGATTCTCTTCCATGAATCGATAATATGCGTTATTGATTCAATGTGAATCGTCAACATATTGAACTTAAAATGTAACATAGATAAAGAAAGTACAAATGAACAGGCTCTTGAAATCACAGTAGCTATAGCAGCTCCCTTTAATCCCCATTCTGGAAAAATCCATATTCCAAAAATTAATAAAGGGTCAAGAATGCAATTGATAACAACACCGGTAACCATTATTACGCTAGGAATAAATGTATTGCCCGTTGCCCTGATTGCATTGTTACCAACCATGGGGATGACTACGAAAGGAACCCCAAGATACCAGATATACATATACTCCTTAACTAATTCGAGGTGAGTTCCTTCAGCACCAAGAGCAGAAAAAAGAGGATCAATTGTAAGTAGTCCCAAAACAACAATAACAGATACAAGAGAAACAGATAAAAACAAAGAATCTGTAGTTAGTCGTTTTACAAGGTTTGAGTCGTTTTGTCCTATGGCTTGAGAAATAACCGCAGAAGCCCCAATGCCAAGCCCCATTGAAAGCGAACCCAGTAACATCACAACAGGAATAGTAAAACTCATCGCTGCAAGCGGAGTGGTTCCTAGCTTGGCAATAAAAAAAGTATCTATCAGATTAAAAGCAAAAATACTGATCATTCCAATCGTCATTGGAAACGTCATAGACAAGATGGATTTAGGGATAGAACTCTCGGTTAAATTTCTACCCTTTTTCATAAAAACCTACATTAATCACAACACAACACCAAATTTTCAATTTATTATCAATATGATCGTACTCTAATAAGACAACAAAGTCGTTAATAATATCCATTATTTCCTAATGTCATCGTTGATAATAATTTATCACGTTAATTGGCGAAGATAATAATGAAGAATATTCATCTGATAGTTAATTTGTTTCATCGGTTCCATCAACTATGTTATGCCTATGAATGACAATTGCTGTTTGGGAAAAATTAAATATGAAACAAACTAACTGAGCGGAGTCGAAGTTTAAGTTAAAATCTATGATTTTATAGATAATGTTTGAGAGTACTTAAGCTTTGTCTATTTCTTCGTTCCACTCTTTTTCATATCCTGCATTCTCTAAGTATGCACCTATGGAGTTATAAAGTTTTTCAGTCCAATACTGTGTGCTGCCTTCACAAGGTAATTCAATATCTTCAGTAGCCGAAATATTAACCATTCGCCAAAAAAATTTGCTTAAATGTACAGCCTCCTCAGTAGATGAGACTCCCCCTTTTTCAATTATGTTTTTGGCTAGTTCATCGTGTAGTATTTTAGATAGGAATAGTGCGACAATCCTTTCTTCATCATAACAGTATTCAATCATAATGCTATCCCCGCATCTTTAATAATAGACATTCTATCTGCAACCCATTTTAATTTAGCAATTAACTGATGTATTGACATTCTTTCTGTTACGGTAAGTAAATAATGCCCTTTTTCTTTCGGTCTGGTACAAACTCCATCCCTTTAGGGATGTTTGCTTTTTCAAGAACCCAGTAAACATTTATTGCTGTTCCCGGGTTGTGCTTTTTTTTCATCTTATATACACCTTTAAGGTGTTGCCAATTTGAGGAAAAAGATAACCCCATTTGATCATGAGGCAAAACCCATTGTTCATCGACTGAAAAAAGCCAATCTTTTTTCCTAACACCATTAATTAATATATCACCTTTCTGAACATCTCTATTTCTATACAAAGTTGGGTGGCTTAAGTCTCTTGTCGGTCGACATAAAGCTCCTTCGTATTCTTTTATCAGTTCCCGTAGATTATCCAATGTTTTAAATTGTTGAACTGGTTTGCTTTTATCCATAATAATCCCATATTATTTATTTTAAATAACGTTCAATATAATAAAACGACAATATAACATGCATGAATTTTTTGGTAAATGGTACGATATGTTTCATGAAATTAAGGGACAATCTATGCCAATAGTGGAATTAATATAACTAAGACAAAACCCCGTCATGCCTCCAAGTAGCATGTTCCATAGCTACCAAGCTAAAAAAAATACCAAAGTTTTTAAGCGTGCTCCGATATCAGAGCAATAATTGCACTTTTCTCTGCCAAAATCAAGCTCCGTTTTCGGAGCAATAATATGAATAAAATCGGCCCAAATATAAAAAGAATCAGAGAAGAAAAAGGCATGACTCAGGAAGAGTTAGCTGTGAAATGCCAACTATTGGAATGGAACATAAGCCGAGGCACCCTAGCAAAAATAGAATCTCAAGTACGTCGCGTAACAGATTCCGAAGTAGAGCTTGTAGCAAAGGCATTAGGTGTTGAGATAGCTGAACTGTATTAATTCATTCTATTTTTTCATATACTGCGTTTTAGCTGCAGAAAGGCTTTGCTATGCTTTGCCTATGAAAAAATGCCTTATGAATTAAGGTTTCAATTATCTATATATAAGATACTACGTAGTCATTGTTCGACTTGTTCGGGAAATCAATGCTTGAAAAGTCCTAAAATAGTACCTATAGTACTCATATTGGGACCTTTGATTGGTGATATCAATGAATACTATAAGTCTGGGTGACGCCCTTTTTACAAAAACACAGCAACGAGTGATAGGGATTCTTTATGTTAATCCAGAACAAAGCTTTTATTTAAATGAAATTGTTAGATTAGCAGAAGTAGGTAAGGGTGCTGTAAAACGAGAGTTAGATAAACTATGTGCAGCTGGTATTTTGGTTATGTCAAAACAAGGAAATCAGAATCATTATAAAGCCAATGCAGATTGCCCAATTTTTTTAGAATTAAAAAACATAGTTCAGAAGACATTTGGTATCGTTGATGTAATCAAAAATGCATTATCGCCATTATTACCCAAAGTTGAAAAAGCCTTTATATATGGTTCGATAGCTAAAGGATCAGAAAGAGCTAAAAGTGACATTGATATAATGATAGTATCGAATGAATTGAGTTATGGTGAAGTATTAGATGCACTTTCATCTATTGAAGGACAGCTTGGTAGAATCATAAATCCAACTATGTATTCTACAGAAGAGTTTTTGCAAAGAATCGTAAATAATCAGAGTTTTATAAAGCGAGTAATGGAACATCCAAAACTGTACTGGTCTAATGGAACCGG
>JAWSVC010000043.1:0-21703 GCA_033852075.1 Gammaproteobacteria bacterium | reverse complement strand
ATTAATTCCCCGGACAGTAGTGGGACTTGATCCGGGATCCAGCAAAAATGGCAAATCATTTTTGCCGCGCACAGCGCGCATGCTTCTATAAATTTAGGGTAGTTTTTATGGATAAAGCAGCACTAATAGATCAATACCTAGCTCACCTCCGAGTAATCAAAAACTACTCTCCCAATACCGTAAACAGCTATAGCAAAGATCTGAATACCTTGCTTGAATTCTGTGATGAACAGGGAATAAAATCATGGCGTGACCTAAAGACATTCCACATCCGTGACCTCACCGCCAAACTCCATATAAATGGCAATTCAGCACGCACTATCCGTCGCAAACTTTCTGCCTGCCGTTCCTTTTTAAATTATCTGCTAACCCTGCGCGAAATTGATGACAATCCCGCACAAGGTAGTCCCGCTCCAAAAATGCCATCACGCCTACCCAAAGCTCTCGACATAGAACAAACCCAACGTCTGGTAGAAATAGATGCTCAAACCCCTATTGAGATTCGCGACAAAGCCATCATGGAGTTATTTTACTCCTCTGGAATGCGTCTAAGTGAACTAGCTTCTTTAGATATAACCTCCATCGACCTTGCTGACGGAAGTGCGCGAGTTACTGGTAAAGGCAATAAAACCAGAATGGTTCCGGTTGGTTCCCATGCTGCAGATGCGATCAAGGAGTGGCTTGGATGCCGTAATAATCTTGCCAATATAGATGAACCTGCGCTATTTGTTTCCAAACGAGGAAGCAGAATGCATGTCCGCAGCATTCAGGAAAGATTAAAGCACTGGGCCAGCGCCCAAACCCTATCCACCCATGTTCACCCCCATATGTTACGCCATTCATTCGCCAGCCATATCCTTGAATCAAGCCAGGATCTACGTGCAGTACAAGAATTACTCGGACATAAAAATATCAGCACCACCCAGATCTATACTCACCTGGATTTTCAGCACCTTGCTTCTGTTTATGAAAAGGCACACCCAAGAGCACAGAAAAAGCGCGATAAGTAAAATAATCCATACGCCAATTTCAAAATTAACTCTCATTAGTGCCATCTTCTTGAGATTCCCGCCTTTGCGCACTACTGTCCGGGAAAAAAGTTTCAAATGGAAATTTTTGTTAATTCGCGCTTCGCGCGGCGACATAAAGTCGCTGGATACCCCGAATGAATCGAGGTATGACCATTTTTCATCTGACCTAAAATCCTGTCATTACCCGACTTGTTCGGGTAATCCATTTTAAGTCTAAAGATTAGCAATATTGCTAGATGCCTTTAGCGGCAAAGCTTTTAAAGAATTATAAAAACTTTCTCCGGAAAGCAATGAGCCTTCACGGGAATAACGAATATTTTGTGATTTACCCACAAATATCACTCCACTTAATGTCGATTTTTTTTACGGTTCCCGCTCCTAACTCAACAACAACCCCTTTAAAAACAACACAATACATATGCGGCATACTTTTTGCTGTTAATTATAATATTCGTACACACTTTAGTTTTTAGGAATGGACATGAAGAAAATTTTACTCGTATCATCTTTACTGCTGTCTGCTTCGATAGCGCAAGCAGCACCTTTCACCAATATCCGTATTGGTGACAATGATGGCTTTGGCTTTGATGCCGATGCCAACTTCGCATCACTAGTTGGTGATGGTGGCAATGTTGACCGCAACAACGATGGGCACCTAGGCGCTGGCGATGTACTACCTAGCCTGAACGGCGGCCAAGTTGTAGCTACAAATAATGGTGACGACTTCGATAACCGCCTAAACGAAGGTTATAGCGGCTCTGGCTTTATGGACAACGGTACATCTGGGGTTCAATTTACTGATATTGCACTTTCAACTAGCTACGATAATTCAAGCGCAGCTGGCAATGTGTACAACGCCAATACTAGCTCATATGGAACTGGTGGCGCGTTCCCTGCTGGGGCTTCAGGCCAATTGCCAAATCAACCTGGTTTTATTTTTGATTTCATTGTAAGCGAGTCAGATATAGTTGAAGGAACAGACATATTCTTTAACTTAATCTTCGCTGACTACGATGTGACTCCAGCAGCTCTTGACTTCACTTTCGCTGGTGGCACTCAAACACTTTCTCTAACTGCACAAAATAATGGTCCAGATGATGGTTTAATCCAAGCTGCTTATGCTGAGCTTGATTTTTACGACGTGTTTACTTGGAATACGGAGCTGAATGTCTGGTCTGGTTATGTAGGTGTTGATTTTGATGCGCCAAATGAGCCTTATACCGCATTTGACTACGTAGAGCTAAGTGTTGACCGCATCGAGGTTCCTACTCCTGCAGTACTACCTCTTCTACTTCTTGGTGGATTGGCGTTGGTATCACGCAAGCGCAGTAAAAAATAATAGATATTACATCTATATCCATGAAGGGCGCTTTTCAGCGCCCTTTTTTTTATCCACAAACACTATTTATTCTAGATTTCCACATTAGCTAGAATGAAGTTTTCTTTATCGACTAATTTTGTGTTTTAAGCGTTATGAGCTTGGCTTTGGCAAGGCAAATTTTGATTAAAAAACGGAGTGTACACGTAGTACATGAGTATTTTTCATTAAAATTTAACGCAGGATAAGCAAGCGCAGTAGCTTAAAATAAAATTTGGACTGCCCTTGAAAAACCAACACCTTGCCCCCATCCTTAAAAAACAGCTGAAAATAAAACATGTTGGAGAACAAAGTGGAACAATATCGCGGAACAACCATTCTATCTGTCCGCAGAAACGGTAAAGTAGTAATTGGTGGGGACGGCCAAGTTTCCCTTGGCAACACAGTTATGAAGGGCAACGCCCGCAAGGTTAGAAGAATTTATAACGACAAGGTAATAGCTGGTTTTGCCGGTGGTACTGCAGACGCATTTACGCTTTTTGAAAGATTCGAAGCCAAACTGGAAAAATACAGCGGCAACCTTACCAGAGCCGCAGTTGAAATGGCCAAAGACTGGCGTACCGACCGTGCACTACGTAAACTTGAGGCTTTATTATGTGTAGCAGACAAAGAAAGCTCCCTGATTATAACTGGTAATGGCGACGTAATTGAGCCAGAAAAAAACATCATGGCTATAGGCTCAGGCGGATCATTCGCTCAGGCTGCAGCCATTGCCATGCTGGAAAATAGTGAACTTGAAGCAAGAGACATAGTCGAAAAAGCTCTACACATTGCAGCAGACATATGCATCTACACAAATCAAAATCTGACCATAGAAGAACTAGATAGCATTAATTAGAAACGTTTTAGAACAGAAGAGAATTATCATGTCCGAAATGACTCCTAGAGAGATTGTCCAGGAACTAGACAAACATATTATTGGCCAAGATTCGGCTAAAAGATCAGTGGCGATTGCCCTGCGTAACCGCTGGAGAAGAATGCAGCTTGAAGAGGGATTGAGAAACGAAATCACTCCTAAAAACATCCTGATGATTGGGCCAACCGGCGTTGGTAAAACCGAAATTGCGCGCCGACTGGCAAAATTAGCTAACGCCCCATTTATCAAGATTGAGGCCACAAAGTTTACCGAAGTTGGCTATGTTGGTCGCGATGTTGAATCGATTATCCGCGATCTCGCTGATATCTCCGTAAAAATGATGCGCGAACAAGAAATGGCTAAAGTTGGTCACCGCGCTGAAGATCAGGCCGAAGATCGTATTTTGGACATTCTGCTACCAAAAGCAACTACTACTGACTGGGAGCAAGAAGAAAAAGAATCTGAAACCCGCCAGAAATTCCGCAAAAAATTACGCGAAGGTGATCTGGACGACAAAGAAATTGAAGTAGAAGTAAATGCCGCGCCTATCGGCGTTGAGATCATGGCCCCTCCAGGCATGGAAGACATGACCAACCAGCTACAAAGCATGTTTCAAAGTGTATCCGGTAATCGCAAACGCACCCGCAAGCTAAAGATCAAGGACGCAAAGAAGGTACTGCAGGAAGAGGAAGCAGCCAAGCTTATTAACGAAGAGGATATGAAGGCACGAGCCATCCAGAATCTGGAGCAAAACGGCATCGTATTCCTGGACGAAATCGACAAGGTCGCCAAGCGCTCGGATAGCGGTCCTGATGTATCTCGCGAAGGCGTGCAACGTGATCTACTACCATTGGTTGAAGGCTCTACGATTTCCACAAAATATGGCATGGTTAAGACCGATCACATCCTATTTATCGCCTCCGGAGCATTTCATCTAGCCAAACCTTCTGATTTAATTCCAGAACTTCAAGGCCGCCTACCAATTCGTGTGGAACTGGATGCGCTGACTGCAGATGACTTTGTACGAATCCTGACAGAACCAAATGCATCCCTAACAGAGCAGTACATTGCGCTCATGGAAACCGATGAGTGCAGGATCAACTTCAGTGATTGCGGCGTTGCCAAAATCGCAGAATTCGCCTGGCAAGTTAATGAAAGAACCGAAAACATCGGTGCACGAAGACTGCACACAGTAATGGAAAAACTGCTTGAGGACGTTTCGTTCGATGCAGGTAGTGAACAAATGGCGGAAGTAACTATTAATGCGGCCTATGTTGAGGAGCAACTGGCAGAGCTATCGCAGGATGAGGATTTGAGTAGGTATATTCTTTAATCCGCTAATACTGATCTTGAAAAACCGTTCGTGCTGAGCCTGTCGAAGTATGAGCGGTTTTATTTTATCACCCTTCGACAAGCTCAGGGCGAACGGATAAACTAAAAACACTCGAGTAGCAAAATAACAAACATGACAAAAACCCATTTTGGATATCAACAAGTAGAAACAAAAGAAAAAGCCGGACGTGTTGCCGATGTCTTCCATTCCGTTGCCAATAAATACGACATCATGAACGATCTGATGTCATTTGGCCTGCACCGCCTATGGAAGAGATCCACAGTTGATCTTTGCCAATTACATCCTGGAAATAAGGTCTTAGATGTAGCCGGTGGCACTGGCGACCTGGCAATAAAGTTTGCCGAAAAGGTGGGGGACAAAGGACAGGTAATTCTATCCGACATCAACTCGTCGATGCTCAAAGAGGGGCGCAATAAGGTTATTGATAGCGGTCATTTCGAAAATATTCATCTTTGCCAGCTGGATGCCGAAAAACTGCCATTTCCCGATAATTATTTCGACTGCATTACCATTGGGTTTGGACTTAGAAATGTCACCGATAAAAATGCTGCGCTACGTTCATTCCATCGCTGCATAAAACCAGGTGGACGAGCCATTATCCTGGAATTCTCCCACGTCACCAGTGAAGTTTTACAAACCATATACGATAGTTATTCGTTCCGAATTTTACCCAAACTAGGTAAGATGGTAACCGACGATGAAGACAGCTATCAATATCTGGCTGAATCAATCAGAATGCACCCGGATCAGGAAAAGCTTAAGCAGATGATGCAAAATGCCGGATTCGAACGCTGTGATTATCATAATCTCAGTTCAGGCATTGTAGCGATACACAAGGGATATAAATTTTGAGACTTACAAAAAAATTGCAACGGATTTTGCGCTATTTCGAGATCATTATTATCGCCCTGCAATACGGTCTCGATGAGATCATCCTGCAGACCCATATCCTTAAACCACTACGCTTTATTATCTATCTATCACCATGGTATTGGTCACGCCAGAACCGTAATCTCAGCAAAGGTGAACGCATCCGCAAGGCGCTGGAAGACCTTGGGCCAATCTTCGTCAAATTTGGCCAATCACTATCCACCCGCCCCGACCTAATCCCTGCAGATATAGCAAAGGAACTCAGCAAACTTCAAGATCAGGTACCACCATTCCCAGGTAGCGAAGCTGCAACCATAGTTGAACGAGCCCTAGGAAAAAATATCGAGGATGCATACCAAGAATTTAATAAAAATCCTTTGGCATCTGCCTCTGTAGCACAGGTTCACACAGCCACCAAACACGATGGTTCAAAGGTAATAGTAAAGATCATCCGCCCTAATATTGAAAAGGCGATCCGCAAAGATATCAGCATCCTATATTCCATCGCCGAAATGGCTACCAATTACTGGCGTCACGGCAAAAGACTACGCCCGGTTGAAGTGGTTGCCGAATTCGAAAAATACATATGGGACGAGCTCGATCTTTTAAAAGAAGCAGCAAATGCATCGCATCTGCGCCGTAATTTTTCTGAGTCAGAAGATTTGTATATTCCCGAGGTTGATTGGGAAAACACCCGCCGTAATATAATGACAATGGAACGCATCCACGGCATCCCGATAAAAGATATCGACACGCTAAATGCCAATAACGTCAATATGAAACGTCTGGCAGAAAAGGGGGTAGAGATCTTTTTCACTCAGGTGTTCCAACACAATTTCTTCCATGCCGACATGCACCCTGGCAATATTTTTATTGATGCCGAAAATCCTGAAGATCCGAAATATATCGGCGTCGACATGGGCATTACCGGCAGCTTGTCGCCAGAGGATAAAAAGTATTTAGCCGAAAACTTCCACGCCTTTTTTAACCGAGACTACCAAAAAGTTGCCGAACTACACGTGCGCTCCGGATGGGTTCCGGCAGATACTCGAGTTGACGAATTCGAATCCGCAATCCGCTCTACCTGTGAACCAATCTTCGAAAAGCCACTAAAAGAGATCTCTTTCGGTGCCCTGCTACTTAATCTTTTCCACGCAGCACAGCGTTTTAACATGGAAGTGCAACCACAGCTGGTTTTACTGCAAAAGACCCTACTTAATATCGAAGGGCTAGGACGTAGTCTTTATCCTGATCTAGACCTATGGCAAACAGCAAAGCCATTTATGGAAGACTGGATTACCCAACAACACAGCATGGAAAATTTTACTGAATCACTAAAAGATAAAATGCCACAGATGCTGGAGATAATTCCTGAAATACCGCAAATGATCCTGGATCATATTCATCACAACAAAGAACAAAACCAGCTAATCCAACAACAAAATCTGGAACTGCAACGCCTGCAAAAAGAGATCAAGTCCAACCGCAGCCGTACCGCAACTCTAATCTACGGAGCAACACTTATCATCACTGGTGCTATCGTTGCCAACGCCAGCATGTTTTCATCATCCGTACTCAAAGATATCCCCACTTTCAGTTGGTTATTAGGTGGAGCAGGATTGGCTATTATCTGGTTTTCACCAAGGGAATAACTTAAGCGCTCTTCATTCCTTTGGTCGGCTATTATGTCCCTGAATCTGAAGAATGCCGTATCACCACAGTTTGAACAATTAAAGAAGTTGGACGTTTGCTCATAGATGTTCTTTTATCCCATCTATGCCAAAATTTTTGGCTATCATCCCCCTGAAGACCTACACAACCCTCAGTACCAGGCAAATTACCATCAGGATGAATTCCCAATTCATTTCGTTTTGTTTTAAATTTAGGTTCTATTGGAAGAAACCACCCCTTCCCCTTCTTGCTCTTCGGATCAATAAGGCCTGGCTTCATTTTCCCCTTAGTACCTACAACTGCATGCCTAATTTTAATAGTATATAAGCCATCAGGTAATGCTCCATTACCATGCCCACCAGACACCACATTATATTTTTCAGCCCCCCATATCAGTTCCCCATACACTATAGTGCCTGTTCCTTTAGCGATCTTATTAAAAATCAAGTTCCCCGACATCTTTTACTCTCCTTCAAATAATAATTTAATTTTATTAATATCAAAATTTTCTTCGTTTGCCACACGAATCAACCTTTCTGGATCAGAGTTATACATATCATGTAAATCTTCTGAAATTGTTAACAACACAACACCATCAGCATCCTCAACCAATCTCAAAACCACTGCCAAAGCCTTATCACTATCACTAGTACAGTAATCAAGAAACTCATACAGAGGATTTACAATAGAGACCCAGCGACTATCATTTTTTATAATTAGTTCTTTATTCTTAGCGGCGCTATTAATAAACCAATCATAATATTCCTGCCCCTGAGCGCGCTTGGCTAAGATATATGCGTAATATAGCCTTTTTTCTTCATCTTTTTCATTTAGATATTCGCTTTCAATTTTGGAAATTTCTTCTATCGAAAGATCCATATTTGAGAGCATAATCAAAGCTGCTGTCGCATCTTGGTAATTTCCGATTTTGGCACGAGTATAAATATCATCAAACAAACCGTTACTCGATTTTGAAACTGGAGCTGAACCACAGCCCCAGAAAACAACTGAAATAAATATCATCAATACACATTTCAAAAAAATCTTCTTCACAATTTTTCATCCTTAAAATATTCTTCAGTAACTACAGCAACTTAATTCAGGATTTAATTTTTCAAATCCAATAAATCCAGAAATCAATATTGATAACCAGACTATATCCCATTGTTATATAAATCAACTTTGAATTTCATACAACAGCACGCAGATAAACTACAAAACCAATTACCAAATACACAAACAAATCACTTTTTTATTCAAAAACATTGATTTATTTCTCATTTTTGTGGACTAATTGACATTACAACATGGAAAACCTATTAACTATGAGATATAAGTCATTATAAGTACTAATTAATTTTGTTATCTTGGTACTGAATGGTAAACAAGGAAATTAATAACGCTCCGATCGCGTCATGAGATAACGAGCCGGAAGCAACAAAAGGGCATGTTGGTTTTGCTGTATTTTGTGAATTCATATGCCGCCAATTTGTTTGCTTATCTAGTTTATAAAACTTCTCACGACAACAGAAGAGAGGGCAAGAATATGAAAAATAGAATATTAATAGCAGTTATAGCTGCATTGGGCACATTCTCCGCTGGTATTTTTGCCGCAACCCAGGGCTCCGTTGACGAAACAGGTTCAACCGGAACCTTGGATATTACACTGACAGTTGATCCACTGGTGATGGTTAGCGGCCTTAGTGACATAACCCTGCAAACGGTTAACGACGATGACCTACAAGGGGTTGTAAATACCGTTTGCGTCTATAGTAATACAAGCAGCGGCTATTTGGTTACAGCTTCTTCAGCCAATGAAACAGGCACCACTTTCCGGTTGAAAGACGGCGGAACCAATTACATCCCCTACACTGTTACCTGGAACGATGATAATGATGACCTGGCACTTGATGAAGGGGTTCAATCTGAAGCACAGACAAATGCAAACTCGACAACTACTGACTGTAGTAGCGGTGATGGTAGTAATGCCTCAATTACCGTTGATGTAACTGGTGCCAATATACTTCTGGTACCATCTGGCACCTATACTGACACACTAACCATTATTGTTGCCCCACCATCCTGATCCTGAATATTCCGATGGATAAGGCAAATTTATGCCATCGCCCTGCCTGCATGCAGGGCTTTTTTCCTCCAGAACCATTTCTGCATAGATTCTCAGCAACAGATTGGCTATTATTAGTGTATCTATATAATTGATCTGCAAAAATAAGGATATGTTTGATGCGTAAGGTCTTGCTATTAATCTCTTCAGTAATGATTGGGCTATTAAATCCACAGATAGTCTGCGCAAATATCACTCTAAGCCAAACGATTATTCTATTCCCTGCCGATAAACGCCCGATTCAGACCATTGAAGTTATAAACTTTGACGATGAGCGCACCTTTGCAGTCAAGACCGATGTAACAGAGGTTTTAAACCCAGGAACCGAACAACGCAGCGTTATAAATTCCAAATCGTTGGTTGTAGCACCAAATGCCTTCGAGATAGCGGCACAAAAAAAGAGAAACGTGCGCCTGCTGCTGCGCGAACGCAATAACAGCGATATAGAAAAGGTATATATGATTACCTTTACACCTGAGTCACCAAGCCGTGCTATTGTCCAGAAAAAAAACGACAAGGTTGAGGCTAAGGTTGATATTATTGTGGGCATGGGAGCCCTGATATTGGTTCCTCCAAAAGAGATAAAATACAAGCTAGAGGCAGCTCGCGAAGGTAAAAAGCTGTTATTCAACAACAACAGCAATATTTCTATTGAGCTTCAGCCCAGAAACATTTGCATAACCGAAGATAAATGCTTTCGCTTCAATGGCAAACGCCTCTACCCCAATGTAAGTTGGGAATACGAGTTGCCACCAGAATATGAAAAAATTGGACTAACCTTATCGGTACGTGCTGCCGGCAAATATTCGGCTGTTGAATTTTCCCCTATCGATTAATGAGCTGGCCAAAGAAAAGTTGGGAAGAGAGTCGATCAAAGAGTCTCTTCCTAATGTTGCTAGTTCTGATATCGCTAATTCTGATGGCAGCCGTTCTTAAAGTTGTTATATTCACCCCCTCTGCCGATAAAACACTAAAAACAACTACAACAACTACAACCATAACAACTGCCGCGCCCACTTCCATTTATGGCAGCAAACCCAAGCACAAACAACCAGATAAACCCATTGATGATGCCAAAACTAAAACTGCTGACAATACCGAGAAGATTGCTGTCATTGCAAGCGCTTCATTGCAGCAGTCATTAGCTTCAAACGTACAAACAAAATCTGGATCTTCACACAAAAAAACAGCTATTTCAGATGCAACATCAGAACAAAAGTCTGCAGTAAAAACCAAGCCTGCGAGATCGATTAAATCTGCAACAACAACCAAAAAGAATAGCCTATCGCAGCAAAAGGAAGAGTCTCCCAAGACCTTAACTGCCGACCACTACAAGACCAAAAGAAAAATAAACAAAGATAGCGCAAAAGACAAGATAGCCACGCAAAAGGCGCAGCCAGATAAATCTAAAATCTCGGCAACAAAGCCTACTAATGCAGCGACACCTAAAGCCATTACTGCAAAAACAGAAAAAGACACGAAGCCACAGGTACGTGTTAGTTCACTAAACAACAGCGAGGCAATTACCTCAGACAGTGCAAATGACGATACCTTCTCAACACTAACAAAAAATCCTGAGCCAAAAACCTTTTCTGATGAATATGTAGAAACCGCATTTGATCTGTTTGTTGGTGGCAATTACTTCGGTTTTGTTATGCTGAAGTACAACGATGACTGGGTAGAGCTTTTCAACCCGCAGGAGGCTATAGCACTGCTACCAGCGGTTCGCAGCCGCCAGGAGATGTTGCCGCTATTTAGTGGACGAATATCCACCAAAAAAGAGATTGCTGAACTTGGTTCTGTTACTGTCGATTATAACAATTTTGCCCTGCAAGTTGTCATTGCACCGGAACAGGCAATTAAAACCCGTATCGATATGGATAAAATTGCTAAATTTGAAGGCTCCCCCACAATGCTGGCAAGGTTTGCAGCCAACGGTAATATTGACCGATCTCCAGAGGAAAGCAACAAAAGGTTTTCAATTTCCAATAGCTCCAGGCTTGCCCTGAATCAACACCGTTTATTTACATCCGGTAGCTATAACAGTACGAACTCTGAATACGAGCTGCAAACCCTACAGGCTGAAACTGATATCCAGATGTTTGATGCGCCTTTTACCTTTGCGGGTGGAGTACTGGATGTACCTGGGCAGATGTTTGCATCCAGTATCAGCGTTATTGGCACCTCAATATTCAGTAACCGAAAACTCTACTCGGATGACCCTTTATTACAATCTAATCTGCTTGAGGTTTTTGTGCCAACCAGGTCTTTGGTCGAGGTTTTTAAAAATGATGCACAAACTGGGCAGGTTCTATTTTCCCGCATGTTGGAATTTGGTCACAACCAGATCGACACCAGTCGCTTCCCTCGCGGTTCTTATCCGGTTGAAATTGTGATCTCAGTGGATGGTGTAGAGCGATCCCGCTACATCGAGCAGTTCTACAAGTATACTGAGATCATGCCTCGCGAAAGGCTGGAGATAAACCTCACCTTCGGAAGGTTCTGTAAGAACTTTGAGGAATACGACCTATCGGTGCGCTACGGTTCCATCCGCAGCCGTATAAACGACTACCTTGAAGGCTACGGATCATATT
Organism: Gammaproteobacteria bacterium; assembly: GCA_033852075.1. GTDB lineage: Bacteria > Pseudomonadota > Gammaproteobacteria > QZLD01 > QZLD01 > QZLE01. The sequence goes on along the minus strand of JAWSVC010000043.1, from coordinate 9,824 downwards.
ACTCAATTGGTGACCGATTAATATTGAGCCAGGGAGTGAAAACGGTATTTGAGCATGAAAAACTAGGGCAATTCACTCTAGACTTTACACTTTCAGAGAGTAATCGCAGAAATATTCTGGGCTATTCCAGCAACCTTAACTGGAAACTGGATAAGATTTCAGGATACCTGTCATTTACCAAAGCATTTGCAGACCCACCTATCCTTCATAAAGATTTAACCATTCTTAAATTCGATGAAAGGAAGACCTTTAACATCTCCCTAACGCGCAACTTAAAGCTTTTTAATCGCTCACTTGGTCTATCATTTAAAGGGCGTTATCTAAGTGGTAACCAAGGAGATCCTTTCTATCGTTACGGCCCAATAATCAGGTATACCCCTTATAGAGATAAAAATCTGACCGTTTCACTTTTTGCCCAGCACAACTGGACCAGCGGAGAAGATGAGACCTTAATGCGAATCAACCTGATTTACCGTTTTGATTCCTTTATTGCATCTAGCCAATATAATGAAATTGAGCGCGAGAGTCAGTCCAGCAATAACTTCCAGAATTCGATCCAGTATAACGGTAATAAAGAAAGTCCGGGAGTACTAAAAAACATTAGCGCTAAGGCTGTGTACAGCACATCAAAAACCGAGTATACAGATCCTATGGTTGACAATGAGACAAATAAAGTAAGCAGCCTGGCCGTGAATTACAGAGGCAATACGTTTGATATCAAAACCTACGCTAACCATTCATCTCCCCAACAAAGTAATAACTTCGGTGGTGAGGCAATAACCACATTTGTCGCTGGACAGGACAGCGGCTCCTCATGGGCTGGCTCGGTACCAATGGGAAGTTCGATTATTGCCATTAGTCTTACCGGAATTAGCGACAAGGAAAAACTGATCAGCATTCTGATCAATGGAGGGCATAAGGCCTATATGAAGATAGGTGAGACCGTACTTATTGATGCTCCGGTGTATAAAGAATCAGAAGTGGAACTGCGTGATGCCAACCCGCAAAATGGCCGCTTTATTAAGATAATTAATCCAATAACAAGAGTAACTCCATATCCAGGCAATATCATAAGCCGTAGCTTTGAGATCGCCAGTGTTGCAATTATTTCCGGCAACCTGTTACAACATGACGGCACACCTGTAGACAGTAAATTCTTTGAAACCGGATATGAACCGGCGTATACCGATAGTGAAGGAGGATTTATTGTGGAGATGCCGATACGCAGCAGTGAAAAACAAATTGATTTTATTGCCAACAATCAGCTGTGCTCGTTTGAGCTAACAGAGATACCGAAAGATACTCTGGTTGAGGTGGGAAATATTACATGCAAACTTGCCAGTGAGCAGGAGATTAAGCTGGCGCGCTCAATTCATGAAGAGACCCGGATTTATGATTAAAAATCACTCCGGTGTAATCACCACTGAGATAGTGGCACTGTAACTACCTGATTTGGTCTTTATAGCGCCATTTTTTGGGATCACAATAGAAAAATTACTATTCCCTTTTCTCTTTCCGTTTATGCAGTCAGCGGTCTGCTTCTCATCTATCACCAATCCGCTCAATGACTTACCATAGCTTAATGGCATTCCGTTTTCTCTACCGGATGACGCACTCCAATAGGCCTGAAACCCCACTTCATCTCCATCTGTAGCACGATTCAGCTTAAATCCATCGTTATCCGTTGTTACCATTATACTGTAACTACTGCCTCCGGAAAAATTAATACAGGCATCAGCTTCTCGAACAACATCCCCACTGGGAGACGTGTACTCTTTATCAAAATCTACTTCAATAGAAAAACGCAAAGCATCAGGAATAGTAAGGCTGATAAAGATCTCGCCCGTTGATTTTTCCTCTAAAAAGCCATCTTTTGCCGCCATTGCTCCGCTATTAAATACACAAAAGAGCATAACAACCAGACCTATGCACTGGGCAGTTTTTTTTATATTTTTATTCAAAATTAACTGCATAAAAAATTCTTCACTAACATTTGTTTAAGGCACACTAGCTGTCGTCGAGATGGTTGCCGTATAGGTACCTGCCGGCACTGCCAATAGATCAGCTTCCAGTGCCTTCCATGAGATATTGGCAGTGCTGCTCCCGCTACAGGTCTCGCTGCTGGTATCAGCACCTGTAACGCCAGAGAGAGATGGGTTACTTGCGGAATTCAAGGCCGTACGCCCGGTTGTACCTGTAGTGTTATTCCAATATACAGTGATTGGTAGCTTGTTAAGTCCGTTTTCCAACACATAATCACCGGAATCTGTCGGACCTTCCACTAAAATATCGTAAGTACCCGCTGAGCTATAGATGCAAACATCATCGTTATTAACTGCATCACCTGTTCCACTCCACGTACCAGACATATCCGCCAAACCTGTAATACGAACACCTCCGGAAGCTTCTCCAGTAATTGTAAAAGTAACACTTATATCGTCATAAGCGAAATCACAATCTAAAGCGATTGTAACAGTCACATTACCGACACCAATATCAACTGTAACGACAACATCAGTACTTGATGCCGAACTAAAAGAATACGGAGAGGATGGAGAAGTTAAGCTTATCCCCCATCCACTAGAAGGATCTATACTAGGAACTATAGTGCAAACATTCCCTGTAAGTTTCTTGGTAAACTCAGTTGTAAATACAACTTGATCCCCTTGAGTATATGTACTACCAGTAGCCGGACTAGTTGCAGCAACGCTCCAATATGAATTAGAGCATGGTCCCTCACATGTATATGCAAAAGCATTGCTGCAAGAAAAAGCAAACAACACCAGTCCAATAAAAATCCTGGCAATTGCAACCAAGTTGTAGCCTACTGGCAAATCCACGCCTTTAATCTCCTATGCTTATAATATTCAAGCATAACTTATATGAAAATTTTTTCATAAATAGAGGTCGAAATTTAACAATATTATTTTGCGCGGCTTATTCTGTAACATGAACAATATTCTCTTCATCCTTATTAGCTAAAGCAGCAATCGTACTCCATTCCAAAGCATCTCCAATGATCTTACGCACCATAAAATATGATGTCTCACCATCATTAACAATAAGAACATCAGCTACATCCTTATCAAAGCGATCAATAAATGGTCTGATTTTGGCTTCCTTATCCTTACAACGCTCACAACGGGGATTACCTTTAGCCTTGCCTGTACAATGCAACGCTGTATCCAGATAAGCCCTAAGCAGACATTTATCCTTACGCCTTAACGCCACAGAACTAACATCACGGAAGTTAAATAATGAAAGATCCTTAACCTCCACCCCCATCTGCGTTAGTTCGGCAATAAGCTCTTCTTCTTCAGGACTGTTGCTAGATCTACTTAAATTAATTGATTCTAGCAGTTCATCCTTACCCCAAGAGTTAATACTAAATTGACATGGAGTTGGTTCAAAAGAACTTTCACAAAGTTCTATCACCCTTGCTGCAGGTCTTACAGGCTCAGACACCCCCGGTATTACACGATTACATTCGTCTATAGTAGTAATGCCTTTTAGGATCTTATAGACACAATCTTCCTTCATTGTAACCAGATTAGCTCGTTGTTTTGCTATATCCCTAAGGTCATTAAGCTTTTGGGTTTCGCCTATCGCTCTGGAAACATCCGATGTTACCGAAAGAAGCTCATGAATTGCTACCCTGCCAAAATAACCGGTACCATTACATTTTTCACAACGGCCACCATCAACTAAACCAGTACCATGAGTAAAAGTATATTGATCTCCCTCGGATGGAGTCATTCCAATTGAAACCAATTGCGCATCCGTTGGCTTATATTCCTCTGCGCATGCAGGACATATCCGCCTTACTAAACGCTGAGCAACAATAAGCTCCATTGTTCCGCTCATAAGATAGTTATCTATCCCCATCTCAAGTAAACGATCGATTGTTCCGGTTGAAGTTTCGGTATGTATGGTTGAAAAAACCTTATGGCCGGTAAGAGATGCCTTCATAATCGCATCTGCGGTTTTCTTGTCACGCACCTCCCCAACCATTATCACATCCGGATTCTGGCGCATAATTGATACCATCGCACTATCATATTGAAAACCCGTTTTTTCATTCACCGAACCTTGTGTCGCACCCTTTAGGGTATATTCGATTGGGTCTTCTATAGTGATAATGTGTTTTTCTTCTGCCTGAATTAGTTGTACCAACGCAGTATAAAGTGTTGTCGATTTTCCAGACCCTGTTGGCCCACATGCCAAAATAATTCCAGATGGGGTTTGCAAACATCTTTTAAATTTATGTAAATTCAGTGGTGACATACACAGATAGTCCAGCGAATCGAGCGATTCATCATGGCTTAGCACTCTTATCACACAATTTTCACCATATATACATGGATAAGTTGATACCCTTAAACCAAACTCTTTTCCTTTATATTTAACCGCAAATCCACCATCCTGAGGCAATCTATGCGATGCGATGTCCATTCCGGCCGCTGCTTTTATCGCACTAATTACTTTGCTGGTTATACTCTTCGGAAAGTGGGTAATAACATGCAAAATCCCATCTACAGCAAAGCGAATCCGTAGCGAATATTCTAAAGGCTCAAAGTGAATATCAGATGCCTTCATGTCTACCGCTTTTTTCAGATACAGACGTAAAATCTGAATACTGTCAGCATTATCAAAAGCAGCACTGCGTTTATCATCAAGATTACTATGACCAATGATATCAATGTCATTGTTTTTATTGCCTTCAAAATGATGCGATTCAAGCCTGCCATCTGCGTCAAAGAAATCTAAAAACACCACCATATCCGGCATGGGTGTATATGCTATTCTAAGAGAATAATCTTTGTAAAAATTCTCCATCTGCTCTACCAAATCTGTATTAAATGGGTCTGACATTAATAGCGTTACCATTCCATCGGTAAGGAAATACGGAAAAACCAGATTTTTTATCAAGAATTTTTTTGCTGGCAATGGATCAATTTTATGTGCCAACTCGATTTCTGGCTGAATTTTGATTATATCCAGCTGATAGCATAAGGCCTCCATCAGCTCATCATGCGTAATCACCTCTACATCTTCTAATATCTGCCCTACGCTTTTCTTTGATCCTTCGGTTTGTGCTTTTAGTGCCGCATGTACTACTGATGGTTTGCTTACAACCCCCGTCTCAATTAATAAATCACCAATTAGGATATCGAACTTCTTTCGCTGTAGTAGACTTTGGATAGTTGTTTTTTCAATTAGCTTTTTCTCTATCAGCAGATGGGAAAGTGATACATCTTTCTCATCACATTCCTGTTTTAATTTATCGAGATCTTCATCTAAAAATAATTCTTCATCTTTCAGAATTTCTACATAGGTCTTTCTATTAGCCATAACTATAAGTCCATATCTTATTAATCGTTAATCCTTACCCATAAAAAACTGATTTATACAATATCTCATCCATGCTTGCATATTTAATTATAGTTCAATAAATATCTGTTTATGGTGATTTTATTAATAACGTGATCTAAGTTTTACTAACACAACATTCAACCTTTCCATAAAAAAACGGCCCGCAATGTGGGCCGTTTATCTTTCTCGTCCTATAGACTATTTTTTGGTTTTTTTATTTTCTATCTTTACTCTTCGTCCATCAAGTTGTACCGAGTATCTATATGCAACCACAATACCCAGTAGTGCAAGCAGGATTAATCCAGTGGAACCACCACCGCCACCACCAGAATCACCTGTACCCCCGCTTGATTCACCTGTTTCTGCAGGAGCTGCTGGCTCAAGCAAGCTCTCATTAATTACCACATAGTCCGCATTATCTTCATCATAATAATCCGCCATATCCGATGCAACTGTTGCATCAACTCTAATCTCTTCTTCTGTTGAATATGTAGCTATAAATGTTATTTCTTCAACCGCTCCACCCTGCATATTTCCTAATTCACAACTTAGTTGCCCCAAAGTTTCTGTGCAGCTATAACCATTAACGCTACCATTCACAAAACTAAGATCGCTTGGCATATCAACTGTTAGGGTTACATTAGTTGCATCATCTGTAGTTTTATTAGTTACCGTTGCTGTGAACTCTGCTGCTCCCTCTGACTCTACCGCTAGATCAACCTTGATATCTGCAGTTGCCAAAAAACAACTCTTAGTAAGATTTGGTGTAATCTCTCCTTTAGAGCGTTCACTAAATGTTAGTTCTATTGATGAAGATGCTGATGGCCACATAATGTGCATTCCATCTTCTGCACTATCATGTGTTGCACCAAGGTTATGGCCCATTTCATGAGCTGATACTATCAACTGAGCGGAAGAAAATGATTCATAGTTCTGGATCAGTGATACACGATATTTTTTGTTGCTGTAGCAAACTGTGTTTACATAAGCCAAACCAATGGTGCTACCATCAAAGTTTTTACCGCTTATCATTTGGTTTATGCCATTGTCGTTAAAATCACTACTAGCCGCAAAGTAGTTTCCAGCTTCTTGTAAAATGTCATATGCATTGGTTGAATCACTGTATGGGTCAGCGATATCGTTAAATACTGTTATTTTAGTAAGGCTAAGCGCTATACCCAACTCTTCTCTAAAGATACCGTCAACTTGATTGTATAGTGCTTGAATTTTTGTTGCGGCACTTGATCCATGAATCTGATAATACTCATAGTCAGCAGTTACACCAATTTTTAACTCTTTGATGCCGTTGCTTTCCATAACTGTTACTTGTTCCATAGCGCGCATTTCTGCAACCATCTTATTGAACCCTTTTACACTGTCTTCCGAGGTGTATGCATGAACCTTCTCTTCTTCAGGCTCCTGAGCACTAAAAGGAGTTCCCAGATGAAGATCTTTCTGGTCATTCTCAACACCACAGTAATCTGCAGGAAGGCCTGTTCCAATCTCAGACATGCGGTACATAACCATCTCTTTTTTGGATGAAGTTGATTCTTGCTTAATTAGATTGCTTTTAGGCTCTATTGTATAAATTTCTTCAGGAGTACGGATTGTTCCGGTTATCTCGCCGTCATTAACACTAAGACGCACCCAAGAATTTTCAATACCCTTAACAGTACCCTTATAAAAAACATAGTTGCTCTGTGTCTGCGGACGCTGCCCCTTCCATACAATCTCCAGATTCTGATTAAATTGATCATTCACCTCAAGTTCCAATTCAAATTCTCTACCCATCGCATTTACTGTCATATACTCTACCGGAGCACCTGAAGCTGATCTTTGCATGGCTGAGAATTCTGAACGAGGAGTTGAAATAGAAACCGTATCTACAAGAGAAACCCTTTCCTGAACTATTGGGTTATCATATGCTGATTTAGTGCTTTGAGCAGCGAATACAGAAGCAGAAAAACATGATACTGCTAAAACCATTCCTTGAAAAAATCTTAACTTATACATAGCAACAATCCTTAAAAAAACATCCTTTGTAACTTTAAGGTTATTGGTTTTTACTCAATTATTTTTGACATAAGTCTCAGTTTTTACTGGTTTTTAAGTATATTAGCGTTTTCTAGACTCCTTTCACTTTGGTTTTTTACACATCATCACAGCGAGTTTAGTTAAAGCGTCACAACTCCGCATATTAGAATGCCCTAATATGATTTTTGTGCTCTATTTATCAGATCTACCTAATATGAGAATTCATAGATGTACAACTTGTGATGTAGTTTGTCTTTTAAAAACACGCCTGTGTCCTTGTTCACAGATAAAATGCAAACAAGAAAAAACCGCTAGAAAATTCATAGCGGTTTTCCTGTCAAATTTAATGTCAATATTTTTTAGCTCTTTTTGTTATTGACAGTTCAATCTTTATAACTTAGTTAAAAAAGCTACTAGCAAACTATTTTTCACCTTTTTTAGTTGCTTTAACCTCAAGTTTTGCCACTTCTTTATCAGATTTCTTTCCAATACCTAAGGCAATCTTTTCTTTGGTTATTAGCTCATCCATTGACTCTAAAACTTTGGCATGACCACCAGTTATTGAAGCACTAACCTTGTATTTACCATTAACAATAACTGTTGGTACTGCATGAATACGATAATTCTTAAGCAACTGCTTAGCTTGACTCATTTTTACCTCTACAGCAAAAGAATCATAGGCATCCAAAAACTCCTTCTCTGTTACTCCATATGCAGTTGCAAACTTAGCAAGAGCCTCTCTATCCTTAACCGCCGTTCTATTATTTCTTGATGCAGTAAATACCGCAGGGTGATACTTATCAATAATACCTAGAACAACAGCCGCATGATATCCTCTTGCTAAGTGTTCATTTGCTGGATTAAATAGTGCCGGAACACCAATCATATCTACGCCTTCTGGCTTTTCCCATTTATCCAGATGGTTGTGATGAAAGTTATAACAGTGACCACATGAATAGGCAAAGATGCTCAATATCTCAACCTTAGATGGATCGTTTGTTGGCTGCGGAGTCTGAATAGGCTCAAATTTTTTATATTCTCTGGCATTAGCAGTTATAGAGATACTGAATATTACCATTATGATTGCGGATGCTCTTAATAGTTTTCTCATTGTTACTTCCCGTATTTATTATGTATGGCACTAATTATGATGTACCGAATATGAATATTGACTGAACAATACCATATTAATTCAACTTTTTTCACTATAGATTGAAATTATTAGCATTTTTAAACAATTCTGGCAATTTTACCAGTAATGTTTGCCTTACATCAGTGTATTTGTACCAATCAAACTGATTTGTAACCACAATCACAGCAATAATCTTCCTAAATAGTATAATTGAAAGATATATTACGGAACGGAGAGCTTTCATGGTCAATAGCATTTATTCCGATCTAACCTCGCTAATTGCTCAACGCAGTATGAATAAGATTAATCGTACAATTCATACAGCCTCGGAGCGCATCGCGTCTGGAAAAAGAATCAACAGTGCCAAGGATGATGCTTCTGGGCTAGCTATCGCACAACGATTAACTTCCATGAGTGAGGGGCTATTGGCCGCCTCCCGTAATACCAACGATGCAATATCAATGGTACAAACAGCTGAAAGCGGCATGAGCGGCATTACAGAAAACCTACAACGAATCCGTGAACTTTCGATTCAAGCCGCAAACGGCACTCTAAGCGATTCCGATCGAGGATATATCCAAAGTGAAGTTAACGCTCTTAAAGATGAAATCAATAGAGTAGTAGATACAACTAGCTTTGGCGGAAAAAAACTATTAAACAACAGCGAAGATCTCAACATTCAAGTTGGTTCAGAGGCAGGAGAAACTGTTTCGGTTAAGATTGGCAACATGGGAGATCAATTACAATCCCTTGGAATTGGTTCTATCGATCTATCCAGCGCAGAAGGCGCCAATGATGCCATTGGGGTAATTGATGAGGCGCTAGAAAGCATCGCAACCACACAAGCTGAATTAGGAGCCGTACAAAATAGATTCGAATCTACTATTAATAATCTAAGCAGCTCATATCTCAGCGCAGAAGAAGCCAGAAGCCGCATTGAGGATGCAGATCTTGCCAAAGAGATAACCAATCTGACTCAAAATCGTATTCGCGAGCAGGCAGCCATTGCCATGATGGGACATGCTAATCAAGATCGTGGTATTGTAGCGAAATTGCTTAACCTATAATAAAACTTTCGTCATACCCGCGAAGGCGCACTGCTATCTGGGGAAAATATTGCTATTTGCTGCAAAGCGTTATTGGGTAATGTTATTAAGGGGTGAAAAGTATTTGGAACTCAAAATCCCGTTCATCCTGAGCGCGAGGCACGAGCAGTCGAAGGGTGCTATAAGCCTTTGATTAATACCGTTTCATACTTCGACTGCTGCGCGCTCAGTACGAACGG
>JAWSVC010000056.1:0-468 GCA_033852075.1 Gammaproteobacteria bacterium | reverse complement strand
TTGAACTTTGGCATGAAAATAACCCCGTATAAAAAAGCGAGGCTATTTTATCATATATCTAACATGTTATTGAGGTTTTTCTACAGCTTCAACGCCCGCCATAACCGGCGAAAACCGCCCGCGGTTTGAGTCCAGCGCCGAAGGCGCGATGGTTGATGGCGATGTTATATTTTCAATGTTCATTCAACTTGCCCAAGGTCAGAAGATAAGATGAAAAGGGTGTTTTTCACTTCGTTATGGCAATGCAGCCCAAAATCACTAATAGGATTATTAAACTGAACCAACACTCTAGAGTTTTGGTTTTCAGGTTGAATTACTGTACCAACTTGACCAATTAAGGCCCAATAGTTTTCGGATTGCTCACAATCACTAGGGGCTTCAGTTGTACCATTGAAAGTTAAAAGTTTTACTTTTGTTCCCATATTTTGAATTATTTCCTATTGAAATATAACGAAGCCGTAGAATAAT
>JAWSVC010000042.1:2004-2203 GCA_033852075.1 Gammaproteobacteria bacterium | reverse complement strand
GCGCGTAATCTTTTATATGACAGCGTTTGATTCTACTTGTAGAGCAACACTTTAACATCATACAATTTGCCGAATTATTCATCATACGATTTGGCTATGATTTAGGCGGTTTTTCGAATTATAGTCATAACATTTAGAACTCCCAGCCAAATTGTTATCGTCTTTTGTGCCAGAGTACGTCATAGCTATGACGGTGCTG
>JAWSVC010000042.1:0-1801 GCA_033852075.1 Gammaproteobacteria bacterium | reverse complement strand
CATAACACAGGTTACGACATAGCCTAAGATTACCCTGTACCGAGCGTATGATGAGCTCGACAGCCGCGCTGTCATAGGTATTAATACCAAGCCTGACCGCTTCGAGTTCCTTTTGGATATACTGCTGCATATCGTCATCGTTAAGCGGATAAAGGCTTTCTGAGTAGGTAATCCTGCTCTTGATATCGCGATTAACGGTAATCGACAGATAGTGCAACAGCTCCGGTTGCCCGAACAATACCAGGTTGTGTTTTTTAGGGAAGCGATCAAACAGCAATCTTAGTTTTCTAAGCACCTGCATATCCAACAGGTGAGCCTCATCAATCAGTGTATAAAGTGTTTTACGCTCTCTTACCTGTTCGAAGGCAGCCTGTATGATGGCATTCTCCAATTCCCGCAGTTGTACTTCAATCTCAAACGCCTGTGCGATCTGTTTGAGAATATTGATATAGGTATGCATGGTGCGTGAGAATGCGACCACGGTGACATCCGGTTCACTACCTAATGCCTCAATATGCTGTCGTAATACCGTTTTCCCAACACCGGGGTTGCCGATGATAACAGAGAACCCGCCCTGCTGGGAGTGGATTTTGATGATTTGTGCAGCCTTTTTCTGCTGTGGTAACAGAGCTGGTTCCAGCCGGTTGAACGGCTCTTTGGTAATGCCGAAGGAGGATTTAATCATGCTGCGCTCCCCGTTTGGCGTTATAGATTAAATTCACCAGAGTGGCTTGCCCCATGCGCTTATTTGCATAATAGACGATAAAACGATGCTTTCTGGAGCGGTCATAACGCACTTGAATCCTCTTTAGGCGCAGATCAACTGGGCACTCGAACTTCTGTGAGTTGATGGAGAAGGTATTGGTCTTGGTGACCTTACGCTCCTCTTCGACATAGAAGATTTCCTCGGAATATTCATCATCGTTTAAAAACTTGATGCGGTTATGATCCAGATTAAAGCGATCGATGGGGATCATCTGAATACCGGTGTGGTACTGAGTATTGTATTGATTCTCAATCCAGTCATTGGTTTTATCATTAAGTTCATCCAGCGAGGCAAAGTCAGCATGCAAGGTTAAGAAGCGGTCGCGAAAGCCACGAAAGAAGCGCTCGATCTTACCTTTAGCTGCGCCATCACGGATGGGAGCATGCGAGAGCTTGATGTTCAGGCGTACACAGGCCTGCAGGATCTCGGTTGCCTTGTAGTTGCTGCCATTATCAAAATAGAGTCGCTCAGGTTTGCCGCGTTTAAACAATGCCGATCTAAAGGCGTCAATAAGATGAGTAGTATTATCCTGATAGAAGAACTGAGCATGAGTAATAACCCTGCTTGCATCATCAATAAAGGCTATAAGAAAGGTCTTACGCCATTTGCCATTAGACTGCTTGATAGATGGCCCATACATAGTATCAGCCTGCCATAATTCATTAGCAAACTGCATGGAAAAGGAGCGACGCAGCTTGTCAGTGTTCTCACCTTCCAATAATTTATTCTCGCGCACCATGCGATAGAAAGTGGTTGGAGCTAGCTGCTTGCGGGTAAAAAAGTTACGCCGTAACAGCTCGCGATAAAGAACGCTTCGTGGGATTACCCCGGACTTGTTTGGACGCAGATTGGGAAGAGTATCATGTATTGCTTCGGCCAGCTCATTAAGCTGAACTTTGCGATAACTATCCTTATCGGAACGGGTTTTATTATCCAAAGATGTCATGCCGTTTTTCTTAAATCTGTAAAACCACGTGCTAATGGTGCGCCATGTAAATTGATATTCACAACCAGTCTGGTTATCTACAAAGATTC
>JAWSVC010000041.1:0-43958 GCA_033852075.1 Gammaproteobacteria bacterium | reverse complement strand
GTTGTCGTCATCGGCATCGGCATTGTTCCCAATACCATCTTCGTCGAAGTCATATTGCTCTGAAGAGTCGTAAGGGAATGCATCACTGCTATCTTCTACACCGTCGTTATCGTCATCGGTATCGGCATTGTCACCAATACCATCTTCATCAAAGTCATATTGTTCATTAGGGTCATTAGGGAAGGCATCATTTTCATCTATAATTCCATCATCATCAGAATCAAGATCTTCAACTGAATTGTCGGAAATCTTCATAGTTATAGATGATGTGTTATCAGTAATATTTGTATCTGTTTGAGCAGAAGAGATGAGGTTAATTAGGTTAACATCGCCTTGTTCTTCAGCTATAAACTGAACGTTTACAGTTACAGCTGCTGCTGATTCAAGATTACCAAAAGAGCAATTGAAGTTTGCGCTATCTGTTATCTCGCATTGACCTTGAGAAGGTACAAGATTTGTAACTTTAATTTGTCCTTGGTTTAGGCCTGCGCAATCAGTTTCTTCACAGTTAATTGCAATTAAGTTTGAAGTAAGATAAACAGCGCTTGTAGTAGAGGAACTATTATTACTTATACTTAGGGTGTAAGTGGATTCTTCTTCAATTTCAAGCTCAATTGTTTCATTTGTTTCTGCAATAGATATGTCTGTAGTTGTAACTGGAGATCCGCATTCAGTTATATCATCAGTCCAGGTTGTTTCACCAGAACATTGATATAAGGTAAATTTAATATTGCATTCATAAGAAGATAAATATCCTTCTTTGGTACAGTATTTATCTCTCAGTTCCTTATATTCATCAGTATAATAGTAGTCATAGTCAATTTCATACCCATCATATTTTTGAACTCTGCCTGCATCGACATGATTTGGAAGTGCATCTGTAACAGCTGCAGTAACTGGTGGTGTGTCAATTGTATGTTTTACTGATGGTAAGCTATCAGCTCCGAAGTTGTCAGTTGATGTAGCCTGTAGAACATATTGTCCTGATAATAGATCGCATATTTCTATATTCCAGTTGCCGGTTTCTGCAAAGTTCGCATCGTAATTGCCCATGCCAAGAATTTTTATTGTTACCTTGCTTATTGCACCATATGAATCAGGATCATTAGCTGTACCTGAAATATTTATGCATTCCGGTTTTGTTGATGTAGCACTGGAAATTTCTACAGTTGGGATTTGGTTTGGAACATCTCCAACTAATGTGATATCAGAGTGTTCCCCCGATCTGTCTTGGTCATCAGTTACAGTAATTGTAATGTTGTAGGCATCATCATTTAAATCTTCAAATGTAATTGAAAATTGACCGTTGTTATCAATCTCTATGTATTGTGAATTGGTGTAATCGGTGGTAACTCCGTTTATGCTGATCTCAGCAGAGGCTATACTATCACATATAATAGAACCGGTTATCGTGATTGTATTCTCTTCAACCTTTGATTCAGCCTGAATAATTGGTTTACGGATTGTGTCAAGCGCCTTAAAGGCATTAACTCTGCCACCACTAACCAGCTTTTCTTCAAGGGCACCAACTTTATCTACAGAATCCATTATGAGTTGTTTGATTTCAAGGGCTGAAAGGCTTGGATCCTGCGAATAAATTAATGCAGCAAGTCCTGCTACTATAGGGGTTGCCATTGATGTGCCACCTCCATAAGCATACCCGTTATCCGGAAATAAGCTAAGAATATAAGATCCGGGGGCAGCAACATCAACGGTGGTTAAGCCATAGTTTGAAAACTCGGTCAAATTATCCTGATTAGTAGTTGCAGCAACAGCCAGAATATATTCGTTGTTATGAGAAGCAGGGTAGACTGGTGACGAATTTGAATCGTTATCTATGCCAATGTCGTTATCATCACCATTTCCTGCAGCTGCGACAAACAATACATCATGGTTTGCTGCGTATGTAATTGCGTCGTTGATAAGTGGATCATTAGGCCCACCCCAGCTGGCATTGATAATTTTGGCTCCGTTATCCACAGCATAATGGATTGCGTTTACTATTTGACTTGTTGATAAATCGACTTCAAGTGGCATGATTTGCACTTTTTGGGCAACGCCAACAACACCGATTTCATTATTGCCAACAGCACCTATTGTGCCGGATACATGGGTTCCATGGTTGTTGTCAACTAAAGGCGTAGGGTCATTTCCTTCCGCAATAAAGTCCCAGCCGCGATAATCATCTACATAACCATTGTCATCATCATCAAGGTCGTTATTCGGGATTTCATTGATGTTTATCCATATGTTATCAGCCAGATCTTCATGGCTATAATCAACCCCGTCATCGATTACCGCTACAATTGTTGAGGCTTTACCGATTTCAATATCCCACGCATCAAAAAGGCTGATATCGGAACCTATGGTGCCAATATTTCCATCAGAATCTTCCTGTCCGGTGTTATTAAATGCCCAGAGTTCATCAAGATATTGGTCATTTGTGATAGCAAATTTTTGGAAAATATGATTTGGTCCTGCATATTCAACATTTGGATGATTTTGAAATCTTTTGATGGTTTCTTCAATAGGTTCATCTGAGTCGATGTTTACCTTAAGGTATCTTTGAAGGCGGTTTTGTACCGATAGACTTTGCTTTGAAAAGCCGGATTTAGAAGATACTTTACCATTATTTTTTATGAGTTGAGTACTGCTTGAAGCACCTAAGTCAGAAAGCCAGCTATTGTTGGTATCTGTTAACGACATTTTGTTTATTGTGCCGCTTGTTTGAGTTACGGATCCCGCTTTAACCCTGATGATTAACTCACCAGGTACATAGTTATTGTTGGCGTTTATATTTTGAGAATATGCTGAATTTAATGTTGTGTTTATTACAAGAACTAAAAAAATAAGTGTAATTGTGTGTTTTTTTATGAAATTCATGTGTTTATCTCTTTTAATAACGGGGTGGTTTTTCATTCTGATGAGTACAATAAATACTATCGATGAAAAGATTATTTATATTTTTTCATTAAGCAAACACTATATAAGCAAATAATGAAATTGTCAAATTTGCGGACTGGTTCTCAGCTTAATTATGTATTAGTTCAAAGAATGCTTTTCAGTAACTCTGCATTTTAATGAACCATTTGAAATCCTGGCTGTGATGGTATCACCAGAGGAAATTTGTTCAATAGATGATATTACCTGTTTGTCTTGTGTTTCAAGAACCGAGTAGCCGCGGGCAATGGTTTGCAGCGGGCTTACTGCATTAAGGTTACGAGCAAGTGCTTCGATTTTTTGTTGATGTAGCTTGATGTTATTGTTCATTAATACCTGTAGTTTAGAATTTATTGAAGATACTCTGTTTTTATAGTTTTCAACTTTTATAGAAGGTGAGTTGTTTTTTAATTTTTCTTTTGAAATAGCAATTGACTGTTTAGCATGACTTATTTTGCTGGCTATCAAACTATTGAGTTTGTGCTTTAGGTGCTCTAATACTTGTTTATCGTGAGTTATCTTATTTGAAGGTTTTTGCTGTTGTAATTTTTGCGCTGCAAGATCCAGACTGTTCTGTAGCAAGTAGATTTTTCCTTCAATAAGTTGTCTGGCTTTGATTTCTAAACGATCAATTCTGTATGCGATTTCGCTGATGTCAGGAGTTACCAACTCTGCAGCAGCAGAAGGAGTAGGGGCTCTAAGATCAGCTACGAAATCGCAAATAGTAAAGTCGGTTTCATGGCCAACACCGCTAACCACAGGAATATCACAGTGGTGAATCTTTCTGGAAACTATTTCTTCATTAAACGGCCAAAGATCTTCAATAGATCCGCCTCCACGAGCTACTATCAGTAGATCACAGCGCTGATCAGATTCTGCTTTGGAAATGGCTTTGCATATATCGGTAGCAGCTGTTTCTCCCTGTACCAGAGACGGGTAAATTAATACATCAGCTAAAGGATATCTCCTTTTTAATACACTTATAATGTCACGTATTGCAGCCCCTGTGGGAGATGTTATAACGCCAATAGTTTTTGGGAATAAAGGTATATCTTTTTTATTTTCAGCGGCAAAAAGACCTTCTTGATCCAATTTTTGTTTTAGCCGTTCAAATTTTTTATGCAGGTCACCAATCCCATATTCCTGCATCTGTTCTACAATAAGCTGAAATTCGCCTCTGCCTTCAAACAAGCTAACTCTGGCTTGAATCATTACCTTTTGGCCATTTTGAGGATGAAATCTAATGCGTATGTTACGGTTTTTAAACATGGCGCAACGAACCTGTGCACGTTCGTCCTTAAGGGAAAAATACATATGACCAGATCCCGGTTGGGCAAGATTGCTAATTTCACCTTCTACCCAGATTAATGGAAATGATGTTTCAAGAAGGTACTTTGCTTCTCTGTTTAATTCGGATACTGAAAGGATCTGGCTTGGTTGTTGGGACATAATAATTCCATTTATTAAAGATGGTATAAGGATATCAGAAATACAAAGTATTAGTTACAGTGTTAACTATGTACCCACTCAAAATACTGGTTATTGCAAAAATAATTGATTTTTTTATCAAAATTATAATAATGAGTATGGGCTTTACTTAGTTGGTACTATTACTGAATAAGTGAAAATAATTAAATATTAATGGGGTATTGGTTGTTTCAATATGCTTTTATAAAAACAATTTAATATTGAAAGCTATAATTACCTATAAAAACTAGTTTCACATTAATTTTTGAATAATAAATGGTGCAGTTATGTTATGTCTAGTTGCAGATGATCATCCGGCTTTTTGTGATGCAATATATCGCATGTTGGAAAAATCTTTTTCTGAAGTTTCCACAGTTACTGCAGGATCTTTAGAAACACTTCATGAGATAGTTGAATCAAAAACAGAGCCGGAGTTAATTATTCTCGATTTATCTATGCCGGGGGTATACGGTTTTTCAGGTCTAATCTTTCTTAGAAGTACTTTTCCTAAGGTACCAATCATAATTATGTCTGCTCGTGAAGAGCCCAGTATAATAAACGAGGCGATTAATTATGGTGCTAATGGGTATATTCCAAAATCAATTCCTATGGAAGAAATGGTTGAAGCAATTTCCTCTGTATATAATGGTAATATCTGGGTCCCAGCGGCAGTTGAAATTAATTCCGACATTGATGAGGAATACCGAAAGGTTGCAGAGAATTTATCTAACCTTTCAACGCGTCAATTCAGTGTTTTTAAATTGCTAACCGAAGGATATTCTAATCAGCAGATAGCTGATACTTTATTTATTTCATTATCCACAGCAAAATCTCATGTTTCTTCAATAATGAAAACATTAAATGTCAAAACCAGATCTCACGTTGCTGTATTGGCAAGAAGATTGCAATTGATGGATGAATGAAGAGTGATTTAGGATGTTTTTTTCATCAAAAATATTTCGCCAAGTCTTTATCTATTCGCATATAATAATTTGCATATTTCTAATTGCAATTTTTTTTATAGCAATTCCCTTTCTTGAAAATAACCTTTATGCTATTCAAGAAGAATCTGCTCATGTTTTTTTAAATAGTTTAATCCAAAGGATAGATAGTGAGTCTGAGGCAATAGATACCTTCTGGCAATCTACTTTTAAAGAGCAAAAAAAACGTTTGAGGGATATTACCTTAATAAAAGTTAATGAGATTATCAGTAGATCTGAGCAGTATACTGATCTGGTCGATATTGTAGAAAATGTTTCTAAGTTCCCAAAAACTATGGAATTTAGTGAAAATGGTCTTGTTTGGATAATGGGCGTAAATGGTAAAATCCTTTATCATCCCGATAGTAAACAGATAAATAAAAGTGCAAGTAATTTCCGAGATTATTATGGTAATAAAGCTTACGAAACTATATATAAACGAGCTATAAAAGAAAATAGTGGATTTAGTGATTATTGGGTTGATAGCAAAAATGGTTTGATATCAAAAATGATATTTTATAAAAAAATACCTAATTTAGGGTTAATAGTTATATCGGAAGTAGATATTGAATCAGTTTATTCTGAAGTATCTTCTCGGCAAGAAGAACAAATTTCAAAAATAAATTCTTTAGTTAAAGAAAATAAATATAGGAATAGTGGAGAAGTTTGCATATTTAATGGTTCAAAATTGATTATTGCTCACCCGAACATTAAATATCAAAATAAGAAAATTTCAGAAATTGATAGTAAAATTTATAGCGAAATTGAGAAAAAGTTTTCTTTAGATAAAAAAATACAACACCAAAATAATACAGGCTATTTCAAAGCAATTATAAACAATAAAATTGCATGGATAAGATATGTTGATGATTATGATTGGTATTTAGTTCTTTCTGTTGATGAGGATGAGCTTTTTCAGGCTGTGAACAAACTTAAAAATTTAATATTATTTGCAGCGATTATTTTCTTAGTATTAATCAATTATGCTTCGCTTACTATTGTGAAAAATATTTCAAATTCAATCAGAAAATTATCTGATGTAGCGAAAAAAGTAAAAAATGGTGATTTGTCAGTTCGTTCTAATGTGGTAAGTCAAAATGAAATTGGAGAACTGTCAATTTCAATGAATGAGATGATCCATACAATTGAACAAAATACTAATTCGCTGGCAAAGTTAAATATAGAATTTAAACAGGCAAAGCATGCTGCAGACGAGTCTAATCAAAGTAAAACCAGGTTTTTGACCGCAATTAGTCATGATTTGTTACAGCCATTAACATCTGCCAAACTCTTTTCTTCACTTCTTCAATTAGAAAACCTAAGTAATGAAAATGCTGATTTAGTTGAAAAAATAAACAAGTCGCTTGAATCTGCTAAATTGCTGATTTCAGAATTGGTAGAAATATCTAAACTTAATTCCGGATCAGTTAAACCGAAAATCGAATCTTTTAAATTGAATAATGTATTTCAAGAATCAGAAGGAGCATTTGCAATTATTGCTCAAAATGCAAATATTAATTTTCGGGTGGCTAAAACATCCTTGTGTGTTAATAGTGATAAACAATTATTAAGACATATAATTAATAACTTGGTATCTAATGCCATACGTTATACAAAATTTGGCAGCGTTTTATTGGGGTGTAGAAGAACTAAAGATAGTGTTCATATTCAGGTGTGGGATACTGGGCTTGGTATTCCTAAACATAAACAAAAAGAGATTTTTCAGGAATTTGTTCGTGTAAATAGTTCTGATGTAGTTGATGAACATCGTTTTGGGTTAGGTCTGGCAATTGTTGATAGAATCTCGAAAATATTGGGATATAAAATATTACTCAAATCTGTTGTTGGTAAAGGTTCTGTTTTTTCAGTTGAAGTGCCCATGTCAAATGCTAAGGATATGTATCTTGATGTTACAGAACCCAAAGTAAATAATTTACCAGCAAGTAGTCTTAAAGGGAAAACGATTCTTTGTCTCGAGAATGAAATTGATATCTTAGATGCAATGGATCGTTTATTAACCAGATGGGGATGTAATACTATTCTTGCTACATCTGGAGAAGAAATTTTAGATATTTTAGAATCGGAAGATGTTCATATTGATATTATTCTTTCTGATTTTCATCTTGGGGATGATGAAACAGGAGTGGATGCCATTAAACAGATTTTTGAAATAACAGGAAAAATAATTCCTGCAATAATAATAACTGCCGATACTAGTGAAATTGTTAAAAAGAATATTTTAAAAAATAATTATTCGGTGCTAAATAAGCCTATAGATCCGGATACGCTTTACCAAAAAATTATAGATAGTATTTAATGCCATTACATTGATCAATTCTTGGTTTAGTTAAAATTTCTATTTGTTTTTTTATACGCAGAAAGGGTATACCTTTCTTCAGTAGTGATTTGTTGATGTTTCATTGGCATTATTTGTTTCTTGGTCGGAGTTGAAAAATACCATTACCACAGGTCACTACTATTTTTTTAAAATTGTCGCACTTAGTATATGAATTCGGCGATGATGGGTATGGGCAAGTGGTCAGAGGAAGAGCTGAATCGATAAAATTTGATAGAGAAATATTTGTTATTGAAGATCAAATTGCATTGTATAAAACATTAAATAGGAATTTATTCCCTGAAAAAGAGTTTGAACAATGGGTTCTTCCAAGAATGCAAAAAGGACAACCAATAAGTGTATGTGAATCTATACGAATACAATGGAACCGAAAATACCCTAATATAATAAAAAAGATAGCTGTTCTTGGTTTTTTAGTGTTAATTGTTATGATTTATGCTCGGTTAAAAATAAAAAATCTTATCGCATAAAGTTAGTTATAGATTGTCTTGGCTTGCCAAATAGATAGTCATTTTTAATATCTATATACAGTTGTTTTTCTAAAGTATCCAAGGTAGCATGTGTCCCCAAGAATTAACCATATTTTAAGGAGTTGCCGTGGATTTTTTTGAAGATTTAATATCAGAACGTTTGGGTGGAAAACAGTTTGGTAAATCAACCGCAATCTATAAGTTTGAGAAGATCAAAAGAGCCAAAGCGGCGGCGAAAGAGATGCACCCTGATATCGAATTAATCGACATGGGTGTTGGCGAACCAGATCAAGCTGCAGATGCTGCTGTTGTTGCGCGTTTGGCGGAAGAGGCAGGTAAACCAGAAAACAGATGGTATGCAGATAATGGTATTCCTGAATTTCAGCAAGCTGCCGCTGTATATATGAAAAATGTGTTTGATGTAGAGATTGAAAATCCAGCTGAAAGTATTGTGCATGGTATTGGTTCTAAACCTGTATTGGCAATGCTTCCGCAGTGTCTTATCAATCCTGGTGATGTTTTAATTCAAACAACCCCTGGTTACCCTGTATCAGCAACTCATACCAAATATCTTGGAGGAGAGGTTTATAATCTTCCTTTGCTGCAAGAGAATGATTTCTATCCAGATTTTTCTGAAATTCCTGCTGATATCTTAAAGAGAGCTAAGCTTCTATACATTAACTATCCAAATAACCCAACCGGGCAGGTTGCGACTAAAGAGTTTTTTGAAAAGGTAGTTGCCTTTGCTAAAGAAAACCATATCGCTGTTGTGCATGATGCTGCTTATGCTGCTCTGACATTTGATGGTGTAGAACCACTAAGCTTCCTTTCTATAGAAGGTGCTATGGATGTAGGTATTGAAGTACATTCACTGTCAAAAGCATTTAATATGACAGGTTGGAGACTTGCCTTTGTTGTTGGTAACCCTAAGATGGTTAAGGCATATGCTACTGTTAAGGATAATACTGATTCAGGTCAATTTCGTGCAATTCAAAAAGCAGGTATCTATGCTCTAGAGCATACTGAGATTACCGCCGCTACTAGTGATAAGTATTCCAGAAGATTTGATCTATTGGTTGAAGGTCTGCAAAGAGTTGGTTTTAAAGCGGTAAAACCAAAGGGAACATTCTATTGTTATGTGCCTGCTCCAAAAGGAACCAAATCTGGTATTACATTTAATAATGCAGAAGAGGTTTCTGAGTACCTGATCAAGAATGCCTTGATCTCTACGGTACCTTGGGATGATGCTGGTGCATTTATCCGTTTTTCAATGACTTTTGATGCTAAAGGTCCTGAAGAAGAAAAGGCAATAATGGATGAGATTGAAAAACGTTTAGCTAAGCTTGAATTGGTATTTTAATTTCACTATTTAAGTTTAATTTGAAAAGCCTTACTGATTTAGTAAGGCTTTTTTGTTTTAATCCGTTTTATATGTAAGGCAAGCGTGTTATTTTATAACCAACAAGCTATTCTTAAATTAGAATTTTAGTAAACAAAATCAAGGTTAAATGTCTATGACAGAGCCAAAACAGGATTATCTTAATCCAGATAAATTATGGTTAGAAATTGAACGTGAAGCAGAGCAGGAACTTGAAAATGAACCTTTGCTTTCTACCTATATATTTTCAACAGTAACTTACCACAAAACTTTTGCGGATGTGCTCATGTTTCATCTTGCCAGTAAGCTTGGTGGAACAACTCTGGCTGATAGAAATTGGATGAAGATAATTGCAGATCCATTACGTGAAGATCCTAAAATTGTTGAATCTGCCTGTATCGACCTACAGGTAATATCAGAACGTGATCCTGCATGCACTGGTTATGTAGCATCATTGTTGTATTTCAAAGGTTATCAGGCTTTGCAGTGTTATCGTATTGCCAACTGGTATTGGCGCAAAGGGCGTAAGTTTCTGGCGATGTTTATTCAAAGCAGAATGTCTGAGGTATTTAGTGTTGATATTCATCCGGGAGCGCAGATAGGTACTGGTATATTTCTTGACCATGCACACGGAATTGTAATTGGTGAGACTGCTGTGGTTGAAGATAATGTTTCGCTACTGCATGCAGTAACGCTAGGTGGAACCGGTAATGAAAAAGGTGATCGTCACCCCAAGGTTCGCCATGGGGTGCTTATTGGTGCCGGTGCAAAAGTGCTTGGCAATATAGAAGTTAATGAAGGAGCCATTATTGCTGCCAGTTCTGTAGTTTTGGAAGATGTCCCTGCTCATGTGACAGTGGCTGGTATTCCTGCTCGAATCACTGGGCATCCGCGTACAGATAATCCTGCAAGAGATATGGATCATAGATTAACTGAAGAAATGGATGTTGATCCATGTGTTAAATGTAATATCGCACAGAAAAAATAAATTTTATAAATTTAACGCTCTAAATGCTAATACGGTGTTGTAATATAAGAGCGTTTTGTAGAAAATAACGGGTTTTGGCAATCCCGCCGTTTAACGAAAAATTGAAGATTGGATTTATGACAGTAGAAGATACCAAGAATCATCCATTGGCAGGTAAAGAAGTTTCAGGTGCAGATACAATTGTTCAAGTATTTGCTGATGAGGGTGTTGACACTATATTTGGTTACAGTGGTGGCGCAATCCTTCCTGTATACGATGCTCTTTATAGATATAACGCTCAGCGTCAGGACAATGTAGACGAACAAATTAATGTCGTAGTTCCAGCCAATGAACAAGGCGCTGGATTTATGGCTGCTGGTTATGCTCGATCAACAGGTAAGGTTGGTGTTGTCGTGGTAACTTCTGGTCCTGGTGCTACAAATGTAATAACTCCAATAAAAGATTGCATGGCTGATTCAGTACCTGTAGTGATGATTTGTGGTCAGGTACCTACTGGTAGTATGGGAACAGATGCTTTTCAGGAAGCTCCAATATTAAATGCGATGAGCCCATGTGCTAAGCATGTATTTTTGGTAAAAGATCCAACAAAACTGGAAGAAACAGTAAGAACAGCATTTGAGATTGCCAGAACAGGTCGTCCTGGCCCTGTAGTAATTGATGTGCCAAAAGATGTGCAGAATTGGTCAGGTCTTTTTAATGGGGAAGGTAATCTGCCGATTCGTGGTTACAGAAATAGGTTGGAAAGCCTTAAGAATTCTCAAATTAGTGATGAAAAATGCAGCCAATTTTTTGCTTTGCTTAAACAAAGCAATAGACCACTTATATATGCTGGCGGCGGTGTTATTATAAGTGATGCTGCTGACGAGTTACGCCTGTTTTCAGAAAAATTCCAAATACCGGTTGTAAATACTTTGAACGGTATAGGTGGAATGGATGGTAAGAACTATTTATCGCTAGGTATGATAGGAATGCATGGTACTGCTTACGGTAACTATGCTGTTGAAGATTGTGATTTTCTAATTGCTATCGGAGCACGTTTTGATGATCGTGTTGCCGGATATGCCGAAAAATTTGCACCTAGAGCTAAAGCGATAGCTCATTTGGATATCGATGCTTCTGAGATTAATAAGATTAAGCAAACCAAATGGAATCATGCTGGTGATGCTAAAGAAGGTCTTCAACGCCTGATTGCATACGGAAAAGATTACTCAAAAGACCTAAGTCGTTGGGTTGAGCATATTAAGCTTCTTAAAGAGAAGTATCCAATGAATTATGATCGCGAAAGTAATCTGATCCAACCATATTATGTGCTCGAAGAACTAAGCAAATTGATTGATGGTGATGCGATAGTTGCAACTGGTGTTGGTCAACATCAGATTTGGGCTTCTCAATATATCGATTATAAAAAGCCTAGAACCTTCCTAACTTCCGGAGCTATGGCAACAATGGGATTTGGTTTGCCTGCAGCTATTGGCGCCCAAGTAGCAAATCCTAATGCCTTGGTTATTGATGTAGATGGTGATGGTAGTATTCGTATGAATATGGGTGAACTGGAAACAGTTATTACCTATGGTCTTCCGGTTAAAGTTCTATTACTAAATAACCAAGCCGATGGTATGGTTCGTCAATGGCAAAAACTATTCTTTGAAAATCGCTTTTCAGGTACATGCAAGGTTGGGCATACCAAAGATTTTGTTAAAGCAGCAGAAGCAGATGGTTTTAAGTTTGCTAAACGTGTTGATCAAAAGGTTGATGTGCCGGCTGCAATTAAAGATTTCATCGAGTTTGATGGCCCTGCATTTCTGGAAGTGATGATTGACAGAAACGCTAATGTTTATCCAATGGTTGCTCCGGGTAAGAGCTACAGTCAAATGGATACTGGTGATTTTATTGCATCGCGTTCTCAGCTTGAAGAAAAAGACGAATTAGATGAGATTGAACAGGCGGATGGTAAGCTGCCAGATTTATTCTAATTATTCTTGGTCTATTTTTCCAATATCTGTGTTACAAAGAAATTTTCAGATCGTCATTTACTACTTGTAAACGTCCTCCTGAAAGTTTCTTTGCACCTTTATTTTAGGAAAATATTTTCAGAATAATATAGTTATAAGCTATTGCGCTCATGATACTTTAATGTTATTCAACAGTTTTTTATCAAGTCGCGCCGTGATCTTGAATAAATATCCTTACGATTATTTTTGAATATTATTAAAATAAAAATAGCCGTCATTGCCCGACTTGATCGGGTTAAAACTATGAAATAGGGTGCCTTTCAATAAAATCCAATACCGCAGCATTAAATTCTTGCTCATTTTCTAAAAAGAACATATGTCCTGATTTCGGAAATATCTTTAGTTCAGAACCCTTAATATGTTCATGTAAGTAATAAGCATTTTCAAGGGGAACAACAACATCTTCATCACCATGGAATATTGCAGTCGGAACCTTAATATCTTTTAATAATGGAGAAAGGTGAGTGTCTGAATAACAGGCTTTTAATTGGCGCATATATGAATGCGCGGGTTGTCTTTGATTATTAGCACCAATAAAAACTTGTTCCATAAATTGCTTGTTGTTTTTTGCAAAATCCGGATGAAAGAAATATTCGTTCATTTGTCGAGTAAGATCTTCTCTATTTTCTTCTGTTCTTTCTGTGTTGAGTATTTCTTCTAGCTTAGAACAGAATTTAATATGAGCAGGATCACTTAACCCCGTTCCTGTGCATCCTAAGATTAACGAATTAACCATTTCTGGATAAAGACTATAAAAGCGTTGAACAATAAAACCGCCCATTGATAGTCCAAGAATATGTGTTTTCTTAATACCAATAGTATCTAGTACTGCTTTAATATCGGATGCAAAAATCTCTAGTGAGTATTTTTTATCTGGTTTGTCTGATTCGCCAGCACCGCGATTGTCAATTAATATGGTTTGATAACGATTAGAAAGGTACTGTACTTGACTGGCCCAGCCGCTTACTGTTCCTCCAAGGCCGCGCAGAAGAATAATTGGTTCGCCGTTACCATGGGTTTCATAGTATATATTTGTTCCATTATTAGATGCGTATGGCATTTTTGTCCCCGTTTTGTTTTTACTACTAAAATGATATCGAAAGAATAATAGTAATGAACTGTTATGTCTATATTATTTATAGGTGAATTGTATGATGTATATTAATTTTTTGTTATGTGAGACGTTGTTTTTTGATACGGATTATTACAAATAACCTTAATTGGAATTTAAGCTTGAAGGCGCATTGAATTTATGTTGGTTTTATTGCAGCAATGAGAGTTTACAGATTTATTGTTATTTAAAAATTGCATTACTTCTGAATTGAATTCATTATTCTTTTCAATAAAAAACATATGCCCGGCTTCAGGAATAACAGAGAGTTTTGCGTTTGGGATGTTATTTGCTAAGAAATATGCATTTTGAATAGGAACCACTTTGTCATCTTGTCCATGAATAATTAAAGTAGGAACCTTTATCTGAGGTAAATATTGCGATAAGTCTTTCTCTGAATAACATGCCATTAATTGTCTTTTATATGAATGGTATGGTTGTGGATATGTTTTAATGTAGTAATGCAACGTCTTCATATAATCTGTATTCTTTTTTATAAACCCAGGATGGAAGAAATGTTTATGCATCTCCTCTATAAGAAATGAATGGTTTTTGTCATTACGTTCACAGTTCATTATCTGGTGTAATTCATTTGAAAACATGTGATGGTTAGGATCATTTAATCCCATTCCTGTGCATCCAAGAATTAATGTTTTTACTAGATCCGGGTATAGTTTGTAAAAACGTTGTGCAATAAAGCCACCCATTGATAACCCAAGTAGATTTATATTGGTTATGTCTAACTGATCAATTACGGATTTTACATCATTAGCAAATAACTCGATGGAATATTCTGAATCAGGCTTATCAGATAAGCCTGCACCTCGGTTATCTATCGTGATTACTTTGAAATTTTGGGCAAAATAACCGATCTGTTTTTCCCAGCTTTGAATGGTACCGCCAAGTCCTTGTATTAAAACAAGAGGTTCTCCTTCACCGTGAATTTCATAATAAATTTTCACATTGTTATTTTTTGCGTATGGCATGAGATATCCATTGTTATTAGATGAAAACATTTGAGTAAAATATACGACTAAAAGCTATAAAGAGAATAATGTAAATATATTTATAAGTTATAATGAATATTGGTCATTAATGATAAGTATATATAAAGTTACATACTATTTTTTTTAACTATTCGGCATTTTTTATATTTAATGTAATTTTTTACATATCCATAATAAAATTTAATATTCAAAATATTTGAACGGGTTAGTGCCAACATGGTAGATTATGCGCCATAATTCTTTTTTGCTTGATCCCCGTGCGGGATTTATTAACTGAGGTGATTTGTGAAGATAGTATGTCTTGACCTTGAAGGTGTATTAGTACCTGAAATTTGGATAGAATTTTCTGAAATGACAGGCATTAAAGAGCTTCGTGCCACTACCAGGGATTATTCAGATTATGATGAATTGATGAAAATGCGTCTTGGGGTGCTTGATCAGAATAATTTAGGTATGAACGAGATTCAAGAGGTTATAAGTAAGGTAAAACCATTACCGGGTGCCCAAGAGTTTCTTGATTCTATCAGGTCAAAATATCAATTGGTTATTTTGTCAGATACATATTATGAATTTGCAAAACCATTAATGATGCAGCTTGGAATGCCTACCTTGTTCTGTCATCAGCTTCAAGTCGCTGAAAATGGAAGAATTGAAAATTATCTATTACGTATAAGTGATCATAAGCGTAAATCTGTTGAGGCCTTTAATGCGCTAAACTTTAAAACTGTAGCTGCTGGTGATTCTTATAACGATACATCTATGCTTAAAGTTGCTGATACTGGTATATTGTTCAGGGCGCCGGATAATGTAATTTCTGAATTTCCGCAATTCCAGACAGCGACTGAGTATGAACATCTTGAAAGCTTGATTGATGAAGCTCTTGGGGAATAGGTTTTTTTAGCCTATTAGAAGTTATGCTTGATGGAGTTGAATCAATACTGTTGCATATG
Source organism: Gammaproteobacteria bacterium (assembly GCA_033852075.1). GTDB lineage: Bacteria > Pseudomonadota > Gammaproteobacteria > QZLD01 > QZLD01 > QZLE01. The sequence continues at coordinate 28,299 of JAWSVC010000041.1, read as the reverse complement.
TGTTGTGCCCCATGTGCAACAGCTCCTGTTGAGAGATTATTGGCTGAAGGTTATAAAGTAGGTCTTTTCTTCAGCAATTCTAATATCTATCCTTACGAAGAATATACAAAGAGGCTTGAGGCGAGCGCTAAGTTATCCGGTCTTTTGGGTGTCTATCTTGAGGAAGATGAGTACGAACACGATAAGTGGTTAGAATCTGTTCGCGGTATGGAGCAGGAACCTGAAAAAGGTAAGCGTTGCTCTCTTTGTTTTGCGTATAGTTTAAAACGAACTGCGTTAATGGCTGATAAATTAGGATACTCTCATTTTTCTACAACATTAACGCTGGGGCCACACAAGGTTTCCAGGATGATTTTTGCAGAAGGGAAAAAATACCCTAATTACATTCCGTTTGATTTTAAAAAGAAAGATGGTTTTAGGCGCAGCCTTGAGTTATGTCGTGAATTTGATATTTATCGACAAAATTATTGTGGTTGTGAATTTAGTCTTCGGGATGTTAAAAAAGATTAACAAAGCGCAATTTATTTAATAATGTTGGTATCTAGTTTGCGTTTGTATTCAGGTTAGTTTCCACATAGTTTAGAATCTTGCTCAGTTCATTATTGAAATTCTTGAATAATTCCGAAAAAATTTCTTCTTCGTCTTCGCCAAAATCATCGATATCCTTAAAAAATTCTTCTAGTTTTAACGAGTAACTTGAAAGTTTTTCTGAGCCTATTGTTCCACTTAAACCTTTTATCGTGTGGGCATATCTTTCTGCATCAAAATATTTTTTATCCTGAATGAAACCAGAGAATGATTCCGGTGCATCTTTGTAGTGTTTATAAAATGATATCAGAACATTTTTTAGTATAGATTCATTGTTGTTGATTCTTCTAAGGGCTGATTTTATGTCTAAAACGGTGCTGTTTAAATCGAATATGCCTGTTTCTCTTGGCCTTTCCTGCGAATCAATTTTTTTATCAAGCTGAGTTTTTCTCTCTTCAATTTTATCTTTTACCCACTTGTCTACAACACAGAACAATTGGTGTGAATCTATAGGTTTTGATATGTAATCATCCACGCCAGCTTCAATGCATAGGTCTTTTGCTCCATCCAGCGCGTGTGCTGTCATGGCAATTAATGGTATATCCTTCATGGTATTGGATTGTTTAAGCCTTTTGGCAAGTTCATATCCATCCATTTCCGGCATTTGCATATCGGATAGGATGACATCAAAACTTTTATGTGCAACTGCATCCAGTGCCTGAAGTCCGTTATATGCTGTGGTGATATTGGCTGATGTTAAATCCAAAGTTTCTTTTGCAACTTGGAGATTGATGTCATTATCGTCCACTATAAGTATATTGATTCCGGCAAAGCAGTCTTCTGACCATTGTTTAGAGTCTTTTACTCTTGCCTTTGATGTACGATGTATTTCGTAGCCAGATAATATTTTAGATGTCGTATTTAATAGAGATGAATATTTAATTGGCTTATTTATAAATGAAGATATTTTTTTCTCCAGGAAAGAATCAATTTTTGATCCAAATCCGGATAATAATATTATTGGGCAATCTTTTAATTTAGGGTCTTTTATAAATTTTTCAAAACCTGAAGGTCCTAAGCGGTTAGCTGTTGCTTGGTCCAGATAACATATGTCGTATTTTTCGTTTTCATAAAAATAAGGGGTGACAATATCGTCAATATCTAAAGCATTATCTACAGTAATCCCTAATGGTAATAGCTCTTCCTGCATATAAAAGCCAACTGCCGGATTTTTATCAAAGACCAAAGCTCTTTTACCATTTAGATTCTCATCTACTTTTATTTTTTTATCTTCAGCATTTTTATCCAGAGTAAATTCGGCGGTGAAAAAGAATGTACTTCCTTTTTTGATTTTACTTTCTACCCAAATATGACCGTTCATCATGTTTACAATACTTTTGCAGATGCTTAGACCTAAACCTGAACCACCAAATTTTCTGGTTGTAGAGCTGTCAACTTGAGTAAAAGAGTCAAAAAGACTAGGAATATTATCGTCTGGAATCCCAATTCCACTATCAGCAACAGAAAATCGTAAAGTGATTTTATCTTGTTCTATGCTTTCAAATGCTGTTCGAACAATAATATGGCCTGATGATGTAAATTTAACTGCATTTGAAATGAGATTTATTAAAATCTGGCTTAAGCGTAAAGGGTCGCCAATAATATTACATGGGATATAATTTGTGCCACAAACAATAATATCCAGAGCTTTATCCGCAGCTTTCGTATAAAACATATCAACTATGTTTTCCAAAACATCTTCCAAATTAAATTCAATATGTTCGATATTCATTTTACCGGATTCTAGTTTGGTGATATCCAGTATGTCATTGATTACACCAAGCATTGATTCAGCAGAACTTTGAATCTTATTAATATAGTCTTGTTGCTTTGGTGTTAAGGCAGTTTTTTGCATAAGCTCATTTAAGCCTATGATGGCATTCATAGGGGTTCTGATTTCATGGCTCATGTTTGCTAAGAATTCACTTTTTGCTTTTGCTGATGCTTCTGCTGCTTCTTTAGCCGTTCTCAGTGCATCGGCTCGTTTTCTTTCGGCGTTAATTAGTTTGTCCTGGGTTTCCCCTAAGATACTCATTGTATTTTCAAGTTCTTTACGCTGATTATTAATGGTTGTATAAAGAGTAGAATTTAAAATCGGTGATTCGATAAATGAGCAAAGTTGATGTAGAAAGTTTATATTGTCTTCATCAATGTCTACTGGATCTTTTAAACTCCATAAAGATATCAGCCCGGTTGCTGCATCACTCCGCTGAATAGGGATGTGTAGAGTTGTTCTTACTCCATTAAATTGAGGGATTGATCCTGCATCAATCTTCGTCATTTTAAGATGCGTTATTTTTTTTACATCACGAATATAAATTGGGATGTTATTTAAAAGAGCTGCAACTGGAGCTCCTGATGGAAAACCCATTGGATAAGGGTTTTTGGTAAAATAATCATGTACCTTACTTCGAGCATCTAAAAACTCGTCTGAGTCAGTGCCTGTATATTGTATGATCAAATGATCTTGTTCTACAATCGATACAGCTCCAAGATCAAATGGAAACCATTTCAGAAATTCATTAATGATTGTTTTGTAAATCTCATCAAGCGATGTGAGTTGGTTAATTGCTGAGATAAAATTTAAAAATTTGCGTCGGTTTTTTTCTTCAGTTTTGATTTTATGTTTTTGCCTATTTAGCCATGCATAATTAGTCATGCTGTGTATTGGTGTTGCAAAAAGCTGTACCAATTCAAAGGTTTTATCAACATCTTTAGGGTCAATATATTGATTTTTGCCAAAGGTTAGAACTATACCTATATTGTTGTTATTTGTAGTAATTGGAAATAACACTACTGATTTTGTATCCCGGGTATTAAAGCGAGATTTAATAAAGTCGGAGTTATGTTCGATATTATTTTGATCAATAATTATCGGCTTTTCTTTAGTTAGGCATTTATTTTCTAAGTTATTTCCTACAAGCTCAATTTGATAGTGCTCGAAAAATGATTTAATTCCATCGAATTCGTATGGAAGAGAGGAACGTTCTGATTTAAGACATTTATTGGTTTCGTCTAATAGTAAAAGGATAAAACCATCAAAGTATTTTTCTTTATCTAACTCGGTCTTAAGAAGAAGAGTTAGGTCTTCAAGACTAAAACATGTAGTAATACCTCTTATTAGTTCTAGTTTTTGTAGTTGTTTCTCTTTTATTTGTTCTATTTCGTATTGATGTTTACTGTTTTTGAAGATTATCGAGATATCATCGATAAAATTCAGGATCTCAATAATCTGGTCTTCATTTAGATTTAAACGGTTATTGCATGAGATAAGATGAAAAACACCTATGGTTTTATCATATTCAATAACAGGAATGATCAAATTGTCTTTGATATTAAATTTCTTTATCGTATCACTATCAATTGTTGTGATATTTTTTTCATTTGAAAGATCATTGCCAGAGAAGTAATACCATTTTTTATTAAGTGCTGCTCGTCCAGATACTGAGGTTGTTTTATTGAGCGGTAGGTCAACATTCATTACCGCAATATCTTTTTTATTAAATACAGAACTGTAGTTTCCATGAAAAATAAGAAGTTTTTTTTCATGGTCTACAAGCTGTACCCCGATCATATTAAATCCCCATCGAGATTCAAGATGGCCTGATATTTCTTTAATAACTTCATCAAATGAGTTAGCAAGGGCGATACGTTTAATCAGATGTTTTTCTGATTCAGCCTTTTCCAGCTTACGCTGTAATTCCTGGCTTTTGTCTTTGCTACTCATTTGACGAATAGTTCCTTAGATTTATTTAAGTAATTCTTTATTGTTTTTAAAGAATTCCAAACCAGCTTTATAACCGATGTCTCTTAAAGTTTTAAAATTTGAAACACTCCAATCACATGCCTTAGGTGCGTGCTCTTCAGGTATTTCAAATTGAACCTTAAGAAGATTCCGGTCGCCTTTATACTTTGCCTCGAATATCTTAGTATCATCTTCAGCTATAGTTACAAAAGGAAGCATAACCGAAAGATTATAAGCGTCTAATAAGTCCCTTGGTTCTCTGATAAGTGCTCGTTTATTTAATATATTCATAACAACAATCGTATCAATATCGTTATGTTTCTCGATCACCCCTTCGTAATTGATGCAATCAATATATGAGCCTTCTGCATATAGTTTGCCATCAATCTCTGTTTGTGATGCTATGTAATATAAAGATGATCCAGCCACAACGTGCTCAGGGGTGATTTCATCTTTGCCGAAGAGGGTAATATCTTTATCGGTTACATTTAATGCATTGATATAGACTTCGTGCTCACAATTTTTAAGATTATCGAAATCAATTACAAACTGTAATTGGCGAGAAATTCTGGAAAGTGATTTGCTATTAGGGTTTAGTGTGCTTGGTGCCCACATAGTTAACCACAGATAGTAAAGATCACTTATATACTGTTGGAAAGAGGTTTTGGGGAATACGCTTATAAATGGGTTGTGTGTGAGCATAAATTCTGCCCATTTATCCCATATATTTGATAATGCTCCGGCATCTTTCTGAAATACTTTGTAGTCAACAGGAAGGACATCATAAATGCCGTCTGAAATTCCAGAGTATCTAACCCAGTTTTCCAGAGCTTCCTTGCGAGTAGAACCTTTTGCAGGACTTGAATAAGCTAATGATATGATTGAACCTATGCATGCTCCAGCGACAACGTCAAATTTAACTCCCATCTCTTCCAACGCGATCAATGCACCTGCTTCTAGTCCTCCTAAAGGACCACCGGCTCCAAGTAATAGGGCTTTTTTTCCCATATAAATTCTCCATAATTTACGTATAAAATAACACTATAAATTATGGGTCACGATTGACATAATGTATATGTAGTCTGCTTGAAAAAATAGTTATTTTTTTAGAATTGTGATCTGTTTTTTGTTAATAGATATGATGTGAAATGATCGAATCTAACAAATATAAATTATAGAATTTGTCAGTGGCAGAATTTTAAAGATTATTAATGCGTTATTTGTCGTTAAGTATGATGTCTATGGAATAGAACACATTATCTAGTTCTTCTTCCATGCTTTTCAGTATGGCTAGTAAAACATCTTTATCTTTACCTTGTTTACATGCTTCACTAAGTTCAGCACAAATCTCTGACAATTTAGTTGCACCAAAAGTAGCGCATCCTCCATTTAGTGTATGCCCACAGGTTCTGATGTCGGCATAATTAAGATTATCAATGTGACCTCTAATGGCCTCAATCCTCTGAGGAGCATCCTGAATAAAAAGATTAAAGAGGTCTGGTAAACCATCGCCAAGCGCAAACTTAAGTTCTTCAATAATATCCATATCCAACGTGAATCTGGGATCATCATATTGAGACATTACTAAGCCTTTCCCTTTGTTTGTATTAGACACACTATCATTTTAAATAAAATTATTATCCGACAAGGGACATAATTATATGTATCTAAAACGGCGCTACAATATTTTTCTATAAAAAATAACCATAAATACAATTTTAGCTTTAAATTTTGCAATTTGCTTAATATTTTTGATCGTTGACTTAATATAGGATTTAAAGTTGGATTTAGTAAACTGGTTATTTATAAGCTATAATGTTAAGAAAAATTATTAAGATATTGAAAATAAAATAAATGTGACGAAAAACAAGAAGCTATTTGCTGATGCCGTTAATAATGCATACACCATTTTTTAGATTTATTACTACTTTGACTATCATTGTGTTAACGATGGTTTTTGGAAGTGGATGTAGTGATAGGGATTTAATGGATCATGCAGCAAATAAGCAAAAAAAGGTACAAGTTCCGGTTAAAACAACGTTGTTTTCAAAAATATTATCTTCAGGAACGTTAAAAGTCGCAACAGTTTATTCTCCGGTTACCTATTATATTGGTCCTGATGGTAAACGGGGTTTTGAATATGATTTGGCTAATGCATTTGCTGATGCCTTTGGTTTGAAAGTTGAAATCGTTCTTAAAGATTCTATTAAGCAGGTTTTAGATGCGGTAATCAGTGGAGAAGCACATTTGGCTGCTGCCGGTATACCAGTAAGGCCAGAAAATACTGTAAATTATCGGTTTGGTCCTGTGTATCAGAAAGTAAGGCAAGAAATAATTTGTCATCGGGATGGTTTGCAGCCTGATCAATTGGATCAACTTTCTGATATGAATTTTGTTGTTAGTTATAAATCAAATTACGCTGATACATTAAATGCCCTTAAAAATAACCATGTTGAAATACATTGGACTGAACAACATAAATCTATTGAACAATTATTAGAAATGGTTGCGGATAAGGAGATAGACTGTACTGCTGCAGATTCAAATATATATGAAACGAATAGGCGGTATTTGCCAGAGCTTACTTCTTCATTGCATCTGTCAGATGAGCAGGGTTTAGCGTGGGTATTGCCAAAGAGTGCAGATAAATTACATGAAGCAATTTCATATTGGATGAATCATTTTGTAGAAGACGGCAATTTGCATCATATAGAGGATCAATACTTTGGGCATTATAAAATTTTTGATTATGTAAATATCCGTGTATTCCATAGAAGAATAAAAAGCAGACTCCCCAAGTATAAAGAGCTTTTTGAAAAAGCAGGGGAAAAGTACGGAATACCATGGACAACTCTTGCTGCCCAGTCATATCAAGAGTCTTATTGGAATCCTAAAGCCAGAAGCCCAACAGGTGTTCGTGGCCTTATGATGCTTACTCTTACTACCGCAAGGGCAATGGGATATAAAAGTAGGCTGAATCCCAAAAACAGCATATTTGGTGGAGCCAGATATTTAGCAAAACTTATAGATCAGGTTTCGCCAAATGTTCAGGGGCAGGATAGATTGTGGTTTGCCTTGGCAGGATATAACGTTGGTATGGGGCATATACATGATGCTCAAACCTTGGCGTACTCTCTTGATAAAAACCCAAATGTTTGGAAGGATGTGAGAGAAGTTCTACCGTTATTATCTCAGAAAAAATATTATAAGAAGACCAAATATGGATATGCTAGAGGCAGAGAGCCTGTTAGATACGTTCAACGTATAAGAGAGTTTAAAGATATTCTTGATTTGCAAAGCTCTGTTGAAATTGAAGAAAAACTGCTTAAAGAAGTAGATGTTGAATTTTAGTCCTCAAAATTATTAGGGATTTAAAGTGTTGTTATATTTAATTTGCTTCTATAGGATATCTCTATGGTTAAAGTAGCAGATAGATTAGATGAGATTTTAGCAGCTGATATTGTTGATATAGATCAATGGTTATTGGCCATCAATGATAAATCATTGGCAGCAAAGCATGCTGAAATCAAAAGGGTATGGGAGTTTGCCAGCGAAGTTTATGGAGATAAGAAAACTATTGCTGGCGACAGTATTTTGCATCATGCAATTTGTGTGGCTTCAATTCTTATTAAAATCAATTTGGATTTTGAATCAATTTGCGCGGCATTAATGCACGCTGTTCTTGATGATGAGAATATAACCTATGATCAACTTGTCGATGGTTTTGGTTCTGGTTTAGCTAAGTTGATTGAGGGGTTGAATAAGGCAGAACAGGTTACCAGTTTGCGCTCGAATGTAAATGAGAGCGAGATTATAGGACAGTCCGAAAAATTACGTCGCATGGTATTTGCTACAGCTAATGATGTAAGGGTGGTATTAATTAAATTGGCTGAACAGTTGCAGATTATGCGCACACTTGAAAAAGTTGACCCAGAACAGCGGATAGAAATAGCTAAAGAGACCAGAGATATCTATGCTCCAATAGCTAATCTATTGGGAATTTGGCAAATAAAGTGGGAGTTGGAGGATTTATCCTTTAGGCATTTAGAAAATGATTCATATAAAAAGATTGCCAAGTCATTAGCTGAAAAAAGGGTAGATCGGGAAAACTATATAATAAAAGTAACGCAAATAGTTGAGGCAGAACTTAAAAACGCTGGTATTAAGGCTGACGTTAAAGGGCGTCCAAAGCACATCTACAGTATCTGGAAAAAGATGCAGAAGAAGAATAAGAGTTTTGAAGAGCTTTTTGATGTGCGTGCTATACGAGTGATGGTAGACACGGTTGCGCAATGTTATGCAGTGCTTGGAACCGTACATGGTCTCTGGAGACATATTCCCAAAGAGTTTGATGATTATATTGCCACACCAAAAGGAAATAATTATCAATCATTGCATACAGCAGTAATTGGTCCTGAAGGCAAAAACCTTGAAATTCAAATTCGTACATATGAGATGCATGAAAACTCAGAGCTTGGGGTTGCAGCTCATTGGAGGTACAAGGACGGGAGTTCATTTAATGCGGGTTTTCAACAGAAAGTTAATTGGTTGCGCCAGTATATTGAATCTGGTCAGAATGAAGGCCAGTCATCTGACGAAGTAAATCAAGAGATCGATGACGTTTTTGATGATAGGGTTTATGTCATAACTCCCAAAGGTAAAGTTTTCGACCTTTGCAAAGATGCAACACCGATAGACTTTGCTTATCTCGTACATACCGAGATTGGGCATAAATGTATAGGGGCTAAAGTTAATAGCAAAATAGTTCCTTTAACCTATAAGCTTCAAAGTGGAGATACGGTAGAAATCTTAACTAAGTCTAATGCATCTCCAAGCCGTGACTGGCTTGTGTCTAGTCATGGGTTTGTTAAATCTCCAAAAACCAAATCAAAAATTAGAGCATGGTTTAAACATCAAAATCTTGATGAAAATATCGCAAGCGGTAAAGCGTTGTACGAACGTGAAATACATCGTTTGGGTATGGAAGATTTTGATATTAATAAAATCTTAGAAAGAAGCCAATGTCAGACCCCAGAGGAATATTTCGCTGCAATTGGACGAGGTGAGGTATCTAATGAGCAGTTGCTATCTAGGCTTCAGGAAAATCTTAAACTGTCAGGAGCTGAAGGGCAGGAAGAATATAAAAATATTGTGCGTAAGCCCAAGGGAAGGGATAACGGTGATGTTGAGATATATGGCGTTGGTAATTTGATGACCTATATGGCAAATTGCTGCAACCCAGTTCCAGAAGAGCCAATAGTTGGTTTTATCTCCAAAAATAGAGGTGTTGGAGTGCACAGGCAAGATTGCCCTAATATAAAAAATCTCATAGAAGAGGATGATGGGAGATTAATAGAAATATCGTGGAATACCAATACTAAAGGTAATTATACGGTTTCACTTCGTATAGATGCATATGATAGGCCTGGTTTATTCAATGAAATTTCAAATATATTTTCATCTGAAAAGGTAAATATTACTGCAATTAATACAAATACTTCTTCAGATAAAATGGTATTAATGTCATTTACTATACAGATAACAGATGTTGCAAAACTAAGTCGCATAATCAATAAGATAGCTAGCGTGTCGAGCGTAATAGATGTTGTAAGAATTGGTTGACTTAAAAGTGAAAATAATTAATTAATAATCTATACTGCTTATATGGATTTGTTGTTTTGTATGATCTGGGAGAAGCCAAATAGTTTTATTTTGAGTTAATTCTCCAGATTAAACATTATCGGACATTAATGGAAAGGGAATATCATGTTTTTTCTAAAAAGTGGGGGTTCTGCAAAACCGCGGGTTGATGAACTCGAAAAAGAGCAGCAAGTGCTTAGAGGTGTTTTAGAAAGCTTTACTGATAATGCCGGGGTTCTCGCTGCAAATATCAATGAGATAACAGGAAGAGTTAATAATGTACATAACTCAAGCAAGTCTCAATTTTCCACTTTTAAGGAAGTGGCAAATTATGCTGGTGAAACATTAAATTATAATCGTTCAGTCGAATCAATTGTTAATGATTTAAGAAGCTTAATGGATAATGGAGATAAAAAGATCTCTGGGTCTATTGATGATGTTAATGAATCTTTACATGCAATTGAACAATTAGCAGACCTTGTTTGCCTTACAGATCGGGGAGTAAAAGAGCTTTATTCCGATATAAAAACAATTCAAAAAGCTGCCAGATCTATATCTGCAATAGCCAAACAAACAAATTTACTAGCATTAAATGCAACCATAGAAGCCTCAAGAGCAGGTCAGGCAGGTAAGGGGTTTGCTGTTGTTGCTGAAGAGGTGCAAACCTTAGCTAAGCAGACAAGCGAAACCACATCCGATATAGATCGTATTTTGCAAAATATTCAAAATAAGACTCGGGTGCTGAATGAGCAGGGCGATGAGGCGGCAAAAAAAACCGAACAAGTACGTGAAAGTGCTGAAAATATTGGTACGCTTATTTCTGATGTTAAGTCTATTTTTTCAGATGTAAATGACTTCTCTAAAAAGATTGAAGGAGCTGTTAGTGATATTGATACCAGAGCTCAAGGTACCGTTACTTCAATTGAAGATTTATTAGAGAGGGTTGAGTTAAGCGTCAGTGATATTGAAGAGTGTGAAAATGAACTAAACAAAGCCATGACTACTTCTGATAAGTTGTTGCAGCAGGCTAATAATACCGATATTGAAACTGTTGATAAAAAGTATATTGCATTGGTTAAGCAGGGGGCTGCTGAGTTTTTAGATACAATACAAGAAGGTATTGAAACTGGAACGCTATTAGAGGATGAGTTTTTTGATAATGAGGTTGAGCCTATAGAAGGGACAGACCCGATTCAATATCACTGGAAATGCCTACCTTTCTTTCAACGCTATATTCAGCCAATTCAGCAAAAATTAGTTCAAGAACTTCCTGATATATATACATTTATTCCGGAAATGAAGTTGAAGGATGGTAGCGCTTATGTGCCTACGCAAATAGAAGCATTTAATAAAAAGCAAAAACCGGGAGATATTGAATATAATACTACTTATTGTAGGGATAAAAAGATTCTAAGTGATATTATCTCAAAGAATGGCTTTACTCATAGAGAAGAATTTTTGCTTCAAACATACAGAGCTCCTGTGGGTGTTGATGAAAGAGGTAATAGCATCTTTGTTCTAGCAAAGGATGTGACGATACCTGTAATAATAAATGGTAAATATTGGGGGGTTTTTAGAATCGTTTATGCACAGAAGTAGTGGTTTTGAAATGATTTTTATCCTAAAAATTAGTGTCTGAATCCCCAAACAATATTCATATCCAGGTGTAACGATTTTTCTGGGGATATGTGGTCCTTAATATCAAGCCCTTGTGTATCAAGATTGCGAATGATCGGTTTATGCATTTTCTTTCCCATGTTGTCAGAATATGAGCTTACAATAGGTCTTTTGGGATCCAGGCTTCTGCGTATTACTACGGCATGTTCACCGTTAGTGAGTGATACAAAGCTACCAGGAGGATAAACACCAAGGGCACCAATTAGAATCATTGTTAGCTTTTCATCCGTTTCAACACCTCTTTCACTGCCGATTTTTTTGATAACATCTCTATTGTGCATTCCAGTACGGTGGGTACGGCCTGATATCATTGCTGAATATCTATCTCCAAGAGCGATTATTTTTGCTTCTTCAAGAATATTATCTCCAACGATATTACAGGGATAACCATTGCCATCAATCTGTTCATGATGTTGCTCAACAATCTTTAGCCATCGTTCATCAGTTACTCCACAGGTCTCAAGTATGGTTCTTGATGCTGCTGGATGACAACAAACTGCTTCTTGTTGGATTTTAGTTAATCGTTCTTTTTGATCTTGTAGTTGTCGTTGCAGATCATTCATTGAAACGTTTTGTGTTAGAGCAGCGCAAATTAGCCTTACCTGTTTTTTAAAACTGTAACTAAGTTGATTAGAAACCATAGTGGCGATAATAGCGGTATGTACTGGATGACAAAGGGTGTAGTCATATTCGTGCATTAAACGAATAGCGCCAATCAAAGCTTCTTTATCTCTACGAAATAGGTTGATTATGATTTTTGCAATAGATTTTGTATGTTCTTCAACCTCAATAGGTTCTTCATTCATATTTTCAAAAAGAAATCTAAGGCGTTGAAAAATATTATGGATGACGTCAAATGGAGTTAGATTTTGTAAGTTATTAGAAACTTTGATTGCGGTTGGTCCGGCAATACTTCGTCTTTTTTTAGTTTCAAGGTCATCTTCGTCGTATCTATAGGCTCCGCTACGTAGAAGAGATTCAATTTGTTTCTCCGAAGAAATAATTGATCCTGGTTTTAAGATAAGATGATCGTCAGCATTATAAATAGAATAGCCAACGGCTTCATCAATTTTAAGATCAAGAGAAGTTAGCTTAATTTTTGCCATTTACGTACCTAATTATTTTAGTATTAATATTTTTAATTATAGTTGTAATTGCGTAATATTATTATGATTTTTAACTATATAATGAACGAATTATTAAGTTTGTGACGGGCTTAATATTTCAGAATATATTGATGGTTGGTTTTTTATTATCTGGACAGAGAATAAATTAGAATTGCAAAAAATATAATGTTTTTATGGTTAAATCTATAGAAACATTGCTGATAGGGTTAGGTTATCAGATTGTTGGGACATCAAACCAATCAAGAATACGGCCAAATAACCCGCTTGTTGTTGGTCTTAATCTATAATGTACGTATTCTCTGATTTTATTACGTTCTTCATCTGGCATTTCAGCGAACATTATGCCAAGCATATTAGTGTCAATATGCTTAATAATACCTTTAATAACAACTGGAGAATTAACAGGATTCGGTAAAGTGATTTTTAGAATAACCTGGAGCTCTTTAAACTTTTCATCAATAGGATGCTCTAATCCAAGACTAACACCGCTCTGGCTGATGTCATTAACATTAAATGCCTCAATGATACCTTCGCCATTCAGTTCAACTTTGATAGGAGCTCCATCCTCTGGCTTAACGCGGACGAACTTCCTTAGCTTTTTAGATCTTGCCTCTGTTCTTAGTGATGACATCTGTTGCTCTCTACCAAATAGCCGCCTATTTATTATAAATTTCTATTTTAAAGATAGCAGGAATTTTAACAAAAGTGTCAGAATTTACCTTTGTTGATGTAAATATTTTATTTATATGCTCTGCATCTCATTTTTATCATATTTTTTATTTGTAGTATCGTTGTATTTAAGTACTAATTGCTTGATGTAGGTTAAAATAGATACCCTGTTTTAGTTCAGGGCAGCTATTCATGAATAAGAAATTTTCCTAAGCTCCAAAAAAGTCGACTAATTTCTTACTAAGTATTTCTGGAACTTCAACATGTAAACCATGCCCCGCATCCGGGATAATATCCAGCATGTCTTCTTTCCCAATTCCACTGAGGTATTTTTGTATCTCATGAACCGGATGGACAATATCGGTTTCACCATGTATGCAGATTATGTCTTGTTCTAAGCTTTCAAACGCAGGTGGAACATCGTATGAGGATGCCGATTTTAGATTATATCTGAATGCTTGAAGATGGTTTTCAGTAAAATCAGCATAGGAATGCCTCATAGTAGTAAATGGATCATCCATTCTGGAAAGAAATTCTTCTGAAAAAAGTAGGCCTAGTCCTAGTCTGGTGAACTTATCTAAATCGTAACTGCATTCTCCCCATAGGTGGTTCCAATTTTTATAGTGACTGGTTTTATTACATAATAATACGGCTAACAAGGCAATTTTTTGTATGCGGCTTCCAAGGTGTTTTGCAAGGTTTATCGAAATAACTGAACCATAAGAAAGACCTACGATATCGAATTCATCAATATTAAGATGCTCAAGTAAAGAGATAATATTTTCTGTATGTTGCTCAACACAGAAATATTCCTGACCTCTATGTGGCGAATAAACGGTTTCGCCTTGACCGGCATATTCGGTAACAATACATTTTCTGTTTTTCTGAATGTCACCAAGAACTAAGTCATATGTTTTAGTGCTTCCCAAAATTCCTGGAAGAAAAAGAAGAGGTTTTCCTTCTCCGTATATTTCATAGCCTATTGTAGTTTCATCACTTACATTAAATTGCATAATTTCCCCGTAATTAAAATCCATTATTAATAGTATGTCTTAGAAGAAACCTTAGTAATATACATACTTAAAAGTATCTTGCTAATATATTAAATCATAGCTTATAAAATCAAAGTTGTAATATTTTTCATATGGCAAGATAATAAAAAACGAATTTATTATTGTTATAACCTTCAAAATAATATTAATAAGGAAATATGATGCAGAATACATTTGAGCATGTGCTACCTGATGAAAAAGGATATTTTGGCGAATATGGTGGAAGCTATATTCCTGAAGACCTTCAAGTGATCATAGATGAGATTACCGCGGCGTATAACGAAATTAAAAATGATCCAGCTTTTATTCAAGAACTTACCGAGTTATATCAACACTATGTTGGTCGTCCCAGTCCAATTTTTCATGCAAAAAATTTATCGAAAAAGTATGGGGCAGATATCTATTTAAAGCGTGAAGATTTAAATCATACCGGCGCTCATAAAATCAATCACTGTCTTGGTGAAGTGCTTCTTGCTAAAAAAATGGGTAAGAAGAAAGTTATTGCTGAAACAGGAGCAGGGCAGCATGGTGTTGCACTTGCAACTGCTGCTGCTCTTGTTGGTCTTGAGTGTGATATCTATATGGGCGAAGTTGATATTAAAAAAGAACATCCTAACGTTGTTCGTATGCACATCTTAGGCGCTAACGTTATTCCTGCGACGCATGGGCGTAAGACATTAAAAGAAGCGGTTGATGCTGCGTTTGAAGGTTATCTTAAAGATCCTGTAACTCAGATTTATGCAATTGGATCCGTAGTTGGTCCGCACCCATTTCCAATGATGGTAAGAGATTTTCAATCTATCGTAGGTAACGAAGCTAAAGAACAATTCAAGCAAATGACAGGTGGTTTACCACAAAATATAGTTGCTTGTGTTGGTGGTGGCTCTAATGCAATGGGTATCTTTAGTGCGTTTATCGATGATAAAGAAGTACAGTTGCATGGTGTAGAACCATCAGGTAGAAGTCTTGAAGATGGTGAGCACGCTGCGACAATCACCAAGGGTGAGCCAGGAATTATGCATGGTTTCAAATCTTACATGCTTAAAGATGAAAATGGTGAGCCGCAAGAGGTTTACTCAGTTGCAAGTGGTCTTGATTATCCTTCAGTTGGTCCGCAGCACAGTTATCTTCATGATATTGAAAGAGTTAACTATGAGCACATAAATGATAAAGAAGCCATTGATGCGTTCTTCGAGCTGTCTAGATTAGAAGGTATTATTCCTGCTATCGAATCGTCGCATGCAGTTGCATATGCGCTTAAGCTTGCTGCGAAAGAGCCTGGTAAGTCTATTTTGGTTAATCTTTCCGGTCGTGGGGATAAGGATATTGATTTTGTGGTAGAGAAATACGGTAAGGAATACGGAATCGATTCTACTTTATAATTCGTGCCTATTTCCACAGCGGCTGTACGTGAAATTTAAAAATCGTTTGTGCTGAGCTTGTTTCAGCACAAACGGTATTAACTTAGTTACCTTAGTTATTTTATCAAAACCATTTCAACTCTTCTATTTAAGGCTCTACCATTTTCAGTGGCATTGGTGCTAACTGGTGATACAGGACCAATTCCAACTGATTTCATACGATCTTTTTTAATTCCTTTTTTAATTAAGGAGTCAACAACCGCCGCTGCGCGTTGTTGTGAAAGCTTCAGGTTATTATCGTAAGTGTGGGTGTTATCAGTATGTCCAACTATAAAAACGTTTATGGTTGGATTTTTAGATAAAAAGTTACTTATATATTCAATAGCTTGCTGAGATTCTTTTTTAATTGATGCTTGGCCGGTATCAAATAAAACTCCACTAAGTGTAGCCTTGCCATATTTACCAATAGCGCTTGAAAAATCACTGGTCTGAATAAGATCTTCTTTCATAGTAGTTATTTCAACTACATCAACAACGATCATTGTTTCATCATCACTGTCCGACTTAAAAGTTCCGATTGCTACATAGGTTTTATTGTCTTCTTGCTCAAGAACCCCACTGTAGAAGAAAAATTTATTGTCGCTGGTGTTGCCCCAAAATCTATCATAGTTATTTCTTTGAGGAGCTTTATAGTAAAAATCGCTTTTGAAATTATTACCGCAGTTGTCGTTTTTACTCTCACAGGTGTAAATTTCTTTAAAACCTGCTTTATTTAAGGCGTTTTGATAATTTTTTAATATTTGCAGAGATGATGTCTTTGTATTATTAGCCTCATAAGTAATGGTAGTTATTTTTCCTTCAAGATTTATTACCTTGGGATAATCTTTCTCCTCATCATTTGGTCCGGAAGGAAGATCAAATTCATCATATTCTGATTCAGCATATTGAATGATATGAGTATCTGGGTAGCGAGAAAGTAGTGGGTGGTCTTTAGAACCGCTAACGTCTTGATTTGCAACTGCAGAAAAGCTGATAAATATAATAAAAGAAGTAATAAGTTTTAGTAATTTCACAATAAACCCCCATTGTTTCAAGAAGTAATAAAAAGTATTATGACAAAACAAAATCCAGATTTTGTAAGATCAGTTAGAATGTTACTATTAATAATAACTGTATTGGATTTGTTCTGTATTGTAACGGGCTATAAAATAACCTAATTTATTAGGTTTTGCTAACCGTTTTGGGTAAAAAAATCGCATCTGCCCCCATCTTTCAGTGTCATTCACACCTTATTTGTTTTATGAAATAAATCTCATCTGTAAAATAGTTTGTCGGTAAAAACAGATCCAAAATCATACTCGTAATATCTGGCAGTTCTGCTTTATCATCATTTCGTAAATCTAAGTTGCTTGCTTAAATAAAAGAAGCGGTTCTAGCTGTAGAAAATATTCTGCAACGTTTATTTATGTTGCTGAATTAAAAAGTTATTTGGCTTGTCTCATTGGGAAAATGATGCTTTTAACTTATATGAGTATGTTAGATGTATTTGTTAGTGGAAATACGATCTTAGGTGACCTATTCTTAATAGTATAGGACTTTACTAACTGGGCAGCTTAAACAGAACGTTCGTACTATGAAGGTTATGGATAACTAGAACGTTTTTGAAAACTGCTGATTAATCAGAAAGCTGGACGTTGTTTTTACTATCGGGGGAGGGGTAATTATGTATCAAATAAGCCTCAGTCTATATAACAATATACTCGGTAATACCATATGCATGTTCTGATTACAGGAGGAGCAGGGTTTATAGGGTCGCATCTGGTTGAGCGTCATCTATCTCAAGGTGATCATGTTCATGTGGTTGATGATCTGAGTACGGGTTCTTTGGATAATATTGCTTCATTTACAGCAAACGACAACTTTCGATTTTCACATGCAAACTTACTATGTTGGGAAGACTTAGATACTGCTGTGGCGTGGGCAGACCGCATATATCATTTGGCCGCTGTAGTTGGAGTTAAAAGTGTCTTGGATGACCCTGTTAAAGTTATGAATACCAACTTGGCAGGTACTGATAAGGTGCTGCAGGCTGTTCATCATGGAGGTTGGAATCCTGAAGTTGTTATTACCTCAAGCTCTGAGGTGTATGGCTTTAATACTAACGAAAGTTTTGATGAGTCAAGTGATATTGTTTTGCGATCAGGAGGGCGTTTACGCTGGACATATGCAATAACCAAACTTTCTGATGAGTATCTGGCATTTTCCTATGTGCGAAAGTATGGGTTGAATATTACTATTGCCAGACTTTTTAATACTATTGGCCCCCGTCAAACCGGACGTTATGGAATGGTGGTTCCAACATTTGTTAAGCAAGCCGTACGAAACGAACCGATCACAATCT
This sequence comes from Gammaproteobacteria bacterium, assembly GCA_033852075.1. Classification (GTDB taxonomy): domain Bacteria; phylum Pseudomonadota; class Gammaproteobacteria; order QZLD01; family QZLD01; genus QZLE01. Next base: position 10,039 of record JAWSVC010000041.1, on the reverse strand, counting down.
ATGGTGATGGTCTGCAAACACGTTCATTTTCTGATGTTAAAGATACTGTAGAAGCTCTTTATTTGCTTGCAGAGTGTTCTGATTCCAAGGGCGAAGTTGTTAATGTGGGTAATGATCAGGAAATTACTATTAAAGGTTTGGCAGAGTTGGTTAGAGAGCGTGCGAATAGTGATTCGGAGCTGCAGTTTATCTCTTACCGAGATGCTTATGGTGAAGAATTTGAAGATGTGCAACATAGACGACCAATATTGACTAAGTTGCATAAAATTACGGGCTTCAGGCCTCAAAAAAAGCTAGTGGATACAATTGATGTTTTGATTGCGCTTAAAAAGTCTGAATTAGGAGTAGGGCAATGACAGCAAATGGTTGTCATTGTAAAAATCATAACTTGTAGAGGCTCATTAAAGATGGCAACAACACCGTATTTTGTTCTCAGTCCCAATACAGTTCTTAGCGTTATTGGTTTGCTACATGGGCCTGATAAGACGGTACCAACACCAGCAGAAGATTGGACAAAGGCGACTGTAGATGTGGTTATTCCTGCATTAAATGAGGAAAATAATATTTTACTTTGCCTAACGGCACTTGTTCGACAGACAAAACAACCGAAGAGAATCATTTTGATTGATGATGGAAGTACGGACAAAACAATGGAGCAGGCAAAGACGTTTTGTGAACTCAATGACATAGAACTTATTGCTATTCATCGTAAAGAACCAATCGGAAAAACTCCAACTCTTAAAAGACAGTCTCGTGAATTTGATTCTGATGTAGAGTTTATATTGGATGCGGATACAATACTTGAATCTGATAACTATATAGAGCGTGTTGTAGAAGAATTATATAAAGGTCGAGGCGTCGTTAGTGCTTGCGGAATGGTAATGCCGTTGCGTGATAAGGATCGACTGAAGTTAACGGATGATACCAGGCTAAGGAAATTTTTGGACGCAAATCCAGAAGCTTCAATTTTTCCAAAAGAGCGACTTATGGGACATCTGCAAAGAGGGATTACTGACCTATATCGTGATGTGTTGTATTTCTTCTTACAGCGTTTTGTCTACAATGGACAGATGCAATTTTTCGGTAGCATACTCAATCCAATAGGGTGTGCTGTTGCATATAAAAGAAGTGATCTAAAACAACTTATTTTTGATCACTACGAGCCAATTCTTGGTGATGACCTTACCAATTCAGAAGATATATTTATTGGTTTTGCACTAAATGATCTGGGTTATCGAAATGTTCATCTAGAGGATGTTTATGCTCGCTCCGAAGAGCCGGAAATAAGTTCGCTACCTCATCAACTATATCTTTGGTCATCATCGTTTTTGCAAAGTTGCTATTATTTTGATGAGCTGATGCGCAGCCCATTTAAAGTTTTTAAACGAGCTAAACATTTGCGTGATGAAAAGCGTTACCTTGCACAAGAAGGGGTAGAGCCAAAACGTAAAATTCAAGAGCAATATCGCCAGAGATTTGGTATTGAACATACTTTAAAATATGGACGTCCAATAGGCTGGGTGCTATTGATGTCAGCTATGGAAAAGATATTCTTTCCAACAGCGTTGTTGATTTTGATGATTTTGCAGATGTGGGAACCATTGGCTATCACGCTAATTGCAGAGACAGCTATATCTCTGATTATTATTGGCATCATCACCAAAGGGCAACGTATTGAGTTCTTGTTTAAAGGTTTGCTGGTTACGCCAATACGTTATTGCGCACTTCTCTTTGATATTATCACTATCGGGCGTTTTGCCTTCGATATTTGGGTTTCTAAGAAAAAGGAGTGGCGCAAATGATTAAAAGAATTACTTTTGCATTAGTACTCCAACTGTTGTTACTTTTACCCTTAGCAGCCGCCGCAGAACCATCAGTACCGGACAGCGGAATAAAGGCTGAGATGGAAAAACGCTGGCAAGATGCAATTGATATTTATCAAAATATTCTCAAAAAAGACCCTAACCAAGGTCATCTCTGGGGTCGAATATCAAATATATATATACGACTTGCCAATAAACCTGCGGCAGCTGATGCCCTGACAAAAGCAACGTTGAGCATAAAGAATGATCCAAAAATATTTTATCTTCTTGCGCAATCTAGGGCCTTCCTTAATCAAAAACAGGAAGCACTAGAGGCTATTAAGAATGCAGTAAAACTTGATCCAGATAATTTGGAGTATTTGGATGCTCAGGCTCAACATGCAAACTGGAACGCACAGTACAAATTAAGCCAGGATAGTTACAAACTTATTCTTAAGATTAAACCAAATGACGCTAATGCAATGCTTAGTTTAGCTCGCTCGTATAATTGGGGGCAAAATTATAAACAATCTGCATTAGCATATAACGCCTACACGGAAAAACATCCCGGCGATCAAAAAGCTCTGATGGAGTATATAGAAGTTGAAGCCGAGCTAGGAAACTACGAAGGAGCTCTTAATTTAGGAGAACGCTATCGTAAACTCTACGGCGAGGATATGGATTACTGGCTACGTATGTCTAATATCTATGCCTTATCTGGTAACGACAGAGCAGCTGCCGATGCAATTGAAAAAGCCAGCAAGTATGCTGCAAATGATGCGGATCTGTTTTATCGTCTTTCTCAAAGCTACCCATCAATTAAAGATGTTAAACGTGCATTAGAGGCAATAAAACGTGCTGTAGAGCTTGAACCAGATAACTTGACTTATTTGCGTACTCAAGCTGATTTGGCATCATGGGCTGGTGAATATGATATAGCTATTGATAGTTATCATCGCATTCTAACAATTGAGACTGATGATGCTGGAGCACTTCTGGGTATTGCCCGTACAAAATCATGGCAAGGTAATACTGGTGCGGCTATATCTGCTTATCGGGTATATCTTGATAAATTTCCACAGGTACAGGTAGTATGGATTGAATGTATCCAGCTTTATTCTCAAGTTGGTGATTACGATGAAGCTATTGAATTGCTTGAAGATTATAGGGAACGTTTTGGTGATACCCAAACCTACTATAAGGTAAAGGCCGGTATATTCGCTTGGTCTCAAAGACCAGATCAATCTTTAGCTATAGTAGAAACACTTCGTCCCCAAATGCCGAATGATCCTGCTCTGCAAAAGGTCAATACAATTGCTCTATATAATAACCATCAACTAAGTGAAGCTGTAGAAAGTTTGGAAGAATTAAAACGCCTTGATCCAGATAGCGATGAAACCAAAGGAACCGAACTTTTTATAAGAACACCGCTGCGTTCTAATGTGAACTTATCTGGCAGCTATCAAAAAGATACTGATGATATTATTATCAAGCGTCTTGGTGTTAAAGGTGTTCTAGTAACATCACCAAAAACACGCTTCTGGCTTGGTGGCGAACATGTCATGCTTGATGCACCAGTTGGTGGAGGGCTAGAAAATATTAATGGTAGTTCCGATATAGATTATATTCGAGCATGGTTAGGTGGGCGTCATGTTATTTCTGAATTCTGGGGAGTTGATGCAAGCATCGGCAGCGGATCTGTTGAAGATGGTGATAGTCATTTCATCTATGAAATTGGTGCTGATCTCTGGCTTCAGGATGGGCTAAATATGCGCCTGTCGCGTACTCAGGATATATATGCAGTATCGCCTCGGGCTGTATCACTGGATATATTGCGACGTGCCAACCAACTTAATATCTCCTGGGCACCTAATTTTCTTTATACTGTAGATGCGCAACTGATACTCGCTGATTTTTCAGATAATAATAAGCGCTGGGATATTGCTATCGCACCGCGGCGAGCATTTGTCCGTTCACAACATTTTAGCCTTGATCTTGGTTTGGGAGCTCATTGGTATGCATTTGACCAAACTCTAAACAATGGTTATTACTCACCTCTGGATTCCCGACGTTATTCTCTAACAGCATTTACATCTATATATTTTAATGAGAATGACAGCATCAACGCATCTTTTAGTGTTGGTCCGTATAAAGACAATACAATGGATCACTACAAAACAGCCGGAGATATTACTGTGCAAGGCATAATAGGTCTTTATAGGGATTGGATGCTGATTATGCGCGCTTCATTTTCTCGAAATGCGAGCATAAATTCAGGTGCGTATAGTTCCAAATTGTTTGAATTAAGCCTTACAAAACGCTTTTAATATTAAAGGCAGCGCCATTTAGATATTTTCGTTATCCATTCCTTCATGTTAGGTTAGGCATGTAGATGCGGCAAAAGGTATAGAATTTTCTTTCAGCTCATGGCATTGAGTGTTGGTTTGCGTCCTGAAAAGGAGCCTCAGCCTCCTAAATTTATCAGGCGATTAGCTGGACCTATAGGGGCTAATAAATTCTAAAAAAAATTCGCATCTGAGCCCATCTTTCAGTATCATTCACACCTTATTTCTTTTATGAAATAAATCTCATCTGTAAAACAGTTTATCGGTAAAAACAGGTCTAAAATCATGCTCGTAATCTCTGGCAGTTCTGCTTTATCATCATTTCGTAAAACCAAGCTACTTTCCACTATAAAAGAAGTGGTTCCAGTAGTTGAAAATATTTCTGCAAGATTTATTCATATTGCTGAATTAAAGGGTGATTTAGGTGAAAGTAAGCGAAATGTTCTTGATAAAATTCTAGAGTACGGACCAACTGAGGAATTCCAGGAAGTTGATGGCTTAATGCTTATAGTTGTTCCACGCATTGGGACAATCTCTCCATGGTCAACTAAGGCGACTGATATTGCCCATAACTGTGGTCTATCTGAAGTGGTTAGAATTGAGCGAGGTATCGAATACAAAATCGCTTCATCAAGCGAGCTATCTGCAGACCAAATTAAGCAGATTTCGACCTTAATTCATGACCGTATGATTGAGACCGTACTCACAGATATTGAAGCCGCTAGTAATCTGTTTTCGCATGCAAGTCCAGCAGAATTGGATTCTATTGATGTACTTGGTGGCGGCAAGGCTGCACTTGAAACAGCTAATAACGAATTAGGATTAGCTCTATCGGAAGATGAGATTGATTATCTGTTTGATAGCTATACAGAATTAAAGAAAAACCCAACTGATGCTGAGCTGATGATGTTCGCGCAGGCAAATTCCGAGCACTGTCGTCATAAGATCTTTAACGCAAGTTGGACAGTAGATGGCGAAGAGCAGGATATATCCCTTTTCGGTATGATCCGTAACACTTACAAGTGTAACTCTGAAGGTGTTTTATCGGCATATTCTGATAATGCAGCGGTTATCGAAGGTTCGCACGCAGGGCGCTTCTTCCCAAACCCTCAAAATGGTACCTATGGATATAATCCAGAGGATATTCACTTTCTGATTAAGGTTGAAACCCATAACCATCCAACAGCTATTTCCCCATTCCCTGGTGCTGCAACTGGTTCTGGTGGTGAGATTCGAGACGAGGGGGCTACAGGTCAGGGTTCTAAGCCAAAAGCTGGTCTTACAGGTTTTTCAGTTTCTAACCTAAAGATCCCTGGCGCAGTTCAACCATGGGAAAAAGAAAACGGAAAACCAGGGCGTATTGCATCTGCGTTCGATATTATGATTGAAGGCCCTATCGGTGGTGCCGCATTTAATAATGAGTTTGGTCGTCCAAATCTTGGCGGATACTTCCGCACCTACGAGCAAGAGATAAATGGCATTACCGGAACAGAAATTCGCGGTTACCACAAACCAATCATGATTGCTGGTGGCCTCGGCAATATCCGCGATGGCCATGTTGAAAAGGGGATTATACCTCCTGGTGCACCAGTAGTTGTTCTTGGTGGTCCTGCTATGCTAATTGGCCTTGGCGGTGGTGCTGCATCATCTGTTGCGACAGGCGAAAGTCATGAAGATCTGGATTTTGCTTCGGTACAACGTGGTAACCCTGAAATCGAACGTCGTTGCCAAGAGGTTATTGATGCATGCTGGGCAAATGGTGAGGAAAATCCAATTATCACTATCCATGATGTTGGTGCAGGTGGCCTTTGTAATGCTATTCCTGAGCTTATGAATGATAGTGAGCGTGGCGGTAAGATCCAACTGCGCGATGTTCCGAATGACGAGCCGGGCATGTCGCCAATGCAGATATGGTGTAACGAAGCCCAGGAAAGGTATGTACTTTCCATTAAACCAGAGCAGTTAGCTCAATTTGAAGAGGTTTGTAAACGTGAGCGTTGTCCTTATGCAGTTGTTGGTACAGCTACAGAAGCACGCGAATTAGTTGTTGACGACAATCTGTTAGGCAAAAATCCAGTTGATATTCCAATGTCGGTATTATTTGGTAAACCACCAAAGATGCATCGTGACGTTAAAAGATCTGATATTGAAAGCCCAAAGCTTGAGCTTGCAAATATTAATATCACCGAAGCAGCTCACAGAATTCTACGCCTACCAACAGTTGCATCTAAGATCTTCCTGATCTCGATTGGTGACAGAAGCATTACTGGCCTGGTAGCGCGCGATCAGATGGTTGGTCCTTGGCAGGTGCCTGTTGCTGATGTTGCCGTGACAGCAGCAGCTTTTGATACCTATAAAGGCGAAGCGATGTCGATGGGTGAGCGTACACCGGTTGCGCTTTTAGATGCGCCTGCTTCTGGCCGCATGGCAATAGGTGAAGCGCTGACTAATATTGCAGCTGCATCTATCGACGACATCAAAAAAGTACGCCTGTCTGCTAACTGGATGGCAGCAACAGGTGTAGAAGGTGAAGATGCAAGGCTCTTTGATACGGTTAAAGCAGTTGGTATGGAGCTTTGCCCTGAGCTTGGAATCACTATCCCTGTAGGTAAAGACTCCCTGTTTATGAAAAGTGTCTGGAATGAGAACGGAGAAGACAAGGCAGTAATTGCTCCATTGTCTCTGATTATTACCGGTTTTGCGCCAGTAGCTGATATAAGAAAGACTCTAACTCCACAGATCCAAAATCCAGCTGCAGATACATCTTTAATCTTAATTGACCTTGGAAACGGCAAGAACCGCACCGGTGCCTCATGTCTTGCTCAGGTATATAGCGAACTTGGTGATAAACCAGCAGATCTTGATGATCCAAAACAATTTGCAGCATTCTTTAAGACAATTCAAAAGCTGAATCAAGAAGAAAAATTACAAGCCTATCACGATCGCTCTGATGGTGGTCTGTTCGCAACTCTAGCTGAGATGGCATTTGCTGGTCACTGCGGCTTAGATATTGATCTTAGTGGCCTTGGAGAAACCGCAGCAGAGGTGTTATTCAATGAGGAGCTCGGGGCTGTGATTCAAGTTTCTGATGCCGAAGCTGTAATGGCAGAACTTAAAAATGCCGGACTTGGTGATATCTCAACAGTAATTGGTAAACCGTCTGTAGATGGACAGATTGAAATAAGCTTTGGCGGTGAAAAAGTCCTATCGCAATCACGGGTTGAGCTTCACCAGATCTGGAGTGAAACCACAGACAAAATGCAGTGCGCACGTGATAATTCTGATGTGGTTAAACAAGAATTTGAAGGCATTGCAGACGCAAACGATCCGGGTATAAAAATCAATCTTACCTTCGACCAAAATGAAGATGTTGCAGCTCCATTTATTGCTACCGGCGTAAGACCTAAGATGGCAATCCTAAGAGAGCAGGGTGTAAATGGTCAGTTGGAGATGGCTGCTGCATTCGACCGAGCCGGCTTTGAAAGTGTAGATGTGCACATGAGCGACCTTCTTGCCGGCAGAAAAGATCTTGCAGATTTCAAAGGTGTGGTTGCCTGTGGTGGTTTCTCCTATGGCGATGTACTTGGAGCAGGTGAAGGTTGGGCCAAAACTGTATTGTTCAACGAAGCACTAAGAGATCAGTTTACTAAATTCTTCCAGCGAGAAGATAGCTTTGGTTTAGGTGTATGTAATGGCTGCCAGATGATGTCTAATCTAAAAGATCTGATACCTGGCGCAGACCTATGGCCACGTTTTGTACGTAATATGTCAGAACAATTTGAAGCCAGATTCTCAACTGTAGAGATCGTAAAATCACCATCAATTTTCTTTGAAGGTATGGAAGGCTCCAAGATGCCAATAGCTGTAGCTCACGGGGAGGGGAGAGTTGAGTTCGATCATCATTCCGGTGCTAAAAAGATCCAATCAGCAGGTCTGGTAGCTGCACACTATGTAGATAACTATGGTAAACCAACTGAGGTGTATCCACTAAATCCAAATGGTTCGCAGGACGGTATTACTTCGCTTACCACAATGGATGGCAGATTCACCATTATGATGCCACACCCAGAGCGTGTATTCCGTGCAGTGCAAAACTCATGGCATCCAAGTGAGTGGGATGAGGATGGGGGGTGGATGAGGATGTTTAGGAATGCCCGTAAGTGGGTAGGTTAATTAAGCTACTACGCTTACTTATTCGGTGTTAAAAAGTGTTATAAAACTGCTCACATACCATTTGTATGCTCCGCGTATTTATAACACTTTTTGCCTTGACTAAGTTGCGCTCGTAACGCTTAACCTGCTGCGGTAAACTTCCTCAAAAAAATAAGTTACTACGCCTTGATCTTGGAAAAATATCCTAAGAATTTAGTGTTTGCGATATTTTTTAAAATTGTACCTCGATAATACTGCGCTTTTAGGATATCTGTTATTAAAAGCTCCACGGATTTATCAAATCAACTCCGGTATTTTCAAAGTCATTTATATTTCTCGTAACTATAGTCATATTGTGGACTAAAGCTGTTGCAGCGATAATTGCATCTCTATCTGATCTTGGGTCTGGAATATGAAGTTTTGCACACCTCTGTGCAACTGCAGTATCTACCACAAGTGTTCTATCGTTAAAAATAGGCAGAACATGTGAATTAAGCCATGAACGTAGAATTGCACCTTGTGACGGATCTTTTCTTTCAATTAAAAGTATTCCTGTTTCAAGTTCTAAAACCGTTATTGCAGAAATATAAAGATTATTAGCAGAAACGCTGTTAGCCCATTTAATCACATTTTTATCTGCTTTTTTGGTCTTGGCCTTTCTAAGCTCAGAGATCACATTAGTGTCTAGTAGAAACATTATGAAAAATCCGTAGGATTAAAAAGATTGCCTTTTAATGGTTGTGGGTTAAATTCAATATCGGTTGCTTCAGGCATAGCTATTAAATCTATAATGCTTTGCTTGCTATTAGTTATTTTTTCATATTCATCTATTGAAAGTAATACGTGAGCTGTATGGCCGCGATCAGTTATGAAAACGGGTCCGGATTGAGCAGCTCGCTTGGCTTTACTTATATCTTGATTAAATTCTCTGCTGCTTATTGTCATGATTCCCATGATTATTCCCGCTTAATAGTATTAATGTAGTAATGTTACTACAAGAAGGCTTGGTGTTCAATGAATTGAATCGCATCAGGTGAGGTATTATGCGTTAAAATTACTTGAAAATGTGACACAATTCACATAATATAAGCATTCTCGAATATTTATAAGCAAGTAATCAAATAATGAAACTTGCTTATTAGGAGCGCAGGCTTTTTACCGGCACTGAAACAAATGTAGGGGTAAAAAATCTTTTGCCCGAATAAAAACAGGAGCGCCGGCGTCCCGCCGGCATTTAATATTTTTAAAAAGCCGGCAAGATGCCGGCGCTCCTTTAAAACCGTAATACCGGTGCAGGCCGGTATTCAGAAAAATTAAGTAATAAAGCAAATTATGTAGGGGAGAATAATATTCACCCTTAAAAAAACAACCAAAAACGGAGAAACCAATGGGGATCAAAGGTCTATTCAAATACCTGCTTTTAATCACGTTCGTTGTATCTTTATCTGCTTGTGGTGGCGGAGAAAGCACATCAGGAGAAACCTCATCAGGTGAAACCCAAACCATAGTCCAAGAACAAAAATCCCCAACCACCAATCTGGTATTTGCAGACCAGGCCCTAGCTGACTGTGTTCAATCCCTGATCGATTTCCAAGGTTATACCCTTGTAGAGCAAATAACCCAGCTGACTTGCTCAGGTCTAAGCATCACCGATATCGAAGGTATCCAAAAACTATTCAACCTCGAAACCCTTGATCTAAGCAGCAACCAAATCCGCGACATCACCCCAATCGCAGAACT
>JAWSVC010000040.1:0-50965 GCA_033852075.1 Gammaproteobacteria bacterium | reverse complement strand
ATTACCTTGGAATGAGTGGCGACACAACATCATTAGAAGAAACATCTGACGGTGTTTGGAGCAAGGTTAGTAGCTGTCAGTAATTAAAATTTTGTTGGTTTAAAGTTAAAATGAGGGCTGTATTTTTACTGCCCTTATTTTTTTGTCCATTCCTGGATTTTTAAAAATAGTTGATGGACATCAAAAGGTTTTCCTAGGCAATCGACGGCGCCGGCGTTAAGAGATTTCTGGATATATTTTGCGCCAAGATTTGCAGTTAGCATAACCACTGGGATTTCTGGAGATAGGCTCTTTATCTCTTTGGTGGCAGTAAGTCCGTCCATGATGGGCATTTCCATATCCATAATGACAATATCTACTTTCATTTGTTGAGTAAGTTCAACTGCATCCTTGCCGTTTGTTGCAAGCAGTATACTTGCGCCAGTTGGTTTAAGTAATTCAGATGCTATCTGTATATTAATTTTATTGTCATCAACGATTAATATTCGCAGTTTTTCCAAATTGATTTTTTCTATGGTTATTTCTGCTTCTTCCTTTTCTTGAGAATCGCTGATAAGCGGGTCAAGGGTCTCAACCACGCTTTTTATAGATACTGGTTTTTCAATTACCCCTAGTTTTTCACAGATAATTAGATTGTAAAGTTCTACAGGATATCCCATTAGAATAACTTTTTCTAAGAATAGGAAGTCGTATATTTTTTCATCTAACCATTCTTTCCAGCCATCTTGTTCAGTTAACAGGTGCATGTCTAAGATGATCTTTGAAATTTGGGGGTCATAAAGAAGACCGTTTAATACATTAAAGTCATTATAAATAATTGGGTTAAATCCAAGTGTTGGGAGAAACTCGGAGATGTTTTTGATTCTTGGTGTGGACTTGTCAATCCAGGCAATATTTGTGTTTTGTTGGTTGTTTGCCTTTCTGCACTCAATCCAAGATTCATTTTGTGGGGTAGGTAATAGATTTAGTTCGAAACTAAAACGGGTGCCGACATCAATTTCAGACTTAACGCTGATATTACCTCCCATTAAATCCACAAGATTTTTAGCAATAACAAGCCCTAGCCCCGTGCCTCCATATTTACGTGATATTGATGAATCTGCCTGTACAAAGTCTTGGAAAAGTTTGCTTTTTTGCTCTTCGGACATGCCAATTCCTGTGTCTTCTACAGAGCAATTTACAACAATGTTTTCAGAAGTTATCTCTTTTATATTAACTCGGCAGATAACTTCTCCTTTTTCGGTAAATTTTAGGGCATTGTTCAGGAAGTTAGTGAAAATCTGGGTTATTCTTTTTGGATCACCGTTCATTTGATCCGGAACTTCTTTTGAGTGAATAAACAATAGGTCGATTGATTGAAATTTATTGTTATTTTCAATGGCTGCAGTTAAGTTGGTTTTTAATTCGGTATAAATATCACTCCAGGAAAACAAAGTTGATTCTAAATCCAATTTGCCGGATTCAATCTTTGCTTTATCAAGCAGATCATTTACAAGGTGCTCTAGTGATGTTCCAGACTGTCGTATTTGTTTTAAAAAGCTATTTTGTTTACTGGTCATTTTGGTTTGTAACAGAAGGTTGGTAATTCCAAGAATTCCGTGGATAGGTGTTCTTAGTTCATGACTCACCTTGGCAACCATATCGCTGGTATTAGTATCATTAATAACAGCTTGACGGTTGTTTGCCTCTAGCTGTTCCTGTGCCAACTTTGCTTGTTCATTAAGTTTATTTTCGGCTTCAAGTTTGGCTATGGTGAGCTGATCGAATGCTTTGGCATTCATTATAGAGTTTGAGACAACTGTTGCCATAGAGTTGATGGCATTAATCTGTTGCTTGGTAAGGCTAACTATTTTGGTTAATCCCCCAATAGTCAATACACCTAATAAGGAGTTATCGCAAAACAGAGGTATATGCATTGTAGAATAACCTTGTAATATTTCGTTGGCTACTCTGTCATTTTCTGTCATGGCTATATGTAGTACGGATCTTATATCCTCTACATAAAAGTAGTGCTTTCTGATAAGTGCGCCGGGAATTACCCCTGATTCCAGATCCATGGAATAGGGGTGTCGTTTCATATAATTTATCCACTTATCACAGCGTTCTTGTGTTTCGAGGTATTTGACCTTGTATGCCTTGGGAACTAGATTGTTTAGTTCACGGTAAAAAACCAAAACTGTATCAAACTCCAGCCAATCCAGAAATTCTGTCATCACCGTTTCCAAAAACTCATCGGTTGTGGTGATTTTTGAGATACGGAGTGATCTTTCTATTACCTCTAGGTTTTCTTTGTAATGGTATTCGATCTCTTGTGATTTGTTGAACAAACGGTCAGATTGGTATAAATCATAAATCCAACCTTGGTTTGCAGCTATCGAATTTTTAATTTGGTCTGCCGGATGTACGTCGCCGGCTTGGCTGAATATGTTTGTTATTCCGAAACATTTATCATCATGCAGTAAAGGTATTGCAAGAACCTGGTGTATATTCCAATTTACCAAGCGGGATTTTGATAATTCCTCATTCCCTGAGAATGAACTGGAATGATCTTTATTAACGATAATGGATTTCTTGGTATTGAAAACCTCAGAAGATATTTTTCCTGCATCGTATTTGCCAAATGAAAAGCCAAGATAGGAGCTCTCAATATTTTTTAAATCATCTGGAAGCTTAAGTCCTCGGCAAATGAGAGTTGAATCATCTAACCCCAAAAGTAATACTGAAACCCCGTGGATTTTGGGGTAAGTATTAACTAAATACTCGGTAAAACCTTTAAGAAAAGTTTCAAGATTTACGTGTTCGAGTGATTCAAATAAATTGTCTGTTGACTTAACCATGACATACTCAAAAAAACTATCCAATATATATAGAGTAGTTCATAGGGAGTGATGATTGAACTGTAGAAATATGCAGGTTTAACAAAAATAGAAATAATAAGCCGTTGTTTGCCTAAAAAAATGAATTTAATATTTATATTTACTTTAAGTGCTCAGCATTGCCTCTTTTGCGGGAATGATGGCACACCTAACTATAAGCAAGGCTCATTACTATAATCTTGATGCCCCCTGTCTTCCCAACAAGACCAGCTTTTACGAGCATCCGTAAGTTGCAATAACCCAGTGCCATTTTCCTCAATATTAATATCGAATCTGTATCCTCTAACTGAATCATCTGTGATTTTGTCATAGATAATCACAATGTCATATCCGGTATCTACTTTGTTAACTGATAAAATAGTGTGTTTGCCAAATGGCCCATCTGTAAATTCATTTGCAATTAGAGCAGGATCTTTAGGCCATTTTTCTTCTGATTCGAAGGCATTTTGAATTCTTATATTAAAGTTGGCAAATTCAATGGTTTTATACGTCAAAGGTTTCTCCGAAAGTGAACCCAAAGGATCTGTTTTCGAATTACTTTGTAATAAGTATATAATGAAAATTGCAGTAATAGCGCATAAAAGCAAAATGAACATACAATACCAGCAGCATTTTTTTTCAAATATATTAGATAGCATATGCGATTTATAAGCCTTTCATTTTGAGTTTAGATCTAAGTTTTTCTACTATTGGAACCAAGTGATCTCCTGGGCATACGATTGTTTTTTTAATTTCTCTATGCATTAGAAGCTGATTAATATCCCCCATACCCCTCAATCCTCTCCATACACAATTCTTCTGTTATTTCTTTAAGCATCTCAACTCTTTCGGCAAGCCAGGTTAGCTGTTCTTTTGTTATCTCATAATGTTTGGAATAACGGGCATCTACATATGCTTTTTTGAGTAGTTGAAAGCATCTTCTTTGTTCTTTATTGTCTTGGGGAAATACTTCGGTTAACCGTTCGTTCTGGGATATGGCTAGTGAATTCAGAAGCTTTAAGTTATGGGAATTAGGCTTATAGTTGGTGAGTACTAATAATAGGCAAGAGTAGAAACGTTCCGCGGCTTGGTGTAAATCAAATGCTGCTAGCTTTTTCATGTCTTCGGATAGATGAAAGCTGAAGGTTTTTACAAGATCTACAGCCCCATTAAACCAATGTTCATAATCATGAATAGCTATTTCTTTTAGTTCTGTCGGAGTCAGGTTGCCAGGTTGAGATAGTTCGCGTTTGTCTGTCTCAAAAAGGATTATTCCCTGTTTTCTGATGTCGCTGAAAAAGTATTGCCCTTGATGTATGAAGTTGTTTACTTCGCTCAGTGTGTGAACAATGATGTTCAGTGGCGGTTTGATTTTAAGTCCGATTCTATCTTCGGCAACATGCCAGATTTTATATTCTTCGACCAGTTTTTCTTTATTTACAATTACCAAAATGTCGTAGTCACTAACGTAACCATTTGCAGGATCTTTTACCCATTTTCCAGTGGCGTGACTTCCGAACAGGATTATCTTTTGTATTTTGCCATTGTCTTTGTCGCCTTTATCTGTGTTGATGTTCTTTTCAAATTCTTCACGCAACACGGTAACTATTGTTTCAAGTTCGTTTCTTTTGGATGCCGGCAAATATTCAATGGATGTTTTCATATGGTCAATATTAACTGTCTTGATGTATAAATTCCACAAAGAGAAGGTATAAGTAAATATTGTTGTTATATTGATAGTGCTGAAGCTTAGTATAAATTGTGTTAATAGAATGATTTTTGTAGCCATTTTAATAGACTATTTAATAATAACATTGAAATTGCACAACAACATTGCTAATGTTATAGTGCAATTGTTTTGATATTTAGTTGTTTTTATTGGTTATGTTGAATCTATGGATAAATTGCTTAATGATGTAAAAGCCTATCTGCATGAAATATTAGGTGTTGTCGGAGTGGATGATGAATGGGTAACGCTGTGGGCTGGCGCTTCACAGTTACCGTTTTATCTTCAGGAACTGTACTCATTTAGTCAAGTAGAGTTGCTTGGGAATCCATGTTTACTTATGATTTGCCGAGATATTAATAGTGAGTCCCCGGCTATAGTGCGTAAGCATTGGGGGACTGTTAGCAATTGCTATTCCGGTGATGTGATTTATGTAGTTGGGGGTGTTAGCTCTTATAATCGCAAGCGGTTGATTGAACAATGCGTACCATTTTTAGTACCAGGCAATCAGATGTATTTGCCCATGTTGGGGATCGATTTGCGCGAACATTTCAAACAGAGAAAGAAGCAAGATAAGCAAGACTTAAGTGCTGCTGCACAAGTGTTGGTATTGCGGGAACTGTTGGGGCGCGGTACTGGTTCTTTACCCGCAAAAGAGCTTGCTTGCTTGCTTGGCTATAGCGCTATGACATTAACTAGAGCCATTAATGAGCTGGTTGGCAGGGGGGTGGCAACAGCAGAGATAGTAGGGCGTGAAAAGCGTTTGAAGTTTAGTAGTAATGGGCATCATTTATGGGAAAAATCTAAATCTTATATGAACACCCCTGTTAAGAAACATGTATTGATTGCAGAACATGATTATCATCATTTGATTGATTGCGCGGAAGCCAAAGTGGCGGGCGAGAGTGCTCTTGCCGGATATACCATGATGGGGGACCCCAAAAATCTTGTTATGGCTGTAAATGCAAGTGAATGGCCCGGCATTAAAAAAATGATGGGTATTGAAGAACGTGATGGACTGGATTTTGATTGTATCAAAATAGAGCTTTGGAGATATAATCCTGCTGTCATTGCCGATGGGGCATTAGTTGATCCGTTGTCGTTGTGGCTGAGTCTTGAGCATGCAAATAACGAACGTATTGAAATAGCACGAGATGAATTGTTGGAGAAAACTTGGAGTAAATGGTGGCGGTAAAGGGACTGAAACATTTTTGTGAGTATTTTGAAAATTTTCAAGATAGTTATATTTTAATTGGTGGTGTCGCTTGTGAATTGGCGATGGATGAAGCTGGTATTGATTTTAGAGCCACTAAAGATTTGGATATAGTTTTGTGTGCGGAGGCTATTGATAGTTTGTTTGTGTCCAGATTTTGGCAGTTTATAAAAGATGGTGGTTATAAAAGCCAAGAAAAAAGTACAGATGATAAACAATTTTATCGGTTTAAAAATCCATCAAATAAGGAGTTTCCGATTATGCTGGAGCTCTTTTCTCGTAAACCTGACCAGATGATATTGATAGGTGAAAGCTATTTAACCCCAATTCCAGTTGATGATGATATTTCGAGTTTGTCAGCAATTTTATTGGATAATGATTATTATCAATGTATTGAAAATGGTCGATATGTTGTTGATGGTATACCAATATTAAAGCCTGAATATATATTAGCTTTTAAGGCTCGTGCATGGCTTGATCTAACGGAACGAAAGAATGCTGGAGAAACTGTAGATTCAAAGAATATTAAGAAACATAGGAATGATGTTTTTAAGTTATACAGGCTGTTGTCTTCTGAACAGCGGGTTAAAATATCAGCCGGAATTAAAGCAGATATAAAGAAATTTGTAGCAGCAATGCCTGATGAAGAAGGATTAAATATTCAACAGTTTGGATTGAGAAATCAATCGCTGGATGATGTGATTGAAAATTTAATACTTATCTATCAGCTGTAAATCAATAGGGGCATAGGTTTTGACTTTCAGCGCACCATCGCAATCCAGATAAAAAACATCAAAGTCATTGGCTAAAAATAAATTTCCGTTGTAATAAGCTTTTGCTTCTAAATTGGCAATGGAGCATTCATCTTTTTCATCAATCTGATATCTTTGGCTGAAGTGGGTTAATGATTCGATGGCCTTTAAAATTAGGCTCATCGAATCAGATATTGATGGTTTTTATACTCTTAATAATAGAAATTATCTGGTTGTGCACCAGGCCATCCGGTATTTTGCAGAGTGCTTTCAATTTTATTTGTTGAATAATAATCAATGGTTAATCCCCAGTTGTATCTTGGATCAAGCATTGTTGCCCATTGGGCGCCGTTACGATATGTAACATTATTCTGAAGACCTCCGCCATTCATTGATGATACTTTATTATCTGTATATCCCAGTGTAATCTCGGCATTGTATTGAGGAGAAGATATTACAAATGAAGTGATTTGATTGTTGCTGACATTATATTTGTACGTAATTGTTTCCGGATCTTTTCCTTGCTGATTTACGATCATCTGCGTAGGTAATTTTGGAGCATTGGAATCGCCATATTTGTAAGTTATGACTACGGAAGCAGACGAAGGGCAGTCGCTGTCAGGAACCAGTTTAAGAGTTTTTAACAAGCCATTTGTATATTCAAAAGAATATTGTACTTTTTGATCCCCGATTGACATACAGAAGTTTTCAGCTGTTGCAAGGTAGTATGGATTTTTTGAATCATATGTAAATCCAAGTGTTGCCGTTAATGGATTTCCGCCTTCGGAGTTAAAGCGTTGCGCCGTTATTTGTTTTAATGTTCCGTTTGTATTATATGTGTTTGTTTGGCTCCAGCCTTGAATTACGCTTTTACTTGGTTGGCATCCCATTAGGGCACCGGTGCCGAATGAGTCAATTGTGAACCATGCTGGGTCACTTAATGTTCCTGGTAATAGAGGGTGTCCTGGAGATGCAAGCAGCGCTGTTGTTGTTAATGCCAAGTCTGATGAAGTGGCGATTGCAGTAGTCGGATTGTATTCTCCACATAAAAATGGAGATGATGCTATTGCATATTGACTTGTGATTATTAAACATAATATTAAAAATCGTATGTTATTCATATTGCACTCCTTGCATAAAGTAAAAATTTTATTAACTACGAAAATAGTATGAAAAGTATAGTTAAATGATTTTTTATTAACAATGTGAATAATGACGATTATTGGTGTTGGAGTTGTTATTAGGCCATAATTATATGGTAGAACTGATATTATAATATTTGATAAGTACCTGATGTGAGAATTTATATAGGTTGGATAATGCGAATCTGGTCCATACATCCAAAATACTTAGACGCCAAAGGCCTTGTTGCTTTGTGGCGTGAATCATTGCTGGCGCAAAATGTATTGGCTGGAAAAACCAAAGGCTATAAAAACCATCCCCAACTGAATCGATTTAAAGATGTTGAAAACCCAATGGGAGCTATTGCTTTCTATCTTAAATTTATAGCCCAAGAGGCAGATCGCCGAGGGTATAATTTCAATAAAGAAAAAATAAACGGCCAAAATTATCAGAAAAAAATCAAGGTAACTTCTGGACAGATAAAGTATGAATTTGAACATCTTTTGAAAAAGTTGGAAGCTCGGGATATTAAAAAATATTCAGAGAATAAACAGGTGGAGTCTGTTGATGTCCATCCGTTATTCGAAGTTGTTAATGGTGACATTGAAGCTTGGGAGATATTTAAATAAAAAGCCACCCAAATGTGGACTTTGTGGTTTTTATGATAAGCTTCTTTGTTGTTTGGAAATGCGTAGTTTACAACGTCATTTGCTGGCAGAGTTGATTGATGTCTTTTAATGGCGGCGCACCGAGTTGTCTGCTGTATTCACGGCTGAATTGAGAAGGTCTTTTATATCCAATCTGGTTAACGAATTTGTCAATATGTGAGTAATTATTTTGAGTATCTTTGGTAGAAAATTTGTTGTTGATAATGATCATGCCTTACTTATCATAGGCATGAAAAAAGATCCTGAAATATCCTTTGAAAGCAAATGGGTTTGGCCTATTATTCAGAAAGCATATATCGCATATATCGGCCCAACTAAGGTTCTAATTGAAAGATTTAACGATAATCATCTTATTTGCAAAGATAAATATATAAATTTATCGATGGAATTTGTGGTTCGAGTAATACCTACAAAAAAGGACGTATTAAAGGTTATGCGCAACATTGGTTCTGAACGAATGAGTGATAAAGATTGTATAAATGACTTATTCCAGATTAGATTTTCAGAATCAATAAAATCTATTGCCAGAAACTATCTTTGCCAAGAAATTCTCAATAATAAAGACTCTTTTGTTACAGAGATTATTAAACATATCGGTACCAGTTTAAATGGATATGTTATTGAAGATGCCAAGATTCTCAGATGTAGTCACATTAAGCCTAGAGATTTTTCTCGAGAGCAATCCCTAATATAAATACTGCCGGATTTCCAAATGTAAACAGATAACAAAGATCCGGATTTAACTAAGGATAGATGCCAACTATATTCTTATAACATCATCTGTTGACGCAGTTGATTAATGTCTTTCAGCGGTGGTGCGCCGAATTGTCTGCTGTATTCACGGCTGAATTGTGAAGGACTTTCATATCCAACCTGATAGGCTGCAGCTGCTGCATCCAGATGGTTTGCCAACATTAGTTGTCTTGCCTCCTGCAAGCGAAGTGTTTTTTGGTATTGTAGCGGACTTAATGCAGTGATTGAGCGGAAATGATGGTGGAATGTAGAAGTGCTCATTCCTGCTTGGTTTGCTAGGTCTTCAACTTTCAATGGTTGAACAAAGTTTTCTTTAAGCCATTCAATAACCCGAGCAATCTGGCGGCTTTGGCTCCCGGTTGATGCAATTTGGCGTAGTCTGGCACCTTGGTCTCCAGTTAACAAACGGTAGGTGATTTCCCGTTGAATAGTTGGCGCGAGTATGGGGATGTCTGTTTCATGATTTAATAGATCAATAAGTCGGTTGAAAGCATTAAGCAGTTGTGGGGTAAGTGTTCCTATAGACATTCCTAAGCTTGATTTTTGTTCGCGTGGGGCGGGAAGATTGCTATCAATCATCAGTTGGGATATTTCCCTTAGATCCAGAACCAATTTTAGTCCCAGATAAGGTTTTTCTTTACTGGCATCAAGTATTTGAAAAGCCGTGGGTAAATGAATTGATGAGATCAGGTAATGATTTGGATCGTAAACCAGAGAGTCGTTTCCAATGATAACTCGTTTGGAACCCTGGGCAACTACACAAATGCTTGGTTCATACATGCCGCAAATAAGATCTGTTGGTTCATTCATGGTATAGAGTGAAAGACCAGGGATGGCTGTTGTTGGAAGCTCGCCGTCATCGGTAAAACGGGCAATTAGTTGTTGTAGTTCTTTTAGTTCTGATTTCATGGCTAGGTCCTTTGAATCTATTGATATCAATAGCATATTGCCTAATTATTATAATACCTAGTTATATTAATAAGATATATGTAGAAATCGACAATTCATAGTATTAGGCAATAATTCGATAGAAATCAGATAACGCCTAACAAAGGCTTTATGCTAGATTAAAAGATATAGTCAGTAATCTATCTTTGAACTTACCCTAAATAAGGAATGGTTATGAAATTTAAATTCCAAAACCCCACAAAACTTGTATTTGGTGCAGGAACGTTATCTCAGTTAGGTGATGTTGTTCAAGCCTATGGCCAAAAAGCTCTTATTGTAACAGGTGGTGGCAGTGTTAAACGTAATGGTGTATTTGATCGGGCGGTGGCCAGTCTGGAATCTGCCGGGGTATCTTATGTAGAATGTTCCGGGATCGAGCCTAATCCAAGAATCTCGACTGTTCGTCGCGGTGCCCAGATTGCCCGAGAAAACGGATGCGATGTCATTATTGCGCTGGGTGGTGGAAGCACTATGGATGCCTCAAAGGTTATTGCTGCTGCAGTTTTCTATGAAGGCGATCCATGGGATATGATTGGTCATGGGCAGGAAAACTGGGTGATTCCAACTCAGGCGTTACCAATCATTACTGTTCCAACCCTGGCTGCAACCGGATCCGAAATGAACTGTGGAGCAGTAATCAGTGATGATGAATCTAAGATTAAATCATTTGTACAGGCAGATTGTCTTTTCCCCAAAGTGGCCTTGGTAGATCCTGAATTAACTGTTTCCGTTCCCAAAGATCAAACTGCATATGGCGTTTGTGATCTTATTTGCCATATCACCGAAGGTTATTTTAATGGTGTGGATGGAACTCCAATTCAGGATCGGTTTGCCGAAGGGACAATTCTGGAAGCTATGGAGTGGGGCAAAAAAGCGGTTGCAGATGGAACGGATATTGAGGCACGAGCCCAAATTCAGTGGGGATCTATCCTTGCCCTGAATGGTTTTGTAAATGCAGGAACTAATGGTGGTTTCCCTGTGCATATGATCGAGCATGCACTTTCAGCCCATCACGACATCACTCATGGTGCTGGGCTTGCTGTGGTCAATCCCGCCTGGATGCGGTTTGCTGCTAAACATCGTCCCGCTCGTTTTGCTCAGTTTGCGACAAGAGTGATGGGCATAGAATCAGAAGGTAAAGATGATCTCGCACTTGCGGTAGAAGGAATCGATAAGTTTGAGGAATTCCTGCGTTCGATCGGATGTCCGACTCGTCTGTCAGAGCTGTCGATTGGCGACGAGCTTTTGGATATCTATGCAAAAGACGCTGCACTTGTGGTGAATGATGGGCAGGGAAATCTGCTGGGAAGACCGCTTATGAGCAAAAACGACATTGTCGAGGTACTGCGCTCTGCATTGTAATGTCGATTAAAAGCTATTTCAACTTGCGGAGATAAAGGAGAAGACAATGAATATATTTTTGAAAATTCTTGCTCTAGTAATACCAACGATTTCTGTTGCTCATGCTGATTCCGATAAAATTACGGAACAGAAGAAGGCGTCACAGCAGCTATATTCGGCTGAGTCTAAAAAGACCTTTAAAGGGCCGGAAGAGTGGTTTACCGGTGATGTTCAGGTTGAGATGCTGTTTTCTAAAAATGAAACTGCACACTATTCCGGCGCATATGTTACTTTTCAACCAGGTGCAAGAACAGCATGGCATCTACATCCTGCTGGGCAACATATGATTGTTACATCAGGTGTCGCCCTGACAGGGACACGGGATGGAAAAATCATTGAGTTTAAGGAAGGCGAAACGGTCTGGTGTCCGCATGATATTGATCACTGGCATGGCGCCACATCTCATTCTCCTATGACACATCTGGTAATTACCGGTTCCAAAGATGGCAAAAATGTCATCTGGAAGGAAAAGGTTACCGAAGAGCAGTATAGGGGTAAAAAGAAGTGATTATGCGCAGGCATAATATTTAAATTTTTTTGCACCCGCAAAAGTTGTGATTTGTGAAATTAAAAAAAGCCGCCTGAAGGCGGCTCCGCGGGGGAGGAGGAAACTACTTGGTTACCTCTAATTTGTACGAACCGCTACCCCAGCCAGCTGAAACTACAACCTGGTAATAACCTGGTTCAGCAGAATAAGTTGATGTTACTCCTTACATGCAAAGATATGTTTGGCGTTATCTGGTTAGTCATTGGTTGCCTGAAATGCCGTGGGAGATGGATGATCGTCAATTAATGACAGGACATCCGCTTGATATCTCAATACCTCCATCAGCTGTTGTTGAGCAGCAATATTATCTACCCGTAAGATCTGTTAGTTAGGTGTTTGTGGTTGTAATGGTTTTACCAAAATAACTAGAGGTAATCTTGATTTTTTGTGATGCAGTTCACAAATTATTGACAGGCTTGTTAGAAATAAGTATATTCG
Organism: Gammaproteobacteria bacterium; assembly: GCA_033852075.1. GTDB lineage: Bacteria > Pseudomonadota > Gammaproteobacteria > QZLD01 > QZLD01 > QZLE01. The sequence goes on along the minus strand of JAWSVC010000040.1, from coordinate 38,542 downwards.
CTCTCGAAAAGTTAAACACACTAATCAAAAAAACATGGTGTGTTTAGCATACAAATTACCCCACTTGTAATTTTGAGGACACAAAAATGAACAAGAAGTTTTTCTTCGCTGCAGCTGCGTTAGCGGCAAGCATCTCAGCACCTATGGCAGCAAATGCAACATGTAATGAATACACAAGCTCAAACTCAGCTCATGTTTCTGCAGGTAGAGCATATGTTTGTAACTACTGGTATGTATGTGCAACTGGATCTGATGAAAATATCGGCTTTAACAGCGCATATACCACTACAACTTTGAAAGAAGATCCAGAAGGTTATTTTGCTGAAGGTACATGTCCTGTTGATATTGGCGAAGCTCCTGTAGTTGGTGCTTGGGCGTTACAAATTGAAGAAACATCTTATATTCCAACAAATGTTGAAATTACTGATGTAGATGGCGATTTGGAAACATTGGCGTTTGAGGTAACAAATGACCGTAATGATGATGTTTCAACTTTAAATTGTGCTTTTGATTTAGATGAAGGTTCGACAACTGAATATACAGGTTCGTGTGATACATACGTTGTTCCTCAATGGGGTAACTACACATTTACTCCAATTGCGACTGATGCACAAGGTAATGTCGCATATGGTGAGCCATCTACTCAAAATAATAAAGTAGGAAGTACTGCTCCAGTTGTTTTGCTTGGTGCATATAACCTTGAAGGAACAGTGTTAACAGTAACTGGAACAGCAAGTGATATTGATGGTGATATCGACGACGTTGTTTTAGGAGTTATGCCTGCATTTGGAATGGTTTGTGAAGGTACAAATACATTTACCTGTACTGTTGATACTGTTGAATACTTTCCAGTAGGCAGTACTATTGGTTTCGAAGTTTATGCAAGAGATTCTGTTGGAAATTATAGTAATTCTGAATCTTTCACAATTGTAATTCCAGAACCAGTACAACACGCTCCTACAATTGATACTCATGAATACACCGTTGAAGGTAATGTAGTTACCTTTACAGGTACAGCTTCAGACCTTGATGGCGACCTTGATAGAGTAGTATTAACTCTAGGTGCTGCTGGCGGTATTGTTTGTGAAGGTACTGCTAACTTTACTTGTACCTATGAAGTTCCTGGACCAGGTACTTACGCACTAGGCGTTGTAGCTATCGATTCAAGAGATGTATTTGGTGAAGTTGCAGGACCATACGAGATCGTTATTGAAGATCAAGTATGTTTTACAGCTACTAACCAAGAGCACATCGATGCAGGTCGTGCAGAATTAATGTATGGCATTCTTGTATATGCAGTAGGTTCTGGTGATTATCTTGGTATGACAAGCAATACAACATCATTAGAACAGCAAACACAACCTGGAAACTGGGTTAAAGTAACAAGCTGCGATTAATCAAGCTATAAGTTTGTATGATAATTCAAAGGCCGCAAATGCGGCCTTTGTTTTTAGGTTGATATTTGAAAGCTCGGTAAAAATATTCATTTTTAATTTTTAGGGTGATTTCCTGTTTAATGACTAAGGTAACATGATGAATATCACATAAAAAGTGTGATAGAGTTTGCAAAAAAACGCAAAAAATATATAATTCTCGGCTAATATAGGTTTGGCGAACGGACTTTGGATATTAATGGAATTCCAGACCTATGAAAATCAAGATAACCAACATGGGTTTAGCGTGGTTAGCTCTTGAATAACAGAGGACGCCTAAATGAACAACTTTATAGCCAAATATTTTATAACTACGGTTACCGCTTTATTAGCTGTTGCCGCTACTTCAAACTCATATTCATATGATTTACCGGAAAACACCCTGAAATGGGAAGTGATTCCTAGTGCAATTCGTGCGGATGGTAATGATTCGTTTGTTATTGAAGTCTATTCTCCACAGGCTGTTAGCAGCATAAAACTAAGTAAAATGCCAACTGATGTTAATGATGGTGATTATGTAAAACCTACTAGCGGTTACTTTTTTTCAAGCATTTCTTTAACAGACGATGGTTCCGGTGCTGACCGTATTGCCGGGGATAATATCTATACTGCAGGCCCGTTCGTTTACGATACCACTAAAACGTTTCCTGTTGACGGTTTTGAAGGCGTTGATGGTATTTTTAGCGATGCAGTTGGAAATATCGAAGTTACATTTACCGATAGCCAATATACTTATGCATCTAATGGTATTTATGTAAAGGTTGGTTTGGTTCGTGATGATATTGAAGATGTCGAATTTACAGAATTAAGTGGAAATATTCAGGCCTCACCATACGTTATTAATATGGTAGATAATAATTATGCCTCTGAACGCAGAATGCGCAAAATGTATGATTATTCTTCGGTTCAGGCGGGTAAAGATCAGATCATGGAATTTTACACAGTATTAGAAGATGATTTTGATCAGATTTTGGTGTTCTCATCGGCTACATTGAATGATGTTTCAAAAGATCCTATGACCTCTATAAAAGGCATGCATTACAATGTTAAAAATGAGATTCAGGGTATTGGATTGGGCATTTATGATGGAACAAGTGAGTATGGCTCTGGCGGGAAGTTGCAGGGTATTAGCTATTTTTCACATGGACGTCTTGATTCAGAATTAGTTTTACATGAAATTACTCATCAGTGGGAAGCCTTTATAAAATCACCTATAGATGGTGTTGAGATTACAGATTTAGCTGGGCACTGGAGCTCTTTTTCAAGCTGGTATCCATCTAATGAATGGGTTGAAAATTATGATGGCACATTTACAAAAAAATGTCGTTATAGTGAAGGATATCATAATCCTATAGATACTAAATTTCTGAAATATTTAATGGGGTATTCATATTATACAGATATAACAGAAGAGCTTCATGTTGCAGATTGGTATGGTAGTGAAGGTGACTTTATGTGTGACCAAACAATAACCAAAACAGTTTATGATTTCACCATGGAAGATATCATCGCTAAAAATGGTATAAGAACTCCTGGGCCAGAAACTGCGCAGCGTGACTTTAAGACCGCAGTTATCTTTGCGACAGCAAATCGTAAGTTTAATGCTACCGAGATGACATTTGCATCTATATACGCGCAAAATATTGGCACCATAGTTGGTGAAAATCTATTTGGTAGTAATTGGAGTACAGCTCTTCCTGCATTTCCTGACACAATTCCTCCAGTAATCACCCTTGAGGGTGGTGCTGAAATCAATGTAATTCTTGATTCAGAATTTACAGATCCTGGTGCAGTTGCAATAGATAATGTTGATGGAAATATCTCTGAGCAAATTATTGTGGATGGTGTTGTAGATACAACTCAGGTTGGTGAATACACAATTACCTACAATGTAACTGATTCAAGCGGTAATGCGGCAGAACAAGTAACAAGAACAGTTATTGTTAGTGAAGAGCCTTTGTGCGATGAATTTACAGCAACTAACTCAGAGCATGAAGCTGCTGGTCGTGCCTATAGTGAAACCGTTATTGAAGGTCAAACCTGTTGGGGTAGTTTCTGCTATGGCGGTACTGAAGTAACTACCTGGTACGCAGTTGGCTCTGATGAAGAACTTGGTACTAGCGGTTCTACAGCTATAACGCTTCATGAGGAATCAGATGGTGTATTTGCTACTGGTGTTTGTCCGGGACCGGATCTAACTGCGCCAGTTATAACTCTTACTGGTGATAACCCAATGACTGTTTATCAGGGTGCTACATTTACAGATCCTGGAGCAACAGCAGAAGATAATATTGATGGTGATATAACATCTGAAATTGTTGTAACCGGCAATGTCGATACAAATACTATAGCTACTTATGAACTTACATATGTGGTTTCTGATGCAGCGGGTAATCAGACATCTGCAATAAGAACCATAAATGTAATTGCAATGCCTGCATGCCAACAGTTTACCGATACAGTTTCAGGTCATGAAGCAGCAGGTCGTGCCTATAGTGAAACCATTATTGAAGGTCAAACCTGTTGGGGTACTTTCTGCTATGGAGGTACTGAAGTAACAACCTGGTATGCACAAGGTTCTGACGAAACTTTAGGTACTAACGGTAGTGCTACTATAACCCTTAGAACCAGTGAAAATGGCTATATAACTGGTAGTTGCCCTACTGATCCGGCAGCTCCTGTGTTAGTTACTTACGAAATTAGTTCAAACACATATGACAGAGCAATAATAACAGGTACGGCATCTGATGCTGATGGGGATATTGACCGTGTAGTATTAGGTATTGGTGCTGTTACTGGTGTTATTTGTGAAGGAACAACTAATTTTACTTGTTCACTTGTTTGGGATGATTTTGGTTTTGAAGTAGGCGCAGAAATTTCTCTGTCAGTATCTGCCTGGGATTCTAGAAATGAAGGATCAAATGTCGAGCAATTTATGTTGACCAGACCAGACCAGCAGCCTTCTCAACCTCCTGTAATCAATAATATACAACAAACCCGAGAAGGTACTGTCGAAATAGTAACTGTTGATGTTACAGATGTTGATGGTGATCTTGATGTGGTTTTCCTATATAGGATTGATGATATAAGCGTTGCAGAGTGTAGCAATACCAGTGGTAATCAGTTTAAATGTGAAATACATCTTCAAGGAGCGAGCTATGCAACAATGACTTGGAAAGTTCGTGCAATTGACTTGGCTGAAAATGTAACTGATTCAGAAGAGTTTATAGTTGAATGGGAAGAACCAACTTCATGTTATACAGCAGCTAATAGTGAACATATCAGTGCTGGTCGCGCAGAGTTAAGATACAATATTCTTGCTTATGCAATTGGTTCTGGTGATTACCTTGGAATGAGTGGTGACACTACATCACTGGAAGAAACATCTGATGGTGTTTGGACTAAGGTTAGTAGTTGCGAATAATCAAGAGATAATTTGTTGTATTTAAAGGCCGCATTTTGCGGCCTTTGTTTTTTGGTGATTACCAGTCAGGAATTATTTATACCTCTCTAAATGGCCACCTATCCGGCGATTGTTTTTTGCTTCGATTTTTTTCTTGTTCAAGCTGTCTTTGCTTTCTTTTTATCCGTTCTTTTTCATTTCTTTTTTTAAGTTTTTTCTCAAGGGTCTTGAAGGCATTGTTGTATGCCTGTACCTTTGTTTTAGCCGCATCTTCCACGGATCTTGCAACGCTGCCTTTGGATCTTCTTGCGAATTTGACAATGTCTAGTCCACCGGATACCCATCTGAAAAGGTTTTGCTGTTCATTTGTCATACGGTAGCCGGAAAAATTTAACTCGCTAACACTATGCCCAAGTTTTGATGTGTCACGAACTCCGCCTGATGTATGCATATAAGCTGCAGAGAAAAGAAACGCATATTCAGGGTTAGCTGCCTGCGATGGATCTTGTTTTATTTTAAATAGAGCCTCTTTAATTAACGCCCGGTCTTCCTGATTGGTTGTGGTTTTAAGAATCTCTTCTAAATAAACCAATGCCATTGTGTAGTTAGAATCGTGAGTAACCTGAACAGCTCCGCGTCCTACAAATGTATTGTTCATAATTGCTGCTGCTTCTGGTTGGGTTTTTCCTCGCATGGCCTGCTTACTTTCAATTACGCCAAGAGGATCAACCGAATAAGTTTTTTGGGATAAATCTTTGCTGAATATTTTTTTATCGAGTTCTGGATTTCCGGTTCGATTTTTGTGCGCGCGGGCATAGTCATATGATCCGCCATATCCAGAGTTATATGTTATTGCATGAGGATCATCTTCAAAAACTTCATTTTGACTTTCGGTAAATAACCCGAATTTGGTTTCTCCGGCCCAATGAGCCAGATATGCTGCTTGAGCCTGGATGGTGTCAATCTTGGCTATACGAAAAGCCGGTTTAATATGATCTTCTATATACGAGGTGATTTTGGTTTTGACTTGATCAAGAGTTAAAGAGCTTTTTTTATGCGCCAACATCTTATGGATTAAATTTTCACCTTCTGAAAGACTATTGTTGGGCCCTAAAATACTAATAGCTTCATCTGCGGTCATATCGAAATGTGGATTAATCAATATGTTTTTGTTGTTGGGATTCCATTCGCTTGCCGCTTGCAATGCTGGCGCCCAGTCATTTTTTAGCTTAGATGTTTTGCCTATGTTTTTCCTGGCATCCTCAATACTGGTTCCAAAGTTGGTGGCTCGTGCCCGTTTCTTACTATTGGCTGTATATGCTTTATTTAGAATTTTACCTGACCAGCCTTCGGGGCCATATTCTTTTGCAACGGTTTTCCATTTATCTATTTTTCTGAAGATACCAAAGTCATAAAGATCACCGATTAGCGGGTCTCCAGGTCCTCCATATATCTGCCAAATATCATTGGAATAGTCTGGGTTATCTGAATATTTTTGTTCGGTTGATCGGTCCATTAACTCATCATAAATCTCGACAAGGTTTCTTGCGATTTTATATCGATCTTCTGCTGTAAGGTCATCATTGTTAAGCAAAGAATCAAGGATTTTAGTTTCATCTTTTAGTTTTATTGCTGGAATTTTTGAATAATTAGGGGCAATCCCAACAGATCCCATGCCATATTTGGGCGTCGGTTGATTTTGAATAATGGCACGAACCTTCTGCTGTTGGCTTTTTGATGCTGAGCTGGTAATAGTTGAAGATGATGTTGCAGAAGCATTACTTTTTTCTTTAGAAGCTAGTTCACCCAAATTAATAGTCTCTTGATTATTGTCCATATAGATTTGATTATATAATCCTCACATTAACAAAGTAGCAGGAAACTAGCTATTAATTAAAATGATATTCTTATGCTTTGTTAATTAGCAAAAGATAAAACAATACAATTCCCAAATAGTGACGTAGCTAACATTCTGATAAGCAAAACCATTTTTAATTTGAACTATACTCATAATATAGGTTGGTTAAATTAGATTTTGGCATGGCTTAGACATGGAAAAATATCATGCTGGCAATTGAAGATAGGGGCTAATATGAAAATTAAAGAATTTATGACCAAAAAAGTGGTGGCAGTGCATAAGGAGATGTCTGTTAAGGAGTTTGTACGCTTTATACAAGAACACAAGATAACCGGCGCTCCAGTTTTTGATGAATCTTGCAAGATGATTGGGATTGTATCAACAACCGATGTAATTAGGCGCAGTCATTATGTTACTCGTGATGTAGCTCACTGTGAGGATTGTTATGAAATAGATCCTTCAAATGGCTTGGTTGAGGTTCATAAGTATTACACCGAAGAACTGTTCGAGACACAGATCGGCGAACTCATGACCAAAGAAGTCATAACTCTTTCCCAGGAAGATGATTTGCAGGATGCTGTTGATCTGTTCATTAAAACGCCAATTCACAGAATTATGATTATGGATGGCAAAAAGGTGGTAGGAGTAATCAGTACTAAAGATGCAATGAAGGCAATGGCATCACTTAAGGCGTAATCTCCCGGGAGAGGAAAATGTTTAAGGAATTTAATGATCTGTTTCAGCAGAATCTGAATCTGACTGTAAAAACAATGCAGAACATCTGGCTCGAAACCATGCGTAGTGACCAGTTTATGAATGGGATTAAGCTTTTTCATCTTTATGCCTTTGATAAAAAGGAAGAAACCGACAAGATGATGGAAGACGTTTTGGAAAAAACCCGAGTTGCTTCCAAGGATGATATTAATGACCTTGTTGATGCGCAGCGTCTTGTCATAGACCTTTTGGAAGATATAACTGAACGTATCGAGAAATTAGAACAATCCAAAAAATAAGGAATGCTCTCATGTCACAGGATTTAAAAAGTCAGAACGTATTAGGCGAACATATTGAGAAAGATGTTAAGTTTTTTCAACAGGAAATAGCTCGGAATATAGCGCGTTTTGTTAACTCGATAGATATTGCAAATGGCAAGTACAATAATAAAAAGGGAGTAACTCCATACGAAGTGATCTATCAAAAAGGTAGATTCAGAGTGCTTCATTTTATTTCGGAACATCCGCGTCGTTTTAAAACCCCGATCGTATTTGTTTATGCCTTAATTGGCGCATATTACATTATGGATTTGTCAGAGCAAAAAAGCTTTGTGCGATATCTGTTAGAAAAAGGGTTTGATGTATATATGGTCGATTGGGGACGGGCAAGTAAGGTTGAGGGCAAAAATACTATAGGCGATTATATAGAAAAGTATCTGGATCGTGGTATAGACAAGGCGATAGAGATTTCCGGATCAAGCCAGATTAATCTGTTTGGTTATTGTCTTGGCGCCATGATGTCTTTGATATATACGGCAGCGCATCAGGATAAAGTGAAAAATCTTACTTTATTAACTCCGCCGATAGATTTTGAAGATGATGGTATTTTAACCAGGCTAACAGATTCTGATTATCTTGATGTAGATAGAATTGTTGAACATTATGATTATTTGATTCCAGCCCAATTTATCCAGGCAGGTTTTGACCTTAAAAATGCAATGGGTAATATCATGAGTAATTATTCCTTGTGGAATATTCTCTGGAGTTCGAAGACCCTGGAAAGCTTTTTCCCAATGGATCACTGGGTGCATGACAATGTGCCAATGGCGTCTTCATTCTGGAAAGAATACATAACCAAATTTTATGTGCAAAATCAGCTCATGAAAAATAAATTCAGCATGAACGGTAAGCATCTGAATATTAAGAATGTAAAGTGTCCGGTTTTGACCGTGGCTGCAGACCGTGATGATATAGTTACTCCAAAATGTGCAGAAGGATCTCTTAAAATCATTGGTTCAAAAGATAAAACCATGATGATGAAAAAGGGAGGTCATGTCGGAGTCCTGGTTGGTTCTATGGCTAAAAACGAGGTGTGGCCTGATATATTCTCATGGTTATCATCACGCAGTACTCGTATTACTGTTAAGAAAGGTGGTGTTGAACAGTACTAGCTTTATCGGGGATTACACAATAAAAAAAGCCGCACCTGTATTGATGCGGCTTTTATATTGCTTTTTATAAGAACTAAGGACAGCCACCTTCAGTGAAAGAAATTCCATCTAAGGTTGATAAGGTTATTGTGGTGCTGCTACTTGATCCTAAATCTTCATCGCTACCTTTTGCATAGTAATATGTTGATGAATACCACCAGTAATAGCTGGTTTCTGAGTATGCTCTTCCAGCAGATTTATGTTCACTGTTTGTTGCTGTGAATTCAGAACATGCAGGAATGACAACCTCTTCTTCAACAATAATAATTCTGGTTGAATTTGTTGATAATCCACTGCTGTCAGTTGCTGTATAGTTACATGTATAAGTACCAGCCAGGTTGGTGTTAACATTACAGTTTGTTTCTACTGATAACTCACCGTCTTCGGCATCAATTGCAGTTGCCCCTGGATCTGTAAATGTTGCTCCGTATTCAAGAGTAATTGAGCTTGCACCGTTAATGGTAATTGATGGAGCTGTATTTGTTGGAGCAGGTTCTTCAACTTCAGGCTCTTCAACAGCTGGTTCTTCAGGATCAGATTCTGTCGATGTTGACTGATCAAGAGTTGTGCCTTCAACAATAGTAAATGATACCAACATTGCTTCCTGTTCTTTGGTCATAGAATTTGGATTGTCGCCTTCAACGTGGATCTTGGTTGTTGTTGCACCGTCCTCAACATTAGTCAAAGCAACTTTAACCACGTTATAGTTCAGACCTTTTGCAACTGAAACAACGTTAGGATATTCAGCAAATGAATCTCCTGTCTCAGGGGCGGCATCACCTTCATAGATATTCGCAAAATACTCTTCTTGAGCATAACCGGAAGATATCCATGTATGATCATATCCTGTGTCGTGAGGGTAAGATATGCTGCCGCACTGTTCAACACCGCTATGACCAAACTGATCACCATCAAGAGTACCGATGTAAACATTAACTCCTTCTTCAGCATCAACAGGGTCATGAGTCATATTTACATCAAGTGCAAGAGCATATGAAATTGGGTTGTGAGCCTTAGAACTATTGGTTGCGAAGTCATTGTTCCAAGCCCATGAAACTCCATCATATAGAGTTATTGTTTTTTCTTTTCCGGTTGGTAAAGAGTAAATTACAATTACAGAATATGAAGCATTAGCAAGACAGTCATTTGCCTTGTCTCCATTCCCGTTGTAGCCTGCTGGACCATAATAATATTCCATTTTAGCATCGGTGGCGCCGGTAAAATCAGCACGTTGTAGTCTGGTAACAGTTACAGGTATCTGTCCGGTTAATCCAGAGAATTTATCAGTTAGGTCAAGTCTGTTGTTGTAAAAAGCAACTCTGCTATCTTCTAGTGTTCCGGCTGCAGCATGAAGTTTCCACCAGCTGATTTTAGATCTGCTTTGACCGCCAACAGTTGCAGGCGTTAATGCTCCAAGAGCGTTGCCGGCAATAGAAACATTAATCTCGTTGTTTGCAATATCTGCTTCATTATCAATTGGTAGTTCGCCGCCGCTTACAGTGTCATCAGTATTATCTTCGCCACCATCACTTGTTAAGTATGCTGAACCATAGTAGCTAACAAATGCGGCTTCAACAGTAGCTCCTTCAGGGATATCTATCATTACAGTTCTAGGAAGGCTGAGTGAATTAGCCTGATGATCGCCGTTGGCATCGGCAACCAAATCTGATCCTGCAACAGAAACGTGGTAATTCTTTCCTGAAAAGCTCATTACTTCATCTAGCTGGTTTTCCAGGTTTCTATCCGGTGTTTTGTCAGGACCTACATCTACAGTAGTTGTTGTGGATGTTGGGGTTGTTGTATCTGTTGTGTCTGAAGAGCAGCTATCAACAACTTCATAATATCCTGTCGATGTTTCCTGTAAAGTTGATGTGCTAGATAGTAGGTCGTTACTACCATTTGCATAATAAGATGTAGATGAATACCACCAGTAAGAAGTAGTTTCAGCGTACGCTCTGCCAGCACTTTCATGTTCTGAATCCGAAGCGGATCCGCAGTAAAGTGCAAATGACTGAGATGTGAATAGTGTAAATGATGCAATGATTGTTGCAGAAATAATTTTTGATAATTTCATTTATTAGTAGGCGAATTTTGCAATGTGCTTATATCGCCATCTCCTAAGTTGCGTTATAAATCTGCTTCGAAAATAATTTCTAGGCCATTAACGCCATCCTTAGTATGAGATCTACCATAAACATATGTGCTTCCGTTAGATCTCGTAGCAACATCCTGTTTATTAGCAATTGCTAATATGTAAATAATTATATATGTATTTCGTGTGATAAATAAATAGGACCAGTTCTCATTTTTGATTTTAAAATGAGTTGTTACCATTATAGTGTGACTATGTTTGCAATAGGATGTTTAGCTTTAGATTTAAAAAGCAGGCTTGCGCAAAGTGAAAAATAAATTATACTGTATGAAAATACAGTATTTTAGTAAAGGTGTTTTGAACGCATGGAACAGTCATTGGAAGAGATAACGCAAAAAGTTGCAGAATTGCTGAAAAAGCAAAAGTTAACTTTAGCAACAGCTGAGTCATGTACTGGTGGTTGGATTGGAAAGGAGTTGACCGCAGTTGCCGGTAGCTCATGCTTCTTTAATGGAGGCATCATTGCCTATTCAAATCAGATCAAACAAAAACTGCTGAATGTTCCTGCTGAAATTATAGAACAATATGGAGCTGTTTCAGAGCAGGTTGCAAGTTCAATGGCGCAAGGCGCGAAAAATGCTTTAGGTACAGATATAGCAATAGCGGTTACCGGAATTGCCGGTCCAACAGGAGGAAGAGCAGAAAAGCCAGTTGGAACCGTATGGTTTGCATGGGTATTGTCAGATAATAAGGTTGTTACAAACAAAGAGATATTTGCAGGATCAAGAGAACAAGTAAGAGAATCAACAGTGCGTGAAGCGCTAGAAAAAATTAAACAAATTTTAGCTGATTAGAAAAGCTACAACGAGTACACTATTCCACACATGGTGGTTAGTAAAAGGTAAGAAGCAAAGGTAGAAAGTTATGGATGAGAATAAGAAAAAGGCATTAGCCGCAGCGTTATCACAGATCGATCGTCAATTTGGTAAAGGTTCGGTAATGCGTCTGGGTGACCACCCGCGCCAGAAGATTCCTTCAATATCAACTGGATCTTTGGGATTGGATATTGCTTTGGGAATCGGTGGTCTGCCAAAGGGAAGAATTGTTGAAATCTATGGTCCTGAGTCATCAGGAAAAACCACACTTACATTGCAGGTGATTGCTGAAGCACAAAAGAATGGTGATACTTGTGCCTTTATTGATGCCGAGCACGCGCTGGATCCGCAATATGCAGAAAAGCTTGGTTGTAATGTAGACGACCTATTAGTTTCACAGCCAGATACTGGCGAGCAGGCTCTGGAGATCGCCGATATGCTGGTTCGTTCTGGCGCGATTGATGTGATCATAGTTGACTCCGTTGCTGCACTAACGCCAAAGGCAGAGATCGAAGGTGAAATGGGTGATTCTCACATGGGTCTACAGGCAAGGTTAATGAGTCAGGCGCTACGTAAACTTACTGGTAATGTAAAATCAGCGAACTGTTTGGTGGTATTTATTAACCAGATCCGTATGAAGATTGGGGTAATGTTCGGTAATCCAGAAACCACAACCGGTGGTAACGCCCTTAAATTTTATTCTTCTGTGCGTTTAGATATTCGTAGAACCGGAGCCATCAAAAATGGCGAGGAGGTTGTCGGTAACGAAACCAGAGTAAAGGTTGTAAAGAATAAGGTGTCACCTCCATTTAAACAGGCAGAATTCCAGATTATGTATGGTAAGGGAATCTATCGCATGGGCGAGATTCTTGATCTTGGGGTTAAAGAAGGTTTAATGGAAAAAGCTGGTGCTTGGTACAGCTATGATGGTAGTAAAATCGGACAAGGAAAGGCAAACGCTGCCAAGTTTCTTGAAGATAATCCAGAGATAGCACAAAAGATAGAAACTCAGATTCGTGAGCGCCTGCTTGATTTGGATGTAAAGCAGGAAGAAGAAATAGCAGAAGCATAGTCTTTAAATGCCACAACCACTACTCCAGATAACCAATCTCAAAAAATACTTCCCGATTCATTCGGGGGTATTTCTGCGTCATACCGGAAATGTATACGCCGTAGATGATGTAACATTTCATGTTCATGAAGGGGAAACGTTAGGAATAGTAGGTGAATCAGGTTGTGGTAAGAGTACAGTTGGCAAAACCATTCTCAGGTTGCATGAACCAACATCTGGTACCGTAGAGTACAATGGAGAAGATCTTTGCAGTTTGGATAAAAACCAGATGGTCTCGTTACGCCGTGAATTACAGATCATCTTTCAGGATCCATTTGCATCTCTAAATTCGCGCCATACTATCGGCACCATCTTGCAGGAACCTTATATTATTCACAAGATGGGAACTGAGCAGGATCGTCGTGAATGGGTATTCGATTTGTTGCAAAAAGTTGGCCTACCTAAAGACAGCTATTATCGTTATCCCCATGAGTTTTCTGGCGGGCAGCGCCAGCGCATAGGCATAGCGCGCGCAATTGCTTTAAAGCCAAAGCTAATAGTTTGTGATGAGCCGGTTTCTGCACTGGATGTGTCTGTTCAATCTCAAGTAATAAATCTACTGCTTGATCTGCAAAAAGAGATGGGGCTTTCCCTAATCTTTATTGCTCATGATCTTGCAGTAGTACGCCACGTATCAGATAGAGTTGCGGTTATGTATCTGGGTAAAATTGTAGAAACGGCATCGTCTGAACAGATCTATCAAAACCCGAAGCATCCATACACTCAGTCATTGATAGATGCTATTCCTGTCGCTGATCCAAAACGCAAAAGAGAGAAACATCGACTTTGTGGAGAAGTACCGTCTCCAATTAATCCGCCAAGCGGTTGCTATTTTCATACTCGTTGCCCTCAATGTTTTGAGCTTTGTAAAGTGGAACAGCCACAATTGCAGGAATGTGATAATGGACATCAGGTAGCATGTCATTTGCTTGATGAATAAATACAGGAACCCTCATGGAAGAGCAGACCAAAAACGAAAATCACCTTCTGGAAGTAACCGATCTTTCCGTTGTCTTTGGAGAAAATAATCCTGCGATAGTTAAAGGTGTATCCTTCTATATAGAAAAGGGTGAAACGGTTGCATTGGTTGGAGAAAGCGGTTCCGGTAAATCTGTGTCTGCAATGTCGGTATTGCAGCTGCTTCAATACCCTTATGCCAATCATCCAACCGGTAAAATTATCTATAAAAATCATTCCATGATGGAAGTATCTAATAAGGTATTGGAATCACTGCGCGGTGGATCTATTGGAACCATATTCCAAGAACCGATGACCTCTCTTAATCCGCTAATGACTATCGAAAATCAGATAGCGGAGACATTGCTTATTCACCAGGGGGTAAAAGGAAGCAAGGCGCGAGACAAAGTTATAGAACTGTTGAGCATGGTTGGGATCAAAGATCCAAAATCAAGATTAAAATCATATCCGCACCAAATGTCAGGAGGACAACGTCAGCGGGTAATGATTGCAATGGCAATTGCCAACACCCCTGATCTTTTGATTGCTGACGAGCCAACAACAGCTCTTGATGTAACTATCCAAAAACAGATTTTGGAACTGCTTAAAGAACTGCAGCAGAAGATGCAGATGGGAATGTTGCTGATTACACATGACTTGGGTGTGGTACGCAATATGGCCGACCGGGTATACGTAATGCAGCATGGTGAGATTGTGGAACATGGTGATTGCGAACAGATATTTTCCAACCCGCAACATCCATATACTCAAAAACTATTGGCAGCAGAACCCAAAGGTACGGTTCCTCCTCTTAAAGATAATATTGAAAAGATACTCGATGCCAGTCAAATAAAAGTAGAGTTTGAATTGACTCATGGGGTTTTTAATCGTTCCAAAGGCAAACTAACCGCTGTTGATAATATCTCAATTGATATTGCGCAAGGAGAAACACTTGGGATCGTTGGAGAAAGCGGCTCCGGGAAAAGTACCTTGGGTAAAGCAATATTAAGGTTGCAGCGGGCCGATGGTGAAATAATGTTTGACGGTAAAGATCTGCATGACAAAGATTTTGCGCAGATGCGCAAATTGCGCAAAGAGATTCAGGTGGTATTTCAGGACCCATATGGCAGTCTCAGTCCGAGATGTAAGATCTCTAAAATAATAGACGAAGGACTGAGAGCGCATAACCTTTATCCTGATGATAAAGAGCGGGAGCAGCAAGTCATCAAGACCATGAAGGAAGTTGGTCTGGATCCGGTACTAAGGTATCGCTATCCTCATCAGCTGTCAGGAGGTCAGAGGCAACGTGTTGCCATTGCTCGAGCAATTATTTTAAGGCCAAAATTCATTGTGCTGGATGAACCAACCTCAGCACTAGATATGACTGTACAAGTGCAGATAGTAGAGCTATTGCGTGAACTGCAACAAAAGTACAAATTATCATACCTATTTATCAGTCACGATCTTAGAGTTGTGCGAGCGCTTAGTCATCGTATTGCGGTAATGCAGGCTGGTAAGATCGTAGAACAAGGGGATTCAGAACAGGTTTTCAATTCACCTCAACATCCATATACCCAGAAACTATTATCAGCGTCTTTTGTTGCTTAAAAACTACTGCGCTTATTTTTTCTGTTTTGGAATTCATTGAAAAATACCCATTTGTAATAAAGCCCCACCTATTTTTAAATAATTTTGCCTTGAATAAGTTGCGATCGTGATGCTTTTAGAAAAAAATGAATAAATCTATCTGTTCGTTTTATAACCAAATTCTGCTATATTAGCGCAAATTTTTAACGGTTATTAACAACATGATTCCAGTAATAGCTCTGCTTGGCCGCCCTAATGTCGGCAAATCAACTCTTTTTAACTACCTGACGCGTACGCGAGATGCATTGGTGGCCGATTATCCTGGCTTAACCAGAGATCGCCAGTACGGTCGTGGCAAGGTGGGAAAGTATCCATTCATTGTTGTTGATACCGGTGGTTTGGCTGATGATCCAAATCAGATCGAAGAACTTATGGCAAAGCAGGTAGAGTTTGCGGTAGGTGAAGCGGATATCGTGTTATTTTTAGTGGATGCTAGAAGTGGAATAACCGCTTCAGATGAACTTATTGCCAATCAGTTGCGTAAGCTTGGCAAACCTGTAATGTTGGTAATGAACAAATCCGAAGACATTGACGCACAAACAGCAGCCTCCGATTTCTACTGTATGGGTATGGGTGATCCAATCGCAATTGCTGCAACTCATGGTCGTGGTGTAATGAATATGATCGACAAGATTGTCGATATCCTTCCAGGAATGGATCCTGATGCCGAGCATGAGGAAGACCAATATCCGGGGGTTAGAATTGCAATAGTTGGTAGACCGAATGTTGGCAAATCTACATTGGTGAACCGTCTTATTGGTGAAGATCGCGTGCTTGCCTTCGATATGCCGGGAACAACTCGTGATAGTATCTTTATCCCATTTGAAAAAGATGGCGAAAAATATACCTTGATTGATACTGCTGGCGTCAGACGTCGAAGTAGAATTAAAGAATCAGTAGAAAAATTCAGTATCGTCAAAACCATGCAGGCAATTGATTCTGCTAATGTTGTGATTATGGTGTTGGATGCGCATCAGGGGATAGCCGACCAGGAAGCTACCATTCTTGGACATATTCTTGAAACAGGTAGAGCGTTAATTGTTGCTGTCAATAAGTGGGATGGAGTTGAAAAGAGTGATAAGGATAATATAAAAGAGGAGATTGATAGACGCTTTCAATTTCTCGATTTTGTTAAATACCACTATATCTCAGCTTTGCATGGCACAGGGGTAGGCCACTTGCTTGAATCAGTGAGAAAGGCTTACGCCAGTGCGCGGGTAGATCTTCAAACCTCAGAGTTAACCAGAATTTTAGAAATGGCAATTCAGGAGCATCAGCCTCCATTGGTAAATGGAAGAAGGATAAAGCTTCGTTATGCTCATCAAGGTGGGAAAAATCCGCCCAAGATTATTATTCATGGTAACCAAACCAAATCGGTTCCGGATGCATACAAAAGATATTTGATTAATACTTTTAGACGTGCCTATAAACTTACCGGAACCCCTATAAGAGTTGAATTTAAAGGTGGAGATAATCCATATAAAGATCGTACCAATAAAGTGTCAGAAAGACAGGTGCGCAGAGAAAGATTAAAGAAAAAAGAGCGCAAGGGTGGAAAGGCCAGAAATAGCTTCGCTCAAAAGTAAAAAAGGTGAAATATGCCATTTATATATCAGGTAAACGGAGATAAAACTCATTACATAACCAGAGGCAGCGGCGATAAAACCATTCTCTTTATTCATGGAAACTTATCCAACACTATTTGGTGGGAAAAGACCATGGAGATTCTGCCGAAAGAATATAAATCTTATGCCATAGATCTTCCTGGGAGTGGAGAAACTCCGGAAACTGGAATCAGGCATACTATTCAATATATGGCTGATTTTGTAAAAGGTTTTGTGGATGCAATGGTGTTAAAAGACCTGATTGTTGTTGGTCATTCCATGGGGGGAGGAGTGTCGCAACTGTTTACCTTATCAAATCCAGAATTAGTAAAAGGCCTTGTTTTATTAGATTCAATGTCTGCTGATGGTTTTCATGTTCTCTATGATGCTGGTGAAGAGCGGATGCGTAGGGCAATGGCGGATTATGATTTTTTAACTCAGGCCATTCGTGTTATTGCGCCAATGTGTACAGATGAAGAGATGCTTAAACGTACAATTGATCTAAGTGCCAAAGCATCAGAGCAGGTATTTATAGAACAACCTATTACCATGCACGAAGCCAACTGGATGGATCGAGTGCACAACATAACTTGCCCAACACTATTTTTGCATGGTAAGGATGATCACTTTGTTCCGCAAGACGGAACCGAGCGTACTGCGGCAGCAATACCAAACTGTACTCTGAAATATATCGATAATTGTGGACATTACCCGATGTCAGAACGGCCGGAAGCGTTTTATAAAGAACTGTTGGAATTTATAAACAAAATTCCGTCATCCCGGGCTTGATCCACTGCTGTCCGGGGGAAATGTTGCTATTTGTTGCAAAGCGTTATTAGGTAATGTTATTAAGGGGTGAAAAGTATTTGAAACTCAAAATCCCGTTCATCCTGAGCGCGAGGCACGAGCAGTCGAAGGGGGCTTGTAAGCCTTTGATTAATACCTTTTCATACTTCGACTGCTGCGCGCTCAGTACGAACGGTATTATTTCCCCGGACAGCAATGGGACTTGATCCGGGATCCAGCGATTGAAAATCGCAGCGCGAAGCGCTAATTGAGCAGTATTTTAATAATTATATTTTTACCCGGACAGCAGAGCGCCTGCGCGGGAATGACGAGGGTGGTAGTTGGGAATGACCAGGGTGTTTTATCAAGGTGATTTGGCAATGTAAATCTTGTAACCTTTTGTAATGGTTGAAAATATTTTTGTTAATTTTTTTAATCTGCATTTTTGTGCAAAAAACAACCTTTAAATAAAAGAGCTATCAAAATCCGACGAATGGTTGCTGCAAAGCAACAAAAAATATCTATTATCCTAAACCCCCGTTTCTATTAAATAAAAACCAGATCACAAAAAAATTGCCAACTGTGTCACACAACGGCTTCGTTGCGCCGCAGCATAAAAACTCCTTATATCTGATTGACTTAGGTGATTGCAATGTTTATAAAGTGTGACATTGTGAAAAAAGTGCCCAGTCGACAGAATTATAAGGACTAGGGAATTTTCAAAGAAAATTAGGAAATCAACTACAACAGTAGGAGGAGAGTATGAAGCTCGTTAAATTGCTTGGTGGCTCACTAGCCGCATGTGCAATGGTCTCAACTGCTCACGCAGGATTAACAGATTGGCAAGGGCATGATGGTTGGCAAAAAGGTGATGTGGCCGGTTTTGATGATGCATATGTATATGTGCCAGCAAAAACAGCACCTAGATCGTCCGATGGTTCAACAGATAAACGTTCACTGGTAATCCACTTGATTGGTTGCGGCCAAACTGCAGATCAGGCTGCGGCATCTGCTGGTTGGGAAATGGCGGCTGATGAATATGGCATGATTGTGGTTATTCCTAATCCAATGGATCCGGCTCATCCAAATAAAGCTGCGACTAATGTTGCATGCTTTAATTACGGTAACGATGATAATGATTATAAAAATAATAGAGATGCAGCAGAAATTGCGGCTTATGCAGACCACAAGGCAATTATTGCTGCTCCAGCGAAACTTAAAGCTATTTATCCGGAAATTGATGAAAAGCAGGTTTATGTAACCGGTCTTTCAGCTGGTGCTTCAGTTGCTATGGAAGTTGCATGTATGGCCCCTGACGTATTTGCTGGGGTTGGTGAAGCCGCCGGCCCTGCTTGGTCATCACGTCAGCAGCAGGCTGTAGCTGCTGTAGGTGGGTCTGGCGATAATGGGAATACGACTGGTGTACAAACAACGCCATCTACTATGAAGGATTATTGTGAAGAATGGGCTGGTTCAAAGGTTAACGGTTTGAAAGATCAGATTTGGGCTATCGTATCTGATGATAACTTTCTTCCGATTGGCGGGTTAGATCTGACTAGTAATCCTTATACCTTTAAAATATTTGCAATGGGTGATGTTTGGGATGGAGACAAGTTTACCCCTACTGTTTACCATGAATATGTAACTGAGGTTATGCAGGATCTTATCCTTGATGGTAAAGGTACTAAAAGTGAAGAGGTAATTACTTCAAGTGCAGAGCATGGCCAGGGTTCTGGCTGTAGTCTGGCCGCCGCTAACTATGAATGGAATGGCTATGAAGATGGAGGCCAATATTTTTGGCCGAAAAAAGATGAGGTTGATTATAGTGATGTGCAGTGTCTTCCAAAAGACTATATCCGTAGAGACTGGGAAGCAAAAGCTGAAATCTGGAAAGATACAGAAGGCTATAAGAAATTAGTAAGAATCCAACAGGATACTCTAAAGCACTCATGGCCTATCGGTAGTGAAAATAAGACAAAATGGGTTACAGATTGTGTTGGTGCTGGCGGCATTACTGTTAATCAGATTTATAATCCGGAAGATCCGAATTATTCCGATCTAAAAGATTCAGATGGCATGTGGAATGTTGATAAGGTTGAAGGCCTTCCGAATGGTGCTATCGGTTGTATCTATCACAATCCTGTATCAATCAACTTCCCAATGTATCTGGGTAAACTATGGAATAACAACAATCCTGCGTTAGGTGATCCAATAGATGATAATGAAGAGCCTAAAGATTCTGATAGCGATGGCGTAGTTGATGGACAGGATAACTGCCCGGTTAATGCAAATCCTGATCAGAAAGATACTGATAAAGACGGAATCGGTGACGTTTGTGATGACCTTACAGATAGTGATAACGATGGCGTAGCTGACGAAGATGATAACTGCCCATCGGTTGCAAACCCAGGCCAAGAAGATACTGATGGTAATGGTATAGGCGATGTTTGTGATGACCCCGCAGACAGTGACAACGATGGCGTAGCAGACGAAGATGATAACTGTCCATTGGTTGCAAACCCAGGCCAGGAAGATGCCGATGGTAATGGTATAGGTGATGCCTGTGAAGAAACAGATGGCCTTGATATCAAAGAAGTTCAGGTTGAAGTAATGGCCGAAAGTCATATGGTTGTAGTTTATGCAGCAGTTCAGCAGGGTGATGCAGAACTGGATAGTGTTAGTGCCGTACTATACAACTCATTTGACATGAAGCTTGGTACATTTGAGTTCGATTACAGCCAAAGCAAAGGTAAATATGTGCTAAGACTGGGTAACTTGACTGATGGAACCTATACTCTGAAAGTTACTGCTAAAGATACTGATGGAAATGTAGATAGCGAAGAAACCGGCTTCACCATGGGTGATGATGTTAATACTCCTCCACAGATCTCAGGTTTTACCGGAGCTCAGGATGGAACTGATTGCGTAGTGTTCTCTGGAAAAGCAACTGATGCCAATGGTACGGTTGAAAGCGTAACAGTTAGAGTTACTGGTGTTGGTGACCAGGATGTAACAGTTAGTGGTGACTCATTCAGCTCAAAAGTTTGTGGTCTTGGAGCGGGTACATACAATGCAGCAGCAGTAGCTACCGATAACGAAGGCGCTGCAAGCGTTAAGACCTATGCAGTTGGCACTATCAAAGCTTCTGAAGATAATGTCGAACCAGAGGAATATACCGGTATATTCTCTGCGCACCAGGCAGCAGGTCGTATTACGGGTAGCTATTTGGCGCCAACTGAGCAGTACACTGAATTGAAAGATAAATACTGCGCTGATGCATGGTTTGGATTACCTATGTTCTGTTATACACAGATTACCCTGAGAAAATGTCCTGCAGATGACGAGTGGACCGACGCTGAAGTGACTTGTGGTGGTCAGGGCGTAGCAGACAAAAAGGCTGATATTGCTGTAGCAAGCGCAGACTTGGGTACTATCAACACAGATACAGTGTTTGTTCTTGAATCTACAGTTACCAATAATGGCCCGGACACAGCAAATGCTGTATCTCTGAACGTAACCGTTCCAGCAGGTATCGATGTAAATATGGCAGGTGTTGAAGCTGACTGTGTAACTGCAGCAGGAATCATAGAGTGTGCTCTTGGTTCAATCGCAAGTGGTGACAGCAAAACAGTTGCCATACCTGCTACAAGCGCAGTTGAAGGTGGCTACAGTATAGCTGTTATGTCTGCATCTGCTCAAAAAGATGAAGATGCCGGTAACAACGCAGGGATTATCTCTGTTGTAATTGGCAAAGTAGTTCCTGATGAAGAAGCTCCGGTAATTTCATCTATCTCGCTAACTCCTGCTTCAGAAGTTGAAGAAGGTAAATCAGTTACAGTAACAGTCGTTGCTTCAGATAATAAAGGCGTTACTTCTGGTTCTGTAAGCAATGTTGCAGGTGGCAAACTTTGTACTCTGGCTCTTAAGTCAGGTACTGCTACAGATGGTACCTTTGAGTGTTCATTTGTGGCTCCGGACGTAGAAGCTGATACCATGCTTTCAGTAGATGCAACAGTTGCTGATGCAGCTGGTAACTCTGCAGATTCTGAGCTTGCTCAAATCACTGTTAAGTTTGTAGATCAATCCTGGGTTGCTCCTGAAGCATACTCTGACTTGAATGGCACTAAAAATCCAGAGTGGTATACAGCTGATAAGAACTACTCAAACTATAATGATTACTATGAAGCAAATAAGGATAAAAACCTTTCTGATCTGAATATGTATTTGCATGTTCCTGCTGGTTTGGAGAAAGATCCTGCTATCGTTATTGCAATGCATGGCTGTAACCAGGCAGGTTACCAGACTAACTATAGTAGTCACGCTAAAGCATATAACACAGATACTGAGTGGACCGAATTCGCAGATAAACATAAGTTTATCGTGATCTTCCCTGAGGTGGTATTCCGTAAAACAATGGTTGATTTCATTAATACCGACGCAAAATTAAAGGACGGTGATAATAAGTTCCGTATTAATGGTGATTTCTCATGTTTTGCTTGGGCAGGTTTCTATGGTCTAGGTTTAAATCGTGACGAAGGTGATGCGAAGACAATCATGAACATGGTTGACTGGGTTAAAGCTAAGTACAGTCTGACTGATAATAGTAAAGTTTATGCAACTGGCTTCTCTGCCGGTGGCGGAATGGCTGCTGCCTTAGCTGCTATATACCCTGATAAAATCGAAGGCGTATCAATCAATGCTGGCTTGCCTGCATTTGTAGCAACAGCTAACGTTCCTGCAGATTCTATTGAAGTACACGAAACTGGAGCGCCAAAGAATCCTGGTGAAACTCACCCAATTGTTAAAGAGATTCAGTATACTATGGGATCTGATACAGGTTTTAACCCGAATCAAACAGGATGTAATAAAAGTGAAAGTGGTGAAGGCTGCATGCATAAGGATTATTATGCTCGAACAGCTCAAGAACTTGGTGATTATGTAAGAGATTACGGTTATCGTCCAAACAATCAAGATTATACTGGGACATACCCGAAAGTGATTGCATTCCAAGGCATGTCTGATCAATTTGTTGACGATAGGAATGCAGAGCTTATCGCAAGGCAGTGGACTAACATACATGGAATCGATATGATTACCGATGGTGATGATTCAATCAATGGTACTAGCAAGCATACTTATAAAGAGTATCAAAATGATGCTGGTGAAGCTCTTGTGGCAACTGTTGAAGTTCCTTCAATGTGCCATGCGGTAGTTATTGATGATGGCACTGCTGAAAATCAGGGAGGAAAACAGACACAATCTCTTGGTAGTTGTTCGCAGATGTCAAAATATTCTACAGATGCTGATGTATATCACGTTTACTACTCAGCTAAGTTCTGGGGACTTATTGACTAAGCTTAACCTAAGTTAAAGTCAGAGATAGGGAGCTTCGGCTCCCTTTCTTTATTCTTTGCGTCTATTTTTCCGTATGCTTTGTTGAAATTTATTATTTATTCATTATGTACTTAAATGTACACTTTCTCAAAAAGAAACAATTTCGCCGCGCCTTCAAAAAAATATTCGGCAAATAATTTTATGATTGTAAGCTCAACATGTTTTTAATTTATTGTGCCTTGATAAAGCTGCGCTCGTTACGCTTAAAATGACCTTAAATAGATACGCTTTTCGCTTCAAAGTATATTACATATAAATGTTTCGATGTTTCTCGTTCCCTGGCGGAGTCTGGGAACTAGGGACGGCCGAACAGGATCGTAGGGGGCATTATGTTGTGTCCCGACAAAATTAATTTGTTTTTTGATAATAAAAAACCCTGCACAAAAGGCAGGGTTTCTTATCAAGCATTAAGCTAATTTAACTTAGCAGGCAGCTTTTTTACCGCAACTGCATCCACACCCGCAGCCAACTTCAGCTTCAAGACGGGATTCAATGCCATCAAGTTCGTCTAGTAGCTCTTGCGGCATACGGTCACCGAATTGCTCAAGATGTGTGCGCATTGATGGAACTTCATCAAGCCATGCAGCAGCATCGATGCTTAATAGAGTATTTAGATCATCATCAGCGATATCCAGGCCGCTTAGGTCCAGAGATTCTTTAGTTGGTAGATAACCAACCGCAGTCTCATTTGCTTCAGCGCCGCCGTTGCATCTATCAAATACCCATTTTAGTACACGGCTATTGTCGCCAAATCCAGGCCAGATAAACTTACCTGCATTATTCTTTCTAAACCAGTTTACATAGAAAACTTTTGGCATTTTGGCGCCTTCGGTTTTGCCTACTTTTAGCCAGTGAGCAAAGTAATCACCCATGTTATAACCGCAGAATGGAAGCATAGCCATAGGATCGCGTCTTAGCTCGCCAACTGCGCCATCGGCTGCTGCTGTTTTTTCACTGGCGATAATGGATCCCATAAAGGTTCCGTGTTGCCAATTGAATGCTTCGTGAATTAGAGGAACATTTGTAGCCCTTCTGCCGCCAACTAGAATCGCATCAATAGGAACTCCTTTTGGATCTTCCCATTCCGGGGCAATTACAGGGCATTGGCTTGCCGGAGCTGTAAAACGTGCATTTGGGTGAGCAGCCGGGGTTTCTGAGGCTGGAGTCCAGGCATTACCTTTCCAGTCAGTAAGCTTCTCAGGTAGTTCGTTAGTCATCTCTTCCCACCAAACATCACCATCCTCAGTAAGTGCTACATTGGTAAAGATGCAATTTTCCTGAATAGAACCCATGGCATTTGGATTAGTATCAGTGCTTGTGTTTGGTGCAACGCCAAAGAATCCGGCTTCAGGGTTAATCGCATAAAGACGACCGTCTTCGCCAAATTTTAGCCAAGCAATATCATCGCCGATAGTTTCTACTTTCCAGCCAGGAAGAGTTGGTTTAAGCATTGCAAGATTGGTTTTGCCACATGCACTTGGAAATGCGCCGCAAACATACTTTGCTTCACCTTCAGGGTTGGTCAGTTTTAAGATAAGCATATGCTCGGCCATACTGCCTTCATCGCGAGCGATCACTGATGCAATTCTAAGAGCTAGGCATTTTTTACCTAATAGGGCGTTGCCCCCATATCCTGAACCGTATGACCAAATTTCACGAGTTTCTGGGTAGTGCACAATATAACGATTTTCAGGGTCGCAAGGCCATGGTAAATCTTCACGATTTACTAGCGGATAGCCAACTGAGTGAATGCAAGGGACGAATTCGCCGTTGTCGCCAAGGATATCAAGTGCAGCTTTACCCATGCGAGTCATGATGCGCATATTAGCTACAACATATGGTGAATCAGTGATTTCAACACCAATTTTTGATTTGTCACTTCCAAGAGGTCCCATTGAGAAAGGTATAACATATAATGTACGCCCTACCATGCAGCCATCAAAAAAACCATTAAGTTTTTCGCGCATTTCAGCAGGGTTATGCCAGTTATTATTTGGTCCAGCATCTATCTCGTTTTCTGAGCAAATAAATGTTCTATCTTCAACACGAGCAACATCAGCAGGATCAGATTTAACCAATATGCTGTTTGGCTTTTTTTCATTATCTAGTTTAATTGCTGTGCCGTCTTTG
Source organism: Gammaproteobacteria bacterium (assembly GCA_033852075.1). GTDB lineage: Bacteria > Pseudomonadota > Gammaproteobacteria > QZLD01 > QZLD01 > QZLE01. The sequence goes on along the minus strand of JAWSVC010000040.1, from coordinate 13,049 downwards.
ACCATAAGGTCAACCATTTTATTGTATTCTTCTTGAGATCCATCGCACCAATGAATATTGTCCGGTTTGCAAAGTGCGGCAATCTCATCAACCCAAGTTAGGAGTTTTTGGTTTTGTGTCATGTCTATAGCCATATGTCTAAGTTAAAAAAAACAAAAGGATATTTTTGTGCAAAAAATAGCGAAAAATATCCATATAATCAATGAGCTTCTTCCATAAAAAAAGAACAAATATTGTACCTTACTTTTTTTTAATTGCTAGGAGTTATAGAAAAATCAGAAAAATATTACAAATTTTTTTCACAGATATCATTTAGGATACATTCGTCGCATTTTGGTGCTCTTGCCGTACAAATATAACGCCCATGCAGTAAGATCCAATGGTGGGCATTTAATAGGAACTCTTGGGGAGTGATGCGTAGTAGTTCTTTTTCAACTGCCAGTTCGGTCTTGCCTGGTGCAATACCGGTGCGATTGGAAACGCGGAAGATATGGGTATCTACGGCAATAGTTGGTTGTTTGAAGTAGATGTTAAGCACAACATTGGCCGTTTTGCGCCCAACGCCAAACAGGGCCTCTAAGTCCTTCCTGTTATCAGGAACCTGTGAGTTATGTTTTTCGATTAGAATCTCGCAGGTCTTGATTATATTTTTGGCCTTGCTGCGATATAACCCAATGCTTTTTATGATCTCTTCCAGTTTTACCTGTCCAAGATCTAAAATGGTTTTCGGAGTATTAGCAATGGGGAAAAGTACTTTAGTGACCTTGTTGACGCTGATATCTGTTGCTTGAGCAGAAAGAATAACTGCAATAAGAAGTTCAAATGCGGTTGAGTAATTTAGTTCAGGAAGGGGATTAGGATTTGAAGCGCGCAGACGTTCATATATCTGTCTGCGCGTTTCTTGCTTCATGCCAGTATATTACTTAGCAGAAGTTCTGTGGTCGATAATGTTTTTACCGGCTAGAAGAAGACCTAGGCCGATAAATGCTCCAGGCGGAAGGATTGCAAGTAGGAATCCTTTGTAATCAGAGATCACAGTGATCTTCAAACCGCGAGCAGCCTCGCCAAACATTAAGTGCATACCATCAAATAATGTTCCAGTACCTATAAGTTCGCGAATACAACCAAGAGCACAAAGAACAATTGTGAAGCCGATACCGCACATTAGCCCATCCAAAAGTGATGCTACGGGACCATTTTTAGAAGCAAAGGCTTCGGCACGACCAAGGATTACACAGTTAGTAACAATCAGTGGTAGGAAGATACCAAGTACCAGATATAGATCATATGCATATGCCTTAACCGATAGTTCGATTGCAGTTACCACGGATGCAATTACGATAATATACACCGGGATTCTGATCTCTGATTTAACGAAATTTCTTATCAATGATATAAGAAGGTTGGTTAACATCAGTGTTGCTGTTGTTGCAAGAGAAAGGCCTAGTGCATTGGCTACTGAAGAAGTAACCGCCAGAGTTGGACATAGACCAAGGATCTGTACTAGGACAGGGTTGTTTTTCCACAGGCCATTGATAGAAACTTCAGAATAACTTACTTTTGCCATTGTTAACCCCTACGCTTTATCGCTTGGTTTTGAGAAGATTTCGGCGCTATTGTCTTTAAAGTAGGTCAAAGTGGTTCTAATTGACTTAACAACCGCGCGTGGTGTGATAGTCGCGCCAGAAAACTGGTCGAATGCGCCACCATCTTTTTTAACACCCCATTTTTCCGGAGTAGGATCGTTCAGGCTTTTGCCGGAGAAACCAAGAATCCAGTCAGTTTTGCCAGCTTCAATTTTATCTCCAAGCCCAGGGGTTTCTGCATGCGAAATAACCCTGACTCCGGCCAGAGTGCCGTCTTGATAGATTCCAATCAGGAGTTTAATTGCGCCCCCAAAACCTTCTGTACTTTCTGTTGCAAGTACAGCTGCAACAGGAGTTTCACCTTTGCGCGCTCTGTAAACTGTCACTGGAGATGGTGTGCCAAGTTTACTATCTGTGATTGTGACTTTGTCTGTGGTTATGTCGTTGTCGTATTTGTCTTGTGGTAGTACTTCGCCAATACTTTTTACAAGAACGCCTTTTTCGTTGGCTTTAATCTTGTCAGCTGTTGCATCGCTTGTGTAGGCAACCAGGCCTGTACCGACGATTGAGTACAGAGTTAATAGCAGTGATGCGGTAATCATTTGTTTTAACATATTACTTCTCCGCCTTTTTTGCACCGTAGATGGTTGGGATAGTGAATCTGTCGATATATGGAGCGGACAGGTTCATAAGTAGTACCGCAAAGGCGATGCCATCAGGATATCCGCCCCAGGTTCTGATTATGAAGGTTAGAGTGCCTGCCCCTATACCAAATACAAGTCTACCTTTAACTGATGTACATGAAGTAACCGGATCGGTAGCAATAAAGAATGCACCAAGCATAATGCCACCACTGAAGATGTGGTAGATTGGATTAACTGCCATATCCGGACTTATTGCATAAACAATAGTTGAGAAAACAAGGATAGCGCCTAGCATCCCAACAGGGATATGCCAGGTAATAACCTTTTTCCAAATCATGAATATGCCACCAAGTAGTAGAGCAAGATTAACAAACTCCCAACCTTTACCTGCGAAAGCGCCCCACATTTGAGGATCTTTATCAAGAATCTGGCTGATATCCAACCCTAATTTTAATTGTCCTTTCATAAAATCAAGCGGACTAGCATGAGTAAGTAGGTCGAGGCTAGTTGTATCTGGAATTTTGTCTAGGAAAACAACCCCTAAGGTTTGAGCAAAGCTTAATTTGTTTGCCGCAACAGGGCCAAGCCATTCAGGGGCAACCCATTGGCTCATCTCTTTTGGGAATGAGATAAGTAATACGACGTAGCCAATGGCTGCTGGGTTAAATGGGTTGTAGCCGACGCCTCCATATAGTTGCTTGGCAATCACGATTGCCATAAATACACCTACAACTGGCAACCACCAGGCTGAAAGCTGTGGTATGGCAATGCCAAGTAAAGTTGCAGTAACGATCGCGCTGCCGTCGGTGAGGTATTTCTTAAGAGAATGTTTTCGAAGTTTAAGAATAATTGCTTCAAAAATAAGTGCTGCAATATTAGCAATTGCAATATTGGTAAGTACGCCCCAACCAAAAAAGTAAGTTGCCGCGATTATTCCAGGTATCAAGCCAATAATGACTTTGAACATGTACTTTGAAGTTGTGTTTGGCCCTCTTAGATGAGGTGCCGCTATCATTTGAAAAGGCATAGTATTCGACCTATGTTGTTACCTTCAGTTAAAATCCCTCAATGACAGAGATTCCCGTTGATTAGCAATTCAAGAGCTACTTTTTCAGTAGCTCTTTTGCATTAGCCAAGGCTTCCTTAACTGCATCACTGGTTGGTTGTGGCTCAACCGCAGTTGTGGAGTTAGCAGGAACTGCATTAATGTTGTGCATTTCCTTCAGGAGTTCTCTTGCCTTACCAACAGCTTCTTTCATCTCTGCATTCAAAGGTTCAAGTTTGGCTGTTGCTGTTGTCTTTGTATCGGCTTTTGCTGCTGGCTTAGCTGCTCCGCCGGCTTGAGCTTTAGCTGCTTTCTTAGCGGCTTTTTCAGCCTCTTGCTGAGCAATTCTAGCTTGTTTACGTTCGCCTCGAGCTTGAGATCTTGCTTGTTTTCTTTCCTTTTCACCAGCTATACGCACATTGTTTTTTGCATAGGTGATACATTGCACTAGAGGAATCTTGCTTGGGCAAACAAATGAGCAACATCCACATTCAATGCAGTCAAATAGACTATGCTCAACGCATTTGTCAAATTCGCCGGAACGTGCGTACCAATACAATTGCTGTGGTAATAGTGATGTTGGACATGCATTAGCGCATGAGCCACATCTAACACATGGCATTGAGTCTTGAGGGCCGGCGAACTCGCCTTTTGCTCCACAAAGGATGGCGTTGATGCGTTTTACCAGTGGTACTTCGTCATTCATTAAAGCACCGCCCATCATTGGGCCACCCGCAATCAAATATTCAAAGTCATCTGAATAACCGCCGCATTGCTCAACGATCTCTTTGATTTGGGTTCCGATCAATACTTCAATATTGCATGGTTCATTGATACCTGCACCTGAAACGGTTACCAGACGGGAAATAATAGGTTTGCCCATGATAATTGCTTCGTGGATTGCAGCTGCAGTACCAACGTTGTGAACAACCATGCCTATATTAAGAGGTAAGCCGCCGCTCGGAACCTCTTTGCCGGTTAGAATCTTAATAAGCTGTTTCTCACCGCCTGTTGGATAAACAGTAGGGGTTACAACAACCTTGATATTGGAAATGTTATCTTTTTGGATAACCTTTTCCAGTGCCTGTGCGGCTTCAGGTTTGTTATCCTCGATACCAATTAAACATTCAGTTGCCTGCAGTGCATGCAACATTACTTTGATGCCTGAGATAACATCCTGTGGGCGATCACGCATTAGCATGTCATCACAGGTGATATATGGTTCACATTCAGCTGCGTTGATAATAAGTTTATCAACTTTAGCTCCGCCACCAGGGATCTTAACGTGTGATGGGAATGTCGCTCCACCAAGACCTACGATACCAGCCAAGCGAATCTTTTCTTGAATGGTTTGTTGGTCTAAAGCGCGGAAATCTTTGACAGGTGGGTCAAGTTCAATCCATTCATCTTTACCATCGGTTTCGATAACGATACATTCCCCGAGTGCTCCGCCTGAAGCAGGTACTGGACGTTGACCAATCGCGATTACTTTGCCTGAGGTTGATGCATGGATAGGAGCAGAAACGAATTCTACAGCCCTACCGATCTTTTGCCCCTTTAATACTCTGTCGCCAACATTAACCATTGGGATTGCAGGCTTACCAATATGTTGATGTAAAGGAATTACGATATATCTTGGTAATTTAGCACTGCGTACAGAAGCTGAATTTGAAAGTGATTTTCTGTGTGGAATGGTTTTTAAACCGCCGTGGTATTTCCACAGTTGTGCTGTTGTCATACTGTTGCCCCCTCGTGATTACGTGGTAATGGCCATACAGGCTCGTTATGACTAACCATAGGTTTCATCGAGATACACTCCATTGGGCAAGGCTCAAGACATGCCTTGCATGAAATACAATCGTCTTTAACTACAACGTGAAGTTGCCCTGGCATGCCAATAATTGCATCTACAGGACATTTCTTGTGGCACAGGCTGCAGCCAATACAGTTCTGTTCGTCGATTTCTGCGACTACTACTGCATTTTCATCACTATCGCCAGTTGGATCGGCCATTTCAACTGGCTCGACTTCCATAATCTCTGCAATTTCAAGCATTGATGGTTGTCCGCCAGGAGGGCAAAGGTTGATTGCAGCACCTTCTTCAACTATAGCGCTGGCATAGGCGCTACAACCAGCAAAGCCGCACTGACCACAGTTTGATCCTGGTAATGCTTCGGCTACTTGTTCTATTCTTGGATCACCATCGACCTTAAATTTAATTGCTGAATAACCAAGCAGCAGGCCAAAAAGTGCTGCAAGTATTCCTAGGGTAAGTATTGCTGTTAACATATCGTATCTTAGCTCCTTTGAATTCTGAGAAATGATTCTGCTGGATTAAACCAGACCAGAGAATCCCATGAATGCCAGTGACATAAGGCCTGCCGTTACAAATGCAATGGCTGGGCCTTTGAAAGGGCGGGGAACGTCTGCAGCTGCAATACGTTCTCTCATAGCAGCAAATAAAATTAGTGCTAGCGAGAACCCGATTGATGCACCAAAGCCGTAAAGTGCTGATGCAAGAAAGCCATTTCCTTCTTGTACATTAAGAAGGGCTACGCCAAGTACCGCACAGTTAGTAGTAATAAGAGGAAGGAAGATCCCTAGAAGCTGATACAGTACAGGACTGGTTTTTCTAATTACCATTTCGGTGAAACCTACTACAACAGCAATAACCAAGATAAAGGCAATTGTGCGTAAGTATTCGATTTCAAGTGGTACTAGAATTAGCTCATTAATTAAGTATGCGAGAATTGCAGAGAGTGTAAGTACGAAGGTTGTAGCGAATGCCATACCTGTGGCAGTCTCAACCTTGGTGGATACGCCCATGAATGGACAAATCCCCAAAAATCGTACCAAAACGAAGTTATTAACCAGAATGGTGCTAACCAAAATGATGATGTATTGGCTCATACCTTTTCCTTCCGACGGAACTATCCGTCTTTTGTTGGGTCAATATGTTTAGCCATACGTAGCTTATATTGACATTGACTTACTAGAACAGAAAAAGCGGTTTTCTCTGTTCCGATGTGTACAAAACCATCCATATGATAACCGTAATAATATATCATTTATATCAATGGCTTATTATTGGAACTTCCTGTAAAACCAATGCCTTAAGCGGAAGTAGTGCTTAAGGCATAATCCTTTTGATTCGGCCGGGCGCTATTTTACCCGCATTCCTGGTTGAGCGCCAGTGTCAGGCTCTAGTATCCATAGATCTTTTCCTCCTGGACCAGCAGCTAAAACCATTCCTTCAGACATGCCAAAACGCATCTTGCGTGGTTTTAGGTTTGCTACCATAACTGTCAGTTTCCCTTCAATATTTTCTGGTTCGTATGCGGATTTTATTCCAGCAAAAACGTTGCGGTTTTCACCTCCCAAATCAAGAGTTAGCTGCAACAACTTGTCAGCACCTTCGACATGCTCTGCTTTAACAATTTTTGCAATTCTAAGGTCAATTTTTGCAAAGTCATTGAATTCAATTTCGCTGCTGATTGGATCATCAGCTAAAGGACCTGTGGTTGTTACCTTTTCTTCCAGGCTTTCTTTGGACTCTTCAATCATCTTTTCAATATTCTCCGGATCTATTCTGGTAATCATCGGTTTGAATTTATTTGTCCGGTGTTTACATAACGGAGTGTCGATGTCGCTCCATTTAAGAGGATCAATATTTAAGAAAGCCTCGGTCTTTTCTGCAATCTTTGGTAGTACCGGTTTTAGGTAGATGATTAAAATGCGGAACATGTTAAGCCCCATTGAGCAGCAATCCTGCACCTCTTGTTCTTTACCTTCCTCTTTTGCAAGTACCCATGGTTTCTTTTCATCTATATATTGGTTAGCTAGATCTGCAAGTTGCATGATCTCTCTGATGGCGCGGGAAAACTCGCGATTCTCATAATGTCCGGCAATAGTTTCAGCAGCGTCAGTGAATGTTTTTAATAGTTCAGGTGCGTCAATATCATCAGCAAGCATGCCATCAAATTTTTTGGTGATAAATCCGGCGCAGCGGCTAGCGATATTAACTAGCTTGCCAACAACATCTGAGTTTACACGGCTGACAAAATCATCAAGGTTAAGGTCAAGATCGTCAATATTGTTGTTTAGTTTGGCTGTGTAATAATAGCGCAGATATTCAGGGTTTAGGTTGTCCAGATAAGTGCGAGCCTTAATAAAGGTGCCGCGGGATTTTGACATCTTCTGCCCATCAACTGTCAGGAAACCGTGTGCGCAGATTTGTGATGGGGTTCTGAAGCCTGAGCCTTCCAGTAAAGCTGGCCAGAATAGAGCATGGAAATAGATGATGTCTTTTCCAATAAAGTGGTAAATTTCGGCATCGCTATCTTTGCTCCAGTATTCATCGAAGTCGATGCCATTTTTATTGCAATAGTTTTTGAAGCTTGCCATATAACCAATAGGGGCATCCATCCATACATAAAAGTATTTGTCAGTTGCTCCAGGTATCTTAAAGCCAAAGTATGGAGCATCGCGCGAAATGTCTTTTTCTCGCAAACCATCCTGGAATAGCTCGCTGAGTTTGTTGGTTACACTATCCTGTACGTGTCCTTCGCGGGTCCAGTCTGCCAAAAAGTCACCAAAGTCATTAAGTTTGAAAGAATATACCAAAGAATCCTTTTCAACAGGTTTTGCTCCGGATACAACAGAGTATGAATTTTTTAGTTCAACAGAAGAATAGGTTGCAGAGCAAATTTCGCAGTTATCACCGTATTGATCTTTGGCGCCACACTTAGGGCATTCCCCTTTGATATAACGTTCTGGTAGGAACATCTTTTCAACAGGGTCGTAGGCTTGAGTTATGGTCTTTGAGCTGATGTGTCCGTTTGCCTGCAGTGTTTCATAGATTTTGCATGAAAACTCGCGGTTTTCTTCAGAGTGAGTGGAATAATAATTATCAAACTCGATCTGGAAATCAGAAAAGTCAGCAACATGTTCCTCGTGAACTTTGGCAATCAATTCCTCCGGAGTTATGCCCAGCTCTTTTGCTTTAAGCATGATTGCTGTGCCATGGGCGTCATCTGCACAAACATAGATGCAGTTGTTGCCGTATAGTTTTTGGAATCGAACCCAGATGTCAGTCTGGATATACTCAACTAAATGGCCAATGTGAATTGGGCCGTTGGCATATGGTAGGGCGCTGGTAACTAATATCTTGCGTTTTGGATCATTCATTGAAAACCCCGGTTACTTCATCTGAATCTGGACGCGGTATTATGCCAGATTAGTTTGATTTTTCATAAGAATATAGGCTTATCCGTCAATCTTGAATTAAATTTTGTTTAAATTTATGGGGTGATAATTGAATGTATGAACAAGAAAACAATAAAAATTTACTATACTCAGGTAAAGGTATTGGTTATTGAGTGATGGTTTATGAGTGAAGTTACATTTGATCAGGTTGCAGAGGCTATTGCTGCTTATCATGATCCGCATCTTAAAGAAGATTTGGTTTCCGCTGGGGTTGTAAAAGATATTGAGGTTGCTCAGGGTGCAGTGATGGTGGATTTGTCATTCGGTTTTCCCGTTAAAAGATATATGAACCTGGTGCGGCAAGAGGTTGAGGGGCAAATTTCAGAATTAGATGGTGTTAAAGGCGTTAGGGTTGATGTGGGGTGGAAAACTACGCCGCATACAGTTCAACCGGGTAAAAAACCACTCTCCAATATTGCGAATGTTATCTTAATAGCTTCTGGTAAAGGTGGTGTTGGGCGTACAACTGCAACTGCTAATCTTGCTGTGTCTCTTGCTTATGAAGGTGCGAAGGTTGGGGTGTTGGATGCAGATGTTTATAGTCCGTGTATAGCTCATGCGTTTGGTGTCACAAATAAGTCATCAGGTGATTTGCAGTCTGAAAAATTGAACCCGATTAGTAGTTTTGGTGTTCAGTTGATTTCATTAGGTAATATGGTTGCTCCAGATGTTCCTATGTTGTGGGGTGGTGGTCATGTTACAAAGGCAATAGAACAGCTTATGTATAGTACTAGTTGGGGGGAGCTTGATTATCTGCTAATTGATCTGCCGGCTGGTTCTGGTGATATCCATAAAACTATCTTTAGAGATATTCCTGTTAGTGGTGCGGTTATCGTTACTACTCCTCAGGAATTGGCAGTGCAAAGCGCTATTCGTACAGCGCATATGCTTAAAATGTCCGGTATTAGTACAATTGGCGTGATCGAAAACATGGCAGTAAGTACCTGCTCAGCATGTTCTCATAAAGAGTCGATTTTTGGAGAGTCAGGAGGACAAAAGCTGGCAAAGAATTATGGAATTGATATGATTGGCAGTCTGCCGCTCAATATTAGATTGCGTAAGGATATTGACGACGGGAGACCGACAGTGATAGCGGAGCCATTGGGGCAGTTGGCGCGAATATATCGTGAAATAGCTGTAAATATGATGGCAAACTTATCAAGACAGCCTTATCATGCAAATAGTTGATGAATGTATTTAACTGATTTTGTAGATTAAGGTTAAATCTGGAATCAATCAGTTAAGGAATGATAATGTCAATTAAATCTGATAAATGGATCAAGCGAATGGCTGCTGAAGGTATGATCGAGCCATATGAATCAGGTCAAATTAGAAGCTGCGCGCAGGGTAATAAACAAATTTCATATGGAACATCAAGCTATGGATATGATGTGCGTTGTGCAGATGAATTTAAGATATTCACCAATATTAACTCAGCAATAGTTGACCCTAAAAATTTTGACGAAGACAGTTTTGTGGATATCAAATCAGATGTATGCATAATTCCTCCTAACTCATTTGCACTTGCGCGTACGGTTGAGTTTTTTCGAATACCTAGGGACGTGTTAACAATCTGTCTTGGAAAATCAACGTATGCCCGTTGCGGGATTATTGTAAACGTAACCCCGCTTGAGCCAGAGTGGGAAGGGCATGTGACGCTTGAATTTTCTAATACGACTCCATTGCCTGCAAAGATATATGCCAACGAAGGCGTTGCTCAGATGTTGTTTTTTGAATCTGATGAGACATGCGAGACCTCGTATAAGGACCGTGGAGGTAAGTATCAGGGGCAAGAGGGAGTAACCCTGCCTAAAGCATAAATCTTAAATAAAATAATAAGTCGGCTACGCTCAGTCGACTTGCGTTACAAACGAAAAAGCCCGCTGTATTTGCAGCGGGCTTTTTGCTATCAGGCGAACAGATATATTACAAATTATACCCGGTTTCTTCGTGTTCTGCAGTATCTAACCCTTGAGTTTCAATGTCAGCCGAAACTCTAAGACCTTTGGTTAATATCCCTGTTATTTTTAGAATGATAAATGTAGTTATCATGGTGTAAGCAATAGTGCTAATGACGCCTAAAGCTTGAACTCCAACCTGACCTGCCATATTAACTCCTTCTGCATAACCAACGCCGCGGAAAATTCCAAGGCCTGCTGATGCGAAGATGCCCGCCATTATAGTGCCAATTATACCGCCAACGCCGTGTACTGGAGAAACGTCAAGTGAATCATCAATCTTAAGCTTTTGTTTCACAAATATGGTGCAGTTGAAACAAACAAAACCGGCAATAAGTCCGATTGCCAAGCCTCCGGCAGGACCGACAAAACCAGATGCGGGAGTGATTGTTCCAAGGCCTGCTACCATGCCTGTTACTGCGCCAAGGGCGCTAGGCTTGCCAAATTTGATCCACTCTATTGCAACCCACATGATGGCGCCCGCGGCAGCTGACATATGAGTTACTAAAATAGCCATGCTAGCAGTGGAATCAGCAGCTAGTGCGCTTCCTCCGTTAAAACCGAACCAGCCAACCCAAAGCATGCCTGCACCAGTAATGGTCATGGTTAAGTTGTGTGGGGTCATGGCTGTTTTAGGGAAACCGTCTCTATTGCCGATAACCATTGCAGCAACTAATGCAGCAGCACCGGCGGTGATGTGAACAACAATACCGCCAGCAAAGTCAAGAATGCCCATCTCTTGTAGCCAGCCGCCACCCCAAACCCAGTGGCAAACAGGGGCATAAACTACTATTAGCCAAATGCTGCTGAAGATCAGCATTGCAGAAAACTTCATTCTTTCAGCAAATGCACCAATAATGAGCGCAGGAGTTATAATGGCGAATGTGAGTTGGAACATAGAGAATGTGGTTTCATGAATGGCCGTTCCATCCTGAATGCCATTGGTTAGAAGGTCGCCAAGGAATGCCTTGTCAAAACCGCCTATGAAACCGTTTATAGACCCTCCGTCACCAAAACAGAGGCTGTAAACAAATACCAGCCAAAGAACAGAAACAATGCAGGTTATAGCAAAACATTGCATAAGGATGGATAGAACATTTCTGGATCTAACTAAGCCACCGTAGAATAGAGAAAGGCCTGGAATGGTCATGAATAGCACAAGAGCTGTTGATGTCAATATCCAAGAGATATTACCTGTATCGGCAGAGGCCTCAGCAGCAAATAATGAACATGAAAAAAATGTAAGCATAAATGTTGTGGAAGTGAGAAATAATCTTTTTAACATCTTTAATACCAATTTAATAAATTTAAAATAATATAGGAAAGGCGGTGTTTATATTGCTTCAGGCCCTGCTTCGCCAGTCCTGATTCTGACAACATCTGTAAGCTCAGTGACAAAAATCTTGCCATCACCAATCTTGCCAGAGTTGGCTGTATTAACAATGGTTTCTACTGTTTGTTCGAGTAGATCATCATTAACGGCAATTTCTATTTTGATTTTAGGTAGAAAATCAACGACATATTCGGCGCCGCGATATAGTTCTGTGTGCCCTTTTTGTCGGCCGAAGCCTTTTACTTCAGTGGCTGTAATGCCCTGAATGCCGATGTCGGATAGTGCGTCACGCACATCATCGAGTTTGAAGGGTTTAATAATAGCGGTTATAAATTTCATTTCGGTCCTTTATATATAATCGATAGAATTGCGGACATCTGTAGCAATGCTTATGCCAATCTACGCACCAAAATAGAATGTCGTTTAAAATTAGGGCGTTGCTTGGCGCTATGGTGGGGCGGCCATAAGGAGGGAGCGGGTGGTTTGCTTTTTTGTGGTGCGTTTATTGGTTTGCGTGCGTTATTTGTGTGCGATCGCTTAAATATTGAGCCGGGATGATGCGTTAAAATCTGTGTTAAGGTTGAAATGAAGAGTATTTGATGGAGAGGCTTTGTGTGAATAGGTTGTGGTCGATTGTATTAATTGCAATCTAAGTCTGTGATATATGAAGTTGCTTATTTGTTGAAAAATAAGAAATAAAGAGATTATGTGCAAGTATGTATGCAATATTGGTGGATAAAATTGCAAATTTATTGATTTTATTTGTTGACACGCAGCGGTTGTTAAGGAAGAATATCGGCCTTCTAGGCATGGAGGGGTTCCCGAGTGGCCAAAGGGGGCAGACTGTAAATCTGCTGGCTCCGCCTTCGGTGGTTCGAATCCACCCCCCTCCACCACGCCATCACAGCACGTGTGGTATGAGTAAGAAGCGTTGCGGGTGTAGTTCAATGGTAGAACCTCAGCCTTCCAAGCTGATGACGTGGGTTCGATTCCCATCACCCGCTCCAAATAATTCAAGCTCATATAGCTCAGTTGGTAGAGCACTTCCTTGGTAAGGAAGAGGTCACCGGTTCAACTCCGGTTATGAGCTCCACGCTGTTAAGGCAAGCTGTAAAGGCAAAAAAGGTTTGAGTAGCTGTGGCTACTATTTATTAATGTTGAACTTGACTACTTAAGAACGGGGTTTTCTGATGTCAAAGGAAAAATTTGAACGTAATA
>JAWSVC010000006.1:0-64312 GCA_033852075.1 Gammaproteobacteria bacterium | reverse complement strand
CGCCATGCCTGGCGCACGAATAGATACCCCCGGCTAAAGCCGGGGTTCTGTGGCATTCGCCACGCTTCGCTCTTTTACAGCTTCAAAAGAAGCTGATCAATAATTTACACTTTGCGCAAATTATCGAAAACTCATTCATCCACGCCTAAAGACGTGGTGTTCTGTCTTCGACCGCATAAAAAAAGGCCGCGATTGCGGCCTTTTATTCAGTCTAACTCTTAAGATTAACTTTTAGGAGCTGTCGCTGTTGGTTTTGCTGCAGCAGCTGGTGCTGGTTTAGCTGCCGGAGCAGGCTTGGCAGCAGGTTTTGCTGCTGGCTTAGCTGCTGGTTTTGCAGCTGCTTTTGGCGGAGTAGCCTTTTTAGATACAGTTTTTGCTGCTGGCTTAGCTGCTGGTTTTTTTGCAGCAGGCTTCTTAGCTGCTGGTTTTTTCGCAGCTGGTTTTGCCGCAGGCTTAGCTGCTGGCTTTTTAGCTGCAGGTTTTGCCGCTGTTTTTTTTGCTGCCGGTTTTGCAACTGCAGGCATTAATGAAGCGATTACTGGTTGTGAAGACACATAGATATCAAATAACTGTCTTCCTTTGGTAGTAATCTTCTTTGCTGAATCAGAAAAATATTGATTCTGTAGCTCTACCATTTCTTGAGGATTTTTAACTTCTTTCAAAGCATCAAAGTGCTTCATTGTTCCATCGATTAATTCGTTTACAAGCTCCATTTGTCCTTCTGCAAGTTTTTGCACAAATTCAGCATTTGCTTTTTGGATTTTTTGCATTTGCCCAAGAGCTTCTTCCATATCAACTGCTAACTTAATGTCTTTTCCTGTAGCCATTAAATATCTCCTAAAATTTCCCTGATATCAGTAAGTGTAAAACAGCAAATTCACGCTGTATTTATAACAGTGAAGATTACACCTTGCAGTTATAAAATTCCAGTCTCCTAATGATTTTTTTTGTTAATTTTCAATTAAATGTACGCTAAACTAAAAACCAGTTTTATACAAAAAGAAACGCCAATTATCGGCATTTTCTTGCGCGCACTTTTATTTTACCCTTATATTTCAAAATGTTATTGCATCTATCGCCACAAATAAGTTTGTTATGAATAACAAAAAAAACAATAAAGCAGTATGCGACATATCATGGAAAAATAAATCAACTCCGGTATCTATTGAATATGGAGATGTGTATTTTTCTGCCGATAATGGCATGCAGGAATCGCAGTATGTTTTTATTGACAGTAACAACCTTACAGATAAATTTATTGAGACTAAAAGTTTTCATATCGCCGAAACAGGTTTTGGTACCGGCTTAAATTTTGCTCTTACCTGTATGCTTTGGAATACAATTTCAAAACCTGAATCTACGCTTTTCTTTACATCTTTCGAAAAGCATCCTCTTGCTCTTGGTGATATGAAGATAGCTGCTGAAAATTGGCCGCAATTAGCAGATATTTATTCTGAATTACTTCCTTCATACACCGACCTAAAGTTCGGAAATAACATTATAGAAATTAAGAAATTCAGGACCGTATTAAACATCATCATTGGCGATATCAACGACACCATTACAACCATTGCAGATTCATCAATTGATTGCTGGTTTCTAGACGGCTTTGCCCCTTCCCTTAATCCGCAGATGTGGACTGATACCGTAATCTGCAATGTGGCGCGATCTGCCAAACTTAATTCAAGTCTGAGTACATTTACCGCTGCGGGCAATGTTAGGCGCTCGTTAATAAAACATGGATATACAGTTGATAAAAAGCCTGGATTTGGGAAAAAACGTGAAATGATTTATGGCACATATATCAGTGATTAATATATCTTGCCTATATTCTGTTTTTATCGATATTTCAGTCTAATATTATAAGGAAGTACTAACGGAATTTTTTAAAGATGACGGAATATTATTTTGACACTTCAGCATCTGTTGCCATTACTCAGATTAAATCTTCTTTAGAGGAGATCGCTCACGACATAGAAACATTCCACCACTCTGGTGATAATGGCTTAATAGTTCATTGCGTTCAAAGTCTGGAGCAAATAGCAGGCACCCTTACTTTTTTAGAATTTCACGGTGGCGTTGCCATATGCAAGCAGATGATTGATTCTCTGCAATACGCCACTACCTTGCCTATAACCGACTCCGGCAAAATCATTGAAATTCTTATTACAGCAACTTTCTTTCTGGATAAATATATTGATTTTTCCTTTGCAAATCGGTCCGACAATAAAATTTTGGTTCTGGATATTTTTAATTTATTAAGAGACTGCTGTGGAGAAAAACCAGTATCTGAATTTAAGTTTGCATATTCTCCATTTATTCAGCACACCGAATGGCCTACAAAAGGAAGCGCCCCTCAAAAGATTTCAAAAAAATCGCAGAATTTATTAAAAAAGATACAACATGTTTACCAAGTTGGTCTTTTAGGCGTTATAAAGAATTCTAAATCTGAACAGCACATTAAATTGATGGTTCAGGCAATAAGCAAAACCTATAAGATGATGCAAAAATATTCTTGTGGAGAATACTGGTTATTGGCTCGCTGTTTTATTGATGTTGTTTATAAAAATCAGATAGAAATTGATAATTCAGTTAAGGCTCTATTGGCCTCTATCAACCTGGAATATTCATATTTAAAAAATTATGACAGCAACCGGTTAAATGCCAAAGTTGATGAGGAGAAACTCTTCTCTTTTTATTATTACTTAATCAAAGCAGATACAAACAATCCTACAATAGAACGAATCTGCGCCAGGTATGCTCCATCGATTAAGACATTTACTGCAGAACAATCAGCTATCGACAAATCAAACTTAGAGGCTCCAGATAGCTCAGTAATGGGCAAGGTATCTGCTGAAATTGAAGAGCAACTTGATATAGTAAGGGACAAGCTTTTAACTCTTTATAGCGATAAAGATCTTAAAGATGACGTACTAACTGAATTACGCGAAGATCTTTTCAATATTAATAGCACTCTTTCATTATTAGGTCTTGATAAAGCGGCAAATGCCATTAATGACATTGATGATGACCTATGTGCAATAATCTCTGGATCTACTAATAATTTCGAATCCACAATCGCGTCAGCAGCTGATTCAATTGAAGCCGCTGACACTATTATCAAGGGATTTAGTGACTACAAACCTCACCCCAAAAACAACACATCATCAAACAACTCTTATTACAACGAAGCTATTGAGATACTGATTAAAGAAAGCCGTTCCAACATGAATAAAATAAAATCTGAGATGGAAGAGTATGTAGACTCATGCATGGACCGTTCTCAGATTCCCAACGTACCTATTTTGCTTGATGAAATTCATGGAGCACTTTCAATTTTAGAATTCGATTATGCTGCCTCTATAGTTTCCACCTGTAATAATTTTATTAATACAAAAATTATTGGAAGCGACTCAACACCAAGAGTGACTGACCTTGATTATCTTACCGAATCACTAGCCGGAATTGAGTGGTATATTGAGGGTTATGGACAATTCAGGCAAACAAACGAAGGATTGCTTGATTTGGCAAGTAATAGCCTAAAACAACTCGGAGTGGATAATGATGCCGCCGTTGGCGCCACCCGCCATCCTTAGCAGGCAGCTTGGGAACAACGAGAAATTATAGACTAACAAAATTCCCCATATATGTCAATATTTCCATATAAAACAAAGGGTTATATTGTGCGGCGCACAACACAACCCTTGCTTTAACGATGTGTTAGCTTGCAACCAACCTGACCAAGATTCATTTAAATCAGGCCGCCTTCACTGTTTTATTTTTTTATAATATCCAAATCGCGCACAGCGCCTTTATCAGCACTAGTCGCCATTGCTGCATATGCCTGTAATGCAACGGAAACTTTTCTATCTCTGCTAATCGGCTTCCACGCTTTCTCTCCACGAGCCTCCATCTCTTTCTGACGATCTTGAAGTTCATCAAAAGAAATATCGATGTTTATAGTGCGGTTTGGAATGTCGATTTTAATCGTATCTCCATCTTTAACCAGAGCAATATTTCCACCGCTGGCAGCCTCTGGAGATACGTGCCCAATTGACAATCCTGACGTTCCACCAGAGAATCTGCCATCGGTTATTAGCGCACATTCCTTGCCAAGACCAATCGATTTTAGGTACGAAGTTGGATACAGCATTTCTTGCATACCAGGGCCACCGCGAGGGCCTTCGTAACGAATAATAACCACATCTCCAGCCTTTACTTTGCCATTTAGAATACCATCTACAGCATCATCCTGACTTTCAAAAACTACAGCTGTTCCGGTAAAGGTCAGAATGCTCTCATCAACCCCGGCAGTTTTAACAATACAACCATCTTCAGCCATGTTTCCGCTTAACACTGCAAGACCACCATCTTTACTATATGCATGTTCTAAGCTGCGAATACAGCCGCCTTCTCTGTCATCATCTAAGTCAGCGTAACGCGCATTTTGGCTAAATGCTTCATTACAAATAACGCCACCAGGACCTGCACGATAATATTCTTTAGCTTTTTCAGAACAGGTTTCGCGTTTGATATCCCATTCGTCCAGCGCTTCACCAACTGTTGCTGCATGAATTGTTGCTTGGTCTCGATGAATAAGTCCGGCACGGTCCAATTCGCCAAGAATACCGATAACACCACCAGCTCTATGCACATCCTCCATATGGTAAGAAGATGAAGGCGCCACCTTTGAAAGACAAGGAACCTTTTTAGATAAGCGGTCCATATCATTCATGGTAAACGGAACCTTTGCTTCATTGGCAACGGCGAGCAGGTGCAATACGGTATTGGTTGAGCCACCCATTGCAATATCTAAAGACATTGCGTTTTCGAAGGTTTCAAAGTTAGCAATCGATCTTGGAAGAATTGAATCATCACCTTCTTCGTAATATTTTTTCGCAAGCTCAACGATGCGTTGCCCTGCTTTAACAAACAGCTCTTTTCTATCTTCATGAGTTGCAACAACTGAAGCCGTACCTGGGAAAGAAAGACCAAGAGCTTCAGTCAGGCAGTTCATAGAGTTTGCAGTAAACATTCCGGAACACGAACCGCATGTTGGGCATGCCGAACGTTCATACGTATCTACGTCTTCATCACTTACATTTGAATCTGCTGCTGAAACCATGGCATCGACCAAATCCAGGTATACTGTATTACCTTTTATGACCGCCTTACCGGCTTCCATTGGCCCACCGGAAACAAAGATAGCAGGAATATTTAGACGCATTGCCGCCATTAACATCCCCGGGGTAATCTTGTCGCAGTTTGAAATACATACTAAGGCATCAACGCTATGTGCATTCGCCATATATTCAACAGAATCAGCAATTAAGTCACGCGAAGGCAAACTATAAAGCATGCCATCATGCCCCATAGCAATACCGTCACAAATAGCGATTGTATCCATCTCTTTAGCAATGCCACCAGCCTTTTCGATCTCACGACATACCAATTGCCCTAAATCTTTTAGATGAACATGTCCTGGCACGAACTGGGTAAAAGAATTACAAACGGCAATTATTGGTTTGTGAAAATCACCATCCTTCATCCCTGTAGCACGCCATAGTGAACGCGCACCAGCCATATTCCTTCCTTGAGTTGTGGTTTTTGAACGATAATCAGGCATGCTATTTCCTCATTGTTAAATTCTTAAAGGCGCTTAGAGTAACAAAAAAACAATCTTGTTCCCATAATTAATGCTGTTAATAAAAGTACTGTTATTTACATATACTGTGATTTTCATTTAAGTTATCTAGCAGCTTACTTTGGGCAAAGTTATAAAACCCATGTAAAGTGCCAGAATTGGAATTAGTCTTATATTTGCTTATAGAAAGAATAATACGCGAACTAATCTTAACATCTATTATTGAATCATCTCCTGAAAACGATACACCAGCAAGATCCAAACGGCTACCTGAAGAAATCATCGGAATTCGGCCATTTATTTTTGATGTAGTTATGGAAACTACTGACTCTGTAGCCTCGACAGCTACGTCTTCAGAATTTACATAAACATTATTCATATCAACCGTTGATTCATTAATTTTTATATTTTTAGCGGTAAGATTATTCAATTTAACCGCTGTACAATGGTCAATATTGATATTTCTATAGTTACCCGTGTACTCTTTTTCAATATCTTCTTTGCATGAAATATCTAAATCGGTTTCAACATATTGGATATTCTTCTTGGCCGTCGGTTTATGCATGATTGCCTGCCCCAGCAAACCAATAAATTGCTTTGTATGTGATTTCATCGGTACATGCCCTGCACCTTCTATTACTGAAAGACGAGAATCTTGAATTAATCCTTCAAGCATTTGCCCAGTTCTTAGAGGAGCCACTTTATCCTTACTCCCCCATATCATAAATAATGGAACATTTAGATTTTCTATTACATCGGAAAAGTTTTCCGATACCAAAGCCAACCCCGCATTAGCGTTCGTCCTACCTGCAAATGTCTTATCCCATGCCTCCTGGTCATTTTGTACCCCACAAGAGATATCATGATTAAGTGCTGTCATCTCCACAAATGACTGAGAAAAATCAACGGCGTATGCGACCATCTTTTTAAACCGATTAGGAACTTTACTAAGATCTACCGGAATAGTAGACATATGTTTAATAAAGGATGTCCTTTCCAATATTCCTGCTGCGTCAACCAGGATTACTTTTTTTAGCGTTCCCGGATATATAGAAGCATATCGCAAAGATACTGCTCCCCCCATAGAGTGCCCAATCATGTAAACTTTTTCATGAGCATATCTTTCAATAACCCAGCGTAATACCTTTGAATAATTTGTTGGAGAATACCTTCCCTTCGGTCTTCCAGATTCACCAAAACCCGGTAAATCCATTGCTATAATATGAAAGTTTTTCTCTAAAACCGGAATAACATCAATCCAGTCTCTTAGCCCGGCAGATCCAAGACCATGCACAAGAACAACGGTATTACGATGTTGTCTACCTGTCTCAATAACAAATACACCAGAATTAAATATCGGTTCAATTAGAGTTCTGGTTTTCCAATGTTTGGGTAGTTGCTTAACATCTGCTGAATCTGCTAACGCGGCACCAGAAAAAAACAAAAACAACGATAACAAAGGAATTACAAAAAATTTTATCCCCATCTTTTCTCTCTTTTAATCAAATACTATCCAAACGGCCAAAAACTCCAGCCGGAATCAAGATTGTGTTTACACTTGCCATATTGCTCTCGGTATTTTGCTGCTCTACGCCCAACCTTGGCAGCCACTTTTACCAGCCACGGCTTCTTTCTATAGCTTTTACGCTTATAACCGCCATGCCCTTCATGATAGGCCAAATACTGTTTTTCTGCATCCCACTTGGATATGCCAAGTTTTTTATACGACATATCTCCATACCAGCCAATAAAATCTACGGCGTCATCAAAATCATTTCTATCGGCCCAACTGTTGCCGGTCTTTTCTTTGTACCAATCCCAGGTTTCATCTAGAACCTGAGCATAACCATACGCACTACTAGGTCTTGTCCATGGAATCACCCATAGAAGCTTTGTTCTTTCTGGTTTGGCTTCGGAACGAAATTTTGATTCCTGATGAATAATTGCCATTTGAACATGTACCGGCATCCCCCATTTTTCAAAGGTATCAACTGCTTCTTCGTACCAATCATCATTTTCCCGAAAAATAGAGCAGATATTATCAACATTAGAAGGAGGGGATGAAGAGCATCCAGCTAGTCCAACAAACAAAGAAAAGGCAATAATTTTCAGCAGTAATGACTTCATTTCAATTCCATTTTCCAATAACTTAGCTTGATAATATCAAAATTATCCATAATTCTATAACAATAACTATTAAAATATTTTTCATATTTTTTTGATATTTTTAACATTTTAGAAAATATTATGAGGCAATCTTGTAATTAATAACCTATCTTTAAAGTAATCAGATTAATAGCATTTTTATATGCCCTCTTAATTAAACAAGTGACTTTTCAAACATGGAAGAAGAAAACAAAATTTCAGATGGAGAGAAGGCTCTCGCAGCAGTACAAGAAAAAGAAAAAGCCTTAACCGCTCTTATCGCTATTGGTAAAGAATTAGAGAATGAATCCGGCGCTCTTGCAATTGTAGATTGTGTTGCGTCAGGTAAAAAACTACCTATAACCCAACAAGCATTCATTGTAGCCCAGGAAAAGACCAAGGGACTTTCAATTGAAGATATGGCGCGCTATTTCAAAGGAATGGAAAAGAAAAGCGCTAAATGCCTAAAGATAATTTGCCTACGTACAGAAATCTTAAACGAAGATGAGATTCAAGGCCCAGTTGTAGACCTGGCTGAAAATGTTTCACTTTTAAAAGTAACTCAAGCTTTTCGTAAAGGCGCAGCTAGTACTCAAGCCATTGAATCTTTAATAAGCAAACGGAATCCATTAGCGAAACTTAAGAAATCCGATGAACTTAAAGTTCCAATTGAAAAAATCAGAACTAAATTAAAAGAACTAAAAAAAGAGGAATTCTCATTAAAAAAAGAAGCTACAGGTAAAGCTTCTACCATCCAGGATGATCTTAAAAAAATCATGAATGACCCGACTGTTTCCGACAAGGTTCGCGAAGCAGCCAAACAAATGAGCGAACAGGTAGCGCTTGTAGAACAACAATTAAAAGAGAAAAAAACATCTGATATTGAGCCTATCCGTGTTGAAGAGATAACTTTATCTGAAGACTCCATAGAACAAGAGATAGCTCAACCGGAAGTTGAAGAGATTGAAGAAATAATCGCCCCTCCACCACCACCAGAAGAACCTGAGGAAGAGGTAGTTGAGCAAAAACCGGAAGAGCAACCTGCTCCACAACCCAAAAAGGAACCAACAAAAGTTGAGCCTCCAAAACAGCCTAAACAACCAGAATTCACATATCAAGTGGCCCCTGTTCGTAAAGGCATTATCAGAAGAATGATAGACTGGCTTCTGGAAGATATATTTAGCAAAAAATAATCAGTAAATAGCGGTACTATGAAATATAGAATTCCCAAGCGAATTACCATAACAATTATTAGCATATCAATTTTTACAGGAGTGCTTTTAGCGCTCCTTTTTGCATCTATTTCAGCATATGAAACAAAAGCCTTTGATAAAACAAAATCATATTATTCTTCCGTATTAACAAAAATATCTGAAAAAGAAATTACCGAAGCTATTATTGAATTAACCAATGACCCTTTCATAGAAAACATATGGGCCATAAACCAAGATATTTTTTTTGTTATTGCAACAACGGGAGAGAGCTTCGAACTTAATCACAGCGAAATAAATCAAGCTCTTATAGAAAAAACTCATTTAAAAGTTGGAAAAAATACATATTGGATAGATGCGTTAAGTAGCAACCCCAGTATTATTGTTGTTACTAAAGTTACATCACCATTTACATTGATTTATGAAATATTAATCGCCTTAGCCTGCATTATTATTCTTTTACCAATCATAGTGATTGGAATTACCTTTTGCGAAATTACCAAACCAATATCTATAATTAACAACTTTATCTCAAATAATATAAATAAAGCTGGTAGCAGTTCTGCCCTTCCAACCATAACCGGTTTTTTAGCGCCAATAGCTGAATCAGCAAACACTCTTATAAAACAAAATAATTATAGTTCCGATAAACTTAGTCATTTAAATTCGATAATTAATTCTGCCGCAGAAACAATAATTGTAACCGATAAAGATCTTCGTATTTCCATAGCTAATCCGACCATAACCAAACTTTTGGAATACTCAACCGATGAGCTACAAAACAGCTACATACAACTGATTTTCCCCGAAGATCTACTAAATGAAATTCAATTTAAAATAAATCATGAACAGAATATAAAACTAAGGACCGAGCTAATAACAAAAAACAGCAAAAAACGCCCGGTTTTAATTACATCATCCGCCTTCTATAACGATGATAATGACATTGAAGGCTATATATTCCTTATACAAGACACCTTAGAAGAAAAGCAACGCGAACAGGAACTTGAACTTGCGGTAAAAAAAGCAACCCATGCATCAAAGGCCAAAAGTGCTTTTGTAGCCAATATGAGCCATGAGGTTCGCACACCGATGAATGCTATTATTGGCATGACAGGGCTTTTACTTGACACCGAACTTAGCAAAGAACAAAAAGAATTTACCAAGACCATTCGCAGCAGCTCTGACGCACTTTTAAGTGTAATAAACGACATACTGGATTTTTCTAAGATTGAAGCCGGCAAGCTGGATATGGAAATCATAAACTTCCAGCTTTTGACCACTATCAGTGATGTAATCGACCTATTATCAATTAAAGCAGAAACAAAGCAGCTTGAACTAATCTGGCACGTTAATGATGATGTACCTACTCAGCTATTAGGAGACCCGGGACGTCTTAGACAAATCATCACCAATCTTTGCAATAACGCCATCAAGTTTACTGAGGCCGGAGAAGTAGTACTTCGGGTTACACTTGAAACCGAAAGAGCAGAAGAAGCTGTACTGCGTTTTACTGTATCCGATACAGGAATAGGCATTCCTAAAGAACAAATTTCAGAACTATTTGAATCATTCACTCAGGCAGACGCTTCAATCACCAGAAAATATGGAGGTACAGGGCTTGGGCTGGCAATCTGTCAAAAGCTAGTAAATCTAATGAATGGGGAAATTGGGGTTGAGAGTCAGCCAGGTGTCGGATCTAATTTCTGGTTTACCGCCACATTCAAAAAACAAGAAATCAAACACAATAATAATGAACTCGCTCCTGCTGATATCCGCGGCAAAAAAATTCTTGTTGTAGATGACAACGAAACCAATCGCGACATCCTTCACAATCAACTTTCAAACTGGGGATGTGTTCCAATTGAAGTACCGGATGCTGAATCAGCCTTGATTCAGTTAAGAATGGCAGCAGAAGATAGCAAGCCATTCCCGATTGCTCTTTTAGACTATCAGATGCCAGATATGGATGGAGCTCAACTTGGTCAAGCAATAAAACGCGACCCTAACCTTAAAGATACAACATTGGTTATGCTTACATCCGGAGGGCAAAAAGGCGAAGCCGCTACGATGAAAGACATAGGTTTTGCAGGTTATCTAAGCAAACCGATAAATCCTTCAATTCTGCGTGAAACTATAACTACCGTCCTTTCAGAAGTAGATGCCATTCCGGAAGATGAACGCGAATTTGTAACCAGACATACGGTTCAGGAAAAACAACATTGGCTTAAAATCAGAATCCTTTTGGTTGAAGACAACTTTGTAAACCAAAAAGTAACCATTCGCCAACTGGAAAAACTTGGCTATAGAGCCGACATTGCAGGTAACGGGCAAGAGGCCTATGATGCAGTAAGCACTATCCCATATGATTTAGTCTTAATGGATTGCAATATGCCAATAATGGATGGTTATACCGCCACTAAAAAAATCAGAGAAAATCCAAAAATCAAAGACATCCCCATAATTGCTTTAACTGCTAATGCCATGAAAGAGGACGAGGAAAAGTGTCTTGCTGCTGGCATGAATGACTATCTAACCAAACCGGTTAACCGTAACATCCTTGGAAATACCATTACCAAATGGGCGAAGGATATTATGGATAAGGAAGATACGATTCTTACTTAATGAAACGATATCGGTTCACGCACCGATAGGTGCCTTCATTTTTTGCACTAACAAAAACCGAAATATAGTGATTTTGTAAAACTGTTTAAAATTAATAACCATTCACTCAGACACACATAAATACATCCATGTAACTCGGCTGCGGCTATCCATACCGCAGACGGTCTTCGAAAAAGCCTATTAATTTTCACAACCCCATCCTACTAAACTTGAGTCCTTCGACCTTGGTTTATCCTGAGCATAGCCGAAGGGCTCAGGGAGCTTGAAAAATTTTAAGCATTAAAAAAGGCGGTCACAATACCGCCTTAATTCACTTTAATTTGGAGAATATTTGTTCAAAGACAAGGCGTAACAAAAGGTTTATTGCGGAAGTTCACATAAAATTTAAATGCCTTATCCGAACAAATTAAAAGCGTAATGAGCGAAGCTTTATCAAGGCGCGAGATATTAAAAAAGGCGGTCACAATGCCGCCTTAGTTCACTTTAATTTGGAGAATATTTTCCCAAGATCGAGGCGCAATCATAAACTTTATCCAAGGAGCATATACAAAATATGTGACCGAAAAGTTTATGATTGCAACAAAGATATTGGGGAAATAGACCCAAATTTATTCTGCTTCAATAGGCATAGTGGCTATACTAAACCCATTATCCGCATACAAAATCTGCCCGGTAAGACTTGCTGACATATCACTACCTAAGAACGCAGCCATATCACCAACTTCTTTGATAGTTACACAACGATGTACCGGTGCTGTTGCTTCAAAAGCAGCCAATAGCTTCTTGAAGTTACCTATTCCTGCTGCTGCCAATGTGCGAATAGGACCTGCCGAGATACCATTTACACGTACATCATCTTTACCAAGACTTGCTGCCATAAATCTTACATTCGCTTCTAGTGATGCCTTTGCCAGTCCCATTACATTATAGTTAGGCATTGCACGTACAGCACCAAGATAACTAAGGGTTATCAAAGAAGACTTTGGATTAAGAAATGGGCGAGCCTCTTTGGCCATTGCTGCAAAGGTGTATGAGCTTATATCATGTGCAACCTGGAATCCTTCACGAGTAACTGCATCCAGATAATCACCATCTAACTGGCCTGCTGGAGCAAATGCAATTGCATGCACAAAGCCGTCAAACTTTTCCCACTTTTTGCTTAGCTCAGCAAAACAGTCTTTTATCTGCTCATCTGAGGCAACGTCCAAAGGCAGTACGATATCAGAGCCACAACGCGCGGCTACCTTTTCAACTCTGCTTTTTAACTTGTCGTTATGATATGTAAAAGCAAGTTCTGCACCTTGCTCATACATTGAATCCGCAATTCCAGCTGCGATAGATCTATCACTAGCAACTCCAGTAATCAGTATCTTTTTACCTGATAAAATACCCATTTTAGTTCCCTATCATTGGTTAATTCGTAGCTTATTTTTTATACCCTAAAAAGAATAAAAAATAACAAGACGCGCATTATACATGAAAACTGGGATCTATTTACAAAAATTATTCAACCGGATTAGTTTGATTTAGCTTTATATTATTTCTAAAACGGGTTTGTTTTGTCAGCGCTTCAGCCACTTGATGCAATAGGATTCTGGGTGAAAATGGCTTAACAACATAGCCATCGACATGGTGCTCTACAGCCTGCATCACGTCCTCTTTATCTGAATTATTTGTAACCATCAAAAATAGAATATCTTTGAAATCTTCACTTTCCCTTAAATGCTCTAATAATCGTAGCCCACCCATATTCGGCATAATCCAATCAGAAAGTACAATATCAAAATAGATTGTATTTAAAATATCCATAGCCTCGATCCCATCCCCAGCCGCAGACACATATCCAAACCCGGCTCTTTGAAATAACGACCTCAGCAATTCCCTTGTAGGAATCATATCATCTACTATCAAAATAGATTTTTTTGAAAAATCGATATTTTCAAAAGGCATAGCATGATTCCCATTTTTTGAGTCCGATAATATTTAAAGTATAAGAAATGAATTTATACAAATCTATTTACTAGTTATCCTTCGTAATCTTCAATGCAAGTAATAGACGAAAAATCCCTTTCTGCGATATCGACAATCTCTTTTTTTATGGTTTTATCGGTAATGAAATACGCAATTATTCCACTGATACATATAGATATACAAATCGAGATAAACACACCTTTAGCACCTAAGTATCCAGATAATAAAAATGCCAATGGCAAGTTAATAACAAACAAATGAAGCAATGACAATAACCCTGCATGCAATGGCTTATGCGCCACATTCAATACAGAGATCCCTATCTGAATAAATGAAAGCATTCCAAATCCCAGAGGTACAATAAGCATATATTCTGCAACCACCTTGAATACCTCAGGATTTGAATCAAATAGACTTCCCAGAAACCCACCAAATGGAGCAAGAATCAAAAAGGCGACTACACCATAAATGATAGAAAATTTGCGCATAATAGAAAGACCTTGATTAACCCGTTCTATCTTACCAGCCCCAAGGTTCTGACCAATAAACACCGATGCGGTAACACTCATGGCAATAATAATAACCAAAAAGAACATCTCAATACGCGCAGCTACACCATAACCGGCAACCGTTTCAATTCCAAATCTGGCCAATATCGCAGTAAAAAATGCCGTTGCTACCGGAGGAATCATGCGAATCAAAGCATTTGGCATTCCAATAAATAATATTGATTTAAACTCAGCCACCAATATTTTAAGACTAGTACCGCGAAACATAATCAGATCCTCACGCCAGATCTGCACGTATAAAGAAACTACCGTTGTAATCATTCTAGAAAAAACAGTTGCTATTGCAGCACCCTTTATCCCCATTGCAGGGATAAATCCAATCCCAAATATCAAGATTGGGTCCAGAATAATATTGGTAATCGAGCTGGTTAACATCACATAAGATGGGGTCTTCATATCCCCCAGCCCCCGCAAAATATGGTCGCCTATCATTGGTACAACCATAAATACTGAGCCAAGATACCAAATCAACATATATTCTTTGATATATGGCAGCACTTCATCGGTTGCTCCCAGCAATTTGAAAACCGGTTCTATCGTAAGCAAACCGAAGATAGTGATGATGACCGTCAGTAGTAATCCAAGCAGTAAACTGGCCGTTGCAAGTTTGCACTCCTGATTTCTATCCCCTTTACCAAAGGCCTTAGAGAATAGAGCCATAACACCAATACCTATCCCCAGACTAAGGCTATTAACAATCAATACTATTGGAAAGGTAAATGAGATAGCAGCAAGCTGGACGGTTCCGATCTTGGCAACAAAATAGGTATCAACAACATTAAATGACATTATCCCCAGTAAGCCAAAGATACTCGGCAAGGTCATTTTAATAAGCAATGGCTTAATTGGAGCCGTTAAGACATGGTCATTTCTTTTGGATTTTCTTGGTTTTCTGACCACTTCAGCTCCACCTGATATTTACAAAAATAGATAGGGAATAATCCACTTAAACATAGCAGATTTAAAATAGCAATATGGTTTTTTAAAATTAGTATTTGTGTTGGGTTAAGCTTCGCTAACCCAATCTACATACTGAAATAAAATTCAATACAGAACCCAAGTCATTCCGAACAACACGAAGTGTGAGATCCAGAATCCCATCTCTAAGAATAAAAGCAAAGAAACTGAATGCCGGCCTTTGTGACATAATTTATTTTATTACACAATTTGATTCCCTGAACTCTAAAGGAGCAGCAGGGCCTGGTTTTGTTGATGGCTTCCGGTTAAATACCACCTTACATCCGTCGCCATAATAAATTGTATATTCTATAAGCTCTATCGATTTCAATGTAGATGCGACTTCCGGATGTTTCTTTATATAATCCACCATAACATCCAAATCGTTTACGTTTTGATACTGCGGAGGCAATGCTGCTAAGGCATAATTAACTGTGAATAAGGCTATCAGTAAGGATATTATTCTTTTCATATTTTTCCCCAATTACTTAATTTTTACGCAAACCAAGGCCCAAAACCAATTAGTTTAAACCCACAAACCACTACCACCCATACACACGAAATTGGAATAAGTACCTTCCAACCCAGCTGCATAATCTGGTCATATCTATAGCGCGGAAATGTGGAGCGAATCCACAGGTAGATAAACAGGAAGATCCCGCTCTTGGCAAAAAGCCAAACAATCCCCGGGACAAAATCAAAGATATCACCCAACACCGGAATACCTGCAAATGGTGACATCCAACCGCCCAGAAACAGGATGGTTGTTAATACTGAAATCAGAATCATATTGGCATATTCAGCCATAAAAAACATGGCGAAGGTCATACCGGAATATTCAACCATAAAACCAGTTACGATCTCTGATTCCCCTTCTACTACGTCGAATGGAGCACGATTAGTTTCGGCAACACCGGCAATAAAATATACAACTAATAACGGGAACAGAGGTATCCAATACCAGTTCCAGAAGCCACCCTCCTGCGCCATTACGATTTCACGTAGATTAAGGCTACCACTTGCCAAAACCACTCCAAGCAAGCCAAATCCCATCGCTAGTTCATACGAGATCATCTGCGCTGCTGCACGCATAGCGCTTAGGGTTGCATAACGGGAGTTGGATGCCCAACCAGCAAAGATTACACCGTACACTCCGATAGAACTCATAGCGAGGATATACAAAAGACCAACGTTAAGGTCGACAAGACCAAAATCTTTGGCGAATGGAACCGTTGCCCATGCTGCAAGCGCTGGAGCAATAGCCAATATCGGCGCGATATAGAACACCACTTTGTCACTGGCACTTGGTACATTTATCTCTTTAAACAACGCCTTGATGCCATCGGCAATCGGTTGAAAGATTCCAAATGGGCCGACTCGATTTGGGCCGATACGCGCCTGCATGGCTCCGATAACTCTTCTTTCTGCCAGAGTCAGATAAGATACACCGCCTAGTAACACACCTACGATTATAGATATCTTTAACAAGATTAGTGCAATAGTAATTATCTCAGCAGGAACCGGTAGCGTATACAACCATGCAACGGCCTGATGATAGTATTCCATAATCATTGTGCACTCCCGTCTCTACTCTGCTCTGTTTCAACCTGTTTTAACCGCACTTTTTCCAGTTCTTGGGCAAACTTATCCTCAGTAATTTTTCTGGTGATAAATACCTTTGCAGCCTTAGCAATCATTGCGCAGATCTGTTCGATCTCTCTTGTGGTATCCGGCGCCTTAACTGCCGCTTTAAAACACTGCCAATCCAATGCCATGTTCACAAAAGAACCGGCAACTTCTGTCCATGCAGGAATCGGCAGAATAACATTTGAAAATAGCTCTGCCTGTGCATCATGAGTTGGCAACATAGCAATCACATTTTTGGCGCTCTTAATAAGATCTAACTTTTCAGCTGCAATCCCGTCATTTATTCCGCCAATCAATACAACATTATTGAAGGATTTTGCCTCATTCTGATTAGATCTTAACGACTGCAAAATCGCAGCAGCAACAGAATTAGCAGCGCCACTAATATCACCAACTTTTAAGTTAGGATGAGCAAATACCTGTTGTAAGTTATCACGCAGTTCAGATGCATTTTTTTCCTGTACCGAACCGTTATCAAGCAGGCCTTTACCAAATAACAGCACTGGATTCTCAACACCTTGTAACAAACCAGCATCCGGATTTTCCGGGTCAACCATCACCACTGGCACGGAGTCCTTCCTTAACCTTGCACCAAGAACCGGCAGGTCATTATCCAAAGAGCCGCCGGCAACAATCACTAGATCCGCCTGCTGCAGCTGTTTGATATCCATGCCAAGAACTGGCAGATAGCTTGATTCTAGTTGCGGCAGACAATAATCTATCACGGCATTTGGCATTGCTGCAGCCAGATTTTCTACCGCAAGCATCTGCTCTACAGTTGCCGTTGGCGCCACCATAAACAACGTAGATTTTTCAGTATCGGCAAATATGTCACCTAAATCTTGCTGCACCTGCTCCCAAGGGGTTACCTCACCTTTAACCACAGGCTGCTCTACCCTATCCTGCAGATCTAAAAATCCAAAACGATCCTGGTCTGAAATCCAGCTACCATTAATTTCAGAGTTTTCTCTTGGGGTAATTTTGATAACCTTATTATCAAAGCTATTTATATAGATATTGGTTCCAAGCGCATCGTATGGAGATACCGACTCTGTACGTTCCAGCTCCCACGCCCTGACCTTATGAGTTGCGCTCTTTGGTAACAGCGCACCAACCGGGCAGATATCGATAACATTGCCGGATAATTTTGAGACCACATTTTCATCAAAGAAAGAGGATATCTTGCAGTCCTCACCACGATTAAGCATACCCAATTCACGCTGACCGGAAACCTCTTCCAGAAAGCGCACGCAACGCATACACTTGATGCAGCGATTGGCATTAACCGCAATGAACGGACTGATATCTTCCGGTTTTTTATCAACCTTTCTTTCCTGATAACGGGAATGGTCGGCACCAAACTGATACACCATATCCTGCAATTCACAGTCACCCCCCTGGTCACAAACCAGACAATCTAGCGGGTGATTAATAAGCATAAATTCGATAACAGCCTGACGTGCAGCAACAACCTTTTCAGTAGATGTAAATACCTTCATCCCTTCGGTCACAGGAGTATGGCAGGAAGGCACAGTATTTGGAATACCGTCGATCTCAACCACACAGACACGGCAGTTCCCGGCCGGAAATAATTCTTTGTGATGACACATGCGCGGAACACGCTCACCTAACCCTGCAGCATCAATCGCATTTAAAAGCATAGCGCCTTGCTCAGTCTGAATCGCTTCACCATCGACGTATATTGTTATTTGATTATTTATTGCTTCCACCATAATCTACGCCTCCGCCACATCTTCAGTTTTTATCTTCGCCTCAAATTCTTCGCGAAAATGGGTTAAGAAACTAAGAACCGGAGTTGCAGCGGCCTCGCCAAAGGCACACACGGTTCGACCTTTAATATTGGTCGCAACCGATTCTAATAGTTCGATATCTTTACTGGTTGCATCCGATTCAAGAATACGTCCCAAAATACGATACATCCAACCCACACCTTCACGGCATGGAGTGCATTGCCCGCAACTCTCTTTGTAATAAAAACGTACGATACGACGTAGCAGTTTAACCATACAGGTTGAATCATCGATTACAATCACGGCACCGGAACCAAGGGCAGAACCACGCTCGGCAATGTCCTCATAATCCATGCGCATCCCATCCAGCTTATCTACTGGAAGGATTACGGTTGAAGAGCCTCCGGGAATAACCGCCTTTAATTTACGCCCTTTGGTAACGCCACCGGCCATCTCCAGCAAATCAAAAAACTCGGTTCCTAAAGGAATCTCAAAATTACCCGGTTTTTCTACATGCCCGGAAACCGAAAATATCTTTTCACCAGGATTGCCATGCACACCAAGCTTATTAAACCAAACGGGGCCATTGCGGATAATCGCCGGAACCGAAGCCAGACTCTCGGCATTATTGATAATGGTTGGGCAACCAAACAAACCTTTTTGCGCAGGAAATGGGGGCTTGAATCTTGGACGGCCTTGTTTGCCTTCGAGAGATTCTAACAGAGCGCTCTCCTCTCCACACACATAAGCACCGGCACCAATATGCGCATGAATAGTAAAACTGATATCGCTACCAAGGATATTATCGCCAAGATAACCCTTTGCTTGCGCCTCTTTAAGCGCATCTTCAAATCTATGCAGTGGCTCATGATGAAACTCACCACGCAGGTAGTTATAACCAACCTTGGCACCAATTGCGTATCCGGCAATAATCATCCCTTCGACAACCGCATGCGGATTAAAACGCAGAATATCACGGTCTTTACAGGTTCCAGGCTCACTCTCATCCGAGTTACAAACCAGATAGTGAGTCTTGCCATCGTTCTGGTCGATAAAACTCCACTTACGTCCGGTTGGGAAGCCGGCACCACCACGACCACGCAGGCCGGATTCGATTA
The DNA here is from genome assembly GCA_033852075.1 of Gammaproteobacteria bacterium. Classification (GTDB taxonomy): domain Bacteria; phylum Pseudomonadota; class Gammaproteobacteria; order QZLD01; family QZLD01; genus QZLE01. The sequence goes on along the minus strand of JAWSVC010000006.1, from coordinate 44,674 downwards.
CTATATCTATAACCTGTTGCGGAGTTAGTTTTTCTTCTACGATCTTACGCAATGCCTGATAGCCGCCAACCTTTTCGTAGTTTTCCAGAGTCCACGGCTGGTCGAATTCAAGGGTTGTAAAACAGATGCTATTTGTCATTTACATGCCCTCCGATTCTGCCAAGATACAAGTCGGCTGAGCGTAGTCGAAGCCACTTTGTATCGAGGAGTTTTTTCTCGTTCCCAGGCTCTGCCTGGGAATGCATACTATCTTTCTGTTCAGCATGCGCTACCAAACTGGAGTTTGGGAGCGAGGGAAATAATACGTCATGCCGGCGAAGGCCGGCATCCAACTCTATACACAGCAAAGACTTTTCTGGATACCGGCCTTCGCCGGTATGACGATACAATTTGCAGTGCGGGCATTGCCCACCATATGGATTCCCGCCTTCGCGGGAATGACGGAATTTGGTACGGGCATTTCTCGTTCCCAACGTCCTCGTTGGGAATGCATACATATCCTCATAAACATGCGCTACCAAACTGGAGTTTGGGAGCGAGGAAAAAAGCTTACTTTCACTAATTTTTCTTGACCCTTGGCCTTGGTTCATCCTGAGCGTAGCCGAAGGGCTCAGGGAGCTTGAAAAATTCATGATTTTTGAAAGCAACTTCATCACTCCAACCCCTTCAAAATCTCTACCGCCAACTCAGGGGTTAACCTTTCATAATACTCGCCATTAATGGTCATCACCGGGCCACGGCTACATGCTGCAAGGCATTCCTCTTCCACCTTCATGGTAATCTTTCCATCGGCAGTGGTTTCACCCAATTTGATTCCAAGATGCTGCTCCATTGCAGCAACAATCTCTTCCGCACCACGCAACATACACGACACATTGGTACAGACATTAATCACGTATTTACCAACCGGTTCCAGTTCGAACATGGAATAAAAAGAAGCCGCTTCAAACGCTGCAATTGGTGGAATCTGAATATATTCAGCAATCTCATGCAGAATCTCTTTGGTCAGGTGCCCGCCATTTTCTTCCTGCGCGATATGCAAAACCGGAATCAACGCAGCTTGGCGCTGGTCCGCCGGATACTTGGCTAAAATGGAGTCAATCCTGGGTCTTAAATCTTCTCTTAAAAAGGTCATCGGTCCACCTCACCAAATACCACATCAATCGAACCGATAACGGTAACCATATCGGCTAACAGATGCCCGCGAGTCATCTCGTCCAGCGCTGCCAAATGCACAAACCCTGGTGGACGCACCTTAACGCGATACGGCTTATTAGCTCCATCAGAAATCACATAGGCACCAAACTCGCCTTTTGGATGCTCTGTTGGAACATAGGCCTCGCCTGCCGGCACACAATAACCTTCGGTCTTAATCTTAAAGTGATGAATCTGCGCTTCCATATCACTCTTAACATACTCACGCGCCGGCGATGTTATCTTATGATTATCAGCAATTACCGGCCCCTGATTCTCTCGTAGCCATTTAATACACTGCTTGATTATACGTGTTGACTGACGCATCTCTTCTACGCGCACCAAATATCGGTCGTAACAATCACCAACCTTGCCAACCGGGATATCAAATTCCAGCTCATCATATACTTCATAAGGCTGTTTTTTACGCAGATCCCATTCAACGCCAGAGGCACGTAACATCGCCCCGGTAAAACCAAGCTCAATCGCTCTCTCTGCTGAAACCACACCAATACCAACCAGACGCTGCTTCCAGATTCTGTTTTCTGTAAGCAAGGTTTCGTAATCATCAACATATGCAGGAAAGCGCGTGCAGAAATCTTCGATAAAATCGAGCAAAGACCCCTGACGCGCAGCATTCAGCCTTTTTAGATCTTTCTTGCTGCGACGTTTCGAAGGCTCGTATTTAGGCATAGTATCCGGCAAGTCATTCTGTACACCACCGACACAAAAATAGTTAGCATGCATTCTGGCACCAGACACTGCCTCGTACATATCAAAAAGGTCTTCCCTTTCGCGCAGACAATAAAGCATCATGCTCATTGCACCAACATCCAAACCGTGAGCACCAAGCCATAACAGATGATTCATCAAACGGGTGATCTCGGCAAACATTACGCGAATATACTGCGCACGCTTGGGAACCTCGATTCCCAAAAGTTTTTCAATCGCTAGAACATAACCATGCTCATTGGCCATCATCGAAAAATAATCCATACGATCGAAGTACGGAGTATTCTGGTCGTAAGGACGAGACTCCATTATCTTTTCGATACTACGGTGCAAAAAACCGATATGGGTATCGGTTTCCAGAATCTCTTCACCATCGAGTTCGATAATAAGACGCAGAACCCCATGCGCAGCCGGATGCTGCGGACCAAAGTTCATTTTATAGGTTCTTCTTTCACTCATCGTCTAATCACCCGCGGCACAACTCTTCTGAATTTATAATTACAGGTTCTGGATACAACCTTGTCATGAGCCTCGTCATAAACCACTTCAGTACGACCATGCACAGGAAAATCCTTACGCATTGGATACTCTTCAAAACCATAATCAGTCAGAATTCTTCTTAAATCAGGGTGCGCATAAAATTTGATACCGTACAGGTCATAAGCCTCGCGCTCAAACCAGTTGGCACCAGCCCATAAACCAACTACCGAAGGTAACTGCGGCTCATTATCATCGTTTGCAAAGGCTCGTACCCGCACACGCATATTGTGTTGCAGAGAAAGCAGGTGATAAACCGCAGCATATTTTTTAGTGAATGGCGATTCATATTTGCCGTTTTTGTCGTGGATAACATCGGCCTCGCCATAGGTTGAATAATCAACACCACAAACATCAACCAACTGTTTGAATAAAAAATCTTCGTCATCTTTAAGATGTTTACACACATCCAACAGATGATCCTCGGCAACGGTAATAGTCAACTCACCATTTGTCTGGGCAAACTGTAGTGCAGAATGAGAGAACTTGGATTCTAGTTCTTTAATGATTGCTGCAAAGTTCATGAGTCAACCTCACCGGACACGTCATTTAACACTACTGGATGCCGGCCTTCGCCGGCATGACGTACTTTTTTTACTTTAATAATCCACGAAAAATTCATTGCCTATTCACCACTCACTTTTTTAGGCTTCCTAGCAATCGTCTGCTCGCGCTTAATCTTCTCCTGCAACTGCATAATCCCATAAATCAACGCCTCTGGAGAAGGCGGACAACCCGGCACATAAATATCAACCGGAATAATCTGGTCGCAACCACGCACCACAGAATAGGCATCGGCAAACATTCCCCCACCATTAGCGCATGACCCCATCGAAATCACCCACTTCGGTTCTGGCATCTGCTCATATACAGTTCTAAGAACATCGGCCATCTTATTGGTAAGAGTACCGGCAACGATTAAAACATCTGACTGACGCGGACTTGGGCGAAAAATAATACCCATGCGGTCAAGGTCATAACGAGAAGCACCGGTATGAATCATCTCCATAGCGCAGCAGGAAAGTCCAAATGAAACCGGCCACAGCGAACCGGTACGCGCCCAGTTAATCAGCTTATCCAAAGTAGTTGTCGCAAAACCTTCAGGAAGCAAACCATCTATTGCCATTCCAGCGCCCCCTTCTTCCACTCATAGATAAAACCAACCAAAAGCAATAATAGGAATATCATCCCACCAACAATTCCTGCAGTGGTCAGTTCATCAAAGGCAACCGCCCAAGGTAATAGAAACGCCAATTCAACATCAAAGATAATAAACAAGATAGCAACCACATTAAAACGGATACTAAACTTTTTATGAGACGGAGTGATATTGGTAAAGCCACACTCATATGCAGCGCCCTTTCTATCGGTTGGCTTCTTCGGTGACATAATTGCAGCCATCGCTACAGACATCACCCCAAAAAAGATTCCAACGCCAATGAATACCAAAACTGGCAGATAATACTGCGACATTTAATCTCCCTAGGATTTAAAACGGACTGGGATTAAAAACAGGGGGCAATAATAGCGTAAATGGCGGTTTTTTTGAATTATTTTTATAGGACAAACTTAATTTATCAAGATCCCTGAGCCCTTCGGCTACGCTCAGGATAAACCAAGGCCGAAGGGTCAAGAAAAATTCATAGAATCATTGAGACTTCGGCTACGCTCAGCCATCTTGATTCTATTAATTTATTTCCCCGAACAGCATTGCGCACAGGCGGGAATCCATGTCTTTTTGTAGGTTGGTGGTGAGCGCAGCGAAGCCCAACATAACGTCATACCGGCGCAGGCCGGTATCCAGAAAAACATTCGTCGGTTTGCACACCGACTGGCGCCTTCATTTTTTTCGCTGGAAAAAAACGAAGCAAAAAAACAGCCCCTAAAGCACATAGCTGATTGCGGTGTTATATTTTTTATAGCACAATTAGAACATTAATGATTTTCACACTCTTAGTGTAGACAATATGTCACTTCTGTAGGATAATTCATTTCATGAAATTTGCAGACTTTTTTTCAGGTATCGGTGGTTTTAGACTCGGTTTAGAGAGCTTAGGCTGGAAATGCGTTTTTTCAAATGATATAAATTTGGATTCAAATAAAATTTACCAGAGTAACTTTTCAGCAGAAGAGCTTTCAAATGATTCAATTGCTGATATTAAGACAAACGATGTTCCTAACTTTGATGTTTTTTGTGGCGGTTTTCCATGCCAACCTTTTTCTATTGCAGGAAAACGAAAAGGAACAGCCGATGAAAGAGGTAATCTTTTTCAACATATCATACGAATTTGTTCACATAAAAAGCCTAAAATTATTTTCTTAGAAAATGTTAAAAATCTGTACTCAATGAATAATGGGAAAATTTTCAAAGAATACATTAAAGCACTCGAAGACATCGGCTATCAGCCTTTTTATGAAGTTATTGATAGCGCTAAGTTTGGTCTACCTCAATCCAGAAGTAGGTTATTTATTGTTGCTTTCAGGTCTGATTTAAATATTTCTACATTTTCTTTCCCAAAAGGTAGTAACAATAAAACCCCTATAAGCAATATAATTAATAAGAATGATAGCTCTATTCCATTAGGAAAAAGGTGGAAATATTATGTAGACTACTATTCTGGAAAACTAAAAGAAGCAGATTTACCATTTACTATACCTAAAACAAGAAAAAAACTTGAGAGGGCAGATAAAGATGTAGATTTAAATAACTGTATTTATCAACTTAGATCAAGTGGAGTAAGAGCCTTATCCGTTGATAAACCGCTACCAACTTTAGCTGTAAGCATTAGTGGTGGTGGAGCAATGATTCCGATTTATAGCAAAGAGAAAAGGCATTTAAGCATTCTTGAAATGCAAAGAATAATGGGATTCCCCGATAGCTTTAACTTCCCAGTATCACGTACATCTTCAATTAAGGGTCTTGCTAATGCTGTATGTCCACCAGTAATATCAGCTATAGGAAAAGAAATTATAGCTGCCGATTAATACGATCTTTTATATCCTCTTTTGTTGGTGAAATAATACTGCTTTTTTCTATATATCCTAGCGCACATGATAAGCAAGCATCTGCACTTAAGTCACAGATATTACATATTTGCCATTTGCATTTATTACAATAAAAGCATAGCCCCTGATAGTTTTCTGTTTCACTACTACCACCTTTTTCTACAGGAACTCTATGATCCCATACGAGCCTAACCCTATCCTTGGCAAATACATTATGGTGAATATCTTTTGCTGGTTTTATTTTTGAACCACAAAAATTACATAACCCTTTTTGGATTTTCATTATTTCAATCTGCGTAACTTTATTTGGTTGTTTTCTTTTTGCTTTTTTAGTGGCATTAAACAGTTTTTCATGATCTTGAAAATCTAAAACATATTTTTGACTGCCCAATCTTTTTTCCCCGATTGGGTTTTTAATAAAAACAAAGCCTTCTTCATTCCAAAGCTCACTAAATGGTTTGTTTGCATCTGAATATGAATCAAGTATTAAATTGCCTGGAATTCGACCGTGTAACTCATTTTTTATTTTTTCAAGATTATCTGTCGCATTTGTTAAATCGCTTTCACATCCTTCACCATATTTTATTAAAGTTAACAGGGCAGGAATAGTTCTACGTTTATGCATTTTAATGATTCTATTGTCATAAAATACGATTTCATAACACCCATCACTTTTATTCTTCTGGATAACTTTTATATCTTTTATACGCAATCTTGTCATAACTCTTCAACCCCCTCTAATAAGCTGCTAACCGTTATGTTTAAAGCATTTGAAAGCTTCACTAGGTTAATTAACGAGGGGTTTCTTTTCCCAGTTTCAAGCATACTGATATAAGTTCTATCTAACTCGCAGATCTCTGCAAGCTTAGCTTGTGAAACTCCGTACTGTTCTCGTTTTAACTTTAGATTATTTGCAAATGAACTTAATATGTATGCTCTATCATTTTTCATGATAACCATCATCTTAGCATGCAGACAAAGAGTCAACGGACAATAAGTCACATCACATAGCCATTTTTACTTAGATAAACCTTACGCGAATAGCGAATCAATGAGGTCAGAGTCTTTTACTTTGTTTTCGCTTCGCTTAAAAACCAATCGACTGCAGCCCCACAATTGATTACCTTCCTACGAAGCCCCCTTTAAGCGCAGCCGAAAATAGATATGCATAGCGGTTATTTGTACATGGACGTACAAATAAGGTTTGCTGAGCATGGATGCGAATCAAACCGGCCGCGTGGGCAGATTGAATTTGAGGGAAGCCGAAGACCCAGCTTTTTTCTCGTTCCCAACGTCCTCGTTGGGAATGCATAGATATCTTCCATAACATACACCCCCAAACTGGAGTTTGGGAGCGAGAAAAAGGTTTTCCATATTTCAAAAAATCAATTACTTATTTTTCAGTCGGTTGGAATTGTGCATTCGAATGCACAATTTAATTATTAATTTAATTCAGCAATCGCGCTTCACGCGGCAAACATTCGTTTGCTGGATACCGGCCTGCGCCGGTATGACGTTATAGGGAGTCAGGTGCGTTTATGTCGAGATTCCCAATCAAGTTGGGAATGACGGAGGTTGGCGTGAGAATAACGGTGGTTTGGTGCGGGGATAAAAAACTCCCGCTGGACAATACCCACCCTACAAACTACTCACCACCAAAAAACTCTACAAGAGCTGGGTCAACCACATCTGCACCTTCAATATTCACAACATGACCTGCATCCTCAATCGCCACCAACTTTGCGTTGGGGATATGCTGTTTAATCAGTTCATACTGCGAGAATGGTACAATTGTATCCTCCTTACCCCAAACCAATAGTACCGGTAATTCAGTTTGTCCCAACTCACTATATACCTGCCACTGGTCGTGTTGTGCAAACTCTCTCATGCTTGACAATAGTGCGCGTCTAAACCCAATAATTTTGGTCTGATAGGAGTATTTTTCGCTCCAGTCGGGAAAGTTTTTATCTGGATTATAAAAATTGTTCTTTAGCTTTTTTTCGATGCTATCAACCATACCTATGGCTGCTATGTATTCACCAATGACCGGAACACCCATAATATGAATATCTACCCCAAGCCCAAGCGGAGCCATTAATACCAGATGTTTTACTCTAGTTGGGTTTGATTTGGCATAATCTGCAACAATTGGTCCGCCCATCGAGATACCAATCAGGTCAAACTTGGTGTCTGGAGCAATTTTATTCACGACTTGGGATAGCTGAGTAACAAATAATTCGCGGTTGTAGGTAGCATCTGGGCGATCGGAAAATCCACGCCCATAAAGGTCATAGCGCAATACCTGATAGCCATTTTGCACCAATGATTTTGCTGTGTTATCCCAGATATAATTTGGTATGGAGAATCCGTGAACTAATACAACCAGCGGTGCTGCGGCATCACCTTCAAGCTTATAGTGCACCTGACCATTATCGATAGTTACAAACTTTCCTGCAGCCTGATTGCGAATCTCTTCTGTTAGTTCTATTACCTCTCTGTTTCTGACGAAATAAAGGCCTGTAAGCATAATGGCAACTGATAAAACCAGAATAGGTGCTCGTTTATATAATTTAATTCGCATGATTGCTCCTTTATTGTGAACCGTTTTCAAAATCCATTTTTACTGCTAAAAGCTTCTTTTTTTAATTCTACTCTGCTGATATATATAGGCAAATCAAAATAGGGATGCCCGTCGGTACGCAAACCGACAAAGGGTTTCTGGATACCGGCCTACGCCTACTGCAGCCCCTGATTACGCAGCCTTGGGCTCTGAATCACAGCTTACAGATTAATTTTAGTACTGAGGTTAAATATGAAGGTATAACGAGGCCCTTTCAATAAAAAGAGCCTCTATTAATAGATTTAAGTTATGATGATGTTTTTTGGGTTTAAATTTGATCAAATGCAGAATCAGGATCAGTCTCTTCTTTTGTTGCTGTGTTGATCTCTTGGACATTTTGATTGTGCCCGTTAATACTAAAATCAAATGCTGTTTGAGAAATAAACTGTTGTTTTAAAGCAAACTTGAGAAGAGAATTGCCACCTTTGATTTCAGGGCTGATTAACAATGCATATTCACCATTATCTACTGGGGCGGCAGTTCTCATCTCATACATCCCATTTTTAGTTTGGCCTAGTGAAGAAAAGGCAACTTCTGTATCGGTTTTATTTTTTGAAAATACAGTATAACGTTTGCCACTTCTGTGTTGGCCAAGCTTAACAAGTTTAATTCTAGTTGGATTGATTGTGGTGTGAATGGTTAATTGTTTGTCATTAGTGTTAGTTAGTGATTTTGGAGCCTTTTTACCGTTGATAAAGGCGAATATTTCTGGGGATGCAAACGAACCATAAACGGGTATCCATCTTTTACGATGAGATGTTTGCATCTCTACCGAAACTTCACCAAGTTGGACTTTTTTGTCATCGATAGCTATTTCAACAAAATTTCCTTCAGGTTTTGCATTTTTAGCTTTTTCAGCATCCGCTTCAGCTTTAATCATCGCGGATAAAACATTAGAGCTAATTCCTTGTTCTTTTAACTTGATGAGTTCATTAGGGGATGTATTGAAAGCACTTTCTGAGTTTGTGATTTTCGCAATTATTAGCGTGTCATCCAAACCTATTTGAGACATTTGCAATATGCTTTCATTGGTGATTTTTTCAACTGCAAGTATATTAGTAGAAAAGAAGAAAAGAAAGCATAATAATGATAATAGTATCCTGTTCATAAAAAGCCCCATTGTTTGTTGGTTTGCGTTAATATCATAGAAAAGCTGTAGATAATGCGAAATTATTAAAGGACAATTAAATCATATTGGCAACTATCAGGTCAAAAGATATCTTAACTGAAAGCAATGAGTCATCTATTATTTCTGTATCTGCAAATTTTCCAGCAGTGTAATTTTGAGAAATAGCGATATAATCTAAAATTTATTTATCACTACCCAATAAATAAATATTAATAGCTTCTTCATAAGGGCAGTTATCAGATAGAAACAGCAAGAACTGCCCATTTTCGGTTTCAAACTGCGCTTCAATTATTTCACCATTAACAGTAAAAACTTCGCGTGATTTAAAAATCAACTTTAAGTTTGAATCATCAACTTTTTAATATTAAAAGTAGAAATCTCATCTATTGGTGTTTATTCCATTGATATTAAATTAGCAAGTTAAAATCCTTATCTGATAATAATAGAAAATAGCTAGTAAATTTTACTCTGACAACATTTATTTATAAAATAGCTACCAAATTAATAGGAAAATACTGTCTTAATTGATGCAGTATATTCGAATTTAAAGCGAGAGATAATTGATGAATAATTCTTGTTCAAATGACTGCCAATCACAAGGTACCAGTGAGTGTAATAACTGCCCTGAAAACAAAATCAACAAAATAATGATGAGCATTAAAAATAAAATACTGGTCTTATCTGGTAAAGGGGGCGTCGGTAAGAGTTCTGTAGCTGTTAATTTGGCAGCCACCCTTTCACAAAAGGGTTTTTCAGTTGGGCTTTTAGATATCGATTTTCATGGCCCCAGCATTCCCACCATGCTGGGTTTGCAAAACAGTCAATGCTTACAAACACATGATGGATGCATATTGCCTATAGAAATCGGTTCTTTAAAAGTTATATCTATTCCGTTTTTGATGGAAAATAAAGATGATGCCATCATTTGGCGCGGCCCAATGAAATCAAATGTTTTAAGGCAGTTATTTGAAAATACCCATTGGGGAGAACTTGATTATTTAATTATGGATTTCCCCCCTGGAACTGGGGATGAAGTTCTTTCTGCATGTCAGATGGTTAAAGGTGCCAGCGGAGGTATTATTGTAACTACACCTCAGGAAGTATCTTTGTCGGATTGTCGAAAATGCATATCGTTTTGTGAAACACTGAAACTACCAATTCTTGGTGTAATTGAAAATATGAGTGGAGTTATTTGCCCTGATTGCGAACATGAATTTGAAATATTTGATTCGGGTGGTGGTGAAAATATGGCAAAAGAAAAAAACATCCCTTTTCTCGGGAAATTGCCATTAGATCCTAGAATTGCGAAATGTAGTGATAATGGTGTTGTGTTTATAGAAAAACACAGCGAAATTCCAGCATCTAAAGCTTTCAATAGCATCATAGATAATTTGATAAATACCTAAGCTTCATTTTGAGAGTGTAATAATACAAATTATATACGTTCCCAAGCAGAAGCTTGGGAACGCGAAAATATATTTAAGGCAATATTTATTCAGCAAATTATTTTTTTGTTTCTTGCTTACTAGTGTCTTGCTTTTCTACTTTTTCCTCCGGCTTTGGCTGATTAACTGATTCCAAGTCTCCACCAACTTTTGGTTCAGTTACAACCCGTTCTAATTTCCGGATATCTTCTATCCTAAACAGCACATCACCAGAATATCCTTTACCACGAAGCTCATAAATTTTGTCGTCTTTTCCCCAATACCTGACATTTTCAAGCAAAATAAATCCACTCTTAATTCGGTTGGTACTGATTTTTTGATAAAGCTTTTCCGGAACTTCTCCAAAATAAAAGTACGTTTCTAAAGCATCCTTTTCCTCTGGCACATTAAATTGGGCAAATATCCAAATCCGTTTTGAATTATCATTTGCTTCAATCGCTTCCACCTCTTCAGATAGATTGCACCCTGCAAAAAAGACACATAAAAAAACTAAATATATACAACGATTCATTCTTTAATTTACCTTGTTTTGAACACTACTTTAAAGCCAACTATGTTTTTAAATCCAGCACCGAAGGCGCCATTACCAATAAAGACGTTATATCTTAATTCATTAGAATAACATATAAGCATACGACGTATTATGTATGCGATGAATTTCTATGCATTTTTCATTAAGCCGTATATCGTTATTATTTGCGCTCTTAAGAATTTTACTAAGTAATTCTTTCTTTTCTTGTATTTCTTCCATCTTAGTAATACCCAATACCCAGAAATTACGAATATCTAATTCAGACTGACGAACTTTATATATTTTTTTTACATCACTCATCATGTTGTTGATGCATGATCCCGCAATAGAATGCTGTTTTAATTCTAAAGCGATATACGTTTCTTTTTTCCAACCACTCTTTCTTATTAGAAAGTCTGGTTTTAAGAAACACTTCTCTTTTTCCATACGGTAATCATACTCTAACAGTTGTTCACGCCACCATTCTATTGTTGGATTTTGCTCTGAAAGAAAGTATGCAAATTCAATTTGAAGCCATATTTCCCACCCAGATATTTCATATTCATTAAGAATATCAAGTTGTTTTTGAATACGTTTGCGTGAAAAAAAGGTTGATACTAGATTAAATAAATATTCAAAGTCTGAATTCATAAGATACCCTTAAATTAACGTTTGCCATAAACAACGAAAACCCGACCGAGGTTTTGAGTCAAACACCCAAAGTGCTAAGTTGATAACGATGTTAGTTGAATTTAAGTATATCCGTTAATCATTATTTGCGTATTTCAACTGACAATATGCTTCTATTTTTACCTTTTTCTAATTCTGACAATATATGTCCATTTTTATTTTTTTCTAAGTATCTGATTCTGGCATAAACCCCTTCTTTTAAGGCCCCTCCATGAGCAATGATTTTTTTGTACGCAGCTGTACGATAAAAAGCATCTATAACAAATGTTTCATGGTCAATTTCAATTATATCGCCTTTACTATGCCCCATTGCACGTTGTTCATGAAAAACATGAACTTCACCTTCAACTGTTTTATATTCGTTATTGATAAATGCATCATAAAGCATATCATTACCACCAGCATCAAAGAGGTAAAAAATTGTACTGGCAACAGAAAATATTACGCCAACTATCAAGATAGAATATGGAGATCTTTTTTTATTAGAGTGGCAGTGATAATTATCTTTAGTAGCAAAAGCGATAAATATCCCAATTATTAGTATGGCTATGCTAAAAAATAAACGCGTTAGATTGCCGGATTGAACCCCATTTGAATCTGGGCTTATTTGCCATATTAAGTAAAAGTCGTTCATTTGAATCTTATCTAACTATCATTTATAAATTTACAATAATGCCTATAAATCATTTTCACACATTAACACAATCACATTAACCGCGACACCTATTCATTATTCAATTAGATACAACCATAAATAAAAAAAGACGGGACTAGCCCGCCTTTTCAATTTTTAAAGACAACAAGTTCTTTAATTACAACTTGCTACTTTTTCCCAGCCACTGCTTGGAACCTTTCTTAAAGAGGTTCTAGTAAACGAGTAACCGAGATAATCTTCAACTCCTGTTGAATAATATAGGTAGTAGTATTTTTTCACCGCTCTTCCTGCTGCAAAATGGTTTGCGTTTGTATCTTCAATACACTCTGCCGGTAAAAATTCTATAGTGAATACTTCTGATTGAGAACGATTTCCTGCCTCATCATAAGCTGCAATCACAAAGTCATAGGTTCCAACTTCATGATCTAAAATCAGGCATTCAAAATCATAGGTTCCTGAACAATTCCATGATTTCTCGCCATTAGCATATTCCAGCTGGATATAGCTTAAATCATTGTCTGCGTCAGACGCTGTTCCGGTAACTCTGATATTTTGTTCTGCAACATAATAGTCAAATGAATCTATTGTTGGAGCGCTTTCTTCACTCACTACAACCTCTATAGCATAAGGATCACTTGGACTATCAAAGCTATCATAAGCAGTAACGCTTGCAGCATATGTTCCAGGCAACAACTCACCTAACTCACATGTAAATTCATCAGCATCAATACAAAGAATATCTTCGTCATCGATAGTAACAATTACTCTGTCCAAATCTCCGTCAGCATCATTAGCTGTACCGCTAATAAAGACACTATTTCCTATAAATTCATAATCAGCACTAACAATTTCAGGAGGAACACCTATGCCAACTGAAACTTCAAACTCAACAGGGTCACTACTATTACCTTTTATATCATATGCAACCAATTTAATTGTTGGTCTACCATCTGGCATATCAACAATCCAGCAAGCATATTCATCTATCCCTTTACAAATTACCTCTTCAGGATATCCAGTCGCTGTCATAACAACATGGTCAAGATCACCATCACCATCAGAAGCTTTACCATTTACAACTATAAAGTTTCCATCAACAAAGACATTCCAGGAATCAATCTTTGGCGCATAATCAACTACAACATAATCAAAACTCTCTGTTACAACTATGCTTTCTCTTCCTTCAAGATCTGTTGCTTTGAAATTTAATACATGCGGTCCTTCTTCAAGTCCATATAATGATAATGTCCAATCACGTCTACCATTAGCACGCACCCATTCACCACTATTATCCAGCTCAACTTCAACCTTAACCAAGTCTTTATCGACATCTACTGCAGAACCGGTGATTAGTACCTTTTCCGGTAAAATGCGAATATTGCTGCTAACAACTTCAGGAGAAGAACTCTCTACAACCGGACATTCACCAAGAGAGAAATAACCCACAGGATCCTCTTTTAAGGTATTTATATCAGAGCCATTTGAACCAAGATTATCTTCAGAGCCAACTGCAATATAACTCTTAGTACCATAGCAATATCCAAAAAATTCAAAGCTACATTTTTCAGTCGCCCTTGCTGCAGTGACATGTTCAGCATTTGTTGCTGTATATTGGTTACAGTCACCAAAGGAATTCATTGGAGCAATAATATCTGCAACGCCACTATGTGAACTATCTGCTAAGAAGTTTGAAATTGGTGCTGCAGTTTCGTTATACGATAGCTCCTCAAACACATATGCCAATCCCATATCTGTAACAACTGCTATATCCGTGTTACCAGATTTAGCAGGAGTACTTATAGCTGGAACTCCAATAAAGCTTCCAATTGGCTTTGGCCACCCAGGCAAAGAGTTTGCATAAATATCCACAACATCAACCGAAGGCATCATTTTGAAATTAATTGGCGCATTATTCTCAAAAAACAGAGCTCCTTGAGGTGCCTTATCAAGATATGCGTATGCACTTGAATAAGTTCTAAATACCTCTTTATCAGAGCCAGTTATTGGATAACCGTCAACTAGTGAACCATCTAAGTTTCTTGCATGTAAAATTATCGCATCATTTCTTGAGTCCTTATAAATATATGCAATTTCCAAGTCAGAATCTGAATCTACATTGACAACATATACATTGCTACTATCTTGAATATTACCATCAACATTTGCATCTATTGGCCATGCAGGCAATACATTCAGGTTATGATCTAAGACAAAGATTGCGTTTGGACTATTAGCTATAGTATCAACATGCTCTGTACTAATAATAATTTCAAGATCATTATCTCCATCAACATCTACTATAACCGGGCTATCATTAAGATTAATATAACCGAATATACTACTAAAAAGACCAGTAAATCCTTCAATGTTTAAACTTTTCTCAACCTCACCATTATAGTTGTATAGTTCGACATAAAGTTCTCTATGTTCAATGGGGTCTTTTAAATTTTCAATTCTTCTGATCAATATTTCTTCAACCCCATCATTATCAAAATCTGCAGCTGCCATAAAAAGATTAGGCGAATTGGTTTCTCGGCTGACATTTACTGGCCAACCAGACGCTATTGAGCCATCACCTTCTATCATCAAGGCATCAACTCTACTCCCCAAATTGGAGTTTCCCCATCCACCTTGGAAAACTATCTCATCCATACCGTCATTATCGAAATCACCAGTTATCAGGCCTTCATTTATGTAATATTTATATTCATTGCTATCTGCGCTGAGCACCTCCTTTGTTAGATTGCCACCAGGAAACCCCTTAACCACTTCACCGGTATGATGGTATGCAAGTACTGTTGATCTCTTCCCATTTAAATATTTTTTACCAGAAAGACCAACAACCAGTTCTAAATCACCATCACCATCCAAATCTGCTGTTGCTAAATGTGTTGCAGTAGAATTTAATTCCGCAGGAATTGTAATCGGGAATCCAGAAAGATCTTTTCCACTTTTGTTCCAGCCAAATATTTGTGAATTATTTGAAACATAAAGTTCCTCTTCACCATCATTATTTAGGTCTGCATACAACGGCATCATGTGTCCTAGAAGCCAGCGAGCACTTCCTAAAGTTGGCGGTTTTCCGGTAATCTCGCTAACTCTTGGCCAACCTTCTTTTAGACTGCTATCCTTTTGAACACTTCGATAACTTTCACTATATTTTCCGTTACTACTATAAACTCTCAATCTTATGATATATTCACCATCAGCTAGATCTGCGGCATCAAATATCCCAAGTTCATCATTTGAAACAGGCTCTTCCCACCTGCCAATCAGGTTAAAAGATTCGGGTTCATAACCCATAAGTTTCGCATAATGTAGTTCATAATAACTAAAGTCATTACCAGCAGAGCTACCCTTTACAACAAATTTATCATTCCCGTAATAGTGTTCATCACCCATTTCATATGGCTCAGGTGTCTCAATTGCCGCCAATAAATCAGCTGGAATTTCATCTAAGGATAGAGCCGCATCAATATCCATAACACCATAGGTTAGATTTTCATCCCAACCATTTAGGGTATTATCTACAGCTGAAGAGCGCAGTATGTATCTAATCTCATCAGGGGTGTATTCTGGGTTATTCGCCAAAAGCAATGCTGCTGCACCAGCAACATGTGGAGTTGCCATTGAAGTACCACTTGTTTGGATGTATTTATCATCTATATTCTTATCCTGATAAGAAATTTCAAACCCACAGTCTTTACAAAGCAAGGATAAGATGTTTGAACCAGGAGCAAACACATCAACGTTATCACCATAATTTGAATAGTCAGCTCTATTCTGATTTTGTTCAATTGCCCCAACTGTAATCGCCTTGCCGATATTTCCTGGAGTTGAAAACTTGGCTTTAGCATTATTATTTCCAGCCGCTGCAATAACTACCGTTCCCTTATCATGAGCATAATTGATTGCATCATTGAGAGCTTGCGATTTAAAGTAACCTCCCCAGCTATTATTGATTACATCAGCCCCCATATCGGCGGCATAAAATAACGCATTTATTAAATCAGAGTTAAGACCGCTACCCGTTACATCCAACCCCTTAATAGGCATAATCTTAGCTTTTGGAGCAACACCAATAATCCCAATACCATTATTACCTTTAGCTGCAATAGTTCCGGAAACGTGGGTTCCGTGACCATGATCATCCCTAGCTACAGAATTGTTGTCTACAAAGTTATACCCACTTACATCATCGACATAGCCATTACCATCATCATCAATTCCATTATCGGGAATTTCAGCTGTATTAACCCAGATCTGTCCCTCGAGATCCTCATGTTCAAAATAAATACCAGTATCAATTACTGCTACAACAACACCTTCCCCCTGAGATTTATCCCATGCACTTTCGGCATTAATAGCCTTTAGTCCCCATAGGTCATCATAGCTTTGCCCCCAACTACCAGCTGTTGAATAATATTTATCATCAGGAACCATATTTATTTGAACCTTATAATTTGGCTCTGCATAGATAACCTCGGGCAACAGGGAAAATTCTTTTGCCGCAACTGCAGGGTCACCGGAAATAGAAACCTTGTATAAGTTCTTTAGCTTACCTTCGTCGCTGTTATCTACCTGGGATGAAAAAGGCTTATAAGCCTGGGTAGATCCAGAATACTTAGCCAAAACCCGCTTCATATCTGCCGCATTATATTTATTAATTAAGCCAGACAATCCATTATCATTATTCGTTGAACCTTGAACCTGAAATAAAGGCCCATTTATTTTTTGGTCTGATTTAAAAAGAACAAGAATCTCATTTTGGGCATATCCAACTGAATCAGGTTTAGTATTGTTATTGCCAATTTGCTCACCATTTTGGTTAACTGCTTTCAGCTGCTGAACTGAATATTCATCACCTATCAGTTCCGTTTGATTAGCATACAAATTCATGGGTAATAGCAATACAGACGCAAGCGATAAATGCCGCAAAGAAATGGTCATAAATTTTCCTCCAAAATTATTTAGCGACGGATTTTTAATGTCCATAATCCGCTTATTCGCAATTTCTATCCATTAATAAAGTTTTATATTCAACGTTTACAAAATGCCGAAATGTAAATTAAAGGATTTTTAATTATAAAAGAGGGGCGGTCAACGCAGACCTAACAATAGAAATGGTTATTATACAAATATAATAATTTTATTAATAAACACTTGTCGAAAACTTAATGCTTTATTTTCATACAATTAACAACAAACAAGTAAAAATATATTTTCTGATTATAATGAGCACTTCAACTAAAAATCATACTAAAGTACGATATTTATACATAACCAACCACTAACATACCAAGCAGCATATGCAACCAATATTAAACTTTTCCTGCTAATGACAGATAAACTGCAAAACCAATCCAAGATATAACCAATAACCCCCACGGCAAAATACTGGTTTTGGTTTCAGTGATAATTTCCGGTTCTTGATTATCTGATTCTGACTTCTGCGCATTCACCTTTTTAATCTTTTTATCCAATTCTCTGGCCTTGGATTTTTGTTGCTTTTTATATTGCTCAATCCCCTTTTGGATACCCTGCGCAATCAGCTTGGTTTGCTCTTTGGTCTGACCCGGACGCTGGGTGGCCTTGGCAACCTTCATTGCCTCTTCTTTGGTTTCTTCTGATACTGCTGTTTTGTTTTTGGAGTACTTGGCCATTGTGTTATTTTTTCCTCTATCCGTGCTGCATACTTTTGAATAGTAACGCTCAACCCAAAGGTATCAAAGTCTTTAGTTTTTAGCAAAATGACTACTGACACCCGTTGATTACTATATCCTATGCAGCTGCTCCAACTTATTATTGTTATCTATTCCATCCGACTTTGATTCTTTAAGCGCGCCCTCTATGGCATTCCACAGGTTTGCTCCATTCCATGTTGATTCACCTTGACCATAGATGGCGTTTTCAAGTCGGCTTATTTCATTTAGCAGTATCTGGTTATCAAAGTGATTACCAATATCGATAAGCGTTACAGGATTTTTGTATTTGATAATCTCGCGGCCCCAATCAAGAAGTGCCTGCCGTACTTGTTTTGCACCTGAACCTTGGCATGCCTGTTTTAAATGTTTACGCAGTTGCCTTTCATGCTCTGTTTTTTGCTGTGATTCATCTTCTGCTTCGGGGTGTTTTAGCAGCCGCTTAAGTCTAATGTGGTCTATAATCCATCCAATAATAATCAAGACTAAAGTTAGCAACAGCGTTAGTTCTAAATACCAATCACCACCCTCCTTTTCTAAAGGCTTTGCATGAGATTCCTGCTCGGGCTGACTGATTTGCTCATCTTTTTCTACCGGGATCTCATCATGTTTTTGCTCAATTGTTTTTGGCTGCTGTGCTTCGCCCGAAGTTATTCCTGCAACCGGCGCTGCTGCTTTAACTATTAATGTTTGCGCTGGCAAAACTGATTCACGCTGCTGGTTATTCTCAACATCCCACCAGGTGATTTTGGTTTCAGGGATAACTATTTCTCCTGCTTTAGAAGGGATTATCAACATCTTATTTATGGTTTTACCTATTACATTTTGGCCGTTAAAGGATGAATCCCTTTCCACCTTATCGGGATAAATTTTGGCATTATCTATTTTTAGCTGTGGAAATTCCGGCATATTTTCTGCCCTTGCTCCCTGCGCCATCATTACCACAGTGCGAGTAATTGGCTCCCCCACCCTTGCCTGTTTTAAATCTGCTGACCACTGTTGTGATATCGACACATTTTTAGCTGGCAGCCACCAGTTGCTGGAATAAGACTGCGGGATCGGCTGCACATCTAACTCAATATCTTCACCACTGACAGATATCTGCTTTTGACGTCGAGTAGAAAAAGGGTCCATTCCAAAAATATCTCTTCTGCCACCCAGCGTTGCTACTAATTGTGGTGCCGGCAGAATTATCTTGCCTGCCTGTTGTGGAAATACAAGAAACTTTAGCTCTATAACCTGGTAGTTTTTATTATTGATTTTCGAGCGGTAACGTTGCTCATCACCAACCTTTATCACCCTGACTCTATCATCATTAAAATCTTCACTGCCAATATGTGAAAATGCACTAGCACTAAAGTTCTTGCTGGTAAATATACGCATTGTATAAAGCAGCTGTTGCTGCACATAGGCATAATTACTATCAATTTCCACATCAATAAAAATATCGCTTTTATTTGCCGCACTAGCTTTAGGAGCTTTGGTTACGATTATGGTAAGCGGATTGGTTTTTTCATTACCTAACTGTAAAGGTGGAATAAGAAACGTACCGATTTTTTTAGGCGCTAACGTCGTTTGCCACTCAGTTTTTTTGCTTGTGCCGCCGCTACCATAACTGAAACTAGAATTTTGCGATGTACTAAGTACAGTAAAATCTTTTCCCAATGGAGTGAGATCTGGGCCGCCTGTAACACTGATATTTTCTACTGCGATATACAAAGTAAATGTTTCATTCACTGCAATGGTATTACGATCAACATATGCGGTAGCCGCAATCGCGACTTGAAACATTGCCAGCAACGAAAAAAAAGAAACTACCTGCAAAATTTTCTTATTCAATTTTTCTATCCTCATAACTTACTCACTATATTTGTTCACAAACGCTTCAAGTACATCCGTGTATGCTGCGCGTCGGCATCCATGCCTCCGAGCTTGTTCACAAACATAGTGAATAAAACCAGCACCATATCTATCACCACCGATTCTTTGTATCTGGCAGCGTGCCTTTGTCATATTTTTTCTTGGATTCATAATAGAACTTTCGCTTTAACAGCCCGCCAGGATTATCCGGTATCTGACGCAGCCATTGCTCAGTCTTCTGGTCCAGCGGTTTTGTTTCAACTGATGGCTGTTCAGAATCTTCCTGTAACATCTCTTGAACATTATCTTGCTCTGGTTGTTCTTCAGATTGCTGTTTTGCTTGCTGCGCCTGTTTTTCCTGTTCCTGCTCTTCTTCCTGATTCTGACCTTGCTTTTGCTGAGTTAGATCCTGCTGTTGCTCTGGTTCTTGTTGTTGGGAATCATCCTGCTGCCCTGATTGCTGCTGAGACTGCTCAGCCTCTTCTTGCTCCCCATCCTGCTGTTCACCCTTTTGCTCGGCACCTTCCTGGCTTCCATCTTTTTGGCCGTCTTGTTTTTGACCTTCCTGGTTCTCACCTTTTTGACCATCTTGATTTTGTTGATCCTGAGACTGCTGTTCCTGCTGCTGCAGATATTTCTCTATTAATTCCTTATTATCTTTTGCATCCTGATTTTCCGGATCTTTTTCCAGAGCCTGTTCATATGCAGCTATCGCCTCTTCATAGCGTTCCATATGTGCCAGTGCATTGCCACGATTATAATCTGCCAGAGCACTTTCATCCCCTTCCAGCGTTTTTATTGCATCTTCAAACTTGCCCGCCCGATATTGTGCAGCACCTTTCCAAAGAGTATCACCTTGCAGGTTTTGTTCAGCAGTTTCATATTCGCCATCTTTAAGCTGCTCGACACCTAGTTGCTGCTGATTCTTCCACAACTTTGACCAAAAACCCGGTTCTGCTGAATGGGAGAAAGAAGGCAATATCATTAACGCCAGAATAAAACTAAACACCACCCCCTTACGGAAACAATAAAGGGCTATCGGTAACACCAAAAAAACCAGCCAATAACCGTCATCACTCCATGATGCCGACACCTGCTGTTTCTTTTCCTTATCTATCTGCTTTTTATTCAAATTAAATCTAGAAATTGTATTTATATCTCTATCATCTGCAGTCATGGTTATATATTGCCCACCACCTTCACGCGCTGCTTGTTTGAGTTTGGCGTCATCTAATTTCGGAAGAACAATTGCACCACTTTTATCCTGGATAAATCCTCCTTCCTCTGCTGGAATAGGTGCTCCTGCCTTAGTACCAACTCCAATTATCGACAAGGTATGACCTACAGCATTAACATCTGCTGCCATATCTTCAAGTTGTTGCCAATGCCCTTCTGCCCCATCGGTAAGCAGTATAATCTCACCATTCTTGGCAACCCCATTTTTTAAGAGTTCCAACGCCCTTGTCACCCCTTGATCTGGACGGCTACCAGGGAATGGCATAATCATGGGGTCCAGCGGCTCTATCTGTGCCTTTATGGTATTTATATCGTCGGTAAGCGGGGTAACGGCATGGGCGTCACCAGCAAATACCACCAGTGAAAGTTGACCATCTTTTCTTTTTTCCAGCAGGTCAATCACCTTGTATTTAGCACGTTCAATACGCGAAGGTTTTATATCCTGCGCCAACATCGAGTAGGAGAGATCCAGCACAACAACCGTTGCACTTTGATTGCGATATGCCGGCTGAGGCGCCTGTCGCCAGGCAGGGCCGGAAATAGCAACAACAGCAATTGTCCACATCGCCAATAACGCTATCAAAGACAATCTAACACTTGCCTTACCGGTATCGATACTTAGATGCTTCAGCAGATGACTATCACAAATCTTATCCCAGTTGTTTTGCGCCTTTTTGCGATAGAACAAAAAGACAATCGCCATCACTGCCGGAATTAATAGCAATAACATGTAGGGGCGCAATAGGTGTAGATTTTCCATCATAGCCCTACCTTTTGCTCATTAAGCAAACTCTTAACACCGGAAAACGCCAATAGCAGCGAAAGGATAAAGGCTATGGTTAACGGCAGGTAATACAACTCTGTAACTGGTCTGAACACCTCACCCTCTCCCATTACCGGTTCAAGTTTATCTATCTCTTGATAGATCTGATTCAGTTCATCGGTAGAGCGCGCACGAAAGTATTTAGCACCGGTGTCCGTTGCAATTTGTTGCAGGGTTTTCTCATCCAACCCAGCAGATGGATTGTATTTTTCGGTATAACCAAAAAACGTACGGCGGTAGGCCTCATCAGCACCGATACCTATGGTATAGATTTTAAGACCAGCATCTGCAGCTATCTTTCCAGCCTTAATTGGTTCTACCGCCCCTGCAGTGTTTTCACCGTCGGTAAGCAATATCAAAACCTTGTCCTTGGAATCAATTTCGCGCAGGCGTTTAACCGCCAACCCAATTGCATCACCTATCGCGGTTTTATCACCGGCGATACCAATCTCCGATTCATCCACCAAGGTATTAACCGTTTTTCTATCAAAACTAAGCGGTGCCTGAATATAGGCATTGGTGCCAAATAGAATCAAACCAACCCTGTCGCCAACACGCTTTTCAATAAACTGCTCGACGATATTTTTTACAATGCTCAGACGATCTGTTTGCTCACCTTTAAGCAGCATATCCTGTTCTTGCATACTGCCGGAAACATCGACGGCTAACATCAGGTTACGACCTTCGACCGGGATATCTACAGGCTCACCCAACCACTGCGGACGTGCTGCCGCCAGCACCAACAACACCCAGATAAAGGCCATGATTATCGCCTTCCACAAGGATCGTTTTGCGACCGCAATGCTTCCACCCAAACCAGACATCTGTGCATAAAAAGGTACCCAAATGGCAGCCCCTTCAGCCCTATCTCTGGATGGAATAAATATTCGCATCAAGATTGGCAGCGGCAAAAGCAACAAAAGTAAAGGGTAAGCTATATTCATAGGTTCTCCTTTATCCAATGCTCTGTAAGATTTTTCAGCTCTTGACGGTCAACCTGGATATCTTGTTTGCTATAAGGAACCTCTATCAAGCACCTTCCAACATCTTGGTTAAAACCATCAACCTTGGAGTGCTGTTGCAGAAATTCTAACCACTCCTCCCCACTTTTACCTGCACACTGCTGTCGCGAGAAGGCCTGCATGGCTGCACGCCGCAATAACTTATTTATTTGAGTAACATATGCAACCATATCTTTATCAGACAGATAGCTTTTCTCTATCTCGTTCAGGAGGAGTAATGCTTCACGCCTTGGAGCCTTGCGTTTATATCTAATCCAAATAAAAACCAATCCCAAAACAGATAATAAAAGCAGCACCAAGACAATCCACCAGCCAATAGCCGGCGGCCAGAAACCTGGTTCTGGTGGCAGGTGAATATCCTTTAACTGAACTGCCAGTTTTACATCCATCTACCTGTTCACCTCTTTATTCAAGAAGGATTGTGGAACAAATGCCTTAGCCAATTCATATGGGTTGGTAGCAGTACAAATCGGCATATAACCT
Organism: Gammaproteobacteria bacterium; assembly: GCA_033852075.1. Lineage (GTDB taxonomy): Bacteria > Pseudomonadota > Gammaproteobacteria > QZLD01 > QZLD01 > QZLE01. The sequence continues at coordinate 21,029 of JAWSVC010000006.1, read as the reverse complement.
ATTCTGTGTTTTTTGCAAAATTCGATAAGCTCATCTTGTCTGTGAACAAACCAATCATGATAACGAGTACGATTATCCCGCCCCTCTAAATCAATCTCAGAACTATTTACCCCGTCGCTTATGCGGTATCTACCTGCCGGGGGTATGGAGTGTTCTATCTGATCATAAACATGGAGCAAAAAGAATTCATTATGCAGAGCCAACTGCGACAGTTGTTCAAAACAATTTTCACTAGCTTCAAAAAAATCACTTGCCAAAAAGATTGCGCTGCCAGGTTTGGTAACATAACGCAGACGCTGTAATGCGCGCTCCAGAAATTTAGGATCTTGCTGCAGCTGCTTGTTTTCTGCACTAATATTGTTTCTGTTGCAAATGGCATTAATCATACGCAACACCCCTCTGTCACCAGCAGTGGGTTTAAGTTCTATATGATTATCTTCAGAGAATATTAGACCGCCGATACGATCTTTATTAGAGCTCGCAGCCCAGGCCAATAACGTTGCCGCCTCTGCAGCCGCAACAGACTTGAATACCCGTTTGGTTCCAAACTGCATAGATTTGCTGTTATCGATAGCAAAGAAAACCGGACGCTCCCGCTCCTCTTTAAACACCTTGGTGTGCGGTTTATTCATGCGTGCGGTAACACGCCAATCCATATTGTGAATATCATCACCAGGATTGTACTGACGCACCTCGTCAAAATCGATGCCACGCCCCTTGATATTCGATAGATATCCACCAGCCAAACTGCCACTAACACGACGACGCGGCGGGAACTTAATCCCCTTGCCATAATGGCGTAGATCGACCAGAGCCTTAAGATCTGGAACAACTCCGTATTGAATATCTGTTTCCATAGCTACCCCTACGGCTATCTCCTTACTTCTACCTAAGGTACGGCAATCCTCTGCAATAATTCATCGATAACATGGTCTGGATTTATCCCTTCAGCCTCCGCTTCAAATGTAAGCAAAATGCGATGGCGCAGAACATCATGCGCAATAACCTGAATATCATCCGGAGTAACAAAATCACGGCCATTAAGCCATGCATGGGCACGAGAACATCTATCCAAAGCTATCGTTGCACGCGGGCTGGCACCAAACCTTATCCAACGCTGCAGGTCAGCACCATACTCACCAGCCTCACGCGTTGCCAAAATTAGCTGTACCAGATATTCCTCCAGATCCTCACTCATATTTATCTCTAGGATCTCTTTGCGCGCAGCGAAGATCACCTCTTCTCTTATCGGTGCAAAGCTCTTTTCTTCTTTTGCCTGACCGGATTCCATCTCCAGTGACTGCTCACGTACCAGCTTTAAGATCTCTTTTTCCGTATCCTTACGCGGAAAACCAACCTTAACGTGCATTAAAAATCTATCCAGTTGCGCCTCTGGCAGCGGGTAGGTTCCTTCCTGTTCAATCGGGTTTTGCGTCGCCATCACCATAAACAATTTAGGTAGCGGATAAGTTTGCTTACCAACGGTTATTTGTCTTTCACCCATAGCTTCTAACAATGCCGCCTGCACTTTCGCCGGGGCACGATTAATCTCATCCGCCAAAACAATATTATGAAACAAAGGGCCATGCTGAAAATGGAATGAACCCGTTTCCGGACGATAAATGTCAGTACCAGTCAGGTCAGCAGGAAGAAGGTCAGGAGTAAACTGAACCCGGTGAAAATCCCCCTCTATACCAGAAGCAAGCACCTTAACTGCTGTGGTTTTTGCCAATCCCGGAGCACCTTCAACCAGGAGATGACCATCTGCAAGAATTGCAATCAGCAAGCGCGAGATAAGCTCACTCTGCCCAAGAATATGTTTATCAATATAATTTTTAAGATCGATTATCTGCTGTTGTGTACTCATCTTTATACCTTAAATCAAACCCTAAATATGACCATTAACTTTTATGTTTTTAGAGATTATAAAAGTGAAAAAAAGTTCCGTTGAGTTTTTGATTTTTTAACCCAAGGCAAAAGGTAACAGAGTCATGTGGGTTTGGCAAAATTGGTGGTGGTATAGTATATATTTGACATGAAGGTTCTAAGGAAAAGCTTATAAAAGCAAAGGGCGCAAAACATTGCACCCTTTATCCATTGAAATATTCAAAAATTAATCGATATCCGAACGAACCAGGCGAACATTCATAAATGGTATGGTCTTAGAGAATCCCCCCTCATAACCATCTTCAAAGTCGACAATCCACACCCCGTTGTAATCACCTACATAGGGTGTTGTCGTCCAAACTAAAGAACTAGGTGTTTGAGGAAAAATACTAAGATTAATTGCCGGTTTATAGCATGCTCTTTCTACTATGCTCTCAAGTTCATTGCTATTAGGTACACGCCATCCATCACTACCAGCAAAGCTATAACTAACTGCTGTCTGCAATGCCTCTTGCCAAGTATATCCAACATTTTCATCGGTACAGGTTGTACCAGTCCAAGTTTGCCCCAAAATGCAACGCATCCATATAAGATTTGTTTGCTTGTCGATGACCGTACCATCCCCATTATCAATAAAACGACTATCAGGAGTAGTTGGCATGATATTATCATTACAGTTTTGTGCATTTGCTGCTATTACAACAAATAATAATGTGGCAGCAAACATCATTTTTTGCATTATCTTCATTATTCTTTCTCTTTTATTCGTCAGCAACACTATCGCTAACTTCTTTTTTTAAGTTTATAATTCCCAATTAAACACCAGCCATCTTAGATCAAACAATCAATTATTGCCCTGTCGGACCAAACGAACATATTTGGGTGTACCCTTACTATAAGGACCATTGCAATAACCGTGATCAAAGTATACACCCCAAGTGGCAGAGCTAAAATTAGAATAAGGGGAAGCCGTATAATAATAAGTATTGCTCATGGTGTTTGGAAAATACGATGTATCTATAGCAGGATCATAACGACCGCGATCAACAATCGATTTCAACTCTGAAATCAAAGGCATACGCCAATCACTAAAGCCACAAAGTCCAGCTGCATTTACGCTTACAACATATTTTTCGGTATCACAGTTACCTGCATCCGGGCAGGAACCACCATTTTCGGTACCAGCATTGCCGCCGTTAGTACCGGAATCGGAGTTATACCAGGTATAGGTATTATTTTTATCACGCACTCCTCCGTCATCAGTCTTTATCTCCCACATCAGACCGGTAATATTATCGAGGGTGCAGGCCCAGTCATTGGCACCAGAGCCTAATACTGGTTCTGCAGGACACCCGCCATCGCCAGCAGCATAACCACTATTACATATCTTGGTAAAACTAAAGCCAGCAAGACCATCAGAATTATCATGATGTGTTACATCGCGCCCATATTCAGCATCCTGCCCCGGAAACCCTTCCTGAACACAATCAAGATCATTGCTTTCAGCATTAGCGCAGCGAGTTATCCCAGTATCATTAAGAGGCGATATGACCTGAGATAACTCATCAAAACTTAGCTCAACTACACAGTCTTCATTAACAGCGGCCGTGGTAAAAGTGGCTCCTGCAAGTGTACCACCGCAACCTGATATCTGCGGATAGTATCCATCATCTGCTGTTACAGTGAATTCAAGCCTTGTACCTTCGTTCACTATTTGGGTTTGCGATGGATTGATAGTCCCATTCACAACCTCACCACTAATAGTTACCGTTACTGAATCAGCAACAAGAGGGTTATCATCTTCTGAATCCGGAATCTGGTCATTATCATCATCTGTATCAGCGTTATTGCCAGTGCCATCACCATCGGTATCAATCGTTTCAGTTACATCTAACGGAAAGGCATCTGCATCATCAGCTACGCCATCACCGTCATCATCACTGTCACATTCATTACCCAACTGGTCACCGTCAGTATCCAGCTGATCAGCATTGGCGTTAAGTGGGCAGTTATCCGACGCATCGGCAACCTCATCACCATCATCATCGCTATCACAAGCATTACCAGAAAGATCACCATCGGTATCCAGCTGGTCGGCATTGGCAATTAGCTGACAGTTATCGGAGGTATCAATAACTCCGTCATTGTCATCGTCTGTATCACACACATTACCTGCGTCGTCGCTGTCGGTATCAAGCTGATCAGCGTTTACGATTAGCGAGCAGTTATCAGATTCATCAGCAATCTCATCACCATCATCATCGCCATCACATACATCACCTGAGTCATCGCCATCGGTATCACGCTGGTCGGCATTGGCTATAAGCGGGCAGTTGTCTACATCATCATCAACTTCATCACCATCGTCATCTGTGTCACAGGCATCACCTATCTCGTCACTGTCGGTATCAAGCTGGTTAGCATTAGCAATAAGCGGGCAATTGTCCGACGCATCTGCAATCTCGTCGTTGTCATCATCATTGTCAACCAAATCAACCTCATCATCACCGTCAGTATTCACTAGCGACCCACTTAGATGGGTTTGTGCCGCTACAGAAGTTGCAAGATTAGGGGCTTCAGTGTATGGCAAACCTTCTCCAATCAGGTCAGTAGTCAACCCATCAATCATAGCCTGTGCTGCGATAGCAAAATCGACATCGGTAAAATCCAGCTCAGCTGATTCACCTTCAAGCATTAACGCTGCTGCTGCGATCCCATCAGGGATCTCTATGCCATTATCCGGGTTACCATCGACATCTAGTGTCATCAGTAAACGGGAGATATTCACTACCTGCTGGTTACTAGTATCGGCACCAGCTCCATCCACTAAATCTAATGGAGTAATATGTCCAGCTGCCGGAGCAGAACCAAGTACGATATTACCGATGGAAAAAGTTATGGTATCACCAGGCTGATAGTTATACTCACCAGCACTATCAGTAACACCAACTAAGCCACTGGGACTAGCCGAATAATTCAGTCCTTCAACCGCACTATCAATAAAGTATCCTTGTTGAGCAGTTGGAGTAGGGGCAGGCGATGAGCCAGAATCGGAACCACCACCTCCGCCACCACAGGCTGCAAGAGCCAAGAAAGTGCAGGCAAAAAACATAGAACGCAAAGCATTAATTAGTAATGAAGACACATTAACTCCCCCTTTTTTTTCCAAATAATTTTGGAATACATCATATGTCGTTATGAAATTGTTAGCGCATTTTATCAAAAATAAACAACCGAGCAAGGAAAGACTTTAATTGAACATAAAGAAGTAAATCTATTCTGGATACCAGCCTACGCCCACTACTGTCCGGGGAAAATATTGCAAATTGCTGGAAAGCGCTGTCAGACAATTTTTTTTAGGCGAAGTGGTTAGTTTTAGACTTAAATTTTTCAAGCTCCCTGAGCGTAGCCGAAGGGTCAAGAAAAATTTAATAGAATCAATGAGACTTCGGCTACGCTCAGGAGAGCCGCACAATGTGGTGCGCGACTCATTTTTTAGCTAATTGCAACAAAGATATTGGGGAAATAGGCACAAATTTATTAAAGCGTTATGAGCGAAGCTTAGGCAAGGCAAAAAGTATTTCAAATACGCGGAGCATACGCTTTGTTATGTGAGCAGTTTTGAAATACTTTTTAACAAAGCATAAGCAAGCGCAGTAGCTTTAAGAGTGTTCGCCGACTTGGTTAAGGGTGTATTTTGGTATTTCAACGACAAGATCCTCATCATCAACCACCGACTGGCAAGACAATCTTGAATCCGGTTCTAACCCCCAGGCCTTTTCCAAAAAGTCATCTTCCTGGTCGGATATCTCACTCAGCGAATCGAACCCTTCACGAATATATAGGTGGCAGGTTGCGCAGGCACATGATTTTTCACATGCATGCTCCAGCTCGATATGGTTTTCCAACAAGGCATCTAATACTGTTGTGCCTGCTTGCACATCAAATTCCGCCCCTTCTGGGCAAAACTTTGGATGTGGCAATACCTTCATCTTCGGCATGCTTTTCTCCTGATAAAACTTAGTTCCCTGTTTAGATTAGCCTTGCTTTCTTTCGTAATCTTCAATCGCTGCCTTTACAGAATCCTCTGCTAAAACTGAGCAGTGAATCTTTACTGGCGGAAGTTCTAACTCTTTAGCAATCTCAACGTTTTTAATTGCCTTCGCTTCTTCCAGAGTTTTGCCTTTTAGCCACTCGGTTAGAAGTGAGCTTGAAGCAATAGCTGAACCACAGCCATAGGTTTTAAAACATGCGTCTTCAATGATACCTTCGTCGCTTACTTTAATCTGCAGTTTCATTACGTCACCACAACTTGGTGAACCAATCATACCTGTTCCTACATGAGCATCATCTTTATCAAAGGAACCTACATTGCGCGGATGTTCGTAGTGTTCAATTACTTTATCGCTATACATAATTTCAACCTCTCACTGATTCTATCAGTTTAAATTAGCTAGTGTTCGTGCCATTGTACTTGTGACAGATCTATTCCATCTTTATACATTTCCCAAAGCGGTGACAGATCTCTTAGTTTCGCAACCTGTCCTTTGATGATACTTGCGGTATATTCCACCTCTTCTTGCGTAGTAAAGCGTCCAAAACTAAAACGGATTGAACTATGCGCAAGCTCATCACTTCTACCTAGTGCTCTAAGAACGTAACTTGGTTCCAGACTTGCTGAAGTACATGCAGAACCAGTTGATACAGCTAGTTCCTTCAGTGCCATCACCAAAGACTCACCTTCAATAAAATTGAAGCTCACGTTGAGTATGTTTGGCGATCCATTATCTAAATCTCCATTTAGATAAATCTCTTCCATATCACTTATTTGCTCCCATAGGGTGCGTTTGAAATTCTTTAACTTTTGGTAATCCTGTTCCATTTCCAGACGAGCCAGACGAAACGCTTCTCCCATCCCAACAATCTGATGAGTTGGCAGGGTTCCGGAACGCATACCACGCTCATGCCCGCCCCCATGAATGATAGCCTCAAGTCTTACACGTGGTTTTCTTTTTACGTAAAGAGCACCAATCCCTTTGGGACCATATATCTTGTGGGCGCTAAACGAGATCATATCTACATTTATCTCATTTACATCTAGCATAATCTTGCCGGCACTTTGCGCCGCATCAATATGAAATAAGACTTTATTTTCTTTGGCAATCTCACCGATTGCTTTTATATCCTGAATCACACCAATCTCATTATTTACGTGCATTATTGAGATAAGAATTGTTTGTTCAGTTATCGCAGCCTTAAGCTTTTCCAAATCAATTAGACCGCTTGATTCCGGCTCTAAATATGTTACCTCAAAACCTTCTCTCTCTAACTGCCTGCAGGTATCTAAAACCGCTTTGTGCTCAGTTTTACAAGTAATAATATGATTACCTTTTTTACGATAGAATTTTGCAGCACCCTTTATTGCCAAATTATCCGATTCTGTTGCACCAGAAGTCCAAACAATCTCTCTTGGGTCAGCGTTAACCAACTGCGCAACCTCTTTGCGTGCATTCTCAACAGCCTCTTCGGCCTTCCAACCAAATTCATGAGATCTTGATGCTGGGTTACCAAAACAGCCATCCATTGTCAGATAATTCATCATTTTTTCTGCAACACGTGAATCAACTGGGGTTGTGGCTGCATAGTCTAAATAGATAGGGAATTTTATATCAGTCATTACTTTTCTCCAGATACTTTTTTGCCGGGCTCTATCCTTATTCTGCCGCTAAACTCAACTTCCGGGTCTAGTAATTCTTGCAAAGTTACACTTTCCAAATATTTGCGCATTAAAAGAGTTAATCCACTCCAAAGTTTGTGAGTAAAGCATACCTGCCTTTCATCAGCATCACTACTATCACCACAACAACATAGGTCCACATCTTCACCAACCGAATCTATAACGTTGGCTACAGATATTTTTTCAGCTTCATGTGCAAGCTTATATCCACCACCAGGACCACGAACACTCTTTACTAAATCTGCCTTACGTAATTTAGTAAAGATTTGCTCAAGATAAGACAAGGATATATCTTCTCGCCTGGAAATATCATTAAGACTCACCGGGCCCGTATGATTATACTTGGCCAGATCAAGCATCGCCGATACGGCATATCTACCTTTTGTTGTTAACTTCATGAGGATTGCTCCACGAACCATATACTTGACTATTTTAGTCAGATATAAGTTTCGATGCAATCTTTTTGTGATTAATACGTTTGAGTTTTTATAATCACACCAGCAGCCGTTAAGTCATTTTATTAATAAATAAGATAACACCCAATTTAAAACCGGCTCGTTTCGGTTTTAAATTACACTATTATTTGACGAAACCCGATTTTCTCTTATTATAAAATTGAACAAAACCGCTAAGTAAATATTTATTTTATTGATAAACTTAACGTTTATAAAAACTCAAAGAACATTATCGATCATGACAGTAAATACTCCAAAATCTCAGCCCAAATTAAATGAAGAGCAAAAAAACAAGCTTCTCATTTTAAAAGAGCGTTTTAATTCATCACTTATGGATATTATGAATAATACTGGAAAATATAATGCACAATTAGATCTGCTTAAAATTTGGCCTGAAACAGATAATCTGCCTGAATTATATAATCAATTAACAGAACTTAAAGATTGCCTTGATAGTTTTAGGCCGTTTAATGGCAGTATGCTTAAAAATCTGAATCAAGAGCTGGATATTAAATACACCTATGAATCAAATTGTATTGAGGGTAATTCATTAACACTGGGGGAAACCGAACAGGTAATTAATACAGGTTTAACTATTGGTGGAAAACCACTTGTTGATCATTTGGAAGCAATAAATCATCAAGAGGCTATTCATTATATTCGTGATCTTGCAAAGCATGAAATAGAACTATCTGAGCGTGAAATAAAAAACATTCACTCCTTAATATTAAAGGGAATTCAAGACGAGCAAGCAGGGCAATATAGAAAACAACCTGTATTTGTAATGCAGCAGGATGGTAGTAAACATGAATTTCCTCAACCCTATATATTGCCAAAATTGATAGAGGACTTTTTCCGCTTTTTTGAAGATAACAAAAACTCTATGCACCCTGTGGAAATGGCTGCACACTTACATCAAAAATTTGTAAATATTCATCCGTTTATTGATGGAAATGGTCGTACATCAAGGTTAATAATGAACCTGTATCTATTTCAACATGGATATCCTGTAACTGTTATTGATTCTGAAATGAATAAGCGTAGAGAGTATTACTCTATACTTTCAAATTATTGTGGTGTGCTCACTGGAGGGGATAGTGAACCTTTCCAACTGTTTATTGCACAAAAAGTGAAAGAATCATTAATTGACCAGCTTAACTTTTTCTCGCAGGATGGAACAGAAGAAGGAAAGGAAAAAGGGTATGAATTTTTCAAGAAAATTGAGCCGCTGTTAGATTAAAACTGCTACAAATCAGTTGGTTGAACCGACTCATTCATAAACAGGAAAATCTATAATGAGATTAAATCTATCAAGACTGGTTTGAATGCCATTGCTGAAATAGAAATGATTGCTTTTGCCTGCAACGAGGATAAAGGGAAAGAGTTTTATGATAGAAGTGCGGAGATATCTGTCTAAATAACTAAATTCTCTAACTCAAGTTGGCAGCCACTTTTTCAGCTAGTGCGACCAGATTTTTTTCATTTATCTCACATGCCCATATAACAATAACTTTCCATCCCAAGTTTTCCAAATCATGGATATTTTTACGATCTCTTTCAACATTTTTATCCAGCTTTTCTTTCCAAAACTCAACAGCAGAACCATAATCAAGGAATTGTTTTATAAATTCATTCATCAAGATGGAGAGGCATTTCCAAATATGGGAGAAATACCTGCTAATGGAACAATTACGAAATCAAATATGGTAGCAATAACAATAAATAAAATGGCTATAGAAATTGTAATAGCGCAATAATGAGCTAATAATATTTGTAGCGTAGAACAATGATTTCTTGGATAGTCTCCTTCAAAAAACTGGTCATTTAGTGCGCCTTTTAAGGCGATTTTCTGAAAAACAATACTGCTACAATAAAACATCATTCTGAGAAAAATGCTTTTGGGGAAAAAGGGGTGTTCTACTGCTTTGGTATTTAAGTAATACTTATCAAGTTTTTTCATGAACAAGAAGTAATACAAAGGGAATAAGTACGTATATGAACCTATCCCTAAAACACCACTAATTGCCGTCCCCCAAAAAATGATTTCCTTAAATAAGTTCATTGCTAAAAAGTTCTTGTATAGTCGTAAAACTGGCCGCCAAGATCTTGAAAAATATAATCAGCCGTAATTGCAACAGCTGCTCCAACAAGAAGCAGAATTACTAAACCAAAAGGTCCTAGAACAATTAAACCAGCGACAAAAGAAGCGGCTCCAGCTACAAGAGACGCACCTAGCAATCCACCACTTTGTACCGCTAGTTCTCTATACCAATCTTGATTTCGCTGATGTGCATCATATATTTTCCAGCCCCTAAATCCAAGATCTAATGCTACAAGTCCCTTACCAACAGGTTTTGCATACTTTGCAAAGGTACCAATACTTTGCACGCCTGCAGCTCTAGTAAGATTTGGGGGTCTTCTGCCACTTCGAGCCATATGAATAGCTCTATCAGGATTTATCAATGGGCTTCTTTCTGGAACATTACTCTTTCGTAATAATATTGCTTTTATTTCTTTACCAAAAAGCTGGTTAAGCTGTTTATGCAGTGATAATACTTTCGCTTTTGCTGCTTGTCTTGCTGCCCCAACCTTATTTGCAACTGCCCGATATTCAACAAGAGCATTATCAAGCTGATTTAATTTATCAACAAAAGGTGTTGCTTTTTGTGCAGCCATACCAATGGCTGTCCCAGAACCAGTGTTCGCATCACCAGATAAACCAAGAAAACCATACTCTTTTGCCCACTCAGCTATAGCTTCGGCTGTTTGCCAATCGGCTTCAGTATTCAACTCAGCTATTACCTGTTTCTCAGATTGAGGCATACTTTTTAATTTTGTAATCGACTGGAATTGAGATGGCAGAATGATAGGCGATTCTTCTTTTTGTTCAAAATCACTTGGAAATACTATAACTTCATATGGTCTTATAGGTGCATGCAATCCATTTATATAAAGATTTGAGTTAACAGATAAGGATAGCGTGGATTGAAGCGCTGACTGTACTTTCAACGGATCTACTATTCTATATCTTTTCCGCATAATCGAAGTAAAAGTATCGCCAGGTTGTGTAAAATATATTCCAGACATTTTGCCCCCAGTGTCAGTTAGTTATCTAAGTGATCGTTTCTGTACGTATCGACTCATTTGCTAAAGTGATAATATATTAGATAGGTATTACTATGCAATATAAATCTTTTATGCGTGCCTAGTCAGAAACAACTTTATTATAATTGACTCACGTTCGTTACGAACATAGCATTCGACATCTATAGGCTTAGGAACTGATCGCTGGAATGCTACTTATAAGATAGCATGGAAAATACTAGTAGTAGGAGATCATACAGCATGAACAAAAAAGTCATTATTCCTGTTAGCTTCTTAATCGTTATCAGCATAACTGTTTCAATCCTGGTTATTTATAACAAGAAGCCCTTATCTGACTTACCTAATAGCACTCTTGCAAAAATCAGTCTCGTCTACTTCACAAAAGACTTCCCTTTTAACAATTCAATCCTTGAAAGTTGCAGAAAAAACAAAGATAAAGCATGTTTAAGCATATACAATAGCGCTGTTGAAGGTAAAAAAGAGCTTCTTTCACTTCCCCACAATAAAGCCCTTGATCTTCTTTTAGATCGGATCAATGAGAGATGTTCAAGGGATGACTGGGATCAAGATCCAACCCGTGGTTGTGATGGTGGGATTGCTTCTCTCTACTTTTTCAATACACCTGAAGACGATGATAAAATTAGACATTTTTTCTTAAATCAAAGCAATATACTGCAACATCGAATTTTTAGGTTTTCATTATTTGAATGGTTCTATAACCGGCCAGATAAATCAAAGTGGATTCAAATGATAGAAGGAATGAATAACTTTTCAGACGATGAAAAAGATAATATTAAGTATTTGTTCAACTCTGACGAAACAGACCATAGTATTGATATGCTGGAATAACCAATACTCCCCTGCAATCGTTATATTCTCGTATTTGCTACCAACCAATCATTCAAGTCCTTATATTCACGGTAAGCTTCAGATTTATCATTAACCTTGATTGTCGACAGCTGTTCTTTTAAATCACTAATCGATTTTAAACCTCTTTTTAACTTCACTGGGATCGGTTCCTTGGGAAATTAACTTTCGGGCTTCCTCTCTTGCTTCTCTGGCTTGTTTCAGAGACACATCGGGATATCAGAGACACATCGGGATAGACGCCAATCGCTAAAGTTTTTTGCTTACCGTTAAAACGATAACGCAATCGCCAATAACGGGAACCGTTTGGTTTTATGAGAAGGCGCAGCCCCTTTTCATCGGTGAGCCACAAATCTTTCAACTGAGGAGCTGTACGCTTTATCTTTAAATCGGTTAGAGCCATTTTGGCGCTACCTCACTTAAAACGAACTGAGATAGCACCATTTGTGGTGCTATACAGTGAACTCACCTGAAACACCATAAAACAACAAAACTTCGTAACACCGCAAAAACAAAAGGGTTTCAGGACATCCTGAAACCCTTTGCAACACCTTCTTGGTGCCGAAGGCCGGACTCGAACCGGCACGGCTTGCGCCACTACCCCCTCAAGATAGCGTGTCTACCAATTCCACCACTTCGGCAATCTTTGGTTTAATTATTGAGCCGACTCTTCCTTAGCGGTTTCAACTGTTTCTGTTACAGTTTCTTCAGCCTGCTCAACTTTTTCTTCAACCTTTTCTGCTGCTTCAGTAGCTGCTTCTTTAACTTCTGCCGCTACCTCTTCTGTTGCAGCTTCTTCTGTTGCAGCTTCTTCTGTTGCAGCTTCTTCTGTTGCAGCCTCAACCTTCTCTTCAAATTGCTCAGCTTCTGGCTTAATGTCTTCAAGATTAGCTGCAGCTTCACCTTCTTTAATCGTTGCTGTTTCTTCAGCTGGAGCCGCAGGAGCCTCATCCGCATCTGCTTTAACAGTTTCTACAACTGCCGGCTCATCTAATGCATCACTAATCACATCTTTATTTTCAGCCGTTTGGCTTGAAACAATCGCAAGCACGATAGTCATTATAAAGAATGCAGCAGCAACACCTCCGGTTAATCTGCTCATGAATGACCCGGAACCACTTGCTCCAAATACTGTTCCGGAAGCACCGCTACCAAAACCCGCACCCATGTCAGCACCTTTCCCTTGCTGCATAAGTACCAAACCAATAAGCGCCATGGCCACTAGAACGTGAATAATAAGTAATATCGTTTCCATCTATTTCTTCTTAATACTGTGTTTGGATTCTACAATCTAATTAGCGGCTGCACATATCGCCAGAAAATCTTCTGCTTCCAACGACGCACCACCAATTAACCCACCGTCTATATCCTCCATCGCAAACAATTCTACTGCGTTGGATGATTTTACGCTGCCTCCATATAGGATTCGCAGCGAGCCCGCGATTGTATCACTTTGTTTAGCAATAGTCTCGCGAATTAATTTATGAACTTCCTGAGCTTGCTCCGGAGTAGCTGTTTTACCTGTTCCAATAGCCCAAACCGGCTCATAGGCAACAATCGCATTTTGTAAAGATTCGACACCGCTGGTTGATAGAATCGCATCTATCTGCCTAATAACGACCTCGGCAGTTTTATCTGCTTCGCGCTCTTCTAATAACTCACCAACACAAAGAATTGGAGTAATTCCATGCTCCTGAGCCTTTTTATATTTATCCGCCACATCCTGATCTGTCTCACCAAAGATATGTCTACGCTCGGAATGCCCGATAATGGCATATTTACAATCAAAATCTTTTAGCATCTTCGCTGATATCTCACCGGTATACGCACCCGACTCAAATTGTGAAATATTCTGCGATCCAAACTCAACATTAGTATCTGCAACCTTACCAGCCACCATTGGCAGGTAAATAAAAGGACTACAAACTATAACTTGAGCTTTAATATTCCCATCAACACCAGAAATAACTCCATCCAGCAATGAAACTATACTCTCCTGGTTACCATTCATTTTCCAGTTTCCAGCTACTATCGGTTTACGCATTTTCTTTCGCCTTCTATACATATCTCAACGGGTGGAAGATTACCCTTCTGACAGGCAGAAATCAATCCACCTCATTAAGTTTTCAAGGTTTTTCACTATATGGTAAGGGCTGGCTTAATATACCATTTCGTGTGATAATCTGGATCTGTCTTTGCTATGAATCATAATGGGTTGATTAGGTATGATTCAGCAAGCCGATTCAGGTCAAAAAAACAGGGCCTATAAATTTAGTTTAGACAGCTGGAATTATATTGCTACAACCAATGGATTAAGGGAGCAGCTACGTGAAAAAGATTTCTATTATCTTAAGTTCTATCTTCGTTCTTTTCGCTTTTACATCATCAATATTTGCCAAACCAGCATATATCGATATAAAACCTCTTAAACAGGTAGTAAAAACCCCTGTAGGACCCTTAAAATACAATAACACTTTAGAGGTTCCAATAATCACCTGGGGCGGAGATATAGCCACTATCTATGCCAACGGCAATAGCAGAACTACAGCCGACAAAAGTATATTTTCCGATGCAGGATTAAGAATCAAACTATCCCGCGTAGATAACTTTACCGATCAACTGTCATCATACCTTAGCGGAAAATCTCCTTTCTTACGCTGTACTGTTGGCATGTGCAGCCAAGCGATGGAACTGCTTAATCAAAACCAGGCAACCAAACCGGTATTTATCTATCAGTTAACCTGGTCTGCCGGTGGTGATGCTCTGGTTGTAAAAGAGAATATAAAAACCACTAAAGACCTTAAGGGCAAAACTATAGCAGTTCAGGCATATGGACCACATGTTGATTATTTAACCAAAGTTCTGTCAGATGCAGGGTTAAATCTAAAAGACGTTAAAATCAAGTGGCTTCCTGACCTTACCGGAACCGATAATTCACCTATGGCTGCATTTTACGAATCAGATATAGATGCAGCTTTTGTAATCATTCCTGATGCTCTTGCCCTATCATCGAATGGCACCGTTGGCACCGGCGCGGAAGATTCAGTTAAAGGCGCACAAATTCTAATGTCCACAAAAACAGCAAACCGCATTATTGCTGACGTATATGCCGTTAGATCTGATTTTTATAAATCTAATCGCAGTGAAGTTGATGCCTTTGTTCATTCATTATTTAAAGCCCAAGAAAAAATAGCTGCAATCATGTCTGGTACTGGTAGTGATAAGACAAAACTTCTTGAAAGTTCTGCGGATATCCTGCTAGATGCAAAAGAAGCCGCTGCAGATGCAGAAGGATTATATTTGGATGCTGAATTTGCTGGTTATCAAGGCAATATTAAATTTTTCCAAAACAGCAAATATCCTCGTAATATCAATAAACTTTCCTCAGAAGCTCAAGCATCATTCAAAACTATAGGCCTTATAGGCCAAACAGCAGCTATAGTTTCCGCTGATTTCGATTATAAAAAATTGGAAGCTGGACTACTGAACACCGCCAAGGTTGAACAACCAAAGTTTGATAAAACCCAAGTTGCAGCAGTAGTTTCCCGCAAACAACAACAAGGAACTCTTGGTAATGATGAATTATTCTCGTTTGAGGTGTTCTTTAAACCAAACCAAAATGAGTTTTCGGCTGATCTTTACGCAGATTCATTCCAAAAAGTTATTGAATTTGCCAGCACCTATGGCGGCGCATTGATAACGGTTGAAGGACATAGTGACCCAATGGGATATCTTCGCAAGCGCAAAGCTAATGCACCGGATGTAGTCCTTAGTCGTATCAAGCAATCTGCAAAAAACCTCAGCCTTTCCCGAGCAGTCAAAGTACGAGAAGAAATTATAAAGTTTGCAGAAAATAGCGGCGTAGCACTTGATGAATCGCAATTTGCCACTATTGGCCATGGAATTAACCAACCAAGCACAGGGATTTGCGGTAGCATCCCATGCGCACCTAAAACTGAACAAGAATGGCTAAGCAATATGCGCGTTCAGTTCCGTATCATTCAGGTTGAAGCAGAATCATCTGTATTCAAGCCTCTTTAAACAAAGCAAAGAGGATCAATGATGAGAAAGCTTAAATTCAAATTAAACCTGATTATTATCATAGTAGTGATTGCATTTGTTTACTTCAGTCAGAAATCGGGAAAACCGGCCTCAACACCAAATATTCCAATTCAGGCACAAAGTTCAACCGGCAAATCTACAAATAAACCGGCAAAAACGATTAACAATTGGCCAATGCTAAAAGAAGATGATAGTAGCAACGGTGTTGCCGACAACCTATTAGCAAAGAACTATTACTTTGTGATTGATGGTTCCGGAAGCATGCACAATATTGATTGTTCTGGGCACTATACCAAAATGGAGGCTGCCAAACTTGCTCTAATAGAGTTTGCTCGCAACATCCCGGAAGAAGCCAATATTGGTGTAGTCGCCTTTGACCGCAACGGCACTTCTGAACGCATGGCGTTACAACAAAAAAATACAGCTATGTTTAGTGATGCTGTAAGAATGGTAAGTTATGGTGGAGGAACTCCTCTAAACAGCTCTATAAATATCGCTTTAAACAAGATAACCGAACAAGGAAGAAAACAACTTGGTTACGGTGAATACAATATTATTATTGTAACCGACGGCGCCGCAAGCGAAGGAGAGGATCCGTCTAATTTGGTTAATAATATTATCAATGACACCCCTATACTTGTACATACAATTGGCTTCTGCTTAGATGAAAACCATTCGCTAAATCAGCCAGGTAGAACCTATTATAAGGCTGCAAGCAATCTTGAAAGTCTACGCCAAGGACTTGACGACATTTTGGCTGAATCCGAAGAATTCACTGTCACAGACTTCCAATAAAAAGGGTCTAAACTTGGTTTTTGGTAGGAATTCAAAGGGAAATTATTGATATGAACAACCATTTTAAGGCATTCCTGATTCTGGTGTTTTTCGGCGTTGCCGCACTGATTGGAGCCAAATTTATACTTCCGCTGCTTCACGAAAGCAAACAGATAGATACTTCTGACGCAAAAGATACCAAGGGCACAATCACTATTGGCATAGATAACTGGGCAGGCTACATCCCTCTTTGCTCCTCAGAAATGAAAGGACGCATGAGACGTAGCGGTTATATCCTAAACTGCGAAAACGACAATGCCGACTACAGTTCCAGGATGAAAGACCTTAAAAAAGGAAAGATTCAATTTGCAGTTGCGACAGTCGATTCCTATATCCTTAGTGCCGCAGAATATAGTTTTCCTGGCACAATAATCACCATTATTGATGAATCAAAAGGTGGTGATGCAATTGTTGCCTGGGAAGACCAGATCAAAACTATTGATGACCTCAAAACCAAACAGGACCTTAAAATTGCTTATACTCCTAGTTCACCAAGTGAGCATTTAATTAAGGCCGTTGGCTATCACTTTGATGTACCCACCTTAATGGGACAACATAATAACTGGCGCGACCAACGCGACGGTTCAGAAGAAGCTTTAAAGGCTTTACTGGACAAACAGGTTAATGCCGCAGTCATCTGGGAACCGGACGTATCAAAAGCCTTGGAAAAGAAAGGGATAATAAAACTACTAGGAACAGAGGACACCAATAAACTTATAGTGGATATTTTACTGGTAAACCGCGAATATTCTAATAACAACCCAGAGGCTGTTAACACCCTATTAGATAATTATTTCAAAACACAAAAATACTATCGCCAAAACAAAAAGTCTCTTATAAAAGAGATCGCCTCACAATCAGACCTTTCTAAATCCAAAGCTGAAAAACTTATGCAAGGGATTTCATGGGCCAGTCTAACTGACAATGCAGCACAATGGTTCGGCATCTCTAGCAATTATGCTACTGATACCAGAGAAGATCTGATTGATACTATTGAATCAAGCATAGAAATCCTTATAGATAATGGTGATTTTTCCAAAAACCCAATCCCGGACGGTAATCCATATCGCATCACCAACAGTTCGTTTATAGGCAAATTATTCGAAAAAAACATGAGTGCAGGATTTGGCAGCAAAGAGAGCAGTAGCGGCAAATCATCCCTAGAAAGGGACTTTACCCCACTTAGTCCAGCGCAATGGGATAAACTACGAGAAATCGGCACATTACGAATTCGCCCTATCTCATTCCAAAGCGGCACATCAGACCTCAATCTAGATGGCAAAAAAGAGATAGATAAAGCAATAAAACAACTTAAGCATTACCCTAATTTCAGAGTTGTCATCAAAGGCCATACTGGTCTGCGCGGTGACAAAACCGCCAACCAGCTGCTATCGCAAGATCGAGCGGAATCTGTTGCACGCTACATAGAAATCACCTATAACATTGATATCGACAGAATTAGAGCTGTTGGCTATGGTTCTAGCAAACCGCTTGCCAAAAAACCAGGGGAATCAAATAGAGCCTACAACTACAGACTACCCAGAGTTGAGTTAAATCTGGTAGCTGAGGATTTGTAAAAAGGGAACTAATGAGTAGCAATACACCAGCAAGAATAGATTTTTCAAAAAAGGCCATTTCCAGCGCCATTATGAAAAATAGCATCCAGCATCCACTAGTTCTGTATCCCGGAGCAATTGGAATACTTGGTGGTGCAGCAGCCCTATTACTTGGCCCCACAGTGATCCCAATTGCTGCAGCGGCAGCTGGAGGGGTAATTAGTATTGGCGCCCTTATAACCAACTTTACGGTACGCAAAGAACAGATAACTAACGACTATGTACAAAGCCTGCAACAACAACTATCCCAAAGCAGAGAAAAAAGCCTTAATGATCTTAAGAGCAAATTAGAACAGGTTAATAGCCAACAAGGGTTAGACCAACTTGAGCGTCTGCAGGAAAAATTTGAGCTTTTAGAAAAAATTCTGTCGGAAAAACTCAATCCAGGAGAGATCTCTTTTAATCGCTATCTCGGAATAGCTGAACAAGTCTTCCTTTCTGTCATAGATAACCTTTCGGAGGTTACTACTAGAATTAATAGCATTCAAGCTATCGACATTGATCTGATAAATTCCAGAATGCTTGAACTGGATCGGCAAAAAGAAATTGATGAACACCAGCGTCTGGAAATGGAGTCTTACAGCAAACGCCAAGGAATTTTTAACGAACAACAAAAGACGATTAAACACCTGTTTGCTAAAAATGAATCAGCAATGACAGTGATAGATGAGACTACTGCTGCCCTTTCAGGAATTACCACTCGCAAAGGGATGTCCACACTGGATTTGGAAACGGCCATGCAAGAATTAAGTCAACTTGCATCCAGAGCAAATGATTACTCAATTAACAAATGATAACCCAATGGGGCAAAAAATGGAGAACTTAGTATGAGTACAACCATGGAACAGATGGAAAAGCCAAAGTCAGTAATGCAACCGATAGAAATCGATGTTATTAAAGATGAACTGATTGCAGCGGAACCACAAGTCAGCGTGGAAGATCAAGAACTAGCCAAACAAGCAAGTGATATCACCAACAAGCTACTGCTAATAAATCCAGATGATGCTGAAGGTAAATTACAAGCTCGCAGCGCAATGGAAAATATGAGCCATAAACTTCAGCTTGAAGCCGCAAAGAAAAGCGCAATGCTAAAAGAACCAATCAAAAAATTATCTTCACGAGGAGATGATGGTGGCCCGGTTGCTAATTCTCTGGTTGATCTAAAAATGCAGGTTGAAGATCTTGATCCAGCCGATTTTAATTTTGAAGCTGGCTGGTTTTCAAGGACGCTTGGCTTTCTTCCATTTATTGGCAAGCCAATCAAAAGATATTTCACTAAATACGAAAGTGCATCAACCGTCATTGAAGCAATTGTAAACTCACTGGAAGATGGCGCAGAACAATTAAAACGCGACAATATTACCTTGCAATCAGATCAAGCCACAATGCGGGATCTAACATTTAAACTGAACAAGGCCATTAAACTTGGACAGTTAATTGATAAGCAACTTACTGAAAAACTGGAAACAGAATTACCTAGCGACGATCCTCGCTATGCATTTATACAAGAAGAACTTCTATTCCCGTTACGTCAACGCATTCAGGATCTCCAACAACAACTTGCAGTTAACCAGCAGGGGGTTCTGACTATTGAAGTAATCATTCGTAACAATAAAGAACTTATTCGCGGCGTAAATCGAGCAACCAATGTAACCATTAACGCCCTACAAGTCGGCGTCACCCTTGCTCTAGCACTAGCGAATCAAAAAATCGTTTTGGAAAAAATCCAAGCGGTTAATAAAACTACTGATGACCTTATCGCTGGCAATGCAGCCAGACTTAGACAACAAGGTGCAGACATCCACAAACAGGCTGCAAGCACTTCACTAGACATGGCAGCCCTGAAAAAATCATTCTTAGACATCAATGCAGCGCTTGAAGATATATCCGTATATCGCCGCAGCGCCCTACCACAGATGGCTCAGAACATTCTTGAACTTGATGACCTTTCAGCCAAAACTGAAGAAGCTATCCAAAAAATGGAAGAAGCCAAGGTTGTTCGTAGCGATTTCGACGCTTTAGAAATTAGTTAGTATTTTTAGGTAAATGGATCTTAGGAGATAAAAATGAAAAAACTTATTGTATTAGCACTATTCGGACTTATGAGCATTAATACTTTTGCAGCAGACAAGTTCAAAGTAGCATGGTCACACTACACCGGCTGGGAACCATGGGGTTATGCAGCTGACAACGGCATTGTAAAGAAATGGGCTGACAAATACGGCATTGAAATCGAAGTAACCTTAATCAACGACTATATTGAATCAATCAACCTATACACTGCAGGCCAATTTGATGCAGTAACCCTAACCAACATGGATGCTCTTACCATTCCAGCAGTTGGTGGGGTTGATTCTACAGCAATCATCGTCGGCGACTTTTCCAATGGTAATGATGGCCTAGTTGCAAAAAGTGCAAATTCTATCAAAGAACTAAAAGATAAGCAGATTCGTCTGGTTATGCTTT
>JAWSVC010000039.1:0-27040 GCA_033852075.1 Gammaproteobacteria bacterium | reverse complement strand
GCCATGCCTGGCGCACGAAAAACAAAAGGCGGAACTAAAGTTCCGCCTTTCTTAATTACCGCCCCCGCAGCAACCCCACATTGCCCCATAACACATACCCATTTAGGTATTAAATTCATTATCTAAAAATAATCAACGCCCCTATTATTAGCGCAATTGGAATCAAACCAATCTCTGTCTTTGCTTTTTTGTACAAAGATGCACCCAAGCTAACAACTTGCTCTGATACATCAGGTAACTGTTTATTAATATCTGTTTTGCTATTCATTTAACCTCTCCTAAACCTGTCAAAGTTTAAATAAGCATCCCTGCCAGGAAGGACTAAAATCTCGTTAAGGAGTAATCATTAAATAATAATATTAAGATGTGAGCAATCGTACTTTGGTATGATTTTGCTTTTATATTTGACTAAATAAATGATCAAAACAACTTTAAGAAAATTTAAATTGGCAATATAAGCTATGTGATAATTAAAAACTTTAATAGTTAATATCTATTAAAATAATTTTAATAAACTCTGCGAATGGCAACCGCAGCCCAAACGGCAAAAAACAAAGTGGGTACAATCGCACAGACTAGCGCGCTAAATCCATATACCAGGCCTGCAGTCCCCAGAATTTTATTTAATAGAAAGAAGCCAATTCCAATAAGAACTCCAATCATTAATCTATGACCGGCAGTATTACTACGCTGCGATCCAAATACAAATGGCACTCCCAGCATCAACATCACCAAGGTTGCAAAAGGAGCGACTATCTTATCCCAATAGGCAAGTTTATAGTTTTGTGATTCAAGCTGGTTCTCTGTAAGATAATCAACGTAATCACCTATCTCCCATAAAGACATCATCTCCGGACGCGAAGTTACCACTTGCAACATCTCTGGTTTTAATCTGGATTTAATTTCATATGAATCTATTTGCAAAAATTTATTTTCCTGCTCACCATAAGTGATTTTATCAAGCTGATTCAAGCGCCAACCTTCATCTATATAATTCGCTCCTTTGGCAGATATAATAGAATCCAGCTCTCCATTATCAGAGAAAGATATGGCATTAATATCCTTAAGCTGCCCTTGCGTTACAGCATTACGCACAAATAAAAATCTTTCGCCATCTCGAACCCAAAAACCTTTGTTTCTAAATAATGATACATTCCCCGAGATAGCATTAGCTCGAAGAGAATGTCCAATCTCCTCTGCAACCGGAGTAACAAATTCTCCAACCACAAAGGCAATAATCATCAACAAAAAACCTGCTTGCAATACTGATCGAACAATACGCTCTACAGAGACGCCTGAACTTCTGATAATTATAATTTCGGAACTGGCAGCCATCCCCCCCAATCCTAGCAAAGTCCCTAATAGCGCAGCAATTGGAAATAGCTCACTAACTCTACGTGGAGCTGTAAGCAGTATATATTTTAAAGCCAATCCAGCAGTGTATGATCCTCTACCCACATCCCCCATTTCATCAACAAAGGCAAATACCAGCTGCAATACAACCAATACCAAAAGTGATGCAAAAGCATATGCAATTACATTTCTGGCAATATAACCGTCAAGTATTCGCATCAATCAACCCCCTGCCTTACGAACCAACTTAGATTTTGGAACATGGAACCCCTTTCGATATAAAACATAGCCAATCACAACAAAAATCGCATGAATCCACCAAAGTCCTAAACCAGATGGCACCGTTTCTTTTATCACCAAACTCTTGCCAAACGTTAGCAGTTTCAAGTACACCAAAAAGATAATAATCCCAATAAACAGACGACCAAATTTACCTTCACGAGGATTACCTTTCCCAAGCGGCAACACCAAAAACACCAATACTGCAAACATAACAGGCATTGCTAAGCGCCAATGCAACTCCCCTTTATCTACTGCTAGTTCAGACTTAATCAATTCATAAGTAGATTTGCTTTCCTTATAATTTAATTCACTTCCGGCGTTCTGTTTAGAGATCTGCATACCATGAGATTCAAACTTGGTATTTCTCCAGTTAAGCTTCCCCTTTTCACCTTCATATCTATTACCGTTATAAAAAATAATATATTTCGCATCCAGCTCTTCTAAATCCTCAATCTTTGCGCTCTCAGCACGAATTATTGTTTCTTTTCCATCCACATTAGAATGAAGAAATAAATCTCGCATAACATCCGTTTCACTATCTACCATGCCCGCATAGAAAACTCCATTTCCATCTTTGGTGCTTATAAACCGTCCCGGCTCAATCACAGCAAAAGATCCTTTATCCTGTTCTTCTTTTTGAACCCTTACAGATTTATTATTTGCCCACGGCACTACAAAAACCGAAAGCAATAAAATACCGATACCAAGCGGGACTGCAACAATTGAAAATGATTTATAAAATACCGCAGGACCTGCACCACACCCCAACATCACCGGCAACTCATTATCACGATTCATTCTGCCTAAAACCATCATCACGGCAAGAAAAAAAGTAAATGGCAATATCAATGGTAGATAAGCAGCAGCCTTAAGCCACAACAAAGTAAACACAAGATCAGCGGAAATCTCACCACTGGCAGCATCACTCAAAAACCTTACCAGCCTATTGATTAATAAAACCACAATCAATATCAGCGACACCCCTGCCCAGCTAAGGGATATCTCTTTAGCAATATAACGATTGATTTTATTAAACAATTGAACTCCCAAAAAACAGATAACTTATATTCGAATTATTTTAACCCATTTACATAGATAATCTAACTGATAACGAACACAAACACCCAATTTTTACATAAAACAACCATCATCTTTTCGGCTAAAAATGAGTAGTTTTTCCGGTATTAACATTTACCACTTCACGTTTCCACATAACAACCTTTTTCAATAATTGAATCTATATAATTCAGTACTATTATTAAATAAATAACGGGCATTTTTATCAAAGAATATTAATCAGTTATCTTAAGATAACTATTCTGGGAATTTTCACCATGAAATCATCAATAAGTCTAAAATTAACCATGCTTACCATTGCTTGTGTAATAGTTATTGTCGGTGGATTCGCAACCTTTAACTACTTTTCCAATAAAAATGCTTTATATGAAACTCAAAGTAAAGAACTAAGTCTTGTCGCAGAAAGATTACGTCTATATCTACCTACTGCTATTTGGAATTCGGATAAAACACTGCGCAACAAGATACTTGACTCAGAGATCAAAAATTCAAATATCCAAGGAATATATCTCTTTAAAGACGGAAAACTCATCGCTAGCAGATCTAAAGATCAGAACAATGAGATCATTGTTGATGCCAAACTAACTGACAATTCATCAATTAACGAGATCAAACTAATATTCAATAATGGGGCTATCAACAAAGATATAGGCAAAGTAGCAATCAAAAAGAATCAGGATTTAATCGATGAATTGCTTAATAATTTATTAATCCAAAACATTGTTCAGATTCTTGGATTAGGAATTATTATCTCTTCTATTCTTACAATACTTCTAAAGAAATCAGTCCTTAAACCTATTAATCTGGTAACAAAGACTTCAAATCTAATTGCAGAAGGCAATCTTAGTGTCGATATCAAGTACAATGCACAAGACGAAATTGGCGCCTTAACAAAAGCCATACAACACCAAATTGAACGATTTAGAAGTGTCGTTACAAAAGTCGGTACCGTAGCTAAAAATGTATATAATGAAAATAAACAGCTTACAAGTGGAGTTCAAGAACTATCCAGCGGAGCATCTCAACAGGCCGCAAATGTTGAAGAAATATCCGCAACAATAGAACAGGCAAGTGCTTCTATCCAACACAACCTTGAAAGCGCGCATAAAACTGAACAAATAGCCACTAAATCCGCTGAAAAAGCTTCTCATGGAGGAGATGCTGTTCGGAAAACCGAACAAACAATGAAAACCATCGCCGAGAAGATTAGAATCATTGAAGACATTGCCTACCAAACAAATCTGCTGGCACTTAATGCTGCTATTGAAGCGGCAAGAGCAGGCGAACAGGGAAAAGGCTTTGCGGTAGTAGCATCAGAAGTACGCAAATTAGCTGCACATAGTGAATCAGCAGCAGGAGAAATCAGTCAACTAGCAAAAGAAAGCGTAATTATTGCAGAGACTGCACGCAATCAAATCGATGAAATTATCCCTGAAATCAAATTGACTGCAGAACTAGTCCAAGAGATTACCGCATCAAGCCAAGAACAAACAAGCGGTATAGAACAAATTTCCAGCGCGATGATACAGTTAGATAAAATAACCCAATCTAATGCGGCTCTTGCTGAAGAACTGGCATCTACTGCAGAAGATATAAAATCGCATACAGAAGTATTAACTAATGAGATGGAATATTTCAATACAACAACTTCTTGCGCCGAAAAAATCCCCCCTACATCAAAACCTAATACTGAAACACCCCCCAAAAAAGAAGAAGCAACCCCAAAAGCTGTAAAAACTGAAAAGAGAACAACAACTCGCAAAACACCATCGAAGAAAACGGTTGCAAAAAAATCGGCAACCAAAAAATCACTAGCTAAAACAAAAAATGATCCTCAAAAAAATGAAACCGCAAAGAACAAGCCCGTTAACAATAAAACCAATAATCAAGCTCAAAAAAACAGCGACACCAAGCCCAAGGTAACGCCTTCCAAATCCCAAATTCAAAATTCGATACCAACTGACGATGATTTTGAGCGTTATTAAGTCAAATAAGTTGTTAAAGTAGCAAAACATTACTTTAATAATCAACTGAACGCTCCATAAAATAATTAATAAAAGTTCATTGTATAGGCCATATTCCTATACATTTATCGCGTTTCATATAATCCTGCCAATCTCACAAAAATCAACTCCATTCATTCTATTACTTACCACCAATTTTCTGATAGAATACGCGCACTAAGCATACCGTAACGTCTTTTCAAAAACTTATTCAGTAAGGTTTATTATGGAATTTGTAGTAAAAAATATTGAGGCCACCAAACAGCTAAGCTCATGTCTGATTACAGGCATTTTCGAAAACGGAGAACTTTCACCTTCCGCTGCCGGTATTGATAAAGCATGCAATAGCTTGATTACAAACCTTATCCAACAAAAAGACATTGAAGGAAAAACCGGGCAATGCCTAATGCTACATAAAGTTCCTGGGCTATCAAGTAATAGACTTTTGATTGTTGGTCTTGGTAAAAAAGATAAGTTTGATGACAAGGCATTCGTAAAAGTAATCAAGGCTGCTGCAGGAGCCATTCAAGATAACATCGAAGACATTGCCTGTTATCTGACAGAAGTTGAAGTTGCAGGCAAAAACACCCAATGGAATACACGCCAAGCAGCACAGGTGCTGACTGAATCTACATATAAATTTGATCAACTGAAAAGCGATGAAGAAAAACCACGCAAATCATTGAATAAAATTTCATTCCCTGCAAGCAGCAAAAAAGAGATTGGGCTAATTTCAGCTGCAGCAACTCAAGGTGGCGCAATTGCAGATGCTATGAGCTATGTTAAAGATCTTGCTAACCTTCCCGGTAATATCTGCACCCCAACCTATCTCGCCGACAAAGCCAAAGAGCTTGCTAAAAACAGCAAAAAACTAACCTGCAAAGTACTCTGTGAAGCTGATATGGAAAAACTTAGCATGGGCTCATTACTTTCCGTATCTAAAGGCAGTCGCGAAGAGGCAAAACTTATAACTCTAAACTATAAAGGTGGCGCAAAAAACGCTAAACCATACGTGTTTGTAGGTAAAGGTCTAACCTTTGATGCTGGCGGCATCTCCCTAAAACCTGCAGCCGGAATGGATGAGATGAAATACGATATGTGCGGCGGAGCTTCAGTTTTTGGCCTTATCCATGCCATTGCCGCACTTGATTTACCAATTAATGTTGTTGGTATCGTCCCATCCAGTGAAAATCTACCGGATGGCCAAGCCAACAAACCAGGCGATATCGTTACCAGTATGGTAGGTAAAACCATCGAGATTCTTAATACCGATGCCGAAGGCCGATTAATTTTATGCGATGCTTTGTCTTATGCGGAGAAATTCAAGCCAGAAATTGTAGTAGACATTGCCACTTTAACCGGAGCATGTATCATTGCTCTAGGCGGTGTTGCTCAAGCAATTATCGGTAATGACCAAAACTTGATTGACGAACTTATCTCATCCGGCAATCAAGCCAGCGATCCTGCATGGCAACTTCCTCTTTGGGATGAATATCAGGACCAACTTAAAAGCAACTTTGCAGACATTGCAAACGTCGGTGGCAAAGAGGCAGGAACAATAACAGCTGCCTGTTTCCTATCCAGATTTACCGAAGAATACAAGTGGGCTCACCTTGATATCGCAGGCACCGCCTGGAAATCCGGTAAAGATAAGGGCGCAACCGGCAGACCTGTTCCGCTACTGGTTAACTATCTATTGAATAAGGCGACTGAGAACAACTAATGACCCGTGTAGATTTTTACATCCTCCCAGATAATTCCAGCCGAGGACTAGAGCTTTTTGCATGCAGACTTGCAGAAAAGGCCTTTTCTCAAGGACTAAAAATCTATATCAATACTCAGAGCGATCAACAAACCCAAAGCCTTAATTCATTGCTATGGACCTTTAAACAGGAAAGCTTTTTGCCGCATGAGATTGCGGTAAAAGACAGCAACACCGAAGCACCAATAATGCTTGGACATGATTTAGAGCCAGAACAAAGCTTTGGGCTATTAATCAATCTCGATAACAAGGTTCCTCTTTACTTCAGCCAGTTCGAACGCCTGGCAGAACTAGTAAATCAGGATCCACAGGTTAAAAAAGATGGGCGCGAGCGTTTCCGTTTTTACAAGGAGCGCGAGTATCAGATCAACTCACATGATATGGCAAAAAACAGCATGACCAACAACATGGGGGCAAGGTAAAAAAGATGAGTGACATAGACAAATTAGAGGATATCCATATCCCAACCCTAACCGACATTATCCCCAATGAAGGGAAAGATGACGATCATGAACTTAAACAGCCTACTCCTGAGGTAAAACCTATCGCTGGGGGGCTTACAGCCGAAGAAGCCCTTAGCAAGCATCAACAGGAGTTTGTAACTCTTATCGAAGATATTGCCGAAGACGTAAAAGACGAATTAAACATGCATATGGAAGGCATTGTACGTAAAGCAATAAATTCCGCACTAAATGAAATTCTGGAACAAAGTGCATCCCTAATGCAAAAGGCCATGTTGCACCAGCTGCAATCCAGCCTGCCACCAATCCTTGACATAGTTGCCGAGGATATGAAACCAACTGAAAAATAACCGTTTTAAAACAACCAATAGATAGAAGACAAATTGACCATGGAAAAAGTATTTAATCCAACCAATATTGAAAGATCGTGGTACCAGAAATGGGAAGACAGCGGATACTTCCAGGCATCTGGAAATGGCACACCTTACTGCATCATGTTGCCACCACCAAATGTAACCGGAACCCTGCACATGGGACACGCATTCCAGCACACAATCATGGACAGTTTGATCAGATACAAAAGGATGCAAGGCAACAACACCCTTTGGCAAGCTGGAACAGACCACGCAGGTATAGCAACCCAGATGGTAGTTGAAAGACAACTTATCGCAGATGGCAAAACCCGTCACGATCTTGGCCGCGATGCATTCATTGATAAGGTATGGGAATGGAAAGAACAATCAGGCAACACCATTACCAAACAACTACGCTGCAGTGGCGCCTCAATGGACTGGACCCGCGAACGCTTTACCATGGACGAAGGTCTATCCAAAGCAGTAACCGAAGTATTCGTAAGGTTGCATGAAGAAGGTCTGATCTACCGTGGTAAAAGACTGGTTAACTGGGATCCGGTACTCCACACAGCAGTATCCGACCTTGAAGTAAATTCAGTAGAAGAAGACGGCAACATGTGGTCAATGCGTTACCCATTGGTTGAAGGAAATGATCACATCGTAGTGGCAACAACTAGACCTGAAACCATGCTTGGTGATAGCGCGGTTGCAGTACACCCAGAAGACGAAAGATACAAACACCTTATCGGCAAGATGGTTAAATTGCCATTAACCGATAGAGAGATTCCAATTATCGCCGATGATTATGTAGATCCTGAATTCGGAACCGGCTGTGTAAAAATAACACCAGCTCATGACTTTAATGACTACGAAGTTGGCAAGCGCCACGATCTACCACAAATCAATATCTTCACCGTTGATGCGCGCATTAACGAAAATGCTCCAGAACGTTATCAAGGCATGGGACGTTTCGATGCCAGAAAAATGGTTGTTGAAGAACTTAAATCGCAAGGGCTACTTGAAGGAATCAAAGATCACAAACTTATGGTTCCTCGTGGCGATAGAACTCACGCGGTTATCGAACCATTCCTGACTGACCAGTGGTATGTAAAGGCAGAGCCACTTGCTAAACCAGCAATAGAAGCAGTAGAAACCGGCAAAATTAAATTTGTACCGGCAAACTGGGATAAAACCTACTACGAGTGGATGCGTAACATTGAAGACTGGTGTATCAGTCGTCAAATCTGGTGGGGGCATAGAATCCCTGCCTGGTATGACGATCAAGGTAATATCTATGTTGGCCGTAACGAAGAAGAAGTTCGCGAGAAAAACAACATCAATGCAGGCACTGAACTTAAACAGGATGAAGATGTACTGGATACATGGTTCTCCTCTGCCCTATGGCCGTTCTCAACACTGGGTTGGCCAGATAAAACCCCTGAGTTGGAAACCTTCTATCCAACCAGTGTGCTAGTAACCGGCTTCGACATCATCTTCTTCTGGGTTGCCAGAATGATCATGATGGGCATGAAATTTATGGATGGAGAAGTTCCATTCAAAGAGGTTTATATTCACGGTCTGGTTCGTGACCACGAAGGTCATAAGATGTCTAAATCCAAGGGGAACGTGCTCGACCCACTTGATCTTATCAACGGCATTGACCTTGAATCTTTGGTAAAAAAACGTACTACCGGCCTAATGCAGCCACAAATGGCTCCAAAGATCGAACAAAATACCCGTAAGAACTTCCCGGATGGCATTGCCGCCTACGGCACTGATGCCATGCGTTTTACCTTTGCATCACTGGCAACCACGGGCCGCGATATCGCGTTCGACGTTGGCCGTGTAGAGGGTTACAGAAACTTCTGCAACAAGCTTTGGAATGCCGCAAGATATGTACTTAGCAATACCGAAGGCCAGGATACAGGAATCAATAGCGAAGATGTAATTTTAAGTACAGCTGACCATTGGATCATATCCAAACTACAGTCGGTTACCACTGAAGTTAAATCGGCGATGGATAATTATCGTATTGACCTTGCATCACATGCCATTTATGAATTTATCTGGGATGAATACTGCGATTGGTATATCGAGCTATCTAAAACCGTTCTTTACACAAGTGAAGATGAAAAGGCATTGCGCGGCACCAGACAAACCCTTATCCGCGTGCTTGAAGAAACCCTTAAGTTATTGCATCCGATCATGCCGTTTATTACTGAAGAGATCTGGCAACGAGTTGCCCCTCTGGCGGGAATTAAAGGCGATACCATCATGCTTCAATCTTATCCAGAATATACTCAAGACAGGGTTAATACTGAAGCTGAAGCTGATATCGAATGGGTTAAAACCTTCCTGATTGGCGTACGCAGAATCCGCGGCGAGATGAATATCTCCCCAGGAAAACCGCTACCTGTCCTTTTGGCAGACAGCTCAGGACAAGACCGTCAAAGACTAGAAACCAATATGGTCAACCTAACCAAACTTGGCAAACTTGAATCGGTTACCGTTCTTAGCACAGACGATCAAGCTCCGGAATCAGCCACTGCGATCGTTGGCAATATGAAAGTATTGGTACCGATGGCAGGGCTTATCGATAAAGATGCCGAGCTAGCTCGTCTTAACAAAGAAAAAGAAAAGCTGGATAAAGAACTACAAAAGGTTCAAGGCAAACTTAATAATCCAAACTTTACCGATAAAGCTCCGGAAGCAGTTGTAAACAAAGAGAAGGAAAAGGCTACCGAACTTGAGACTTCACTAAAGATTATTGCTGAGCAGATCGTAAAGATTGAGGCGCTGTAGTTTTTCTGGATACCGGCCTTCGCCGGTATGACTACATATTATAATTAATATCGTCATCCCGGACTTGATCCGGGATCCAGCAAATAGGAAAAATACACGGAAGTATTTATAACATCATGGCAAAAGAACTCACTATCAGAATCAAAATCCACTATGGCAAACCACCAGAGCAGCCTAAAGATGATTTTGAAAGTATTAAATCAATCATTACCAAGGTAACAGCGGCAATTATCGGTATATTAGCGATAATAATCGTCTTTTTACCAGATAACGAAGAACCAACTAAGCAAGACACTGCAACTCAAAAAAACATAACTACAATGAATAAACAACCATCTCCCACAAATCCTCCATTACAGCCCAAAGCTGTTTCAGCAAAACCATCACCTACCACCAAAAAAAAATTCGACGACCTTCTTAAAAATAAGATCAGCCTGATACCTCAAAAAAAACCACAACCAACAGAACAAGTAGAGCAAAACAAAAAAGTCATTACGGCCAACCAAACAATCAAAACTCAATTAACCTCTGGAGTTAAAAAACTCAAGCCAATTGATAACCTGGGCTCTACAATATCCCCTATAAATAATAAACATACATCAACGATCTATTACCACACCATAATTGAAGGCCAAAAAGGAAATAAACTCACCCACAGATGGATATATAAAGACAGAACCGTAGCCAATATCACCTCCGACATTACTCAAACCAAACAGATAATGTATTCCAGTAAAAAAATTACCAAGGGTATGACAGGAAACTGGCAAATACAGATATTGGATCAAAGAAATAACGTTTTAAAGTCCGATAATTTTACCTTCATCGCAAAATAAAACAAAAAATCACTAACAAATTAAAAAACCAGCATTTTACTCTATACTATTAATTATAATATTGCGCTTTCACCATACGAATTAGCGCTTTAAGTATAATGCGGAAGTAATATTATTTATGGAAGAATCACCAGAATATATAGCATTGCAAAAACGAATAACCGAACTTGAATCATTAATTGAATCAAGGCGACAACCTGACATTTACACTCCTTCTAAGTCAGATTCTTCGGAACTTGAAGTAATATTCAATAACAGCGCTATTGCAATTGCGTATATAACTCATGATCGTCGTTTTTCCCGCGTCAACCAAGCTTTCTGTGACCTAATTGGTTACGACTTTAACGAAATTATTGGGAAAAACACCCAACTCATACACATCTCTGAGGAAAGTTTTCATAACTTTGCCAACACCTATTTCCCCTTACTTAATAAAGGAGAAGTCGTCAAAACCGAATATCGCTACCGCAAAAAATCTGGTGATATAATTTGGTGCTCTGTGTGGGGGCAAGCCGTCGATTCAAACAATCTTGATAGCGGCATTATCTGGATTCTCGACGACATCACCGAACGTAAACAGCTAGAACAGCTAAAAGAAGATGTAGAAAGAATGATGCATCATGATATAAAAAACCCTTTGGGTAATATCCTGATGCTGCAAAGTTTACTAATAAAATCAGGAAATCTTTCTGCCCAGGAAAAACAATATGTTGAATTTATTGCTGATGCCAGCAATGAAATTAAACGTTTAGTTGATATTCCTCTTGACCTGTTCCGAATGGAAACAGGTTCCTACAAACTTGATCCAAGCATAGTTAATCTAATCCTGGTTTTAAAAAAAGCATCATTAGACAAACATTACTTTTTAACCGCTGATGTAAAACATTCAACAAAAATTCTTTTAAACGGAACAGAAATATCAGACGATGATTCAATAGATATAACTGCTGAAGAACATCTTTGCTACAACATGTTCTGCAACCTCATTGCCAATGCCAAAGAAGCATCAACAGAAGACGAAGAAATCACTATATGCATAACAACCAATGAAACCATAGATGTTACAATTCATAACAAGGCTCCTGTTCCTGAAAAAATTCGTGACCACTTTTTTGAAAAATATTGCACCGAAGGCAAAAGAAAGGGAACTGGACTTGGAACGTATAGTGCCAAGCTTATTGCTGAAACACTTGGTGCCACTATTTCAATGCATACATCTGAAAAAGAAGGAACTAGTGTTACTGTTTCTTTTTCAAAGCAAGCTTAGCTTAAACTACAAGCTAGTCTAAAACCCAAGGTTCAACAAGACATTCAAGGTTGTTAATTACAGGTCTGGAATCATCGCTACGAATGTTTAGCCTTTGTTTTAAAATAAAAATCAGGCCCCTGATAATCACTATTAATCTCATAACAACTCCAAAAATAGTATTACGAAGTAATGTTATGTTTACAAAGAAATGTTACAAAAAGGGTATCGTATTACGATCTATTTCCAATTCCATCCATCAACATATTCCTTGCCCTAGCCCAGGATAACAACATAGTTAGCTACGATGATATGGATGATTTTTAATAATTGTATAAGCGCGGTAAATTTGTTCCGCAACAACTACTCGTACCAGCGGATGAGGAAAGGTCATCTTGGAAAGTGACCACTTAATATCTGCTTTTTGCAAACACTCCTGCGATAAACCATCTGGCCCACCAACGATAAGAGCTACATCTCTTCCCCCATGAAGCCATCTTTCCAGATTCATTGCCAGCTCCTCAGTACTCCAGTGCTTACCGGTCACCTCCAAGGCAACAACCATCGCGCCTTTAGGAATAGCTGCAAGGATCTTTTCCCCTTCTTTTTGTTTCAGACGGTTTATATCCGGGTTTTTACCACGTTTCTCCATTGGAATCTCAACTGCCTTGATCTGACATTCGCCAGTAAGACGTTGGGCATATTCCTTATACCCCTGCTCTACCCAGCCTGGCATCTTGGTTCCAACGGTTATGAAGTGGATTTTCACTCTTCCTCAGCCATTGCCCAAAGCTTTTCAAGCTGATAGAAATCCCTGATCTTTGCCTGCATCACATGCACAACGATATCACCAAGATCAACTAAAACCCACTCAGCATTTACATCACTTCCTTCAACACCCAAAGGTTGAATTCCATTATGCTTTGCCTCCATAGCTACATTATCTGCAATCGATTTAACATGCGTGCTAGAAGTACCAGTGGCAATCATCATCATATCTGTCATTGATGTCTTTCCTTTGACATCAATAATATTAATATCCTGCGCCTTTAAATCCTCCAGGGCATTAGTAACGATTTTCTGTAGCTGTTCTATTTGCATATTTCTCTCTAAGTAAAACAAGCTGACTGAGCGTAGTCGAAGCCTATTTATTTTTTAATTAACCCGACCCTTCGGCTACGCTCAGGGGTCTTGAAAAAAATCACTATTATTCCCAAACTCTGCCTGGGAATGCATAAACCAAAACAAGCTGACTGAGCGTAGCCGAAGTCTCCTTGTTTTATCATAAAGTCGCGCTTCGCGCGGCAAATATGCCTTTCAAACATATTTGCTGGATACCCCGGTCAAACCGGAGGATGACAATTGTGCACTACTGCCTAATATGACCGTTTCCAATCACAATAAATTTCTGTGATGTCAGTCCCTCAAGACCAACCGGGCCGCGCGCATGAATCTTATCAGTACTGATACCAATCTCAGCACCGAAGCCATACTCAAAGCCATCTGCAAATCTGGTTGATGCGTTCACCATCACAGAACTAGAATCCACTTCACGCATAAACTGCTGTGCATTAGTAAAATCTTCTGTGACAATAGCCTCAGTATGACGCGAGCTGTGTCTTTCGATGTGATCAATTGCTTCATCAATATCAGCTACAATCTTTACTGAAAGGATAGGAGCAAGATATTCTTCATCCCAATCTGCATCAGTTGCAGCAACACCACCTTCAACATAAGACGCAGACTTTTCACATACTCGCAATTCTACGCCTTTATCCTGATACATCTTGGCTAATTGCGGCATAACCTTTTCAGCAATATCCTGATGTACCAAAAGGGTTTCCATGGTATTACAGGTTCCATAACGCTGGGTCTTGGCATTAAAGGCAACATCAAGCGCCTTTTGCAAATCTGCCTTGGCATCAATAAACACATGACAAACACCATGCAGATGTTTGATTACAGGAACCTTAGCCTCATCAGTAATCCTTTCAATCAACCCTTTGCCACCACGCGGTACAATAACATCTACGTAATCCTTCATGGTTATCAATTCACCAACTGCAGCACGATCCGTTGTCTCAACAACCTGCACCACATCAGCAGGCAAGCCTGCCTTTGCCAAACCTTGTTTAATACATTCAGCAATCGCTTTATTAGAATGGATAGCCTCAGAACCACCACGCAGAATCGCCGCATTACCTGCCTTCAAACACAAACCCGCAGCATCTGCGGTAACATTTGGACGTGACTCATAGATGATACCGATAACACCCAAAGGAACACGCATCTTACCAACCTGAATTCCAGATGGACGATAATTCATATCACTTATTTCACCAACAGGATCAGGTAACGCAATCATCTGACGCAGGCCTTCACTCATAGCATCTATACGCTCTGGTGTCAGTTCTAGTCTATCCAAAAGAGCAGCATCCAAACCTTTCTCTGCGCCTGCCTGCATATCCTTTTGGTTTTCAACACCAAGGGTTTCCTTAGCAGCATCAATAGCATCGGCAATATACTCCAAAGCATTATTCTTCTTACCAGTGTCCGCCTTAGCGATCTCACGAGCAGCAGCTCTTGCGCGCTCACCAACACTTTGCATATACTTTTTTACGTCTTCAGTCATTTTGTTTTCCTTTTGTACATGGTGGGCAATGCACACCCTACAATTCTGCCAAGGGAGAATGCTTAATAAAATCAAGATGGCTGAGCGTAGCCGAAGTCTCATAGATTTTATTAATTTTTCTTAGCCCTTCGGCCTTGGTTTATCCTGAGCGTAGCCGAAGGGCTCAGGGAGCTTGAAAAATCAAATACTCACACCAGCCATCGCCACACCAAGCTCATGTAACTTATGCCATGCCTTACCGTCACTCTGACCCTTAATAGTCAAATCAATATCGCTACACTTTTGCAGTATCTCACTCCACTTTTTCGGAGGATGTTTTCTAACCGCATTGCCAACAATCTGTTTACGATTACTCCAAACTCTGGCCGCATCCAAAGCAGCACCAATTGGTTTACCATTTTGCATATCGGTTGCAACCTGCACAATAGTTCTAATCTCACGCGCCAAAGCCCACAAAACCAGAATTGCTTCAACACCTTCGGTTTCAAGCCCGAACATCATTCGTTCAACTCGAGTAACATTACCCTGCAAGGCTGCATCAACCAAACCAAAAACATCAAAGCGTGCACTATCAGCAACACTGTTATTTACCTGCTCAACGGTCACACTGCCTTCACCATAAAGCAATACAAGTTTTTCTACTTCCTGTGCTGCTGCCAGCAGATTCCCTTCTACACGATCGGCAATAATCTGAATCGCTTCGCGTGGAGCCGTAATGTTTCTGCTACGCATGCGGTTATCGATCCAACCTGGCAATCTTTGCCGATCAACCGGCCACAAATAAACCACTATTCCAACTGCATCAAGGGCCTTTACCCAGGCAGATTTCTTGGCATTACCGTCAAGCTTACCACACTGAATTATCAACAGATTATCTTGGGGAATATTCTCACAATACTCTTTTAATGCAGAGGTTCCCGCTTTACCAGGTTTTCCGGAAGGAATGCGCAAATCTAAAATCTTTAACTGCGAGAACAATGACATTGAACATGCCTCTTGCATTAGCTCATTCCAATCGAAACTGTTATCGACATGAAATATCTCACGTTCTTCATATCCTGCCTTCCTGGCAGCTGCGCGAATCGCATCCGCCGCCTCTTGCTGAAGCAAAGGCTCATCACCAGTCAAAAAATAGACTGGAGCTAAACTCTTGGTTAAGTGAGATTGCAGCTGTTCAAATTTAATTTGCACTAGGCTGTCCCTGCTGCTTTTGCGATTTAAATGAATACTTGATTCTATTGATAAGAGCAACGACCACTTCATCAATTAACCCAGATAATACTCTGGATTCCTCGCGTTCCATACCAAGCACATTATCTGGATCATAGCGATAAATGCGAGATAAACGAATTGTATCTTGCTCTATTAACATATTTCCAACTTTATCCTGCAGGTTATAACTTAGATTCAGGATAACCTCTTGCGCGATAATACGCCCCTGACTATCAACTGCAGCAGATTTTTTATTTAGCTGTATTTTAGTGATCATTATAGATACATCTGCACCAACCTTAGATTCAACTACTTCGGCACCACCTGATTTCAGCGCCTTGATCAGCCTGCTATTTACATCACGGTTTTCAACCAACTGAATCAAATTAACCTTCTTCATCTGCTCAGGTAGATCAACACTACCGCGCAAACGCCAACCACACGCAACTATTAACAGCATAAATGCTACCAATAATCCCAATCTAAATGTGTTTTTAAGCATCTGCACCATAATCATTACCTGCTGCTAAATAAGACTAGCCAACCACAATATTAACTAGTCTTCCTGGCACCACAATCACCTTTCTAACCGTTTTACCTTCGATATGCCCTTGAATCTTCTCATCTGCAAGAGCAGCATCTTCAATGGCATCCTTAGCCGCATCTGCCGCCACAGAGATCTTGCCACGTAATTTGCCATTAACCTGAACCACAAGTTCTAAAGTATCTCTAACCAGGGCAGATTCATCACATTTAGGCCAATCTACAAAAACAACATTACTATCATGTCCAAGTTCTTTCCAAAGCCTATAACAGATATGTGGAACAATTGGATTTAGCATAAGCACAACATTTTCCAGAGCCTCTTGCATAATTGCTCTGCCCTGCTCCGACTTATCGCCATCTTTGGAATGTGCATTGATCAATTCCATAACGCCTGCAATAGCAGTATTAAAGGTGTGTCTTTTACCAACCGCATCAGAAACTTTCTTAATGGTTTCATGAGTTAATCTACGCAATTCTTTTTGCTTGTCATTCAGGGCATTCAAATCCAATGCCGACACTTCGCCGTCAGCTACATGATCATAAACGACGCGCCATAGCTTATTCATAAAACGATACGCACCTTCAACACCCGCATCTGACCACTCAAGCGACTTATCCGGTGGCGAGGTAAACATAATAAATAGACGCGCAGTATCAGCACCAAATTTATCAATAATATGCTGTGGATCGACGCCGTTGTTTTTCGATTTAGACATTTTTTCAATATGCCCAATCTTAACAGGCTGACCATCTGCAATTAAGGTTGCACTAACCATTCTACCTTTGTCATCCTTAACCACATCTACATCAGCAGGGGCATACCATGTTGTACTGCCATCAGCATTTTCACGACAGAAAGTCTCGCAAACCACCATCCCCTGAGTAAGCAAATTGATAAATGGTTCATCTGAATCCAACAGCCCTTCATCACGCATCAATTTATGGAAGAAACGAGCATAAAGCAGATGCAAAATCGCGTGTTCGATTCCACCGATATACTGGTCAACCGGAGCCCATTTTTTAGCACGATCATCTAACATAGCAGTTGAACATCCGGGGCTGGCATAGCGCGCGTAATACCACGATGACTCAAAGAAGGTATCAAAGGTATCAGTTTCGCGGATTGCATCACCACCACAAATAGGGCATTTGGTCTCGTAAAATTCCGGCATCTTCTTGATTGGTGAACCTGCTCCATCCAGAACTACATCTTCAGGAAGCCTTACCGGAAGTTGATCCTCTGGCACAGGAACATCACCACACTTATCACATGTGATCATTGGGATTGGAGTACCCCAATAACGCTGACGAGAAACGCCCCAATCACGTAGCCTAAAGTTCACGGTCTTATTACCCTTGCCTTGACTTTCTAACTTGGCCGCAATTGCATCCAATGCGTCTTTAAAGTCCAGGCCATCAAACTCACCAGAGTTAGCAAGAATACCTTTCTCAACATATGCTGTTTCAGAGATATCCAGCTCACTGCCATCAGCAGGGTAAATCACCCCTTTTATTGGCAGGCCATATTTTTTAGCAAATTCATAATCACGCTGATCATGTGCAGGAACCGACATTACCGCACCAGATCCGTATTCCATAAGCACAAAGTTAGCAACCCAAACCGGAACCAACTCACCAGTTAATGGATGAACAGCCTTAAAGCCTGTATCAGCACCGAGCTTTTCCATGGTTGCCATCTCGGCCTCGGCCACTGCATTCTTTTTGCAGTCAGCAACAAACTGTGCAATTTCTGGAGATTTTCCTGCTGCAAGTTGTGCTAAGTGATGCTCTGGAGCAACTGCCACATAGGTAACACCAAAAAGGGTATCTGGTCTGGTTGTATAAACAGCAAGTCTATCTTCAGCGCCTTCCACCTCAAATGTCAGCTCAACCCCTTCAGATCTGCCAATCCAGTTGCGTTGCATGGTTCTAACCTGATCAGGCCAACCTTCAAGCTTATCGATATCGTTTAGCAGCTCTTCTGCATAATCGGTAATCTTCAAGAACCACTGAGGAATCTCTTTGCGCTCGACCACAGCACCGGAACGCCAACCACGACCATCAATCACTTGCTCGTTAGCCAGTACTGTTTGATCCACAGGATCCCAGTTAACGGTCGCAGTCTTTTTATAAACCAACCCTTTCTTGTACAACTGAATGAATAACCACTGTTCCCAACGATAATAGTCAGGCGAACATGTAGCCAGCTCACGCTCCCAGTCATAACCAAAACCAAGGCGGTTTAACTGTCCTTTCATATATTCAATATTTGAATAGGTCCACTTTGCTGGCGGTACCTTATTACTGATAGCAGCATTTTCTGCTGGAAGACCAAAGGCATCCCACCCCATTGGCTGCAGCACATTTTTATTCTGCATACGCTGATAGCGACTTATCACATCACCAATGGTATAGTTTCTTACATGCCCCATGTGGAGCTTACCACTTGGATAAGGAAACATAGACAAACAATAGTATTTCTCTTTGTCGCTATCTTCCTCTGCTCTAAAGCAATTATTCTCTTCCCAATACTTCTGGGCATCTTTTTCGATCTGCTGCGCGTTATATATCTCTTCCATCTTCTTCCAGACAATAATTAGTTACAAAATTGCGCGCATATTTTATACGATTTATGTGATTTATCCTATGGAATCAGAAATTTTTCTTGATGATTAACAATGGTTCACCGCTATTTGCTTATATATATGCTATATCTTTATAAAGAAACTGAAAAATTAATTACTCCTTTAACTCAATATTCACAAAAGAAGTAATCATAAAGGTAGTTACAGGAAGAGGACGGGGCTATGGCTTATAAAAAAGAAGTGGCAAACGACAAAGAAAAGACAGAAGTTCCACCTGTAGAACAGGACAAACAACAGACTGATCAAAAGTCATCTGAAGAGCGTTTAGTAAATGGCTACAACGAGATGATGGAACAGATCAAAAAGATCTTTGAAAAAGCTGAAGCTTCAGCTAAACCAAAGATTATGCAAGCAATTGAGGCTGCGAAAAAGCATGCAATCGAATTAAATAAACTTACCAAAGAAGAAGCGCAAAAGATCGGTGAGTATATCCGTCGCGATATTAGTGACGCTGCAGAATATCTGGCTGAAAGTGAAGATGACCTAACCAACTGGTTCCAGTTTGATATTCAATTAATTGAAAACTGGCTATGGGAGGCATTTAGCTCTGTTGCGGATAAGACCAGATTAGAACTTTTGGCCATATCAGAAAGGCTTGAACACGATTCCAAATATCACACCGGAGAAGTTACCGGCCCTGGCACTTTGGAATGTACAGCCTGCGGCAAACAGATGAGTTTTAAAAAAACCGGAAGAATTCCTCCATGCGGTGGCTGTCGTGGCACCGAGTTTGAGCGCACCAGGAAAAGCCGCGCGAAAAAAAGCTAGCTTGAGGTTCGCAATAAATCCCGAGCGTAAACACTAGCAAAAAAAACATTAAAGGCAGGGCAACCTGCCTTTTTTGGTATATATCCCCTTCCAATAACCTCCTCCTCATGAGAAGATAAACGGTTTACTATGAAAAGGGCCTCGAAACTCCATGTACGACCTAACCTCCATTGAACAAATCAAAAGCCTGATAACTGATTCAGAAATATTTGAATCTGGAAAACAGCTTTACAACAATGGCAAGGTAATAAGACTTGAATCGGCCCAAAGATCAGACGAGGCCATTGAAATAAATGGAACGGTAAAAGGTGATCGTAAACGTAAACACACCTGCCGCACTCTGATTACCAAAAACAGCAAAGCAAAAGCTCAACTAACTAGCAAATGCTCATGCCACAAAGGCTCAAACTGCAAACATGTCACAGCAACGCTATTTGCTTATGTATCCGGGATCGAACCAGAACAAGAGCTCGACAGTTTCAGCGTATGGATGCAGGCACTTTCCAAAGAAGTTGAAAAAAGCAAACAGCAAAAGGTAGATAATTTATACCCTGCCAACGAAAAAAGACGAATCATATATACCCTTGATATAGTCAACGACAAACTATTTATAAAAACTGGTCTTGCCAGTAAAAGCGGCAACAATCTGATAAAAAATACTCCATACGATATCCCAGAGGCCAAACAAAAACGTTATCCGGCCTATATAATTGAACCAGATCTGGAAATATTTGCCCTACTAAGATTCTGCGAAACAACAATAAACCAAGATAAAGAACAAGGAACAATATTATCCGATACAGCTAAAAGCCGTCAGGCCCTGCAGTCCATCCTAAAAAGTGGAAGATGCTATTGGAAAAATCTTAATTCCCAACCAATTGTTCTCGGAGAAAAACGCCAGGCAATACCACAATGGTCAATTAATAACCGCGGGCAATATCTGTTAAGGCTCGAATCTGCAGACAATATAGACACTTACCTGCCAACTAATCCACTAATGTATCTTGATCTTCAAAGTTCCGCCTGCGGTGAATTAACCCACAATTTCACCCAGGACAATGCCCAATTAATAACATTTTCAGCACCAAAAACTTTTCAAAGCGCACTGGTCTTCCAACAAAAAATCATCGACCTTTCTGGAATCGATATTCCACAACCTAAACAATTACCAATTGAAGACAAAGGAACATTACAACCACAACCGGTTATCACCCTAAAATCATTTGATGTTACCGACAACACCTTTTACTACAACACTGTTCGCAACCAACCTATAAAAAAGATTAACGGCATAACATTGGAGTTCAAATACATCGATAAAATAGTTTCTGCAGATAACAAAGATACCAACCAAATCATCTGCCATAATGACCATCTAATAAATTTCACAAGAGACCTTACAGCAGAGCACCGGATAACCGACAAAATAATTGGTTTTGGTTTGATTGGTATTGATCAATCCGATCGCTATGAGCCAATATCAAATCTCAACAGTAACTCTTTTATCTACGAAGACAAACACGAAACCGAATACTGGCTGGAATTCACATCTGAAATCCTACCGGAACTTCAAACTTCAGGCTGGGAAATTCATAACCACACCAGTTTCCGCATGGTAAAAAGTGAGACATCAAACTGGTTTGTAAAACTAGATCGATCCGGCAGAAAAAATGAAACAGTTAACCTAAGCATTGGTGTCAAAGGAGAAGATAAAGACTACAATCTATTATCGGCGCTCAATGCAAAAAAAGAATTCTATACCAAGCAACAACTTAGAAAAAATAAAACGACTGTGCTTGACCTGGAAGACGGTAAAAAAATGCCAGTCGACTCCGAAAAATTGATCACCATCTTCGACATACTATCAGAACTAAATGACCGCTCCTTCATAAATAAAAATGGAACTATGTCGCTATCAAAATACAATCTGGCAACAATATATGATCTGGAAGAATTTGCTGAAAACAACTCAGCCAAATGGGAGGCAGATATCCAATCCAGCGGGATTATTGAAAAAATCGAAGATTACACAGAAATAGAGCACATCAAACCACCAAAATGTTTAAAGGCAACTCTCAGACCATATCAACAACAAGGACTGAACTGGCTCCAATTCCTCCGTAATCACTCATTTGGCGGAATCCTTGCTGACGACATGGGACTAGGAAAAACCTTACAAACCCTGGCGCATATTTTGGTGGAAAAACAGCAGGGAAGACTAACCAAACCAGCGCTAATTATTACACCAACCTCACTGGTATTTAACTGGAAGCAAGAACTCCAAAACTTCACTCCTGATTTATCTTTATTAATCTTACATGGAAGTGAACGTAAGGATAAACAAAAAGATATTGAAAACTACGACGTCATACTCACAACCTATCCACTAATACATCGCGACAAAGAAATTTTCTTACTCAACACTTTCTCAATCATGATCCTGGATGAATCTCAGGCAATCAAAAACCCGCGCACCCAAACTGCACGAGCAATCAATCTGATTGATGCAAAACATAAGATCTGTCTAACCGGAACCCCGGTTGAAAATCATCTTGGGGAACTGTGGTCACAAATAAATCTAGTTGCCCCGGGATTACTAGGCAATATGAAACAGTTCAATACCATATTCCAGGATCCAATAGAAAACGCAGCAAACCAAGAGAGAAAGATACAACTACAAAGACGGATCAAACCATTTGTCATGCGTCGCACCAAAACAGAGGTTGAAACTGATCTTCCACCAAAGACAACAATCATACGCTCACTGGAACTTTCTGATTCACAGAAAAAACTATATGAGTCAATTCGTGCATCGACTTTGATTAGTCTTAAAGAAATAAGGGCTACAGATAAGATCAGCGGCAAAAACTATCCGGTAATCCTCAACGCCCTACTCAAACTTCGCCAAGCATGCTGTCACCCTAAACTCACCAAACTCGATTCAGTGCGTAAAGGAGCAAAATCCAGCAAACTAGAATTACTGCTAGAACTAATACCCAAGATGATCGAGGACAAACGCAAGATACTAATATTTTCGCAATTCACATCGATGCTAAAAATAATCTCTGATGAATTAAAGGCGCAGGAAATTGATCACACCATGCTCACTGGAGAAACTAAAAATAGGGAAGAAACAGTAAATCAATTCCAAAAT
This sequence comes from Gammaproteobacteria bacterium, assembly GCA_033852075.1. Lineage (GTDB taxonomy): Bacteria > Pseudomonadota > Gammaproteobacteria > QZLD01 > QZLD01 > QZLE01. Next base: position 3,908 of record JAWSVC010000039.1, on the reverse strand, counting down.
GGAGATACACCAGTATTTCTTATCAGCTTAAAAGCTGGTGGCAGCGGCCTAAACCTTACTGCTGCAGATACGGTAATCCACTACGATCCATGGTGGAACCCCGCTGCCGAAGATCAAGCAACCGATAGAGCCTATCGCATTGGCCAAGACAAACCTGTATTCATTTACAAACTTATTTCAACAGGAACCGTCGAAGAAAAGATTCTGCAGCTCCAACAAGAAAAATCCAAGATTGCAAAAGACATCTACAGCGGCAGTGATTATCAATTATTAAAAGAAGATCTTGAGGAGTTACTAACCCCTTTAAGCGAATAAAAAACATGGTAATTAAATACTGTCACAACCTTCATTGAAATAACACTAAAACTACACGCATATAATATTGATATTTGCCCTGCTGTTTACGATACTTTTGTAATAAGAAACCAAACAATATTCTCAACGGAATACAAATATGAACCATGAACCTCGTAGTTGGACAACATTTTTTCTAAAGTTGGTATTACCAACTTTGATCACCATTGCTCTATTCATAATCTCAATTTTTTTCATCTATATCCCAGAGCTTGAAGACGACATGATGCAATTCAAGCGCGAACTAACCAAAGAACTTACACAAACCGCCGTCAGTATCCTGGAAGAATATGCCGAAGAAGAACGCAATGGCAATATGACGCGCGAAGAAGCGCAATCACATGCCATCAAGCGCATTAACAATCTACGATATGGAGAAGAAAACAAAGATTACTTTTGGATCACTGATATGCAAACACGCATGGTGGTTCACCCATACCGTCCAGATCTTAACGGCAAAGACGTATCCAATGAAGTAGACAGGCATGGTAAAAAATTATTTGCTGAATTTACCAAAACCGTAAATTTAAGCGGTGAAGGCTATGTAAACTACATGTGGCAATGGAAAGACAAACAAAGCATGGTCGTACCAAAACTGTCATATGTAAAAGGTTTTCCACACTGGGGTTGGGTTATTGGTACTGGAATCTATGTTCAAGATGTAGAACGAGAAATACATGCGCTAACCAGCAAACTCATAACAACATCTATTATTATCACCGCATCAATATTGATGATATTAATGTACATCCTTTGGCAAACTCTAGCACTGGAAAAAAGACGTTTTAAAGCAGAAGAAGGTGAAAAAGAAACCAAAGAAAAATATAAGGCTCTGGTAGAAGCAGCAACAGATGGCTTTGTAATGGTCTTAGAGCAAACAGAAATGATATGCAATCCAACGATTATTGAAATGCTTGGATACACCGAAGAAGAATTCAGGTCATTAAAAATATACGATCTAATAAAACAGGAATCTTCTGAAGAATCAGGCTTCGACCAGCTAAAGTTGCTCATGGAAAATAAACCAGCTCCATCACAATTTGAGGCCCAACTTATAAAGAAAGACAAAACCATTCTTAATGTAATTCTAACTGCATCTCTCATATCATTTGCCGGCAAAAAAGGATTCATCCTAATCGCCCGTGATGTAAGTGAATTCCGCCAACTTGAACGTAAACGTCAGGAATCAGAAAGAGAACAACTTATCGCAGAACTGCAATCTACCCTACTATTCCTTAACCAAACCATTACTGACTTTGCTACCGATGTCGTATCTTGCAACATGGACACCAGTATAGAAAAGGTCGCATCAATAATGACCCAAAAGAACGCTGGAGCAATCTTAGTAGCAGCAGAAAGCAAAGATTCCGGATCCAACCAATATATCGGCATTGTCACTGACCACGACATACGCGAGCGCGCCATAGCCAAAGGAAAGAATCTAAAAGCTCCTGTGGTAGAGATAATGAGCGCGCCTTTAGTCACAGTTTCTGATAAAGCAATGGTATTTGAAACTGCCCAGCTTATGCAGGAAAAAAATGTTCGCCACGTAGTTCTGCAAAAAAGCAATGGCAAAATCGAAAAGATGATTACCAATAGTGAGCTATTACAAGTACAAGGATATTCGGCAGTTTCTTTAATCGAATCCATTAACAAAGCAGAATCTCTTGATGAAATCCAACAACGGCATTCAAAGCTCCCAATGCTGGTTACAGCAGTACTCAATAGTGGCGGCAATGCTGAAAATCTAGCACGCATCATTGCTAAGGTAGCTGATGCAACAGTCATAAAACTTATTGAATTTGCAATTGATGAATTAGGCCCTGCACCTTGTGAATTTGCATTTATGACAATGGGCAGCGAAGGACGTGAAGAACAAACCCTAAATACCGACCAGGATAATGCCATAATATATGCAGACCCAGCCCAGGAAGAAGAAGCCAAAGTAAATGAATATTTTTCAAACCTAGCCAAAAAAATATGCACCTGGCTCGATCTGGTAGGTTATGACTTCTGTGATGGCGAAATAATGGCAATGAACCCTAAGTGGTGTATGTCACTTAGCAAATGGAAAGAACAATACTACACATGGATCCATTCAGGTACACCGCAAGACCTTCTTGAAATACATATATTCTTCGACTTCCGCTGCGTATATGGATCATCAAAACTTACTGGCGAACTGCGCAAAGAGGTATTCAAATATATCGAAGCAAATCCTTTATTCATGATCTTCCTTGCTCGCGATGCACTGCTTTATAAGCCACCACTTAGTTTATTCGGCAATATCGTTACTGAAAGTAGTGGAGAGCATACAAAGACATTCAATATCAAAGCGGCAATGCGAACAATTATCAACTTTGCCCGAATATATGCACTCAAACACAATATATTTGAATGCAATACCTTTGAACGCCTACGAATACTCAACGATAATGGATACCTCGGCGACTCAATGTACAACGAAATATTCCTAGCCTACAGCTTCTTAATGCAAATGCGCTTAAAACACCAGGCCGTATCCGCCAAAAACGGCTACCAAATAGATAATTACATAAACCCGAAAAAAATCACTCAGATTGAAAGGCTAATGCTTAAAAATATCTTCGCGCAAATGAACACCTTCCAAACCAAACTTGGTATGGATTTTAGAGGTGCTAGAGAGGATGTAATCTAAAAATAAGAAACTGAATTAAATGAATATCTACGAACACGCTGCCAATACAGAACGACTTTACGGGGTTAAGGCATTAGATATCCATAAGTGGATAGATCAGTACTTTAACAAATGGAAGTATTTACTCTTAAGGATAACTGAGATACGAGAAATCTATAATCCTTACGACCACAGAAAGCACCTACACCACAAGGAAGCTCTTCCTCAAGCATTAAAGAAATTTGAAGGCAAATATCAACCTGAAATAATAAAGAAAGTTTTCTTTCAACATATCAAAGATGATTACCAAGGCTATATTCCTGATCTAAAAGACTATGAGAATCCAGAGTTTTTAAAGAAATATCATCCTTGGTAATCAAGACAATTATTTTATGCCAAATCTGCAAGTGCAGTTGGAATCGCACATTTTTGACCAGTCTGAGGGTCTAAAACAACAAAGATCATCGTAGCCTTTAAGATAACAACATCATCTTTATCAATTTCCTGATAAAAAGTAATACTGGTATTACCAACCTTTGTAATAGAGGTTTTAATAACCAGATCATCTTCAAAGATAGCCGAATCCATATAATCCACGGAAGCATGAACCTTATGAATCATAAATGTCATATCACGAAGATCAGGGAATAGCTGTCTTAAATAATCACCAAGCCCAATATCAAGATAATTATTATAAACACCATTATTAACATGCTGATAATAATCACACTCTTCAAATCTTACTCTTACCTTTGATATAACAACATTGGACATTGGGAACTCCTAAAACAAATTGGAACGGTAAATAATAGCATATTTATAGGAAATGATAGGTGATTTTTTAAATGCCATCTGCGATTCGGCGGTCGGATTGATAAATAAAAAAACCCAGCTAGTA
>JAWSVC010000005.1:0-88110 GCA_033852075.1 Gammaproteobacteria bacterium | reverse complement strand
GGCACCATATGGGTGACCCCTTCGTTATACGTCGGCATTTTCAGTGTTTCATACATAGCACTGTCTTTCGTTAATTTTTTGGCATATCCAATAATAAAGCCACTCCAGGATAATGCCGATCATTATGACTCTTTGCTTTTTGCCATTCTTTTGAAAAGCACCATGCCTTTATTGGGACATCATATTTTTCAATTTCTGCAATAAAGCTACATATTCGGTTTTCTGAATTCGATTTATCATTCAGATACGGAACTACAAATACTGCTCCAACTAGATTTGACTCATCCTTAATTTTACTTGCATCACTAACTGCTTGATCGCGTTTTTCTTTTACGGCACCACTTTGAGCAAAAATATTTAATGAATCTATTTCAGGAAATAAAACTTTTGCTTCAATATAAATATCATTTTCCCTGTCGGATAAATACAAATCGTTTCTTCCTGTTTTACATTCTTTCTCACTTGATTCTTTAACGATTTGATATTCTTCAAGCGCTATAAAACCAGCTCTCCATGCAGCACCAGCCAGAACGCTTACATTTGCTCTTTCGTTGTACCAATAGGGCAAATCGTCTCCATCCCAAAAATCCACATATCTTTTAGTACATTCAATCCACTCATTTAAGATCTTTTCAAAATCAATTCCATGTTTATGTTTCCCAACTATTACACCTTGCAATACTTCCATTTCAGTAACCACAGCTTTTCACTAACCCAATTGTAACCAATAATCTCTCTCGAACCGTAATGATACTAATGAACCACTAATATTTTTCAATTCCACTTAAATCAATCTGGAAGGGATACAAAAGTGAAATGAATGATACAGATTCATTTTTATAAAAAACTTTCGTTATAAAGGGATTGTTTTGTCTTGTTGATAAACTATCACCACCAGTAGGATCAATAGCAAAACTGTCTAAAGATATCCCAAAAACGTAATATTCAACAACGTTTCTTTTGCCGGAATAAACAACTGACTGAGAAGAAATAATGGATAATAAAAACGCGACCGCAAACACTGCCTTTAATATTTTGCCATTATTTGGCCAGAAAAATGAGAAGTAACCACATATATACACAAGCAGTATGGATATCAATTTTGCTATTAGAGGCATAGAATAAACGAATTCTATAACATCACTGCCACCAACAAGAAAAATTTTTGAGCAGGAGAATAATAGCAAGATAGAGTAAAGCGATATTACTATAAAAAATATTATCTTTCTCACGTCACAACACCTCGAAGCCAATTCCTACGACATTTGTTTCATTTTTATCTGGTCCAGGACTTGCGATATAGTTGCCATTAACGACTAAAAGAGAAGAATCACTTCCATCCAAAAACACAGCATTATTAAATCCCGCATTTTTTAACTTATCACGCACCGCAGGTAATGTTATTCCAGTAGCTCCGTGAGGCAAAACCAAAGTTAAGAGAGTATTTCGCAAAGAAGAGTGCGCAATTAAAGTTTTGCCTGTATAAGGCGGCCTTTTTAAATAAGCAGAAAAAGTACTGTTACTTCTTTGAGTTAAAAACGGCTTATTCTTTGCGGAAGGTTCTCCTTGAATTTTACCTGCAACTTTTTTTGAATATTTATTCACTTCCCCGTATGGAAGATTGTTGATAATAACTGGACCACATCCACCAACAGCAGAATTAGATTTTAGTGGTGCTGCACCAAAACCAAATTTATAGGCAGGGGATCCTTTCCAATTATTTTCAATATGAAACATTAATGGTGTATCTCTTCCGCCGATTAACTTACCATTATTAATAACTCTTCCTTCCGGAGTTGTATGTTTAGGGTCAACTGGGTCATTGCCGATAAGCGCATCTAAAATACCTGACTTTGAAACACCGTAAAATTGTCCATTGATAATGACTCGAAATTTCTTTGCGTAAGAATTTATTGTCGCGCTGAATAGCTCTTCTTTTTTCCTAATGAACGGAACCATCTTAGATTTATCACTCATAGCAACATAAATAAGACCATTATCTGAAAAAAGACCCATTTTTGATGAAGTAATTGCTGTATTAATTGTTTGCCAAAACTTTGGAGTTCCATCAATTTCAAGAGGTAAAATATTCATTTAGTATTCCCTTATACCCATAACGTATATGTCCTTTGCCTGATTCGCAAAATCCATTTTTCCATTTAGAAATAATGCTATCTGATATTCAACTTTCAAGTTGAGCTAGAACAGATGCGACTTTCTTTTGAGTTCTCTTAGTCGAATTAATAGTTTCTTTCAATTTCAATCCGACTAAATCCATATCCCATTAACCTCGAGACTCATGATTTTCCTCTTATCATTCTGCATTATAACCCTTACGACTACAATCTAGTGTAAATTATTTGGCCACGTTGAATACAAAAAGTTGCTTTTATATTTACGTCCGACAGCATAACTCGATCCTATTTTTTTACTTCATTTTTTGAAAGCCTGTTAGGCTTTTCTTCAAAGTTAATCCTGCATCAGTAAACAGATCATCCACCGTATCAAAAGTTTCAACTTCACCTGCTTGCGCATCTCGCATAGCCTGAATGGTTTCTTTATTGGGAATAAAAAAATCCAACTGAAGCTTTTTGGCAAGTTCCAATAAAACCTCAAGAGTAAACTCATTTATTTTCCCTTGCACAAGAGAATCAATCCTATCTTGGGAAATACCCAGTATATCTGCAGCTTGCTCATAATTTATCTTTTCATCTTGAATACTTTGCTTAATTACCATCATCAAAAAAGATCTAAGCTTCATATCTTCAGCTTTCAACGGGTCATCTTCTATTGCATCCCATACGCTGTTATATTTCATTATTATATTTTCCGGTTAACTAATCAAAATAATCTTCAATAACACCTTCGGCACCAATTAAAGGAATTATTCTAAGAATAACTTCTTCAAATACACCTTTATTCGCTTTTGTTATCAGCTTTGCTTTACGCTCTTTCCAAGAGAGAGTTTGAATCAAACTGGACGCAACAACCGATGGTGTATCTAAATTGTTAATAGCAACCTCTGTTGCTGCTCCGCGAATGCTTGTGCTAATAGGACAGCATATTAATAATCCTGTTGCCTTATTATATTCTTTACTTGATAAAACTAAGGCAGGTCTATATTTACCTATTTCTTTGCCCTTGGTAGGCTCAAAATCCAACCATATAATATCTTTGCGATCAGGTATGTACTGTTTAGTCATTAATCGCAAACCTCACTATCAATTAAACCGGCAAGTTCATCGGCGTGAGCACTATAAGAATCAAGCCCCTTGAGCAAATCTTTTTCAGTATATGGTAGTTTGAGCTTACGTTTTGGTTTGCTAGATCGTTTAATTACCAGGCCATCCTCATTGGAATCTACAATTACTTTTGTTCCAACTTCAAAATGAGGCATTTCAGCCATAGCGCTTGTTATTCTAATAGCCAAGCTATTGCCCCATTTCTTTATTTCGCATTCTGTTTTCATGACAACCGCCGTAGATACATTGTTTATACACTATAAGTATACACCATGTATCTACGCAATCAACTTTTTTGCCCTATGCTCTTTATGTTGTTTTTGCGTTTAATATTTTCTGTCATCTCACCGGTGTCGAGCTCTATTAGACCAGAACAATTAGGTTTAATGGTGAAAATTGGGAATGCATCAAGTCCGGTGAAAACCTTGGTATTCCTGTCTATAAAGAATTCGGATGGGTTTGGGAAGTGGCTAGGTTTGTTGTTGGTCTTGAAAGGAAAGAATCGTCACCCTTATAATTCTTCAGCCAGGAGCAAATTTTTTTTGTTGATGCATAAACTAAATGCCTAAAATATGATAGTTAATGAGCAGGATATATACTAAAATCACTCTATAAGGCGTTTCTTTTGGATTTGATCTGGAACGCAGGGTTTAACGCAGTTAGGTTGAAATCTTATGGCAACGGCTGAACAAATTAAGTCTCTGATTCGCTCTTATGGAAGCGAGGACAGAGAGCGCTTTTTTACAATTGCATTGCAAGTGGCAGCTCATGAGGCTAAACAAGGGCATGCTACCTTAGCGCATGAAATCCGAAACTTAGTTGATAATGAGCGAAAGGCCTCTCGTAAGTCACTTAAGGTTGTGCCTTTCCCTAAAGATTTGAAAGGATTGGTTCTTACAGAATTTCCTAATGTTTCGCAATCATCGCTTGTCATGGAAGATTCTATGGCAAAGCGTATTCATCGAATTATTCATGAGTATCACCAGAGAAATAAGCTTAAATCGCATGGGTTAAGTCATCGGCGTAAAGTTCTGTTAGTAGGACCTCCTGGTACAGGTAAGACAATGACTGCAAAGGTGCTTGCCTATGAGCTAGGTCTGCCTTTGCATATTATCCAAGTTGATCGCTTGGTTACTAAATTTATGGGAGAAACTAGCGCTAAATTACGTCAAATTTTTGATTTAATGCAACATGAGTTAGGTGTGTATTTTTTTGATGAATTTGATGCGATTGGAGGAGAACGTGATAGGGATAATGATGTTGGAGAAATGCGCCGAGTATTAAATTCTTTTCTTCAGTTTATCGAACAAGAGCGGTCCGATAGTTTAATAATGGCCGCCACAAATAATCCAGGATTGTTGGATCATGCTCTGTTTCGTCGTTTTGATGATGTGCTTCATTATAAAGCTCCAGCAATAGCTGAACGCAAACATCTTATTAAGTGTGTTTTGGGAGGCTTTTTAAGTGCTCGCTTTGCTTGGAAGAAAGTTTTGAGTGTTAGTGAAGGGTTAAGTCATGCTGAAATTGACCATGCTTGCAGAGATGCTATAAAAATGGCTGTATTAAGCGACTCGAGTAAAATTAATGGGGAGCTGCTATTAGAAGCGCTAACGCAAAGGCATGGGGCCTATTTGGGAAGGTAAAGTTTCGCAAAATAATGCATATAAGGATCTGATATGCCATCAGAAAGATTGCCTCATATTGTTTTAACTGATTTTTTTGAATCCAGTTCGTACACCAGTACTTCTTCAGTGGTGCTTGATAAAACGCCTGCTTACCGTAACCGAATGACCCACGGACAGTATTTGCAACGTAAATTTGATCAAGCATGGTCAGAGTCTGAGCAGGAGAGGGTTGTTGCGCATTCAGCTCGGGATGGTGTGTATCTTGAGTTTATAAGTGACCCAGATGCTGAGCTTGTTACGAAGAGCTTGGAAGAAATGCGCAGTAAGCAAGTTAGGCTGCTAAATATACGCGAAGTTAAGAGTTTTATTGAGAATTGTAATGGTGAAAAAGAGGAGCTGGTAACTACTTACGCTACGGTTTATGTTGGTGATGCTCAAAAAAAGTACTTTGCTAAAAAAATAGAAGATTATCTTACTAAAAGCTCTCCTTCTGGGAATCCATGTAATCAGCTTCTTATAAATAGCATTGCTGAAATTCGAAAGGCATTGTTGGTGGATTCGTTTTGGGTTGACTCTCCAGGCCTGGTTCCTGATTCTGATAGTGAATGGGTAGAAGTATGGTTGAGCAGTGATAGTGATAAGGTTGTTTCAACGTTTGATGTGTTGCTAGCCGAGTTGCAAATTGAGGCTCGCAAAGGTTTTATAAGGTTTCCGGAACGAATCGTCAAGGTTATTTATGCTAATCACTCTCAGCTTGAGATGTTGAGTCTATATTCAGATCATATTGCTGAATATAGACGCGCGAAGTCTACAGCGGCTTTTTATATGGAAATGGATAATGCAGAGCAGTCAAGTTGGGTTGCAGAGCTTTTGGGGCGAACAAGTTTTGCAGAAAGTAGCATGTCCGCGGTTTGTATATTGGACACAGGGGTGAATAATGGACATCCGCTTATTAAACCAGTTTTATCTGATGATGATTGTCAAGCTGTAGATGGCGCATGGGGAACAGGCGATCATCATCGGCACGGTACTTTAATGGCAGGGGTGTCTGCTTATGGCGATCTTGGAAAGATTTTGTCAGCAGATGGCCTGGTTCAGGTAAGTCATTGTTTAGAATCGGTAAAAATTATTCCTCCTCCTCCGGAACAAAATGCCCCGAATTTGTGGGGTTACATTACGTCTGAAGCGGTAAGTTTAGCTGAAATTCAAGCGCCGCATAGAAAAAGAAGTATATGCATGGCTGTTGCTGCTGATGATACGCGAGATCGAGGTCGGCCAAGTTCTTGGTCTGCAATGTTGGATCAGTTAGCAGCCTCTAAAGACGCCAAAAAGTTAATTATTCTTTGTGCAGGGAATACTACAGCAAACATTCTTGAAGCAGCTAAACAGTATCCAGATATTCAGTTAACTGATTCTATTCATGATCCTGCTCAGTCTTGGAATTCTATCACTATTGGCGCATACACGTGTTTAGATCAATTAACAGATCCTGAGTTGAGCGGATACTTTCCAGTAGCATCTAAGAATACACTGTCTCCCTATACTACAACTTCTATGACATGGGAGGAAAATAAATGGCCAATTAAGCCGGAGCTGGTTCTTGAGGGTGGAAATTTGGCAATTGATGATGCAGGTTTTGCAACTGACTGCGATGATCTTTCTATTCTTTCTACATGGCACAAGCCTTTTGAGAGGAATTTTCATCCTTTTGCTATGACTAGTGCTGCAGCAGCCCAATTAGCGTGTATGTCAGGCCAGTTAAGAGCAATTTATCCAGAGTACTGGGAAGAAACCGTTCGTGCTTTACTGGTGCATTCTGCTGAATGGCCAGAAGCATTAAAGCGGCAATTCATAGAAAAGGATTCCAAAACAGCTTATAAGCGTTTGTTAAGTATTTGTGGTTATGGGGTGCCGAGCCTTGAGAGAGCTTTGTATAGTACTAAAAATGAGTTGACGTTAATTTCACAAGCAGAAATTCAGCCTTATGATAAAAAGATTAATGGTAGCGGTTATAGAACAAAAGATATGCATGTTTATGAGTTGCCATGGCCAAAGCAGACCCTTATTGATTTGCCCTATGATACGAAAATTCAGATGCGGGTTACGTTGTCATATTTCATAGAACCAGGCCCTGGAGAAGTTGGATGGAAAGATCGTTATAGATATGCCTCACATGCTTTACGTTTTGAATTAAATTCTCCTGGGGAATCAAGAGAAGAGTTTGAAAAACGTATAAACAAAGATGCTCGTGATGCTGATGAAGGAAAGCCAGGAAGTAAAAGCCCTACGGATCATTGGCTGTTAGGTTCGCAGGCAAGGGATCGAGGGTCTATTCATTCTGATATTTGGCAAGGAACCGCGCAAGATCTAGCCACATCAAACTTGATAGGTATTACACCTACTATAGGTTGGTGGAGGGAGCGAAGCCATCTTGGAAAATGGAATAGTAAAACAAGGTACTCATTAATAGTTTCGATTACTACTCCGGATGAAACCGTTGATGTTTATACTCCGGTAGCAATAGACGTTGGTGTACCTATAGCATCTGAAATTTCTACTTAACAATCTGTTAAAGCTAGCTGTGTGTAATGATTAATAATGCTTGAGTATAACAGAACAGAGCATTCCTCTTCTGGCGAATATATTCATATAATGAGCAATATTTTAGATTAACTACCATATAGTATTTGTGCAAAATCAAAAAAACAAACTAGGACTAATGTTGAATCGCTTAGATAAGGCTTTGATATGTTTTTTGCTAAGTTCTCGTTCACCTGAAAGTACTCGGAAAACCATAGATTTTGAACCGATCTCAGGGATGTCATTCATACCAAGATGATGCTGATCCATCAATAAACGTAACATAGCCAACTCAGATGGCCGGCTAAGTGCACGACTCTCAAATTCGTATCGCTCAAGATCATTCTTTGGAATCTGTCCAGATGCGGCCAAGATCCCAATAGCAATCGGCAAATCATACCTTCCCCCCTCTTTTGGAAGATCGGCCGGAGCCATATTAATCGTGATTCTTCTAAGCGGAAATTCGAAATTGCTAGTGCTATTACAATATTCCCAGCTGATAACCAAGGACAAACCACTATTATTTATATTCTCTGGATTACCCGGTCAAGCCGGGTAATAACTGGATACCGGCCTTCGCCGGTATGACGAATTTTTAAAGTTTGCACTTAGGGTTTTACCCCGAAAACACAGTGGCAGCAGGGCTTTTGAATTATTTAAAAACTTTTCCACTAACAGCAGAGGGGCTTCGCAGACACGACGAATATATATTTAGTAAAATGCCGTCATCCCGGCGAAGGCCGGGATCCAGAAAAATCATTGCCTGATCTTCACCTGAATATTTTACAAGGCGATATGCTTAATTTTGTTATTGATCTCCATTTCTAAATCAGATAGCTTGAGTACAAATTATTAACGCATAAAGGCTAAAATATCATGGGAACTAAAATTGCGGTAATTGGAACAGGTGGTGTTGGCGGATATTTTGGTGGTTTGATTGCTAACCATATCAATAACAACTCTGAGTCTAATTATGAAGTATATTTTCTTGCGCGCGGGGAGCATCTTGCAAAGATCAAGCAAGACGGACTTATTCTAGACGCGGACAAGCTTGGTAAATTAATTTGTAAACCAACAATTGCATCAGATTCCCTAAATGATTTTCCCAAGGCTGATATAGTGCTGCTATGCGTGAAAAGCTATGATCTTGAAGACGTTACTAAACAACTTGATAGCTATATTGATGATAATACCATTGTGATTCCGTTATTAAACGGTGTAGATATTGTTGAAAGGATCAGAGCAATTACGCCTAAAGGCATCGTGCTACCTTCTTGCGTTTATGTTGGCTCTCATTTAACGCAACCTGGAACGATTACTCAAAGAGGGGGCAAAGGGCTTATCCTTTGCGGCAAATCACCTGAAAGCCAATTCAACCCAACTGAGCTATCAACCATTTTCGAAACATTTGGATTAAAGTTTCAAGCACAGGAGAACCCTTACCCTGCAATCTGGAAAAAATACGTTTTTATTGCTGCATTTGGATTGATGACGGCATGTTCGCATAAAACTTTGTCTGAAGTTATTACCGATGATGACCTGAAACAACAAGTTATAAAAATAATGGAAGAGATTATTGCCATTGCCAATGCAAAAGGGATCGATCTACCAGAAGATACTTTGGAAAGCTCTCTACAAACCGCTACAGGATTTGATGCGAAAACATCGTATCAACGCGATATTGAAACCAAAGGCAATAAAAACGAAGGGGAGATTTTTGGTAAGACCATAATTCGCTTAGGAAAAGAATTTGGGGTTGATACTCCTGCAACGCAGCAGATATTTGCGGCTATTGAAGCCGAGATTAGTTAATAAATTCTGGGAAATAACATGCCGAAAATTATAGATTTATCAAAACCGGTTCAATTTAATCCGGGTGATCCATTTTTTATGAAGGTAAAGGTTAAACACAAACCGCACCATAAGGCTAAGTGGCTAATCCGCTATTTGGGTTTGCCTTTTAAGTTGTTTCCTAAAAAATTTATCGGTTGGGCTGATGACTATATAAAAATGGGCGTCCACTCCACCACTCATATTGATGCTCCATGGCACTATGCTCCTGAATGCGATGGCAAACCTGCAAAAACCATCGACCAAATCCCGCTCGAATGGTGTACCGGCCCCGGTATTGTTATTGATATGACTCATAAACCTGATAATGATGCTATTACTGTTAACGATATTGAAGGGTTCATTCAATCACACAACCTGGAAATTATTGAGGGTATGATTGTTCTGATTAAAACCGGCCGCGATAAATATATGGGAACAGCTGATTTTTTCAACAAGGGCACAGGGGTAAGTGCTGAAGCGACGTCTTGGCTGATTGGCAAAGGGATCAAAATGATGGGAATTGATCAGTGGGGATGGGATTTACCGCTGCATCATATGATAGACAGAGCCAAAAAAGAAGATAACCAATCCTTATTTTGGGAAGGTCATCTAGTTGGGCAAGAAAAAGAATATTGCCACATGGAGCAGCTGACAAATTTAGATAAATTGCCATTAACCGGCTTTACCGTAATGGCATTCCCTTTAAAAATAACCGGGGCATCCGCTGGACCAGCAAGAGTTATTGCGATGCTGGATTAATAACAACTATTGTTGTTTATTTTCTTCTAGCGCCTTTTCAAGCTCTGCAACTTTAGCCTCAAGCTCATCCACCTTGGCACGGGTACGTGCCAAAACTTGAGTCTGCACTTCAAACTCTTCTCTGGTCACCAAATCCAATTTGGAAATCCCACTCTGCACCATAGCCTTGATGTTTTTTTCCATCTCTTCCTGAAAGTTTTTTACCCCAGGAGGCAACCCTTCGCTTATTTTTTTAGCAAAATCTTCAAAAACCTTTGGATCAAACATCATTCTTCCCTTTAATTATGTTGAATTTGCAGCTATGTTAATTTTTATAATGCAATCTTGTCAAATGGATATAACTGGGGATTTGAAATGAGCGAAATACCTGAAAATCTATATTACACTCCGTATCATCAGTGGGTTAGGATTGATGAAGATGAGGAAACCATTACTGTTGGCCTCACCGACTATGCGCAGGATTATCTTGGAGATATTACCTTTATTGAAACCCCGGAGATTGATCTTGTAATCGAAGAAGGGGAAAACTGCGGCGTAATTGAGTCAGTTAAAACTGCCACTGATATCTTTGCTCCAATTACCGGAAAAATTTTGGACACCAATCCCGACCTTGGCTCTGAACCAGATCTGATAAACAGTGACCCTTATGATGCAGGTTGGCTATTCACCATGGAACCAGATGACATTGAAGATTGCGAAGAGCTAATGTCTGCCAATAGCTATGAGCAGTTATTGGAAGAAGAGGAAGATGTCGACGATGACTACTAATGCTCTAGTAGGCAATTCCCGCCCTACAAAGCACAAAAGAGCGCAACAACATATTTCTAATATGCACCTTAGTGAACCTGGAGATAACTCCGTACTTGGATAAATTTATAACTTACTTAAGAGCGTCATGAACGAAGATAAGACATATCGAAGCCTTGTGATTGAGCATATAATCAATATGTGATTGAATAAGCCTGCAGATATAACGCAGTATTTGGGGAAATAGTGACGAATTTTAGTGTAGAGATGGACACCCATCTATATATTTCTCCAGGAACCCAAGGCATTCTTCATCAATCTCGGTAAAATGCAGACCTATCCCATATTCACCTAAAGAAACTTTGGTTGCCTGATGTTCGATTTGACTCGTTGCTTCTATCGCCTTTAATTCACCATTAAGCATTATATTAAAATTAACTGTTACCTCGGTGCCCTTATTTAGAGGGTAGTTTGACTCAAAGAACATCCCTTTAGCCGAAAGGTTCTTTGCGATCCCTGGTATCTTCACCCCATTATTCATAGTTATCGCGCAGGAAAGATCTACCAACACACGTTTAATCGACCTTCTATTTTCCATTCCTATTTTCACTTCCATTGTTTAAATTCCGTTACTTAGATTATCGTAGCTATAACGCTGATTCAAAAGTAGAAGATTTAAAAAACGTCGATCAGATCGCATATTTTTAAGGATTAACTGCTTCTAGAATGAAAAACCTTCAGTTTACATTTATATTCTAAATATAAACGGAGTAAATTCTGGACTTTTTGCAATGGAAACAATTGAATTATCTATTCCTATACAAGATGACAGTGATAGCGAATGTGCCGCATTAACCACAAATGTGCTTGAGGCCTGGTTAGCTACATTGCCAAAAGATATTATCCAATCAGGCACTGCTATTAAGCAGTTTCTTGATCGTATAAATAAAACTAATCTTAAAAAGTCCGATCGCTATGAAACAATGGAATTATTCAGGCCTGTAATTAAAGCCATTTGTAACTCATTAACTGATCAATACATAAAAGCAAGCACCCCTTTAAATGAGGAGATGCAAGCATTAGCTACATTAAACATTCAACTTATTACTACTCTAAGTACTGGATATAAAATTGCCGCTAAGGATGCATATTCCAAATTAAAAAAATATAAAGAAGGCGATAAAAATTCTCAATTAGTCGTGAACACCTTCCAACGTACAATTAATAACCTTTGCTGGCTTTTATTAGAAACATATCGAATTTATTGGCCCGAACCTAGCCGAATCTGGCTGGATATGAATCAAATATTTCTGCACGCCGAACAGCTAGGCATTCACACTGCTTTAGTTGATAAACGTGATGATTTAGAAACCATGCTTTCAATTAAACAGGCCTACTACCGCGCAGTACTTTTGGTGATTTTCAACCCTTATCATCTGCACAAAGGTGAAATAGCATCTATCTTTGAAAGAATGCAGCGCTGGACTAATTTCGTCCATATAACCAAAGTCAATGATATCAGCGAACTCAAAAATAATTGTTACATTGATCTGGATAAAGATCGATCACCAAAATTTATGTATAACAATGAGGCCGATATCAATCTAGATCATATCCGGGTTATATCACAAAAAGATCTGGTACAAATTATAACCACCCAAATTCAAGACACGGAAAAAAGCAAGGGAGCTTCTTCCGCAGTTAAAAACCAACAACTTGAACTGTATAAGCGCCTACTCAAAGCTCTTTACCCACGACCACAACGATCATCTCCCCGCATCCCTGTATCGGAAAAATTAACCGTAGCCAATAACCTTAGTGCTTGTTACTACTTTATAAATGACGGTGAAGACTTTAATCCAAATATCAAACTTCCCAGTTATGACGTTTCTAAAACCTTGGATCAATCAATTGCTGAAAGCGAAGAAATTGGCGAAGCAACAACATGGAATCAAAAAAACCAAAGCGAATCTGGTGTTGCGATCTTTTGCCCTCAAAGATGCACCATGAATGCCCATGTTGGCGAAATTGTGGCTTTCCATAACGCAATCAGTGATGATACTCCTTGGCAAGTTGGTGTTGTTCGCTGGATTAAGAGCCGTCCAAATGGTGGAATGGAATTTGGTATTTATGTATTTGCTGAAACATCTCTTGCTGTTGAGGTTAAAGCAGTACGAGGAGAAAGCAGTAGCTTTAACTTTTTCCGAGCCATCTTAGCCCCTAACGTCAATCCAATGCAGGAACAAACCTCTATATTTGTTCCACCAAATATTTATGCTGAAGGCACAGTTATTCTCATTAACTTAAAAGACAAGGTGATTCATGCCATACTGCAAAAAATGATAGAAAAAGGGCGTGATTTCGAACACTATTCTGTTTTACCGTTGCATGAAACCTTAAAATAATACCCGTCCCAAAACACTTCATTTTTTTGATTCAGCCCAAAACTATTGAACTGAATCAAATAGGTACAGATATTCTCCATATCCTTCTTTTTTCATATCTTCTTTAGCTATAAATTTTAATGATGCCGAATTAATACAATACCTCAACCCAGTTGATTCTTCCGGACCATCATTAAAAACATGCCCAAGATGAGAATTTGCAAAACGACTCCTTACCTCGGTTCTTGGACTAAACAACTTCCTATCCTCATGCTCGGTAACAACCCCTTTGTCTATTGGTTTAGTAAAACTAGGCCAACCTGTTCCTGAATCATATTTATCTGTTGAGCTGAATAATGGCTCACCAGTTACAACATCAACATAGATTCCTGGTTTTTTATTGTCCCAATACTCGTTATGAAATGGTTTCTCAGTGCCTTCATTCTGAGTAACGTGATACTGAATATCAGTCAAATTTTCCCGCATCTCTCCTTCTGTTGGCTTTTGATATTTTTTCTCCACCGGTAACATATCAGCCTGATTTTTCTGATCAGAGCTCAACTCCAAAGGAATTTTTCCCCAGTTATCTTCAATAAATCCAGCTCTTCCAGAACCTACCCGATAGTTTTTATAATGTTCTTTATTCTTTTTGTAATAATCCTGATGATAATCCTCAGCCGGATAAAAATTGGTATACGCAACAATTGGGGTCACGATATCATCACTAAACCTGTTAGATTCCCCAAGCTCTTTTTTAGAAAGGATAGCAATATCCTTTTGAACATCAGAGTGATAAAAAATCCTGCTTTCATATTGAGAACCACGATCTCCAAAAGACCCTCCCGCATCGGTTGGATCAAAATTTCTCCAATAAATCCTCAGGATATCCTCATAACTAATCCATAGCGGATCATATACAATCTGCACTGCTTCAACATGCCCTGTGGTACCAGTAGAAACCTGCTCATAGCTTGGATTCTCTACATAACCTCCTGCATAACCAGAAACTACCGAAATTACGCCTTTGTGTTTTTCAAATGGACTCTCCATACACCAGAAGCACCCACCCGCAAGAGTGGCGACTTCATATTTCCCGGTTTTAATACCTTCTTCAATTTTTTTCTGATCCATAGCAATCACCTGTTGTGAACTTACATTAGTAGTTTCTGTTGATTGACTGGGCTTGGCACACCCAGATATAGCAATGCCTAATAAAGCAATACAAAAAAAAGATAAGGTTGCTAATATCTTCATGACACACTCCTTTTCTATCTTATATTTGTGACAACATTACATCCTTCAGGTTCTTACCGGTCATTTACTTAAAAATCGTATGTGATAATATAATTTTTAGATTGATACGCATCCCACTGTTTATAAACAAATAATTTACAACCTGAAAAATTAAAAACGCATTTCAGCAAAATTGGAAACACCACAAAAATGCCAAAAACAATTACGTCATATTTAATTTTTTACCTTATGCTTATGGCTCACTCCATATCAGCATTAGCTGCCGATACCGAAGACTACTGGCAATGCCTTAACATGGTTGGTGGATAATGGGTTTTTGGTAGAGCTCCAAGTCCATGTGATATATCTCCATTTGGCACCGAAGAATATGTAATCAATAACTATACCCCCGTAGTATTCAATGACCTTGCTGCCAACAGAGATAACGAGCGCGATAGATATATGCAGGAACTATATGCATTTATCCGTGACGCTGCAGAATATTACCTATTAACTCGTAAACCGGATGCTAGTTCTGATGAGCGCACAGCATGGCAACATGCAATATATGCGGTTGCCCACCAGGAGTCATTTTGGTCCCACTATCGTGATGCAACAGATGGTAATATGAAGATGATGCGCGGCGATTCCGGTCACGGTCACGGCATGATGCAAATTGATGATCGCTGGCATTTTGTTGCAATCAGCGAAGAAGGCAAGGGCTTCAAGCTGATCGAAAATATGATCTACGCTATGGATATTTATTACGCTGCATGGGAAGATGCCCCGGAGCAATGGTGCCTTGATTCCACAACCAATTGGAGAGATCGCTCGCGCAGCGCCTACTCTGCCTACAATGGAGGACCAACACAGATCTGTCGCTGGACTGATCCCGACGACACCTGGGCGCAAAATGATATTAATTTTGCCACCAAATACGACAACCACTCCTGGGACTCGTATATAGCTGACACCTCTCATATCTCGACAATAAATGTTGAATGCTTGGCGGAAGACGGCAGCAACTGTTACCAACCGGATTTTAGTGCCTGGGATAATAGATTATTAAAAATCGATACCGGTGATACCTGTATTTACAGCGGTAATCAATTGCATTGCCTTGATAGTGATCGTAATGCTGTCTGCCTAACCCATATTGCAGATTTTGACCTTACTCAAATCACCAATCTTGCTTCTGGTGATATTGCCGGAATCACCAAATCTGACTATAACCAACACCAGATATGTGATGATCTGGTTACCAATCTTCACCCTGTTGGCAGCTTTATCCATATTCTGCAAGACACTGAATTAACTGGCTCTCCTGGCGGTGGCAAGATAGGTGATATTCCTGCTCACTACATATTACAAGTTCTCGACTTTCAGGTTGAGGACAAGCTGAATCATGACCGTTACTACATGGTTACCTTTGATGGACAAACAGGATACATTTACGCTGGTGATACCGCAGATCAGACCACATGGACCGAAATTACTACTGAAATACCAGCAAACCAGCTCATTCCTGTTACCGGCCAGACCATTCGCATAGTCCCTGAATCGGGAATCAACCTGCGTGAAACTCCTGGAGGCACTCTGATTTCCGCAGTACCTAATGGAACCGAGCATACAATTCAGTCCTATATTGTCCGCGATACCGATAACAAAATCTATTATGAATTGGACTATGAAGGACAATCCGGTTTTATCTACGGTGGACATATATTTGATCCACCAACCGTAGAAAACTGGGTCGCCTTAGTTGATACTGGCGATGATTCCAATCAAAACGACGATGGAGATAATTCTGGTGATCAAGATTCCAATTCTGGAGGAGGCGGAAACCCTTGCATCATATTTATTCTTACCCTTGTTTCTATCTTAGCCCGCTCTCGCAAAAAACAGGAAATTTAAAATGCGTAAAATCCTTGTGGCTATAATTATCATGATCTTAGCGGTATTAGCCTATTGGGGTTATAACCAATCTGTAACTAAAACAGTTCCACTAACTACTTTAAAAAATATCTCTACAACTACAGAACATCCCTCTATATTACAAACAGAACCAAATCAAAAACCTGCCGAAGAAAATATCCAGCAACAAATTGCTCCGGAAATTACTCAAGAAGAACCTGATAACACCCAACAACCAATCTCTCTTACACAACTACATTTCCTGCAATCTTGTTATAACGAGATTGACTGCGGATATCCAAATAATGATCCACGCCAGGTAACTTATTTAATTGGGCAGGACATTAGAGAAGAACTACTCTCGCTATTGCAGCGCTGGCAGAAAAATGAAATTGATTCCGAAGAGCTTTCTCAAGCAGCTATCGAATCACTAAACAATCCTGATGGCCATGTACAACAGGCAGCTATTGAAATATTTTCCGAACTTCCAACCTCACAAAATCATTATACATTAATGTTTAAAACCCTTTCTGAAAGCTATAACGCAAAAATCATCAAGCAAATTATGCAGGAGACTCAACGGTACAGTGAAGAAAAAACATCAGCACAAATTGATCAGATATTTATCCAGCAACTTAAAACTGGAGCACCATATGCCTCGCAGGAAGTAGCAAAGAATCTATTGCCGTTCATCAACTCAAACAACTTTATCTTATATAAAGAAACATTAATTTCGTTACCACCAAAAAGCAGAAAATCGCGACTACTAAAATCAACGCTCGAAGAGTTTGAACGCCTGCAGACAGGAGGATAGCACAAAAGTTATACCTATAAACAACAAAAAGCCCATACCGTAATCTGTATGAGCTTAATTTGTATCAGCATTCAAAAACAAAGATTAGCTATTCAAAATGAACCTCTTCCTCGGTAAAATTTCTGATCACACACTTTGTTTCAGCAGGACTTTTACTATCTTGCATCATATTATTCCAAAAATCTTTATCGTATTTATCGTGCATAAACAGATAGCGACAAGCATGTGCCAAACTAAAACGATCCCATTTTTCTCCTGAACGCGATACGCCCTGAATACCATAGTGTTCTTCAAGCTCATAGAACGTTATTGAAATTTCTTTATCAAAACACTCCTGCAAATATTCCATAAGCTCTTTAATATCTTCTTGTTGAACATCAAATTGCTCAGCAAATGATTTATGCCACGGAGCTACCTCGTCCAATAATGGATAGACGCTTCTATCCCAAGCATAGGCATATGCTGCCGATAAATTTTTCTCAGCTGCAGAGTTAGTAAAATGCGCCAATATTTGAAATCTCTGCGTTGTAAAGAGCATTTTTTTTATCTCTTTCATAACAAAACCCCCTGGTTGCATTCTTTAACGAGCGGCTTATTTTTTATGCAACTTTTTTATGCAATAACAAGCCACCGGAAAATTCGGTCATATATTAATAATAGTATATAGGGATAATAGCTGCAGGGAGGTTTAAACAATTATTACAAAATATGTGACGTATGAGCCGCTATTTATCGACTTTGCACCGCTTTGGTACAGATTATTTATCCTTGCGTGAGGCCTTTTCCTCAATGCCGGATACTCCAAACCTGCGCCCAAGTTCTTTCAGGATATCTTCATAACTAAGATCGAATGCAGAAAGCATCACCATGGAGTGAAACCATAAATCTGCAGTTTCATAGATAATCTGCTCTTTTTCGCCGTCTTTTGCCGCAATTACCGTCTCAGTTGCCTCTTCACCAACCTTTTTCAAGATTGTATCCAGACCCTTGTGATAGAGTTTAGCAACATAAGATGAATCAGGATCTGCCTGTTTTCTCTCTTCCAGTATCTTTGTAAGTGCTGCCAATATCTCTTTTTCCATTGTAGGACCCTTTGTATTTAAAGTAATTCATCAAGATGGCTGAGCGTAGCCGAAGCCTCATTGATTATATTAATTTTCTTGACCCTTCGACTACGCTCAGGGATCTTAAAAAATTTCTATCACATCTGTTTTATTTATTATAAATTTCATCCGGATCTTTAATTACCGGATCAACATCAACCCACTGATTACCACTTTGCAACTGTTTGTAAAAACAACTCTCACGACCGGTATGGCAGGCAATACCACCATGCTGCTTTACCTTAAGCAGAATCACGTCGGTATCACAATCGATACGAATATCCTCTACCTCTTGAACATGACCAGACTCTTCACCCTTGCGCCATAACCTTTGACGTGAACGTGAAAAGAACACCGCTCTTTTGGTTTCGGCAGTAATCTGTAACGACTCCCGATTCATCCAGGCCATCATCAATACTTTACCGCTAGTACTGTCTTGTGAAATAACCGGCACCAAGCCTTCATTATTCCAGGTAATTTGCTCTAGCCAATCTGTCATAGCCTCACCTCTATCCCCTGAGCTTGCATATGCCTTTTAGCCTGTTCAACTGTATATTCACCAAAATGAAAAATACTAGCAGCAAGCACTGCATCAGCCTTCCCTTGTAAAACCCCCTGGGCCAGATGATCAAGATTACCAACACCACCTGACGCAATCACTGGAATATTCACAGCTTCACTAATATTACGCGTAAGCCCGATATCAAAACCTTCTTTGGTTCCATCACGATCCATACTGGTCAACAGAATCTCGCCAGCACCAAGACCTTCCATCTTCTGCGCCCACTCAATAGCATCTAACCCTGTAGGTTTTCTACCACCATGGGTAAATATCTCCCAGCGATCAATCTCGCCTTCGACACTAACCTTCTTCGCATCAATTGCAACCACAATGCACTGCGATCCAAATTTATCAGCAGCATGTCCAACAAACTCAGGGGTAAATACCGCAGCGGTATTAATTCCAACCTTATCGGCACCGGCATTTAGCATTCTACGAATATCTTCCAGCTTACGAATACCACCACCAACGGTCAGAGGGATAAAGACTTCACTGGCAACCTGCTCCACCACATGAACCATAGTTTCGCGTTCATCTGAACTAGCAGTAATATCTAAAAAAGTGATCTCATCAGCGCCCTGCTGATCATAGCGACGTGCAATCTCTACCGGATCACCAGCATCTCTAATATCTACAAATTTGACACCTTTAACCACTCGCCCGGCATCTACATCAAGACAGGGAATTATTCGCTTTGCCAGCGCCATATTACAGTTTTCCTCTTGGCTTTATTCTTCCGCCAACTCTTCAACTAACTTATTCGCTGTAGCCAAATCAATAGTTCCTTCATACAAAGAACGGCCTAAAATAGCACCACTAACACCATCTTCTTCAACTTCACATAGCTTACGAATATCATCAAGATTAGTAATTCCACCCGAAGCAATAATTGGAATACGAACTGCGCGTGCAAGCTCCGCTGTCGAATCTACATTTACACCTTCCATCATGCCGTCACGACCAATATCGGTAAAAATAATCGAATCCACACCGTCATCTTCAAACTCTTGCGCCATATCGATAACATTATGAGTTGAAAGTTTAGACCAACCATCAACCGCAACCTTACCATCTTTAGCATCAAGCCCAACAATAATATGGCCAGGAAACTCTAAACACACCTCAGTAATAAAGTGTGGAGACTGTACCGCCTTGGTACCAATAATCACGTAATTAACACCCATATCCAGATAAGCTGAAATCGTGTCATCATCTCTGATTCCACCACCAACCTGAATATCAATATCCGGAAAACTGGCGCAAATATCACGAATTACCGCCTTGTTTTCTGGCTTACCGGCAAAGGCACCATCCAGATCAACCAGATGTAACCTTTCTGTTCCAGCATTAACCCATTTTTCAGCCATCTGTAATGGGTCATCAGCAAAAATCGTTGCATCATCCATTTTTCCCTGACGCAGCCTAACGCACTTACCTTCCTTAAGATCGATCGCTGGGATTAGTATCATTTTTATTCCTCTTTATTATCCAAGGCGGCTATATTGAACCGTCCCATTTAACAAAATTATCCAAAAGCTGCAGTCCAGCATGCTGACTTTTTTCCGGATGAAACTGCACGGCAAAAAGATTTTCTCTTCCAACCGCCACAGTAAATTTTGTGCCATACTCACATTTACCAAGTATATGTTTGCTATCTTCGGGAACAGCATAATAGCTATGCACAAAATAAAATCTGCTCAGATCTTCTATACCCTGCCAAAGCGGATGATCTGTAACCTGTTCGACACGATTCCAACCCATATGCGGAACCTTTAATTTTTGCCCACTTGCCTTGTCGATCAACGGATCATCAAAACGTATCACCTTGCCAGGAATAATTCCTAATCCTGACGAACCTCCGTTTTCTTCAGTTGAATCTAAAAGACCCTGCATTCCCAAACAAATACCAAGCAGCGGTTTTGTATCGGCAACACTTTTAATAACCTGATCCAGTTCCAGACGCTGTAATTCACTTATGCAGTCTTTCATTGCCCCTACACCGGGAAAGACAACACGATCTGCATTATAAATCTTATCTGCATCCTGAGTTACAAGAACGGTTTGCCCCACGGCAACCTTTTCCAGAGCCTTTGCTACTGAGCGCAAATTGCCCATACCATAATCAATTACTGCAATAGATGACATTGGAAACCTACGCTGATCCTATAAGCTACCTTTAGTGGATGGAGTGATGCCTTCGCAACGCGGATCAAGAGTGATTGCCATGCGAACGGCCCTGCCGAATGCCTTAAAGATGGTTTCAGCAATATGATGACCATTGGTACCACGAATATTATCGATATGCAGATTTATTGCTGCATTATTTACCAATGCCTGAAAGAATTCTCTGAATAGGTCGGTATCTATACCGCCTACTTCATGACGCAGAAAATCAACGGCATATTCCAAAGCAGGACGCCCGGAAAAATCAATAACCACTCTGGAAAGAGACTCATCCAAAGGCACATATGAGTGCCCATATCTCGTTATTCCCTTTTTATCACCAATCGCCTGAGAAAAAGCTTGCCCTAATGCAATACCAATATCCTCAACTGTGTGGTGAGCATCAATTTCCA
This sequence comes from Gammaproteobacteria bacterium, assembly GCA_033852075.1. Lineage (GTDB taxonomy): Bacteria > Pseudomonadota > Gammaproteobacteria > QZLD01 > QZLD01 > QZLE01. The sequence goes on along the minus strand of JAWSVC010000005.1, from coordinate 66,738 downwards.
GATCGCCTTTTGCCTTAAGATTTATATCAATAAGGCCATGACGGCATATTTGATCTAACATGTGATCAAAAAATGGGATTCCACTGGAAAGCTCAGCAATACCTGAACCATCAAGATTTATCTCAACAGTAATGTCTGTTTCCAGGGTTTTGCGATCCAGCTTCGCAATTCGTTTAGCCATTAATATTTCTCTGATTTTTGTCGCTTTATAAGTATAGCATACAAGGGTATTGCTCAGGTTTCCAGCCAGAAAGTTACCGGACCGTCATTTAATATTGAAACTTTCATATCTGCACCAAAAATTCCAGTCTGAATCTCACCGCCAATCTCATCCATTATACTCTGCATACAAGTACAAAAGTGCTTAAACAATCGCTCTCCATGTGCTGGCGCAGCGGCGCTGGCAAAGCTTGGCCGGTTACCTTTCTTAGTATCTGCTGCAAGGGTAAATTGCGGAACCAGCAAGATCTCACCACCAATATCTTTGAGACTAAGATTCATCTTATCTTCTACGTCGGGAAAAATTCTATAATTGGCCACACGCTCCGCAAGGCGTTTTGCAGATTTATCATGGTCCTCTTTTTGTACACCTACCAGTGCCAAAATACCTTTTTCAATCTTACCTACGGTATCGCCATCAACAACCACTTGGGCATGCTTTACTCTTTGTATCAAAGCAATCATCTTTTATTCCAGCTATTTTAGCTCCGCACAAAAAAGCGGCCATCAAAGGCCGCTTTTATATCTCTTATTTATATAAATAGCAATTGAAACTATTTCATATTTTTAAAAGGTGAGTTTTTTGACCATTCTTGAAGAGCTTCCTGAGCTCTTTGCGCTGCTTCTTGCCAAGCAGTCAGAATTTGCTGACCTTCAGTATCCCAATTCGATGCAATTTGTGAAGGGTCCAGATTTTTTACGCTTTCAAACCAAGCGCTCCAAAGTTGCGACTGAGCTTCAGTCCAACCTTTCATCATGTCCTGAACCTGTTGAGCCCACTTTGTAACAACTTCAGGTGTATTATTTTCTGTTGTTACTTGATCAACCCAACGAGTAGTCCATTCAACCTGCCCTTCAAGAGCCTTGTTTACAGACCGCTCCCACGCTTCAAGATTTTTTTTGTAATCGGCTTGCCACATTTCTGTGCGTTGATTCTGGCCGAAACCTTTTACTGCCTCTAACCAGTTATCCCACATCTTTTTCTGCATATCGGTCCATTTGCTGACCATATCTTCCGTATGCACTTTCCAATCCATCTTTATATCTCCTTGAACATCCTTAGATGAACTATCCTTTTAATTTTTATGCCTTCCTTGCATTTCGTGACCAACATTACCGGCATCAATGCATTTAAAATACAAAAACCAACTAATTGTTGATCATATAGTTTTACACTCCATATCTTTGTCAGTCAAGTTTTTACCTTTACATTTTTATTAAGTTTTTATTATCTATTTTTATATGATATATTCTCTCGTAATCATATACAACAGATCCCCTGTAAAATTAATGCCTTACGACAACATGCCTAACACACTATGAAAGCCAAAAGCATTATACTTTTTTTACGTGTTATCTCAATATTCCCCCTATGGATTATCCACTGTCTTGCTTTTGTTATAGGCAGCTTTCTTTCTTTATTACCATCTAATATAAAATCGACCACTAACATTAATTTGCAACTTTCTTTCCCAGAGCTAAATCAAGATGCAATTAACCTATTGCTACGCAAGACTTTGATTGAAAACTGCAAAACCGCTTGTGAATTTGGATACGTATGGTTCAGAAATCCCAAAACACTATTAGATAAAATAATCGCTCACGATGGACTGGATGCAATCACCAAAGATTTCGAGTTAGGCAATGGACTTATATTAGCTGCTCCACATTTAGGACAATGGGAAATTGTTGGCCTTTACTGCGCAGAAAAATTTCCGTGTTGTTATCTTTATCGCAAACCACATATTACTGAACTGGATGCCATAATGATCAACGCAAGAGAGCGCACAAGTGCAAAACTTGTCCCCGCAGATAATTCTGGTGTACGCCAACTTTTTCAATCTCTAAAACAAGGAATGGCATTGGGCATATTACCAGACCAGGATCCTTCTAGTGGCGAAGGAGTATTCGCTCCTTTTTTTGGCGTGCAGGCAAAAACCATGATTCTATTATCCCGTTTCGCAGCTAAAACCAAAGCCCCTGTATATATTACGTATGTTGAAAGATTACCTTTGGCCAAAGGATATAAGATTTATTTCAAAAAGATCGAGGGAAACATTTATTCAAAAGATCTTGTTGAATCTGCAACCGAATTAAATAAAGCCATTGAAGAAGAAGTGAGAAAGATTCCTGCCCAATACCAATGGACCTATAAACGTTTTAAAAGCCGTCCGGAAGGGGAAGAAAAAGTTTATTAAAAGAAATGGGGTAATCCAGTTTGAGTATAAAAAATATAGGTGATATTAAAGATATTATTCCTGAATAATAGATATGATGAATTTACTTTTTAAAAGCGTCATGAGCATAGATTAGCCAAGACGCGGAGAGTTAAAATATGTTGAGCGTACAAAGTAGTACGCGACTCATTTTTTAAATCTTTGCAACAAAGGATAATCAAGCGCAATAGCTTTAAAATTAGCGACGCCAGAAAGCTGGGGTTAGTATTACAAGTAACGTGAAAATCTCCAAACGCCCCAACAACATCGCAAAAGCAAGAATCCACTTAGCGGGAATAGACACATCAGCCATATGGGATGCCACCCCTCCTAATCCAGGGCCTACGTTATTTATACATGCTGCCACTGCTGAAAATGCGGTTTTTATATCTATATAGACCATTTCACCACCTACATTCATCTTGGTAGCCATGAGCATTAACATCATTATTACGAATAATATTGCGTAGATAGCAAAAAAACCCCACACCGAGTCAATAACACGATCATTGACGGTATCTTTACCAAGCTTAACTAATATCTTAGCATTAGGGTGAATAATACGTAAAATCTCACGCCAACCCTGCTTATATAGAAGAAGAGCGCGAATGGTTTTGATACCACCTGCTGTTGATCCTGAACTTCCGGCCACAAAGCCTACAAACATCAATAGCACAGGCAAAAATGTTGGCCACTCTGCAAATGGGGCTGTAGCAAAACCCGTAGTCGTTCCTACAGAAACAGTATGAAACAACGCATCACGAATCGAATCATGAACACCGGTATAGGTTTTAGTTATTAGTAGCGTTGCTGCAATTACCAAAGCAATAATAATTGTTCCAGCAAAATATACTTTGAACTCTGGATCCCTCCAATAAATCTTGATCGAACGATAACGAAGCGATAAATAATGGAGCGAAAAATTCGCGCCAGCAAGAATCATAAATACTATTGAAATCCATTCTATTGTTGGGCTATTAAAGTAAGCCATACTATCAGTATGAGTTGAAAACCCTCCTGTTGCTACCGTTGCAAAGCTATGCCCTACTGCATCAAAAAAAGTCATCCCTGCCAACCAATAAGCTAGCGCACATGCAATTGTAATCCCAACATATACATACCAAAGTGATTTTGCGGTATCACGTATTCGCGGAGTTAACTTGGCATCTTTCATGGGACCCGGTGTTTCTGCTCTAAATAACTGCATTCCACCAATACCCAACAAAGGTAGAATAGCCACAGCCAACACAATAATACCCATTCCACCAAACCAGTGTAGTTGCTGTCGATAATAAAGGATGGAATCTGGTAAACCTTCTATTTTGGTAAGAATCGTTGCGCCAGTAGTTGTCATTCCCGAGATAGATTCAAACACCGCATCAGTAAAATTCATGTGTGGATTATCAGAAAACATAAACGGCGTACCACCACAAGTTCCTAATACCGTCCAGAATAGAACTACTATAAGAAATCCATCACGCACGCGAAGATGCTCTTTGGAGTTACGCACCGGGAACCAAATAGCAGCCCCTAAAAACAGGGTGATGCAAAAACCATACACAAAATCAATAAGAGCCCCATCACCTGTCCAAATGGAAACCATCATAGGAGGAACCATGGTTACACTGAATATCATCAGTAGTATTCCCAAAATTCTTTGTACGGATGATAATCTCATATCTTATTTCTTTAATAGGTCATTAGATAAATGCTAAACCAACCTGGAATAGCTTTTCTACGTCAGGAATACGGCGTTTATCGACAAGGAATAAAATTACATGATCTTCTGACTGAATGATCACTTCTTTATGAGGCATGATCACTTCATCATCTCGAACGATAGCACCAATAGTTGTCCCCTTAGGAAGTTTTATCTCATTAATAGTTCTTCCTACCACTTTTGAACTAGCAGGATCACCATGGGCAACTGCTTCAATTGCCTCAGCAGCTCCACGCCTTAATGAATGCGCCATCACTACATCTCCCAAACGCACGTGAGCCAATAAACTTCCAATAGTAGCCATATGTGGTGATATGGCGATATCAATATCCTCTCCTCCTTGGATCAGATCTACGTAAGCAGGACGATTTATCAATGACATTACTCGTTTAGCTCCCATCCTCTTGGCTAACATAGCCGATAAGATATTGGCCTCATCATCATTGGTAACACTTATATATAGATCCGCTTCCTCTACATTCTCTTCCTGCAGTAATTCTTCATCAGCAGCATTACCATTTAACACAACGGTATTATGTAATGATTTTGATAGCTCGTTGGCACGATCCTCACAAAACTCAATTATTTTGATACGGTATTTTGATTCAAGAGCAATGGCTAATCGTTTCCCTATACTTCCGCCTCCTGCAAGCATAATACGTTTAACAGGAGCATTAATCGGACGTAATTCCTGAATAATATTTTGAATAAATTCTTTTGCGGCAATAAAAAAAAGCTCGTCATCAGCTTCAATAACTGTATTGCCAGTAGGAATAATTGATTTTCCACGACGGAAGATGGCTGCCACTCGAGTTTCTACCCCTGGCAAGTGTTCCGGTAAAGCTGAAATCTCTTTACCGACCAGGGGACTTCCAAAGAATGCTCTAACCCCTACAAGCCTGACTCTTCCGCCAGCAAAATCCAAAACCTGAAGAGCACCAGGATGCTCAATTAGTCTTTGGATATATTCTGTAACCAACTGTTCCGGACTTATAAGTACATCTACAGGCAAGGCATCATTTGAAAAAAGTTCCGGATAGCGCAGATATTCAATTGATCGAACACGGGCTATCTTGGTTGGGGTATGAAACAAAGTATATGCAACCTGACATGCAACCATGTTTGCTTCATCACTGCTAGTAACAGCAACGAGCATATCCGCATCATCAACTCCAGCCTGGATCAAGATATCAGGATGAGTTGCATTACCAACAACTGTCTGTATATCCAACCTGTCATTAAGCTCTTGAAGCACGACATGATCTGTATCAACCACCGTTACATCATTCGACTCATTTGTCAGATTGTATGCGACTGAGCGGCCAACCTGGCCGGCACCTAAAACGATAATCTTCATAATCTGGTAAAGCTACTAACCCAATAGTCTAAAATATATCTGCATATATTATAGTTCATCAGAACAAATATCTATTCCGACAAAGGACTTAATTAGCTATAAGACCCTGAAAACACATACCGATATACCAAACCTTGCTCGAGTTTCATTGTTTTTATTCATTTTTTCACAGTTTAATATATTGACTTAATGTTAAGCAAAAAACTTGATAAGCACTCAATAAAATTGCAATTATGACTAGTAGTTATCCACAACATTTCATAGAAACTCACCATTATGTTATGATTTTTACGCGACTAAAATCAGGGAATGACTCTACTACATGGCAAATGATGAAATCAAAGGCATTAGAAGGATCCTAAAGGCCTTCGTCTATTCATGGAATGGCTTTAAATCAGCCTACAAATATGAAGAATCTATCCGCCTCGAACTTCTTGCAATTATCGTTTTTTGCCCTCTTGGACTATACCTAGGTAACAATGGAGTTGAACGCATACTGCTGGTTTGTAGCGTCATCGCTGTTTTTTTAATCGAATTAATAAATTCTGCCATTGAGGCTGTAGTTGATCGTTTCGGCGGTGAGATCCATCACCTGTCAGGTAGAGCGAAGGACATTGGTTCTACCGCAGTAGCTGTTGCAATCACTATGGCAATAATCACTTGGGCATTAATAATTTTTGAATGGTAATCTAATATGTCAGTAATAGTTAGCGGCTCTATGGCCTTTGATAATATCATGAACTTTCAGGATAAATTTAAAAACCACATCCTGCCAGACAAAGTTCATATGCTTAATATTTCTTTTTTAACTCCAAAGCTGCGCCGTGAATTCGGCGGATGTGCCGGAAATATAGCTTACAACCTAAAACTTCTCGGAATTAACTCCAGACCTTTGGCAACCGTTGGCAGTGACTTTGTGCCATACAACAACTGGCTTGAAGAAAAGGGTGTGGACTGTTCGTTACTAAAAGTAATTGAAGATCGCTACACCGCTCAAGCATATATCATAACTGATCAAGATGATAATCAAATCACAGCCTTCCACCCGGGGGCTATGGAAGAAACACATCAAACTGATGTCCCTGATGAAAACGATATCAAGATTGGCATCGTTTCCCCGAATGGTCGAGAAGGGATGATCAAGCATGCTCAACAATTTGCTGATCATAATATCCCGTTTATTTTTGACCCCGGACAAGGATTACCTATGTTTGGCGGATCTGAACTACTAGATTTTATCGATAAGGCAACCTGGGTAGCCGTAAATGACTATGAACTCCAGATGCTGGTAGATAAAACCGGCATAAATGCCGAAGAGATTGCCTCTAAGGTAAGTGCTCTAATAGTTACCCTTGGAGCCAAAGGATCCGTTATCTATACCGAAGGTAAAAAGATTGAGATCGAACCAGCAAATGCTGAAGCAATAATTGACCCTACCGGTTGCGGCGATTCATACCGAGCAGGTCTAATCTTTGGATTGATTAATCAATATGACTGGACCACCATTGGGCGTATCAGTTCTTTGATGGGTGCGATCAAAATAGCATCTGCGGGCACGCAAAATCATTGTTTTACTATGGACCGCTTCCATCAACTATATCAAGAATCATTTGGAAACGATTTTTGATGTTGCTTGATCCTGAAAACGGATGGATAGAGGGGATTGCTCATGAGCCATCCCCAAACCACTCCCCTCGCCCAACAGGATCAAAAATTGAATTAATTGTGATCCATAATATCAGCCTTCCACCGCAACAATATGGCGACAATTGGATCACCGATCTTTTCTGTAATCGTCTTGATCCGGATGCGCATCCATATTTTAAAGAAATTGCTCACCTTGAGGTTTCATCCCATCTATTAATCAGGCGTGATGGCTCCATAATTCAGTATGTACCAATCACTGAATCTGCATGGCATGCTGGACAGTCGTGCTTTAATGGCAAAGAACGCTGCAATGAGTTTTCCATAGGTATTGAACTCGAAGGCTCTGATTTTGAGCCATTTACGGAAAAACAATACGAAAAACTAATAAATATTACCAATTTGCTGATTTCGCACTATCCTTGTATTAAGGAAGGCAATATAACCGGTCATAGCAACATTGCTCCAGGCAGAAAAACTGATCCGGGGCCATATTTCGACTGGAAAAGACTAACAAAAAATTTAAAGTGGTAAACAAGGAAGCTATTCATGAAACTCATACAAATTGTACTTGCGTTTTTGTTTCGTAAACATGTAGCTTCGGTTGATTATTATTCTGATCCAAGCCATTTATTAAAATATTTTGAATGGGCAATAACTCTTACAAAAAAGGTATCGCCAAAAGAAAACGATACCGTTGAAACCATAGTTATACTTATTCCAGCAATTTTCATGATCGGAATAATACAATATCTGCTTTCAGGAGTTTTCTATCATATCCCAACCTTTATCTTCGGTGCTGCAGTATTAATCTATTGCCTTGGATCACGCAATTTTGATCGAATGTTAGAACCTTTTATAGAATCATGGGAACAGGGTGATTACGATTCTGCAGCCTACAATGCTCTTGTATTTGAAAACCCTGAATCTCATGACAAGACCGACACAACAACCTTACCCGAAAAGGTGGTAAAAACTTTAATTATTGGTTCCAATGAAAAAGTATTCGCAATCTTATTCTGGTTTATGGCACTAGGACCTGTTGGAGCATTTGCTTATCGCTGCTGCATAATCTTACGTGATTACAATAACCATGACTGCATTACCGGCCATCACTGTAATCTTTTAATTGATAAATTGGTTTTTATTATCGACTGGATACCCTCACGCCTTACGGCTATTACATTTGCAATGGCTGGAAGTTTTGTAGAGTCTTTTGAGGCATGGCTTCATATCCCTCACGCATCGATAAACTCCAACCACAACATTCTTCTTGCTGCTGGATTAGGAGCCCTTAAGATGGATGTATCAGTTGAAAAACAAGAGTATGGTGTAGAAGAGGTTAAAGATGCCCGCGACCTTATTACCAGAACCACTGTGGTTTGGCTGGCTGTAATTGCAATATTAACATTAACCAACCTAGTTTCTTAATACCTTACCAGTGAGTCCATCCCGAATTACCGACGGGCTTTTATTCTTATCAACAACCCCTGGCATAATATAATCAACACTGTCACCAAATACCTTATAGGTTTCGAAAACTGTACGGGTTGGTTCACGCCCATGCACATTAGCACTTGTAGATACTATAGGTCCACCATAGTATTCACAAATCTTCGCTGCAATCGGATGATCAGTAACCCTTACTGCCAATGTTCTATGAATGCCAGTTATCCAATATGGAACCGTTGGCTTACATGGCAGTATCCATGTGTTGCCGCCGGGCCACGAGGTTCTAATCTCTTTAGCTCGCAATTCACCTAAGTTTTTCAATGGCTCGATATAATCAACCAACTGATTAATACTTGATGCTATAAGAATCATACCATGTTTAACATGACGTTCTTTAAGATCTAATATGCGAAAAACCGCTTCACGATCCATTGGATCACAACCAAGACCAAAAACAGCCTCAGTCGGATAAGCAATCACTCCACCCTGTTCCAAGGCCTTACGTGCAATTACGCATTTGATATGGGAACTCATTATTATTCCTTTAATGCTATTAAACAACTAAAAGAAAACCGATACAGCCAAACAACAACTTATAAGTTACAAAGGGAAAGTCCGCTTGCATTTGGGACACACCTGCTCCCTACCCTTACGTTTGGTAACCTTCTCCATGGTTACTGGCCATGCACAATGAGGACATGCACGATCAAAAGGTTCTTTAGGCAAAGTATAATCGCAATTTGGAAAATTTGAACAAGACCAAAATTCTTTATCTTTCTTACTTAATCTTTTCTTCAATACCCCAACTGAACACTGAGGGCAATCGAACTCTTTGGCCTTGGGGGCGAGAGAAGAGGCAGACCACTTACAAATTGGAAAATTATCACAGCCAAAAAATCTGCCATGTTCGCCATCTCTCACAACCACCTTCCCACCACACACAGGGCAACTCTTTCCATGCACAATATCTTGTTGCGGTTTTGGCTCTGCCGTTACCGTGTAGTTGCACTTGGGATAAGCCGAGCAGGCAAAGAAATCACCAAACTTTCCACTACGCTTAACCAAGTTTGATCCACAACGGGGACATTTTTCAGGGGAAGTATTCATAGAGAGATTGTAACTTTCTAAGAAATAATTATATAGATTTTTCTAAAAAGAGAGTTCGTAATTTTTAGATATTTTCTAATAACTACGAAATTATTAAAAACGTCATGTATGCAGAAATTTTAATATTGTGAGTATTTTTCCAAGATCGCGGCGCAATTCGGTAAAAAGATGTTGAGCCTACTAATTTGTAGGCGACTCATTTTTTAACGAATTGCAACAAAGATATTGGAGAAATATACCAAAATTTTAGTGCCAAACTTCGGACAGGTCGCCTACGAAAGCTGTCTCTGGAAGTGAATCCAGCGCCTCTTTCATCGGCTCATAACATAAAGACATAATAACCGCCCACTTAAGATCATCTAAATTTGGAAGAGGATCATTAACTTCCATAAGATACTCTATCACCATTTCTCGCTGTTCATGATCTAACACACCGATATTACTTAGCAATAGGATATAGCTTCGCACCTCTGGACTAATATGTTCCAGCTCATCACCTGTAAATACTCGTTGGGAATCTGGCTGATCAGCCAATATTTTAAATATCTTCTTTTCACTGCCATCAGGATACGGCGGCGCTGATAGTTCATACTCGTCAGGTTCGGCTCTTTCTGGTTCAACTACATCATCTGCGCATTCGATCGCATTTGTGAAGCCATTTTCACATAGATAAACCAACATCTCTATCATATCTTGCTTCATAACCAGATCTTACCTAATCCTGTTATATATACCACCAGCTCCGGACTCTACAAGTCCATCCATCTCTAATATTAGCAGCATGGAACAAATAACATCAGGAGTCAATCCTGTTTTTTCTACTAAAAGATCCACAGAAGTTGGTTCATAGCCTATTTGTTCCAGTAAATCATTGTATTCATGATCTAATTTCGACTCTGGTTTTTTTATACTTTTTTTATCTGTTACTAAAAATAATGATCCAATCTCACTGATTATGTCATCAGCTGTTTCAACCAACTTAGCCCCATTCTTGATAAGTTCATGACATCCTTTTGATAAAGGATTATTTATTGATCCAGGAATTGCAAAAACCTCTCTGCCCTGCTCCATAGCATAGCGTGCGGTAATTAGAGAACCGCTTTTTTTAGCTGCCTCAACTACAAGGGTTGCTGCAGCCATTCCACTAATTATTCGATTTCTACGTGGGAAATTTTCCGTCTTTGGCGGGGTACCTAATGGAAACTCTGAAACCAAGGCACCATTTTCGGCTATCTGGTGTGCTAATTCCTTATGCCTTGCAGGATAAACCCTATCTAAACCAGTAGCTGTTACTGCTATGGTCCCGGCCTCTCCGGTTAATGCTCCTTTATGGCTTGAAGCGTCAATCCCAAGCGCTAAACCGCTTGTTACTATTATCTTACTATGAGAAAAATCTGCCGCAAAATCATATGCAACCTGCTTACCATAAGCAGAAGCATTCCGACTGCCCACCATAGCTATTTGACGCTGATTAAATAATCGTATGTCACCACATACATAAAGGACTGGAGGAGCAGACACCTCTTCCCTTAACATCAATGGATATTCTTCATCATCAAAGGTAACTACGTGATTATTTTCTCCTTCAAGCCACTCAAGATCTTTTTCAACCTCATCCCATTTAGGTTTTTTAATCTGATTTACTATCTTTTCCGGAATACCAACCTGCAATAATTCGGCTCGTGGCGCCTCTATAATATTGGTAACGTCTTCATAAAAGTCATAAAGCACTCCGAGACGCCGCGCACCAATTCCCGGCACCCTACTCAAAAAAAGATATGCTTTTAGCTTTTCTAAGTTTGTTTTATTCAAGTTTTTCCCCATTTTTTAACACAGAATAAGCAAGCTAAGTAGCTTAAAAAAAGCCGGCAACAATGTTGCCGGCTTTAGTATAACTATTTTAAGATTGATGGCTATGGGTTCTTAACTATATCCAATACTGCCATATCCCTTTCTGCTCTCATAATAAGGCCAAAACTCATCTCTTTAAATGTTCTGAACACCATCAACTCACCAGCTCTAACATCTGGTAATTGAACCTTTTCATTCCATTCACCACTGAACTTATCTTTAACAGTTTCGCCTTTACGGTAAACAGCAAGTACAGTGCCTTCTTTCATTCCATCATCTTCACCAAGGTTTATAGCAACGATATTAAATTGGCCAATGACGCGCACACCTTTGTAAACAGAGATAATCCTGCCTTCAACTTGTCTATCTGGAGCACGAGGCACATAATTGGTGGCCAATACACGCTCTTCAGAAGGAAGCAATCTGTCACCGGCAAGGCATTCAATCTCTGTAGAATTAATCAAAACGGTTGCTGGATCGGCATGAGCTACAACTGTTGAATCACCAACATATATAGCTTCATAACCAAGAACTTCTTTGGTATCCGGATCAATATATGGATCACCTTTTCTGAAAACCACCTGCCCTTTAAGACTTGAGTCCGGCAGTTTACGCACGTAAACCTTATCTCCAGAACCAGCCATTACTTTCTTTTCTTCAATAGCTACGACATAAGGTGCGGTCTCTAAAACCCCTTTATCAACAGCTCGTGGACGCGATAAGAATTGTTGAATTGCATCTAGCGGAATAGCAGGAATTGCCTGATCCAAAGGAACTTCTCTGATACGCGGAGAAAGCTTACCATCGCCACCTCTGGTTAATTGCAATCTTGGCTTACCATCTATGTAAACCAAAGTCAGAAGGTCGCCAGGAAAAATTAAATGCGGATTTTCGATCTGAGTATTTACGTGCCAAATTTCTGGCCACAACCACGGATCACGTAGAAAGGTGCTTGAGATATCCCAAAGGGTATCTCCCTTCACTACAACATAAGTTTTTGGATGGTCTGGTTTAAGCTCAACGTCTTGCGCCCATACGGGAAAGCTAACCAGTAATGTTATTAATGCAGCGGCTATAGTCTTTTTAATCATATGCCTTCCTTAGTTATTTTTGTGTCGCTATCACTTATCCAACGGGATCAACCAAAAGGATTATAGGCCTATAAGTAAAATAAGACCATAAATGATAAGCAGAACCTTAATTCCACAACGATGATGGATAATATTTACAGTTCCTTATCGCAATCCTTTTTGGGGAGTACTATTAAATAGTTTATCAATAAATATCCATGTGTCAGCCTTTTCTTAGAAATTTTCTTGATTTTTCTTCAATTATTGGCAAAAAATCAAGAAATTTAGCTATCAACAACCGATCCTATATAATAATATATGGCTTCATTACAGACCGATACGGTTTTTATTAAATTTCCCGCATAATTATTGTCATATATAATTGTGATGGAATTTTACGTACATATAATCATATTTTATATTTATGAAAAACATAAAAAGAGACTCTAATGCTTGATATATTAACTTACCCAGACCCTCGTTTAAAAGAGAAATCAAAAACTGTAACTGAGGTAAATGACAGCATCCGTAATTTAATGGATGAAATGCTGGAAATTATGTATGAGGCTCCAGGTATTGGTCTGGCCGCGCCACAGGTTAATGTACATAAGCGAGTTGTGGTAATTGATATTTCTGATGAAAAAAATTCCCCTATGTTTTTTATAAATCCGGAAATTATCGCTTCCAGTGGTGAAGAAGAGATGGAAGAAGGGTGTTTATCTGTTCCAGAATACTCTGCTGTAATTCATCGCCCAGCAAATGTTACGGTAAAGGCATTAGATCGTGACGGCAAAGAGTTCCAAATGGATTGCGAAGATCTATTAGCCGTCTGTATTCAGCATGAAATAGATCACTTAAATGGAAAATTATTTATTGATTACTTGTCACCACTAAAAAGACAAATGGTAAGAAAAAAGCTGGAAAAATTAAAAAAGGCAAAAAGATGAAAATAATTTTTGCTGGCACGCCTGATTTTTCAGTTGCTGCTCTCAAAACGCTCATAAATTCAAAGCACGAAATTTGTGCTGTTTACACTCAACCAGATCGTCCTGCCGGAAGAGGAAGAAAACTAACTCCAAGCCCGGTAAAAAAATACGCTTTAGAGCATAACATTGAGGTTCTACAGCCAGAATCACTTAAAGATCAGGAAGTTCAAGATAAATTACGCAGCTTTGAGGCAGATATAATGGTAGTTGTCGCCTATGGGTTGATCCTACCTCAAGCGGTATTAGATATCCCTAGGCTTGGATGTCTGAATATCCACGCCTCTATTCTTCCTCGCTGGCGTGGCGCTGCACCAATCCAACGCGCAATAGAAGCTGGAGATAAAAAATCCGGGGTCACTATTATGCAAATGGATGCTGGTTTAGATACCGGGGCTATGATCCGCATAGATGAATGTGATATTAACGCAGATGACACCGGCGGTTCACTACACGATAAACTGGCAGAAATCGGTGGCGAATCTATTATCAAAGCTCTGGATCAAATCATCGAACCAGGATTTGTCCCAAAACCTCAAAATAGCTCTTTAGCGACCTATGCCAGCAAGCTGAATAAAAAAGATGCGCAAATTAACTGGTCTCAGGATGCACAAAAAATTGTCGATACCATTCGTGCCTTTAATCCGTGGCCTGTCGCACATACCTCTCTCAACGGTGATACCATGCGCATATGGAATGCATCAACATCAGAAACAACATCCAACGCAAAACCTGGTGAAGTGATCAGCTGTAACAAGAACGGACTAGTGGTTGGAAGCTCTTCAAGTAGTGTATGTGTTACTCGAATCCAACTACCTGGCGGTAAACAAACTGATATTTCTGCATTTGTTAATGCCCATAGCATTGATCCCGGAACCATTCTCGGATGAATGCTACAACCCCTAAAAATACAGCAAACTCCAGAGTGGTTGCTGCTAAGATCATTGCGCAACTCCTTAACAATCATGGATCACTATCCACATTGTTTAACAGCGATGATATGCAGACACTTTCTCCAGCAGATAAAGCCTTTACCAAAGAGCTTTGCTTCGGGGTTATGCGCCATTATTACCAACTGGAAAACGTTGCGACACAGCTTCTAAAAAAACCGTTACGCAATAAAGACTACGATATTCACGCCCTGCTTCTGATCGGCTGCTATCAGATTCTACAGATGCGCACAGCAGATCATGCTGCGGTATCGGAAACGGTACAGGCAACCAAGATTCTCAAAAAAAATTGGGCCACTGGACTTATTAACGCATCACTACGTAACTTATTACGTAATACATCAAAAATGGTATCCAAGGCGAATAACTCGCCTGAATCAAGGTATAACTTTCCACAATGGCTGATTGAAACCTGCCAAAAAGACTGGCCGCAAGAATGGAAGGATATTATTGATGCTTCCAACCAACGCGCTCCTATGGTAATTCGAATAAATCAGCGCCAAACCAATCTCGAAGAATACAAACTACTACTTAAAGAAGCTCAAATTGAATTTGATATCCACCCAGTTTCTTCAGATGCCCTGGTACTAAAAAAAGCTGTGGTCGTATCTTCCCTTCCTGGTTTTGAAGATGGGCTGGTATCAGTTCAGGATGGTGCAGCGCAACTAGCTATGGATCTTCTGGATATCAAACCCAATATGCATATCTTAGATTGTTGTGCCGCCCCTGGTGGAAAAACATGTCATATCCTCGAACATTATGATGTTGATCTGGTAGCAATTGAACTGGAACCAAATCGTGCCGATATGATCGAAGATAATATGGAACGACTTGGTCTTGCAGCGCAAGTGATAACCGCAGATGCTACAGCAACCAAAGAGTGGTGGGACGGCAGGAAATTTGATCGAATTTTACTAGATTCTCCATGCTCTGGCACCGGAGTTATCAGAAGACATCCGGATATAAAAGTACTGCGAACCTCCAAAGAAATCGAACAGTTACATCAACAGCAACTTAAACTGCTAGACTCTATGTGGGAGCTTCTTGCCAACAACGGAATATTAATTTATGCAACCTGCTCGGTTTTAAAGCAAGAAAATAGTATGCTTATAAAACAGTGGCTAAAAACTAAACATGGCGCTCAACATATCCCAATTGATGTAACCTGGGGTAAACCACAAGAATACGGTAGGCAGATCCTGCCTAATGACAATGGAATGGATGGATTTTTCTACGCAAAAATATGCAAACGGGAACAGTAATATACACCAATACTTTTCGAAACCATAAGCTCTCTTTAGTGTTAAAGGTGGCTTTATTGTTTGTTTTGCTCACAGTAGCAACATTCTTATTTGCCAATGAAAAATCAAAAGAAAGCCAAAGCGAACTTATTATCAACAACCTGGCTACCCATCTTGTTGATAATGTCTTTTTGGTTGATGTCGAACAGGAATTTAACCTTAATAACACAATCACAGAAGCCTTAAACAACGGCGTTGCCATAGTTCTGGAAACTCAATTCTCGGTATATACCGAATCATGGTATATGAACACTACTATCCTGGATTTAAACCAAAGATTTAAAATTAATTATCACGCACTAAGTCAGCAATATATCCTTACCAATCTTAACACAGGAAAACAGTCATCCTATTCAAGCCTATATACGATTCTAATAGCTCTTCAAAAAATTAAAGACCTTCCTTTGGTTGATAAAAATCTATTACCAAAAAACGAGGAGCTATATATAAGAGTTCGTAATAGGCTTGATATTTCAGCCTTGCCGCTACCATTACGCGCAACGGCCTATTTCTCATCAAACTGGCGTTTAAAAAGTGATTGGGCAACATGGATACTAAAAGAGTAAGAAAACCAACCTTTACTACTAAACGCAGTGGGCTTTATCCACGCATCATTATCTTTTTAATGCTACTTTTTTCCCTATATCTAATGAGTAGCGCAACCCAAAATTCCGATCGCTTTAGCAATATGTATCTATGGCTGATCATCATCAACGTTGGACTCGGACTTTTACTTACCTTCTTGGTTATCTATAACTTTTATCAACTCGCAAACCAATATCGTAAAAAAATAATCGGTACAAAATTAACTATCCGTTTGGTTGTCATATGTGTTGTGTTATCTATTGTACCAGTCTCTATGGTTTTCTATTTTTCAAGTAAATTTCTTACTCAAAGCATCGATAGTTGGTTTGATGTTGAAGTTGAGGGAGCTCTTAAAAATTCAATAGAACTTTCCAGATCATCTATTAACTTGCGTACCAGAGATCTGCTCCACCGAGTCGAAGCAAGCGCTAAGATTATGGAATCAATTCCAGAAGAGCTTGCGGCACTTACCCTTAACGATATCCGTCATGATATAAAATCTTCTGAATTATCTATCTACGGCAAAAATGCCCGTATCGTTGCATCCAGCTCAGAAGACCCTACTGATTTTATTCCGCACACCCCTTCTCAGTCGGTATTATCTCAAGTAAGAAGCGGGAAGCCCTTTATTGGTATTGATCCTGTTGAAGAAAAAGGGCTTCATATCCGCATTATGGTGCCAATTTCCAAACAAGACGCTGAAGCTGAACAGTGGGCGTTATATGCACTGTTTCCAATCCCTGAACATATAAATGCCCTAGCCGATGACATTACCAACGCCTTTGATACCTATAACCAGCTCACCTATATGCGCGGCCCTCTTAAAACCAGCTTCATGCTTACTCTTTCACTTGTTCTTGGTCTAAGTATTTTGGCATCTATTTGGGCGGCCTTTTATGCAGCCCGCAGATTCATCGCACCGGTTAGCGTTCTAATTGACGGAACCCAAGCCATCTCCACTGGTGACTATAGTCGTCAGCTGCCTTCTGTTGGTGAAGGTGAACTTGGTTATCTTGTAAAATCTTTTAACGACATGACTCGCAAGATTGCCCAGGTACGTGATGATGCTAATTACAGCCGACAGCAGGTTGAACGCCAAAAAACTTATCTGGAAACGGTTCTTGGCCACCTTAGATCGGGAGTATTAACCATAAACGCGGACTATTTAGTGCGTACCGCTAATTCATCTGCAGAAGAAATCCTTAAGATAGAGATCAATAAGATTCTTGAAGAGCGTATAGACATGATCTCTGACCACTACCCCTTCCTTGATTCCTTCGTTGAAATGTTGGTACGCAATATTACCGGAGTACAAGAAGATTGGTCCGAACAGGTAACATACCTTGGTCCACAAGGAAAACAAATTATTATGTGTCATGGAGTTTCGATACCTGGTGGACTAAGTGGGCGTAATGGCTATGTTATCGTGTTTGATGATATCACCGGTATCGTACAGGCTCAGCGCGATTCAGCCTGGAGTGAAGTGGCTCGCCGTCTTGCCCATGAAATCAAAAATCCCCTTACCCCTATACAGCTTGCAACCGAAAGATTGCGCCTTAAGTATCTGAAGAAGCTGTCTCCCGAAGATGCCGAACTATTTGATCGTGCCACCAATACCATCATTTCACAAGTTGATACCATGAAAGAGATGGTGAATGAATTTGCAGATTATGCCCGTTCACCAGCTAGTAAACCTTCCAATATACATATCGATACTATAGTAAGTGAGGTACTAGACCTATTTACCAGTGCCAATAACGAGATCGAATTTACCTTTAATAATAATGATAATCTTCCAATAATTAGAGCAGATGCCAGCAGAATGCGCCAAGTATTTAATAACCTCATCCGCAACGGGGTTGAATCACTACTATCTGCGCCCAAAACCGATGAACACCTCAAATTAACTATCAATGCAAGCACCTATGAAAAGCAGGGGTATACTTATATCAACTTTACTATTCTTGATAATGGCCCTGGATTTGCTGAAGGTGTTTTGGAGCATATCTTTGAACCATACGTCACCACCAAAGAAAAGGGAACCGGCCTTGGAATGCCTATTGTGAAAAAGATTATCGAAGAACATGGTGGTAAGATATATGCTAAAAATTGCACAGGTGGTGGAGCAGAAATCTCAATAAATCTACCAGCACCAGAAATTAATGATTCAGGAGCACAATCATGAGCACACCTTACGTTCTGATAGTCGACGATGAACCAGATATCAGAACTTTACTTTGTGAAATACTGGATGACGAAGGATTTACCGTAGGTTCGGCTGCAAATGCAGCAGAAGCACAACAGAAACTGCGTAATCATAAGCCCGATCTAATTCTTTTAGATATTTGGATGCCTGACCTAGATGGCATCTCCCTATTAAAGGAATGGTCCGAAAACGGCGGTCTACCCTGTCCAGTTATTATGATGTCTGGGCATGGTAGGATTGAGCATGCTCTTGAGGCAACCAGACTTGGCGCCTACGACTTCATCGAAAAACCACTTTCAATTGCAAAACTTTTACTAACCGTAGAAAGAGCATTGGAAAATGCCAAGCTGCAACGAGAAAATACCGATCTAAAACAGCTTTTGATACCACTTGATGAACCAATTGGTCGTAGTGAAGTGATGCAAGAATTACGCAAACAGATTAAAAAAATTGCGCACCATGACACCTGGGTTTTGATATCCGGAGAGGCTGGAACAGGAAAAGCAAGTTTCGCTCGCTATCTACATAACCTGAGCCTACGTAAAGATGCTCCATTCATTGAAGTAGCGGCAGGTACACTAACCAAGGAAAATTCCAATACTGAATTATTCGGTAAAGATGAAGATGGAAAAGTTATCTATGGGCTATTAGAGCAAGCAAATACCGGCACCCTTTTTATTAATGAAGTTACTGATCTGGACATGCAAACCCAGATTCGCTTATTAAGTGCACTGCAAAGCGGCAAAATTATTAGGATTGGCGCTAGTGAGCCAACCGAAATTGATGTACGTGTTGTAGCCGCAACTCGGTTAGATATTGCTGAAGAGGTAAAAAGTGGACGTTTCCGCGATGACCTTTATTATCAACTGAATGTGGTGCCGATTCACATCCCCCCTTTACGTGAACATCAGGATGACGTACTAGAATTGCTTGAATACTATATAGATCTATTTGTAAGGAAAGATAGTCTCAAATATCGTAAGGCTAGCTTTGCTGCACAAAATAAGCTTAGAAATTATTTATGGCCAGGAAATATCCGCGAACTAAAGAATATGGTACAACGTCTTCTCATTCTTGGCAGCGATGAAGAGATCTCTTTGGAAGAGATCGAAAAGATTCTTGGCGATGACCCTGTCCAACCAGAAATCCAAGGCAATATATCATCTGCACTATTTGAACTTCCCCTAAAAGAAGCTCGTGATAACTTTGAAAAGGAATATCTTTTATATCAGTTAGAAAATTACCCAGGCGGAGTCAGCCAATTAGCAAAAAGAATCGGTGTAGAACGTACCAACCTTTATCGTAAACTTAAAGGTTATGGTATTGACCCCAAGGATAAATAATTTATAACTAAAAACTTAATTAATTCAGAGAACTATGAATACAAGAAAATTAACCGAAAAAGAATTTCAAGCGACCATCAACAAACCAACCAAGGCTGAAGAAGGTGCAGAACCTCTATTTGATTTTTGGGACTATGTAGAAAAAATACCAGCAGAAGATTTTGAAGAATTCGATTGTACCGAGGGCAATGTAAATCACGTCTACCAAATGCAAGGCGGCAAATACGAGCATGTTATTATCAACTCAACCATTCAAGGAGTTGGTATGGTTATTGTAAATGACCTAAAATCAAAATCTGTTTATGGGCATAATTTGCTGGATTTGAACAAAAAAACAGGCGAAATAGACAAATAAAAAGCATAGTTTTCATATGTAATGATTATCGAACTACATAATCGTTATTGCTTTTACATACATATAGGTATGTAAATTACATAACAAACTTATTGGTTGCGATTTATGCTGGTTTACAATACATACACACACATTATTTTCTTATCTTGCCGATTATTTTTTCAAAAATGTGTTTTATTTCATAATGGAAACATCGCACAGTTCTTTTTTTTAACATTTTGTCCGTATTATTAAGGTATATATACTTTGAAAGTTAAAATAATTGATTTATGATCTTCAAAACCAAACATTAGTTTTTAATTATTTGGTTTATTAGTCATATTTCCATATAAAAGGCATATGATTTTTGCGTCTTTCATATTTTATCAGTAGGTTTTTTGTGTAATAATTTGAAACTTATTGATTTCATGGAAGATACTAAATTAGGCAGAAGGAGTATCAAGCCAATTAGTTTACCCCAATAATAAATGTTCCACTTTACAAATCGGATATTGCATTTGGAAATTTTCAGTA
Source organism: Gammaproteobacteria bacterium (assembly GCA_033852075.1). Taxonomy (GTDB): domain Bacteria; phylum Pseudomonadota; class Gammaproteobacteria; order QZLD01; family QZLD01; genus QZLE01. Next base: position 45,866 of record JAWSVC010000005.1, on the reverse strand, counting down.
TTAACCGTTTGTTTCCAACAAAAACAATTATCCAATAACAATACTAGGACGATAATATGAAATTACTCACGACTATACTCTTAATGTTTTTCAGTATTAGCATATTTGCCGAAGATTCAGCTGGCATATATGTTGAACCATATGAGAATGCTGAAGAAGCAGGCAACATGTCAACAGCTCTCGATATAACTGGAAAATATGGTGTTGCCTTTACAGGTAACCACTTGGCTATCGGATCTGATGAAAATCCTGATTCCCACCCAAGAGTTCAAACCACCCCAACCGAGGCAACATTATCAATACCTGCCGGTGCTAAAGTTAAATATGCATTTTTATATTACGGTGGTTCTATCAATCTTGATGGAATAGAAAAATATGGTATGACGTTTAACGACTTCACTCCTGATAACCTTAATACAATTGAAGATGTAAAAAGCAACCACATCAGTTTTGAGGTTGATGGTCAACTACTAGGACCATTTGATAACGCTGAAGACCAGCCAGACGGTCAAACTCACGTTGGTTCTGATTCAGTAATTAGTAGCAAGGTATTTACTGCAAAGTTTGGAACTCTATTCCGCACCGCTACTGGTCATTGGGGTAATAGACTTGACGTAACAAATTATTTTAAAAATCTAGCTGGTGATATTAATGTTAAGGTTTATCCACCAGAAAAAGTTGATCTAAGTGCTAATGATGCAGATAACTATGTCGATAACCCAGCAGGAAGTGCAGAATACAATTCATGTCTTGGTTCTGCTTCTTGGGGAATGATCGTTATCTACAAACATCATGATGAACCGGTTAAACAGTTAATTTTGAAAGATGGCGACATTCTTCAAGCATGGGACTATGCCTTTATTCATCTTGGTGATTGGTGGAGACCAAAAGTTACTTTCAACCATAAACCTATTAAAAAACATAATAAAGACCTTAAGTTCTATGTATACACTCAAGGCGGTACACTTGCCGGCAAACCTATTCCAACAGAACCACTATGTACTTGTGGATGTGGCGGCATCCTTGAAATGGCACATGGTGAACCAGCAGTTCTTGAAACAGATCTCTATTTTTCAAATGTTCTTCATGATCCTGTAGAAACATTACTTGATCCTTTACATCGTGATAGCACAAATGGTCCATGGCATATGGAATACAAAGGTTATGAGTATTACGCTAAAAATGGGACTTTTTTATATAGTATGGCGGGTAATGATTGGACTCTATTCCAAAGTGGCAATAAATATACAGAGTTCCCTAACTTATATGAAGGATCAGAGCAACCTGTTGCAGACGGTATTCAACCTGTAACACTTTACAATACTCAAACCATGCTAAGCGATGACGTTTATGCTGGTCACCCATGGGAAGGTAGAGGTGAAGTTACTTATCATGCAACTGGTAATGAGTTCACTATTCTGGAAGTTGCTCCAAACCCAGAAAATATTGAAGATCATGCGAAAAGTACAACTCTTTGGTTCAAAGGTGATCAAAAAGATGTATGGAAACCCCAGGGCCGTGTAATGGTCAGAGCTCTAATGCTTTCCGTGCCTGTTCAAAACAATGGAAATGGGCATGGGCATGGACACGGGCATAAATAAATTGAATATGTCTGTTTATTTTCATTATTGGGGGTAATTTTTACCCCCAATTCAGACTGCTGACAAAGTCCTCGCAGATATGCGAGGACTTTTTTATAATGGGGTATGCTAAAACGAAAGACCTCAAACCCAATCCTCTTTAGAGGTTGTCTGCATAGATGAACTTGTTCCGCAAGATCATCTTCTTCGTAAAATAGAGATACCGTCCCAAAAAGTGTGTCTGGCTACCTCAGACTAAAAATATTGGAGAGTCTTAATCAACAAGGATCGATTGCCTATTGATTCTTAATAAAAAGAATAAAAATCAAAGACTCAACCCTGTTGATCGTTAAAAGCGGGGGAATAAAAATATAAGTTACAAAGCCCCAACAGCATGTTTTAGTTCGATTCTGGCTAGAGCTGCATCATACTTTGCATTACAGTAGTTGCTACTACTAAGCTCTCTGAGTGCTTCCGCATCCAGCACTTCGGTATGAGTAGACATCCCGGCAGCATATTTTGCCTTAATGTTTCGTAAACTTTCTTCAGATTGTGAAACCGCTTCTTTAACAGTTGCAATCCTTAGCTTGGTTTCATTCATCTTTAACCAGGCAGAACGTACCTCAAGCGTAATTCTGTTTTTTAAATCATTTATCTGTTCATCAATCGCAGATATCTGCCTCATTAATTCTGCTTTCTTTTTACCGCTTTGACCACCGTCAAACAATTTCCACTGTACACCAATGGTTGCAGACCACTGCCCTTCATATTTAGTAAAGCTATTTTCCTGATATTTATAGCCGGTATTAAGGGCTACCGAGGGCTTTATTGCAGAAGATACCATATCAATATTGGCTTGCAGAGCTTCTTTTTGTCTTTTAGCCTTTATTAACTCTGTTCTGCTTTTTTGCGCCTGATTAATAAAGCTTACTAAACTTCCACTTATCTCTGCATGATCCACATCTTCTAATACAGATACATTTTCAAGATCTCTACCCAACAAATAGTTATATTGAGCTATAGCAAGCTCATTGGCATTTCTCGCCTGCAATAGTGATTGTTTCGCATCTGCTAAAGAAGCTTGAACCGATAATAAATCACTCTTGGCTACCATTTCCTGTTTCAACAACTGCTCAACATTTTTATGATGCTGCTCAAGACTATCCAACCTTGTCTCTGCAACCACCATTAATCGTTGAGTTCTAAGGATGTTGATATAACTTTCAGCAACTTTTAGCTTTATTGTATTTACCAACTGTTCTTTATCATTTTCGGCTATCTTTAATCCAATCTCTGCATTTTTTACAGATCCAGAGATATATCCACCAGTATATATAGGCAGACTCATATTAACGCCATAGCTAAGCATCCTGTCTTCACTAACCTGCATCTCAGCCCCTCTTGCTACAGATACCTGTGGATGATCAAGCCATGTATATCCTGCACTTCCTACAACAGAAGGCATTCTTTGCGTCTTTGCCCCTTCAACTCCTATCTGTGCCGACTCAACATTTCTTTCACTGGCATTAATCAATGGATTACTTTGTAGTGCAATATCCCATGCCTGTTGTAAATTTTCTGCATAACCAGAAGTCATATACAATGATACTGCAATTAATATTAAATATCTCAATTTCATTTTTATACCTCTTCTGGATCTGGTTTTACCCGGAAAAATGTTGCATATAAAACAGGAATCACTAACAGAGTTAATACCGTAGCAAAAGTTAGTCCGGCCATTATGGTCACTGCCATTCCAATGAAAAACGGATCCAATAGCAGTGGAGCCATACCCAATACGGTTGTAAATGCGGCCATCGCTACAGGGCGTACACGACTTACTGACGCATCCAATACCGCCCGATAAGGGGCCTTCCCCTCATTCATCTCTATATTTATTTGATCCAAAAGCACTATTTCGTTTTTGATCAACATTCCTGCAAGGCTCAAGAACCCTAACAGAGCCATAAATCCATATGGAACACCTGATAGTAATAATCCGCATGCTATACCTATCACGGATAACGGAAGCCCTAAGAATATTATTATCGGGTGTCTTATTGTATTAAACAGAAATACGGATATTAAAAACATCAGGGTAAAAGCTATTGGTACCTTTGCCATCAGCTTTTTCTCTGCTCTTTTTGAATTTTCGTATTCTCCACCCCACTCCATTTCGTACCCTGGCGGTATTTCAATAGCTTCTATTTGAGGCCTTAATCTTGCAAATAACACACTGGCGTTACCAACCTTTGGATCACACATAGCTGTTATTGTTCTTTTACGATTACGCCGTTTTATCAGTTCATCTTCCCATTCTAAACTGATCTTATCAGTAACTTGCTCAATTGGAATATGGCGATTCGTGACTGAACTATAGATATGTATATTCTTTAGTTCGTCATACCCTTTTCTTTCGTGCTCTGGCGGTCTGACAATTATTGGTTCAATATCATCACCTTCTCGATATGCACCAGATATTGTTCCATCAAAAGTCCACTTAAGAGCGCCATTCAAATCAGCTCTTGTTATACCTGCATTTCTGGCTTTTGCTTCAGCCATATCAACCTTTACAACCTTTACCTTTTCCCGCCAATCATCTCTAACTATCTTGGCATTAGAATCAGCTCCCATAATCTGTTTTGCCTGACCTGCCAATTCCCGTAATACCTTTATGTCTGGACCACTAAAACGAGCTTCTATCTTTGATCCTGATCCAGGGCCTAACACAAAATTTCTTAGTTGCTTTTGAATATCGGAATGATTCTGCTGTATGTATTCCTCTACCTGTTTCATTTGATCTTTAATACGATGATAATCATCAACTGTTACCAATATTTGCCCATAACTACCATCTGCTTCTTCCGGCGAATAGGTAAGAATAAATCTGGTTGCTCCCTTACCTACAAACTGTACCGTTGATTCCACACCATCCAATTTACGGATATATTGATCTATCTCATTCAATCTTTCGGCTGTTTTATCAATATGGGTTCCATGTTGTAACCAAATATCTACAAGATATTGAGGCCTACTTGAATCAGAGAAAAAGCTCTTTTCAACCTTACCAAAACCATAAAATGATGCGAACAGCACTACTAATAACAAGCCTAGAAATAATATTCTGAACCTTAGGCAAAACTTTAATATCCACCTATATGCATCATAAAACTTATTTGAATGGCTCTGTTTTATATGCTCTGCGTCTTGTAGGAAAACTACACACAATAGCGGGGTAACCGTAATTGCCAACACCCAGCTCATCAATAACGACACAGATATAACTTTAAACAGCGACCCTAAAAACTCACCGGTTGAATCGTTCGATAACGAAATAGCTGCAAAAGCCAAAATAGCTATAAATGTGGCACCTAATAATGGCCATTTTGTTTCTTTAACAGTCTTGCTTGCCGCTTCGGTTTTATCCATCCCCCCTTCAATCTTTATTACTATACCTTCAGCCACCACAATCGCATTATCTACTAACATCCCAAGTGCAATAATAAGTGCGCCCAATGATATTCTTTGTAAACTAACACCCATATTATCCATAAAGATAAATGTAACAAGAATGGTTAACAGCAATATTAATCCAATTAATACGCCCTCGCGCCACCCCATAAATACCACCAGCAATAGAATTACAATCCCCAAAGCTTCGAATAAATTTGTTATAAATCCGTCTACTGCTTTTTCAACTGTTTCTGACTGAAATGATATCTTGCTAAGTTCTATACCAACGGGAATATTTTCTTTAAATTCTTCAATCTTGGCCTTTACTGCTTTACCCATAACAACAACATTGCCACTAGGTACGGTCGACACCCCAAAACCTAAGGCCTTTTCACCATTGAATTTGATATAGCTTCGAGCAGGAGTGTAATAATCCTTATATATGCGCTCAGCAATATCTTTTAAGTAAACTAATTTATCCAATGATCCAGCTGGAATCATTAATTCACCGATCTCTTCTACTGACTCAAATGCACCTGTTGTTCTAAGATTGATATGTTCATCACCAGCACTTATCTTACCGGCGTCACTAACTATATTTTGTTGATTTAGTGTTTGTAATATTACTGCAGGATTCACCCCTAATTGAGCTAGCTTTGATCTTGATAATTCAACAAATACAGCTTCTATCTGATCACCACTAATTTCAACTTTTGCTACATCCTGTGCTAATAGCACCTCTTTTCTAAGCTCGTCTGCAAAATCTTTTAGTTCTTTATAAGAATAATCTTCACCGGTTATCGCATAAAAAACCCCATAAACATCGGCAAAGTCATCATTAACTATTGATTTTTTTGCTCCTTGGGGAAGATTTGCTTGTGCAGCATCTACCTTGCGACGTAATTCATCCCATACTTGCGGTATTGTATCTTTATCATACTTATCTTTCATATCAACAAAAACAATTGAAAGACCTGACTTTGATAACGACCTAACTTTATCGATCTGTTTAAGTTGTTGTACTGCTGTTTCTATTTTTTCAGTAACCTCTTCCTCTACCTCTGTAGGGGTAGCTCCCGGATATTGTGTGTAAACTACCGCTGTTTTGATGGTAAATTCAGGATCTTCTAACCTTCCTAATCTTTGATAGGAAAACACACCGCCTATTATTATCAAAACTATTAAAACGTAAGTTACAACCTTATTTTTTATCGTATATGCTGCTATATCCATCGTTGCCTCCTACTTCTTCAGTTCTCTAACTTTTTCACCTTCTTCTAAAAGGTTTACTCCGGCAACAACTAGCTTATCTCCTTCATTAACACCTGATTTAACTTCAACCCTATTACCCTTGATTTCGCCGATAAATACTCTAATTTTTTCCAGGGTATTTTTGGTATTAATTCTCCACACGTAGTTATTGTTATTAACATCAGCAAATATTGCAGCAAGTGGAACAGTTATCTTTACATCTTCACTACTAGTTTCATTTTGTACCTCCACTGTAGCTGTCATCCCTGGCAAAATATTCAAATCATCTGGACTATTTAGTTTTAAAACTACGCTATAGGTTTGCGAATATGGATCCGCATCAGTACTAATTTCGCTTAATTGTGCCGGATAACTATTTTTTGGTGCTGCATCAAATACCACTATTGAAGAATTAAATTTTTTCTCGACCCCTTTTATCATTATTGATTCTGGAATCTGGATTACTACCTCTATTCCAGAGTTATCTTGCAGGCTTAGTATTGGTGATTTTGCCGCTATGTTTTCAAAATTCTGCACGTATCTCTTCGCAACAACTCCGCTGAATGGAGCAATTAACTTGGTATCATCTAATTGCTTTTCTAGTATTCTAGTCTTTGACTCAAGCGCATCCAAGGCTGCTTTTACTTCATCATATTTAGCCTTTGGGATTACTTGTTGTTTATATAATTTTTTACTACGTTCGTAATTAAGCCTTACCTCTTTTAATGTCGCTTGAGTCGCTTCGAGGTTATTCTTAAAATCTCTTTCATCCAAACGGGCTAACACTTGCCCTTTACTAACCTTTTCCCCTTCTTTCACATTAAGCTCTTTTAATATCCCATGCACCTGGAAGGCCATATTCACTCTTTTTACAGCCCGAACTTTTCCAGGAAATTTTCTGTTCTCCCCTTCCTCTCCTTGGCTTATTACCTCTGATTTAACCAGTTTTACATATGGTTTACTCTCTTCCGCATAAACATAACTACTTGCATATACACCCAATAGAGCAATCATTAATAACTTTGCTGTTCTCATTTTTATACCTCGTAACTTTTAATATCTATTTGGTTATTCTGAATTCTTTTTGGAAGTGACAAATTTGCTGCCTGTATCATTGCTTGAGCAGTCATCTTTACCGACTGATTTAATATTTCGTCATAATCACAGCTTCCATTCATCAAAATATTTATTGGTTTTTGCAAGTGTAGAAGGAAGATAACCTGGCTATGCAAGGTGAAACACCACACATTTGTTTCTTCAGTAGTCGCATTTGGATTAATCTTGTTATATAGATTTTTAACCTGCTGGTGCTTGGGTCTAAAGTATTTTTCTACAGTATGTTCTATTCCAATAGTATTATTCAGAACCTCTTGCATAAGAAGTTTCATGTGCCAATCCGGTTTTTCTGCATAAAAAATATCTTTATAACAACACAACACCATATCTAAAATAGTATTAGCTAACCCTTCTTTGGTATCCAGTCTTGATGGTTCTTTTTCCAACATATCTGCAATATCGAAAAGGTTTTTATACTCAAAAACATGGTTAATCACCTCTAAATAAAGGCCTTCTTTGCTACCAAAGTGATATTTAATACCAGCTATATTCACCTTAGCCTTTTCAGCAATAGATCTGGTACTAGTACCTTCATAACCATGCTCTGCAAATAATTCCCCAGCTGCATTTATCAAGGCAAGCTTTGTATTTACCGCATTTGTATCCATAAATCACCATAATTAATCAAACGTTTGATTAATTATTAAATCGTTTGATTAAAAAGTCAAACAAATGATTGAATTTTGCTTACTCCGTCATATTTTTTATGATTCAAAGATTAGTTGTTTAACATTTATGCCAAAATTTTTTGGCCTTAAGAAGGCAAAAAACCTGTTACCTATAAAACAGATAACAGGTTATTTTGTTGATTTTATTTAAAATAATATGTGGTTATTTCTTATAGTTGTCCTAATTTATTCCAACCCCAACTCTTTTATCTTTCGGGTTAGCGTATTTCTTCCCCAGCCAAGAAGTTCTGACGCGTCACGTTTTTTTCCACCATTAAATCTAAGAGTTGTTTCTATTATTATTCTTTCAAATGTCGGCATCAGTTCAGATAAAATATCTGATTGTCCCGATAGCAATCTTTGTTCTAACCACTTCTCGAGTTCTTTTTCCCAGCTGGTTTCTCCGGTTTGCTCACTAGAGGTTTTACGTAGTTCCGGAGGCAAATCTCCCATAAGGATCTCTTGCCCTGACGCCATTACAGACAACCACCGACATGTGTTTTCCAGCTGTCTTACGTTACCCGGCCATGAGTAATTTGTCATATATTTTATGACCTCGTCAGAGAGAACCTTTGCTTCCACGCCTAATTCTTTGGAAATCTTCTCGATAAAGAACTTAGCTAATTTAGGAATATCCTCTCTTCTTTCACTAAGCCTTGGCAGATGTATACGAATAACATTTAACCTATGAAACAGGTCTTCCCTAAATTTACCTTGTTCCACAAGTTCTTCGATATTCTGATGAGTCGCCGCAACCACTCTAACATCAACCTTAGTGCTAATATGGGCGCCGACTCTAAAATACTCCCCATCTTCTAGTACGCGCAAAAGACGGGTTTGTAATTCGGTCGGCATATCTCCAATCTCATCCAAAAACAATGTACCACCATCGGCTTGCTCGAATCTCCCTTTCCTACTGGTATGTGCTCCTGTAAAAGATCCTTTTTCATGACCAAATAATTCAGATTCCATTAGGTCTTTTGGAATCGCAGCCATGTTTAAGGCAATAAATGGTTTGTCTGCCCTTGGGTTATGACGGTGCAATGCATGTGCAACTAATTCTTTTCCTGTTCCTGATTCACCATTAATCAATACATTAATATGAGACCTGGATAGTCTTCCAATAATTCTAAATACCTCTTGCATTGACGGGGCTTCACCAATAATCTCTTTTGCCTCTACCTTATTTCCCCCTACTCCTTCAGAAGATACCCGACTTTGTTTTGCGTGCTCCCAAGCGCGCTGCACCAAATTAACAGCCTCATCTACATCAAATGGTTTAGGTAAATACTCAAACGCCCCACTTTCGTAAGCAGAAACCGCAGCATCTAAATCCGAATGCGCGGTGATAACTATTACTGGTAGATTAGGAAAATTAGCATTTATTTTTCCTAAAAGAGTTAACCCATCAATTCCCGGCATTCTAACATCGGTAACAATTACATCTGGCCTCTGTAGCTCCAGTTCGGCTAAAATCATTTTTCCGTCTTCAAAGGTTCTAACTTCCATACCAGCTTGTTTGAAAGTTTTTTCTAATACCCAACGAATTGATTTATCATCATCTATCACCCAAACACTTAATGAACCACTCATTGCCTTTCTCCGTTTTCTTCATCTAACGGGATAATTATCGAAAAAACTGTACATCCCGGCTTACTATCACACTCAATTATTCCGCCATGTCTAAATATTATTGATTGTGATATTGATAACCCTAACCCAGTCCCATCAGGACGACTCGATATGGTTGGCAGAAATATAGAGTCCATCAGCTCTTCATCTATTCCTGGCCCATCATCTTGAATTTCTATTTTTACCGCCAGTTTATGCCTATTTATCCCTATTACTGCCTGACGCACAATTCTGGTACTAAATAACACCATCCCACCAGCATTTGCTGCTTCAATTGCATTTCGACTAATATTTAAGATCGCTTGGATAAATTGATCCTGCCAAATAGATACTTCAGGGATACTAGGATCATAATCCGTATAAAAATTTATACCCTTTGGATTATCAATTAACATCAACTGCCTAACATGCTCTAGTACTTGATGAATATTCACACTAACTTTCTTCATCACATACTTGCTATCACCTAATATTCTTGATACCAGGTTTTGCAGACGATCAGCTTCTTCAATAATTATTTTGGTATACTCTTTCAGGTCTTCATCAACCAATTCTTTTTCTAATAATTGAGCTGCTCCCCGCAAACCACCCAAAGGATTTCTAACCTCATGCGCCAAACCTTTTGCCAGATTATTCATAGCATGACTTTGGGCAAAAAATTGCTCTTCTTTGGTTATGCGCCTCTGGTGATCTATATGATCAATCTCTACAAGAATATTGCCATTACACATTTTGCTAACGGTATAATCTATTAATACTGATTTCCCACTAACAAAATTGATTGATTGTTCCCTGATGGTACAGCTCAATTCTTCTTCTGCACCAGACTCCTGTATCTTTTCTATAAAGCCAGGATTCTTTACTACAATATTTTTTAAATTCGTATTTAATATTTGTTTACTGCTTATGCCTATAAGCATTTCAGCGCATGTATTTAAATAGAGTATATGCAGCCTATGATCCAGCACCAAAACTGCTGTATGTAAACTATCCAGTATTGTAGATTTATCTTTTTCTTTCATCTGCTTCTCGAAGTTAATTTCTATCTCCTGCAAGCATTAGACCAACATTGATTGCTTTAAAAATTTTTCGATAAAACCACCGCTTATGTCGTTACTAATAATTACTTATATTTTTATTATAGATCTCTTTTGGTGCGTTGCGCTTTATTTTGGTGCATATCTGTCGAGTTTATTTTTCCTTGATGTGTTCTGAGAAAAATATTGTCAGCTTTTCTTTAAATCAGTATTGTTATTACCCCCCAGATTATTTTGTATCAAAACCTCAGGAATAATTATGTCTTTAGAAACCATTAATAACCTTTTTGTTGAGCACTTACCTGGTGATGGTCAAAAAATATTCTTTATTCACGGAGCTGGTGGTGGCTCCTGGTATTGGCTACCGTTTATGACTTTTTATAACCAACGTGGTTTTGACTGCTACGCTATAAATCTTCGAGGTCACGCTCCAAATCCTTTTATGGATAATATTGGAGGTGTTTCTATTTTTGATTATCTTGAAGATGTTTGCGGAGTCATAGATGAGATTGCTGCTGATGAGTTCATAGTTTTTGGTCACTCAATGGGGGGGTTAATTGCTCAACAATTCGCTGCTGATAATCCTCAAAAAGTATCAGATCTTATTGTCATTGGTTCAGCTCCTCCCGGCCAGGTTAAAATTACCCGCTCTGACCTTCCTCGCCTTTCTGACAGAATAAGAGCCCACTTGATTAACTGGGGACTACGTCATGTTGCCAGACGTAAAAAACCTGTAGTACCAGTTTTTAGTGTTACCAAAAAATATATTGCCAACTGTATACCTAATAGTGAACAGCGTGATTTTTTCAAAAAACTTGTTCCCGAGTCTTCATTGGCAGGTATTGAGGTTGCAGACGGCCTTTTACAGATTGATCTTTCTGGTGTTCAAATTCCCAAAGCAGTAGTTTGTGGTGACCTTGATTTTATGGCTGTGGCTTCAATGCAGCGCCAGATGGCAGATCTACACAAAGCAGACCTTATCACCTATCCTACCCACGGGCATATGCTGATGATTGAACCTGGTTGGGAACAAATTGCTCAAGACCTGCTTGATTGGATAAATAATGCGGAAGGATTATAAACAACACCGTTTTGGTAGCTAGGAAAATGTATATAAACATTTATAAAGAGGAGCATGGCTCCTCTTTTTCTGGATACCGGCCTTCGCCGGTATGACGCCTAAATATTGTTTTTTGAAGAACATTTTTTCTAGATCAAGGCGCGATTTGTTAAAAAGATGTTGAACGCACATAAAGTGCGTGACCCATTTTTTAACTAATTGCAACGCAGATATTGGAAAAATGAGCAAGAAAATGGCGCGCCCGAGAGGAGTCGAACCCCTGGCCTCACCCTCCGGAGGGGTGCGCTCTATCCAACTGAGCTACGGGCGCTTAAGGCTAGTCAGCTAACCTTTCCAGCTTATCTTCCAGATAATGAATATTAGTTCCACCAATCTGGAATGCCTTATCTTCCATTAACTCTTTTTGAAGTGGAACATTAGTCCTTATACCATCAACTACGATTTCATGCAGGGCATTTCTCATACGACCAATCGCCTCATCCCTGTTACCTCCATAGGCAATCAGCTTACCAATCATTGAATCATAGTATGGTGGAATCGCATAACCACTATAAATATGGCTATCAACCCTAATCCCTGGCCCTCCTGGTGCATGAAAGTGTTCTATCTTTCCTGGCCAAGGCAGGAACGTCTTTGGGTCTTCGGCATTAACACGACACTCAATAGCATGACCTGTTATTTTTACATCATCCTGAGTAATAGAAAGAGGTAATCCACTTGCAATACGCAACTGTTCTTTGATGATATCTACACCTGTTACCATCTCTGTTACCGGGTGCTCAACCTGAACCCTGGTGTTCATTTCAATGAAATAGAACTCGCCATTTTCATATAGAAATTCAAAAGTACCTGCACCACGATAACCGATACGTTTACACGCCTCAGCACAAATGGTTCCTATCTTTTCTCGTTCTTCCTCAGTAATACCCGGCGCAGGAGATTCCTCGATCACCTTTTGATGTCTTCTTTGCATTGAGCAGTCACGCTCACCAAGGTGAACAGCATTACCGTGTTGGTCTGCCAATACCTGAATCTCTACATGGCGCGGGGTCTCAAGAAACTTTTCCATATAAACTTCACTATTTCCAAAAAAGTTTCCCGCTTCTGTTTTGGTAATCGTTATTGCGTTAGTCAAAGCAGCATCACTATGAACCACTCGCATACCACGACCACCGCCGCCACCTGCAGCCTTAATTATTACCGGATAACCGATATTATTAGCCAATTTGATATTTTTTTTAGGATCATCAGAAAGATTTCCGTCAGAACCAGGAACACATGGAACCCCAGCACTTTTCATGCTTTTAATAGCAGAAATCTTATCTCCCATCATATTGATGGTTTCCGGTTTTGGGCCGATAAATACAAAACCACTTTTTTCTACCTGTTCGGCAAAATTGGCACTTTCTGCCAAAAATCCATAACCAGGATGAATAGCTACGGCATCTGTTATCTCTGCTGCACTAATTATGGCTGGAATATTTAGATAGCTTTCACCAGCCGGATTTGGGCCAATACACACAGATTCATCTGCAAGTTTTACATGGATTTGATCTCTATCAACCACAGAATGAACGGCAACAGTTTTTATTCCTAACTCTTTACACGCTCTAAGCACCCTAAGTGCTATCTCGCCTCTATTGGCAATAACAACCTTATCAAGCATAATTTGCTCCGCGAATTCGTTAGTGTTCAGATTATTCAATAATGAATAGCTGTTGCCCAAACTCAACCGGTTGACCATCTTCAACCAATATAGCCACAACCTTACCAGACTTATCTGACTCGATCTGATTCATCATTTTCATCGCTTCAATGATACATAGATTATCTCCAACATTTACCTGAGAACCAATCTCAACAAATGCTGGTGCGCCAGGTGATGGTGAGCGATAAAATGTACCAACCATTGGCGAATCAATGGTATGCCCGGCAATTACAGGATCTGCCGCTTCTTCAATTGAAGCAGTAGTGGCTACTGGCTGCGGTGCTGCAGGAACTTGAGGAATTGCAATATTGGCAGGTGCTGGAACTGGGGCTACAGATGAATATCTACACAGTCTTACAGACTCTTCACCCTCTTTAATTTCAAGCTCAGCAATGCCTGATTCTTCCAGTAACTCAATAAGTTTTTTGATCTTTCTAATATCCATGCTTATCGTACCCTTTAATGTTCTTTTATTTTTGACACCGCTGCTTGAAGAGCATATTTGTAGCCATCAACACCTAGACCACATATTACCCCTTCGGCAATGTCTGAAAAAAATGATTTGTGCCTGAACTCTTCCCGAGAAAAGACATTTGAAATATGTAATTCTATAAATGGCTTACCACTTGCCAAAATAGCATCTCGAATTGCTACGCTTGTGTGAGTAAATGCCGCTGGATTAATAATGATAAATCGAATATTTTCATCAAAAAAAGCTTTTTGAATCTCTTCGACAATTAGATGCTCGGCATTAAACTGAAAACTTTTAAGTTGCACATCACTTGCTTCGGCAATTTCTTGTAATCCCGAAACCACATCATCGATAGTGATATTTCCGTATATATCCGGTTCTCTTTTACCCAATAAATTAAGGTTGGGGCCATTAATTAGCAATATTGTATCCATAACACTATCTTCCGTAAATTTGCTGCGATTAAGCGTTTAAATTGCGGCTATTTGCCTTGTCCATGCATATTTGCAACAACGCAACATATTTTGCTTTAGTTTTAGCCTAATGTCCAGAAATTATATTTTTATCTGCTTATTTGTAGCATTTAACTACATTTTTGCCGAAGATAGCTATTATATTCACTTTTAATACCATTTTAAGGTATTGAATTGAATTCCTTTTTTATTGATACTTAATAATAATGGTTTGAATATTGTTTTCAGCCAAACGAACTCTGGTTTCGTTAATATCTGTTAGCGTTTTAAACGGTCCAATCCGAACCCTATGCCATTTATCTTTTCCAATATGCACGCTTTGTATATTAGCTTCAAGACCTATTAGTGCCAATTTAGCTTTAAGTTTATCCGCATCCGGATAGCTTTTAAAAGATCCTGCCTGTAACAACAACTTATCCTGAACAAACTTTTCTTTGCTCACATGTTTGATATTCGTGGTTTTATCAACCTTGGTTTCATCAACCAGTTCCTCCTCTGGAATTACCACCTCCATTTCTGGCAATATGGTATAAAATTCAAACCGAGGACGTTCATTATTATCATCCTTAGTTGCTGTTTGTTTTTCTTTTTGTTCTGATACTGATTTTGGTTTAGTTGTTTTAGCCGCAGCAGAGATCGTTTTTACTTTTGTTGGTGGCACCGGTTTTTGACTAAGATAATATAATCCATATATAAATCCGCCCAGCAATAGAATTGCCAAGATTAATAGTTTTACTGGAAATTTTTTTTCAGGTTTCTTCTCCGGCTTCCTTCCGGAGTTTTTTAAATCCTTTGCTAACAACTAAACACCCTCTTGTTGTTTATATTTTTTTAATCAAACAAATAATGGTTACATCTCATCTGGAGCTGAGACAGATAATAATTTTAGACCATTATTTAATACTTGTTTGACAGCATTAATTAGAATTAGTCGCGCATTGCGCAATTTTTCTTCATCCACAATAAACACATGAGCATTATAATAAGTATGTAAATCATTAGCTAATTCACGAAGATAGTGACATATCTGGTGAGGTTCTTGGTTTTTAGCAGCCATTAGTATCATTTCTGGATATCTGGCTAGAGTCTTTATTATTTTTTGTTCCTGCTCTTCTGTCAGCAACTCTAGGTTTTCAGCCCCCATATCTTGATCAAAAATTAACCCCTTTTCATCTAATTGCCGCATTACACTACATACACGAGCATGCGCATATTGAATATAGTATACAGGGTTATCAGATGATTCCGATTTTGCTAGATCCAGATCAAAATCTAGGTGTTGTTCTGATTTACGCATCACATAAAAGAATCTGGCAGCATCTGTACCAACCTCATCACGCAACTCTCTTAAGGTAATAAATTCACCTGACCTAGTAGACATCTGCGCCTTTTCGCCACCACGATAAAGGATCGCAAATTGTACCAACAAAACTTTTAACTTTTCTGCATCAACCCCGGATGCAGTCATTGCAGCTTGTACTCGGGGTATATACCCGTGATGATCAGCTCCCCAGACATCAATAATTTGATCAAACCCTCTTTCCACTTTATTAACATGATAGGCAATATCTGATGCAAAATAGGTATATTCACCATTACTGCGTTTTACCGCCCTATCCTTTTCATCGCCAAAAGCACTGGATTTAAACCAAAAAGCACCATCTTTCTCGTAGATATATCCCTCATTTTGAAGTTTATTCAAAGCTCTTTCAACAGTTCCATCTTCTGTAAGTGATCTCTCGGAAAACCAATTTTGATAAATAACACCAAACTCTTTCAGATCATCTTCAATGTCGAACAAAATTTGATTTAATCCTTCATCAAACACTACTCTATAATTATCTGTTAGAATAGATTTTGCCTTTACTATAATCGCATCTATATACTTTTCTTTATCTCCGCCATCGGTTTCATCTTTTGGTAAACCTTCACTTAAAGTATTAAGATCCACCTTAAATTGATCACCATGTTTCTCGATTAGACTCTTTGCAATATCATAAACATAATCCCCTTTATATCCATTCACAGGAAAAGGAAAATCTACCCCTAATTGCTGAAGGTATCTTAACCAAACACTGGCAGCCAGAATATCCATCTGCCTTCCGGCATCATTTACATAATATTCTCGATATACATCATATCCAACGTATTCCAACAGATCAGCAACGGATGCTCCGTAAGCGGCTCCGCGACCATGCCCAACATGCAAAGGTCCTGTAGGATTCGCAGAAACAAATTCTATCTGGACTTTTTTACCTGCTCCAAAATCTGTTTTGCCATAGTTTTCATTTTTTTCTAAAATCTCATTTATAACAGCAAACTTCTCATCTTCATTGATAAAAAAATTGATAAAACCAGGGCCAGCAATCTCAGTTTTTTTAATTTTAGAATCATCCCCAATTGTATCAATTATAATCTGAGCCAGTTCCCTTGGGTTCTTACCTGCTGCTTTTGATATCTTAAGAGCTATATTGCTGGCAAAATCACCATGAGCCTTATCTCGTGTTCGATCAACAGTTATATCACTAACTTCTCCAGCGATAATACCTTCTTGTTGTAATGAGTTAAGGGCCTGTCTAATTTTTTCTGCAATATACTTTTTCATAATTCTTGCCGTTGATAAAAATGAAAATTATCCGGTTATCTCATTCAGTTTCAACCATTTTTTTGATTTTGTGCATTTTTCTATTAATTATTCTTTAAATCTACCTTTTACCTTTTGTTTTTTTATGTAAAATTAAGGTAATAGATATAGGATCTCACATGAAAAAATTTACCTTGCTTATTCCTGCTGCTATTTTTTTAGCATCACCCAATGCAATTGCAGGAAAACTTTATAAATGGATAGATAAAGACGGTAAAGTTCGCTACAGCGATCAAGTACCTGCTGAAGCTGTAAAACAGGGAAGAAAGGAGCTTTCTGATCAAGGAGATGTTGTTGATGAACAAGGTCGCGCTCTTACTAAAGAAGAGATTGCAGAACGCAATCGTAAAATCAAAAAAGAGCGCTCTAAGGAAAAACAACAAAAATCCCGCATTGCTTCATATAAAGAGATATTAAAACTTTACTCCGACGTCCATTTTCTTGATAACGCCTATAAGGTACGGTTAGATGCTCTTGATTTAGCCATATCTCTTTCTGAAGATAGAATCAAATCAATGACCAAAAGCAGAAAGGACATTATTGACAGGGTTCTTGTTGTAGAAAAAAGCAGCTCTCACGTTCCGCATAAATTTTATCAAGAAATTGAAAAGTTAGATAACGGGATTATGGAGCAGAAAAATATCATCAGTGAAAAGCGGCAAGAAATAACTAAAACCAAAAAACACCATCAAGATAAAAAAACCTTATTTATCGAAGCCAAAAAATGGGATGATGAAAACAGGCAACAATAAGCTCTTACTTATAAATATGTATAAAAATTAACCTATTTATTTCTTTTTTAGAGTTTTTTATCTCGCATAGCAAAACAACCGCTTAAGTTTTAAACAAAAGCGGTTGTTTGGTTTAATAATTAAGGATTTTGTTCTTATAACTACTAAACATCCAAGTTTGATACATAAAGAGCGTTCTTTTCAATAAACTCTCTTCTAGGTTCCACCTGATCTCCCATCAGGGTAGTAAAGATATCATCCGACGAAACAAGGTCTTCAATTTTCACTTGAAGCAGAACACGATTATTAACATCCATGGTTGTCTCCCAAAGCTGATCAGGATTCATTTCACCCAAACCTTTATAGCGCTGAATCTGTTGTCCCTTCTTCGCATCAACCATTAACCAATCAACCACCTGCTTAAACTTAGTTACAGGCTCTTGTTTTTCCCCTCTTTGAATCCAAGCACCTTCCTCAAGCAAACCATCAATTGACTTTCCAAGCTGACAAATGCTTATGTATTCTGAGGATGAGAAAAACTCCGGATGAATACATATCTCACCAACAATACCATGCGTCTTTTTAGTTATTCTTATCTCAAAATCAAATGCTTCAACTTCAGTATCAAGAATAGCCTCATAAGAAGTTCCTGTCGGTAGATTCTTATTTACCCCAACCATTAACTGATCCAACCACTTTTCAACAACATTAGAATCTACAATATTTTCACTTTTCAGTTGATCCAAGTGCATCATTTCAGTCAATACATGAGCATCATATTTTTTACTCAATCTTTCAATTGATGCATCAACTGAAAGGTATTTTCTTACCAATACCTCAAGAGCCTCTCCACTCATAGCCGGCGCATCTTCACTTACATGTAATTCAGCTGATGAAATGGCCAACTGAAGCAGATGTTCCATAAGCTCCCCATCATCCTTAACATAAGTTTCTTGCTTACCTTTTTTAACCTTATAAAGAGGTGGTTGAGCAATATAGATATGTCCATTTTCGACTAATTCTGGCATCTGCCTATAGAAAAAAGTAAGTAGTAGGGTTCGAATATGCGCACCATCAACATCAGCATCTGTCATGATAATGATGCGATGATATCTAAGCTTTTCAAGATTAAATTCATCTTTACCAATCCCACAACCCAAAGCTGTGATCAAAGTACCAACCTCTGCTGAAGACAACATTTTATCAAAACGGGCCTTTTCAACATTCAAAATCTTTCCTTTCAAAGGTAAGATAGCTTGAAATTTTCTATCTCTTCCTTGTTTTGCAGAACCACCTGCAGAGTCACCCTCCACTAGATACAATTCGCAAAGAGCGGGATCTTTTTCTTGGCAATCCGCAAGCTTTCCAGGCAAACCTGCAATATCTAACGCACCTTTTCTTCGAGTCATTTCTCTTGCTTTACGAGCAGCATCGCGAGCTCTAGCAGCCTCTATTATTTTAGAAACAATTTCTTTTGCCTCTGAAGGGTTTTCCAATAAAAACTCACTTAGCTTTTCAGCAACAACGGACTCAACAATCCCCTTTACTTCAGAAGAAACCAACTTATCTTTGGTTTGCGAAGAAAACTTTGGATCAGGAACTTTAACCGAAAGAACCGCTGTTAACCCCTCACGAGCATCATCCCCAGATGTTGCAACCTTATCCTTTTTCCCTGTTGCATTTTGCTCCATGTAATTTTTAAGAGTTCTTGTTAAAGCTCCTCTAAAACCGGCTAGATGAGATCCACCATCCCTTTGTGGAATATTATTTGTAAAGCAATAAACACTTTCTTGATAAGAATCATTCCACTGCATTGCCACTTCAACACCAACCCCCTCCTCTTCTATCTCGGTATTGCAATAAAATACAGTTTTATGCAAAGGTGTTTTCTTTGTATTTAGATGTTCGACAAACGATTTTATCCCGCCAACATATTCAAAAATATCTTCTCGATCATCTCTTTCATCTACAAGGTGAATCCTTACCCCGGAGTTCAGGAAAGATAATTCACGTAATCTTTTAGACAATATGTCATATGAAAACTCAGTGACTTTAAATGTATCAGGGCTTGGTTTAAAGGTTATTTCTGTACCGGTTGTTTCAGATACACCAATTTCTTTTAAAGGAGCTTGCGGTTCACCATGCTTATATTCCTGCTGATATATTTTACCGGCTCTTCGAATAGTCAAACGCAGATACTTGGATAGCGCATTTACAACAGAGACACCAACCCCATGCAACCCACCAGAAACCTTATAGGAATTATCATCAAATTTTCCACCCGCATGAAGAACCGTCAAAATCACTTCTGCAGCAGACCGCCCTTCTTCCTCATGCATATCCACAGGTATTCCACGTCCATTATCAGCAATCGAAACAATTCCTCCTGTATGAACGGTAACTTTTATCTCTGAACAGTGTCCAGCTAACGCCTCATCAATAGAGTTATCAACAACCTCAAAAACCATATGATGCAAACCAGAACCATCATCAGTATCGCCAATATACATACCAGGTCTTTTTCTAACAGCATCCAGGCCTTTTAATACTTTAATATTCGAGGAATCGTATTCTTGTGACATTTATCTTTCCTTAAAAAATTTTGTGAATTATATCATCTTTTTAATATTTCCGTGTTCCACGTGGAACAAACAAACATTAGGATCGTTTTTTACATATCTTGTGAATTCCATCGCAGACGTTAAAAACACTTGGCACCCTGATTTGATAATCGATGAAAACACCATATCAACACTATCTACCGAGAGGTCTGAAGAAAAATCATCAAACAATAACCATGGCTTTATATCTTTCTCTCTCTCAATTAAAACAGCTTGAGATAGAACCATAAAATACACGAGAAGTTTTATCTGTCCTTTGGAAAAATCATCCTTAACATTCCTGTCATTATATACAACATTAAATTCGGATCGATGAGGTCCGTATCTTGTATAACCATAACGACAGTCTTGCTCAAAACCACCATTTATTGCATCAGATAGATTACCATACTTTCCATATCCAGCATCATAATTAATAACAAATTGATTATCACCAAACGATGAAGAATACCGCCTATTTAAAATCTTTGACAGCTCTTTAATAAACCACAGCCTTAGTTGTGTAATTTGCTCCCCCATCCCAATCAATTCTTGATCCCAGGTTTTTATAAGATCTGAAGATTGCCCTTGTTTTATCGCAGAATTTCTTTGTCTTAAAACACGTTCATATTTTGAGAACAAATTAATAGAATTTGGTTTCACGTGAAACAATCCCCAATCCAAAAAATTTCTTCTGGTTTGAGGGGAGGCTAAGAAAAGGCGTTGACGTTCTGAACAAACAACAAGGGTTGGTAACAATTGGGACAATATTGATGCTTTACGAATAATTGTATCATCAACAGTAACTCGGTTTTGTTTTTTTACTCTACGTACATTAATTGAGTGTTGCAACCCCGTTTGGTGTTTCGATGCGACAACATCAATAAAAAACCAATCTTGATTATAACAAGTAAGATTATCTATTGAATTGGTTCTAAATGACTTACAACAAGAAAGGAAATAAATTGCTTCGATTAGAGATGTTTTACCAACGCCGTTATCGCCATAAAATACATTTAAGGATGGAGAAAATTCTATTTGCGAAGCTGATAAACCGCGAAAATTTTGTATGCTAAGCCTTTGCAAAAACATAGGTGAAAACCTAAAACAAAATAAAACTTAGCATAAATATCCTCAAGATATGACTGGGTATAATTCAGATTGTTGTTACAAGCGCATTGGCATCACAACATATTTATTGTTGTGATCTTCACTGCCAGTTATTAAACAACTTGAATTTGCATCAGCAAATCCGAGCTGTACAACATCCTCGTTTACACAACCGATAGCATCTAATAAATAATTAACATTAAAACCAACCTCAAATTCAGCTTGATTGAAGTTGATCATAATATCTTCCTGCGCTTCTTCCTGTTCTGGGTTATGGGCTTGGATTGAGAGATTATTTTCAGAAAGGGTGAATCTAACCCCTCTATATTTTTCATTTGATAATATAGCTGCTCTGGTTAAAGCCTTCTTTAAAACATCTTTATCGATTTCAACTATTTTTTCACCAATAACCGGAATCACTCTTTCATAGTCGGGAAACTTTCCATCAATCAGTTTTGAAGTAAACCTAATAGAACCAATTATTGCTTGTATATGGTTGGAGCTTAATTCAAGAGTAATTGCATCTTCTGAATCATCAAGCAAACGTTGTAGTTCTATAACCCCTTTTCTTGGAATAATAACTTGCTGCTCTGAGTTTACACCACTTGCCTTACCCATATCAGACAACGCTAATCTATGCCCATCGGTAGCTACAGTTCGTACATTTGAAGGAGATACTTCAAACAAAAGCCCATTAAGATAATAACGAACATCCTGTAACGCCATAGCAAAGGAAGTACTCTCAAAAAGTTTCTTCAGATCACCTTTGGTTATATTTACTCTAGTGTCTGCTGTTATTTGTTCTAATGAAGGAAAATCATCAGCAGGAAGAGTTGATAAAGAAAAACGACTCTTTCCAGAGGTTACCGTTGCTTTATCATTATTAATGGTGAATGTGATTTGTGCTTTATCAGGAAGATTTTTACAAATATCTAAAAGCTTTCTAGCAGGTAATGTTGTTTCACCGACTTCTGTTACCGTTAGATCTTCAACAATAGTTGAGACTAATTCAACTTCGAGATCAGTACCTGTAATTACAAGCTTTTCTAGCGTTAAGTTAAATAAAAGATTAGACAACACGGGTAATGTTTGTCTTCTTTCTATAACTCCACAAACTGATGATAGTGAGGTAAACAGAGATTCTTTTGATATACAGAATTTCATTCTTTATCTTCCATTAAAAATAATAAATTTTATATATATTTTAATTTATTTTATTAAGTCCGTCACAAAACAAATTAAATACCTTAGTATTTCTTTATATTCAATATGTTATCCAAATAAAAACCTGTTTGCAATTTGTCATTAGAACACAAATATCGTGTTAATCAATTGTGGATAACTTTAATGAATAAATAAATCTTCCTTTTTTTAACATGTTATTAACATTAGGTTGAAAGAGTTCTTAACAGGTTATTAAAATCTTCTTCGAACCTATTATCGGTTTTTTTTAACTCATCAACTTTCTTGCAAGCATGTAAAACAGTTGTATGATCTCTCCCGCCAAAAGCATCCCCTATTTCCGGGAGGCTGTGACTAGTTAGCTCTTTTGCAAGAGCCATTGCGAGTTGACGAGGTCTGGTAATAGATCGGCTTCTGCTTTTTGAGTGAAGGTCTGATACTCTAATCTTGTAGTATTCTGCAGTGGTTTTTTGAATATTTTCAATAGTTACCTGTTTTTCCTGTACCGCAAGAAGATCTTTTAATGCTTCTTTTGTAAGCTCTATCGAAATATCTTTACCTGTAAAAGAGGCGTAAGCGATTAAACGTTTTAAGGCGCCTTCCAGTTCACGAACATTTGAGCGAATTCTTTTTGCTATAAAATAGGCAATATCATTAGGAAGATCAATTCCTGAGTATTCGGCCTTTGATAATAGAATTGCTGCTCTGGTTTCAAGTTCTGGTGGTTCAATTTGAACGGTCAATCCCCAGCCGAACCTGGACTTAAGGCGCTCAGCTACACCATCAACCTCTTTCGGAAACTTATCACAGGTAAGGATGATTTGGCGGTGGCGTTCAATTAATGCATTAAACGCATGAAAGAATACTTCTTGAGTCTTACCCTTATTGGCAAAGAATTGGATATCATCAATCAATAGAGCATCTACACTGCTATAGTGTCTTTGAAATTCATCAATAGCATTTTTTTTGATGGCGCTAACCATATCCTGGAAAAATTTATCTGCGTTTGTTGTAACAACCTTAGCATTTGGATTTTTTTTGATGATGCTGTTACCAACAGCATGCATTAAGTGAGTTTTACCTAACCCTACACCACCATAAATAAATAGAGGGTTGTACGCCTTACCCGGATTTTCTGCTGTTTGTAATGCTGCTGCATAACCTATCTGATTGGATTCACCATTAACAAAAGCGTCAAATGTGTATAGCTTATTTAAATTAGAACTATCAGAACGAGTTGTTGGTGTGCAAATATCTATATTTGAAGGCTGAGAATTTTTAGATTCTGGTTTTAGAGAGGTTGGTTTTAAAGTTTTGGGTTTATGAATAGGCTTAGAACCAATTTCAAGAGCAACGCTATTGATACCGTTACCGAGATCAAGAAGAAGGGTTTCAATCTTGGTTAAAAAATTATCTTTAACCCAATCTCTTACAAACTTATTTGGAGCTAGTAGTTTAATTTGTTCATTATCAACTACAACCTGTAGAGGTCGTATCCATGTATTGAGATCCTGCTCTTTAATATTTCCCTCTAAATGAGATAGACACTTTTTCCAAATATCTTCCACTGTGCACCAAACCCTAAAAAAACAAATATGAATTACACCAAAGATGCATTCATATTTTTATATATCATGTTAAGCACAAAACAAATGTGCCATGATTTTGCAAAATCATTACGTAAAAATGTACGAAATGAAAAGAGTACATTATTGTAAATTAAAAAATGATAAAACCATAAGAAAATCTGAAGTTAATGTTAATATAACTGAATTGATATCTCTATAAAAATTAAGAGAAACATGAATTAGTGCAAGTAGTAAGGAAAAAAATAGGGTTAATATTTAAAAAAGGGAGTTTTTTATTGACAAATAGCAAAGGAATCAGTAAATTTACGCGCCTTATTAGAATCTCGTTCGTTTATTTATAACAGCAGTGGGTCTTAAAAATGAAAAGAACATTTCAACCAAGTCGTTTAAAACGCGCTCGTACACATGGCTTCCGTGCTCGCATGGCAACAAGAGGTGGCCGTAAAGTTCTTAATGCTAGAAGAGCTAAAGGCCGCAAGCGTCTTTGCCCATAGTCTCCAGACTTAAAGAGCTTATTTGAATAAGAGCTATAAAAGAAACGAAAGCGGATATAGTTATCCTCGAGCACTGAGGGTAACCCGCCCAAGAGAATACAAGGAAGTATTTTCTAAAAACCAATTCAGATCCGGCGATAATTGCTGGCTACTCCTTGCCAAACCCAATAATCTTACCCATAACCGAATAGGCCTGGTGGTATCCAAGAAGGTCTCTAAAAAAGCTGTAGTTAGAAATCGCTTGAAAAGAGTGATAAGAGAAAATTTTCGGCAAAAAAACAATACTGAGCTAAATGGTTTTGATATAGTTGTTGTCGGTCGCAGCAAGGCTGCTATTTTTACTAACCAAGAATTGCGAGATTCTTTTGATAATCAGTGGAACAGGATTATCAAAAAATCAAAACGAGGCAATAAAAATGAGTAAGTGCTTATTATTTATTATTAAGTGTTACCAAAGGTTTATTAGCCCATTTCTTGGATCGAATTGTAGATTTTACCCAACGTGTTCCCAATATACCTATATAGCCATAGAACGCTTTGGTGTATTTAAAGGTTGTTGGTTAGGGGTAAAACGTATATCTAAGTGTCATCCCTTTCATGAAGGAGGGGTAGATATGGTACCAGAAAAAGACTTAAATTCAGGTGATATCAATGGATAATCAAAGACTCATTCTATTTGTTGCATTAGCATTAATAATGATGTTGATCTATCAACAATGGCAAATTGACTATGCTCCAAAACCTCAAGAAGCAACAGAACAGTCACAAGTATCAACTACAAATGAGATAGGTGATGAGGCAATTCCCGATGCACCTGGTTCTACTAAAACTACGATTGCTGGACAAGCAACGTCAGGTGTCACAGCGATTAAGTCACAGATAGTAGAAGTGGTTACTGATCTATATGAAATCAAGATTGACTCTAATAATGGAACGCTGGTTGAAGCCAAACTAAGAAACTACCCTGTTTCGTTGGAGCAAAAAGATACTCCTATTGCAATTCTTAAGGATGAGTTAGATGGTGCCTTGTTTGCACAATCAGGGTTAACTCCTGCTAAAGGTATTGCTGACGGAATTAAAAAACCAATATTCAGTGTTGAAAAAGAGCGTTTTGCCCTTGAAGAAGGTGTTGATGAATTAAGGGTTCCTCTTAAGTGGATTGGAGATGATGGTCTTGAATTGACAAAGACATTTGTTTTTAAGAGGGGTAGCTACCTGATAGATGTTGAACAGCAGCTACAAAATAACTCTCAAGCTGAATGGTCGGGTTCATTTTTTGGCAGACTTAGAATGATTCCGCGCGAGATGGAAGAGCCTGGACTATTTAGTGGAGCAAGATCATTTACTGGTGGAGCCATCTCGCTTGAAGATAAAAATTATCAGAAGGTATCCTTGGATAAAATAAAAGAAGATTGGTCAAAAGAATATGACGGGTCTCAAAATGGGTTTATTAAATCTAGAGGCGGTTGGACCGCTATGATCCAGCACTATTTCCTTGTTGCCTGGATTCCATCACAGGATGAGGTCAATTATTATTCGACAGAATATTCAGGAAAGACAGATTCTCATTATATGACGGTTACTGAATCACAAAAGACCGTTGCTCCGGGACAATCATATACCTTCAAACATGGTTTATATATTGGCCCTAAGATTCAAGAAGTAATGAAAGATGTCGCGCCATATCTTGATAGAACTGTTGATTACGGTCCCCTTTTCTTTATCTCTCAGCCATTATTCTGGCTTCTGGAAAAGATCCACGGGGTTCTTGGAAACTGGGGGTGGTCCATCATTGTGTTAACCATCATGTTAAAGCTCTTGTTCTTCAAATTATCTGAGAAGAGTTACAAATCCATGGCCAAGATGAAAAAGCTTGGGCCAAAGATGAAGCAAGTTAAAGAGCGTTATGGTGATGATCGTCAGAAGATGAATCAGGCAATGATGGAAATGTATAAAAAGGAAAAGGTGAACCCATTAGGTGGTTGTTTACCAATCCTGGTACAGATGCCATTCTTCTTGGCTTTGTATTGGATGCTATTAGAGGCTGTTCAATTAAGACAAGCGCCATTTATGCTCTGGATTGTAGACCTGTCTCTTAGAGATCCGTACTTCATCTTGCCAATAATTATGGGCGGAACCATGTTGATACAGCAAAGGCTGAACCCTGCACAGATGGATCCTACCCAACAGCGTATGATGATGTTGATGCCAGTTGTCTTTACATTTATGTTCCTTTGGTTCCCGGCCGGTTTGGTTGTTTACTGGGTGGTTAATAACCTGCTTTCAATTGCTCAGCAGTGGATTATCACTAAACGTGTAGAAAAAGAAGGTGATAACCCAAAACCGAAGAAGGCGAAAAAAGCTAAGGCCTGATTTCTATTTGAAAGAAAAATAAGGCTTAAACATGGCTTTAGAGCGCAACGATACTATATGTGCAATAGCAACCCCTCCCGGAATTGGAGGGGTTGGTGTTATTCGGGTATCAGGTCCGGATGTTGTACAGATAGCACAACAAATAACTAATAAAGAAAAACTTCAGCCTCGTCTGGCAATTCACACTCACCTCTTTTCTGATACCGGTCAAACTATAGATGATGGAATAGTAATCTATTTTCCAAATCCGAAATCATTCACTGGTGAAGATGTGTTAGAGATTCAGGGACATGGTAGTCCGGTGGTTATGGATATGCTAATTGATCGTCTGAATCAGCTAGGTGCCAGGTTAGCGCGTCCCGGTGAGTTTTCTGAACGAGCGTTTTTAAATGGCAAGATCGACCTGACTCAGGCTGAGGCAATAGCTGATTTAATAGAAAGCTCAACCCAGCAGAGCGCACGAGCAGCCTTGCGTTCATTAAGCGGAGAGTTTTCCGAGCAGGTACATAATCTTGTTGATCAGCTTGTTTATATTCGCACCTATATAGAATCAGCGATTGATTTTCCAGAAGAGGAGATCGATTTTCTGGCTGAGTCTGATATGGGGCAGCGGATCGAAAAGCTGAAAAAGGATGTTCTGCTGCTATTAAATCGTGCCAGACAAGGAAGGTTGTTGCGTGATGGAATGAATATTGTTCTTGCCGGAGCGCCAAATGTTGGTAAATCTAGTTTGCTTAATAAATTGGCTGGTTATGATGCTGCAATTGTTACCGATATTGCCGGAACCACTCGAGACACCCTAAAAGAACATATCAGTATCGATGGAATGCCAGTACATATCATTGATACCGCAGGAATCAGAGAGACCGATGATGTGGTTGAGCAGGAAGGCATGAAGCGCACCTGGGGAGCTATAGAAAAAGCTGATCGTATTCTATTGATTATTGATAGCGATCAAAACCTGCACCAGGCGGTTGAAGATATCCATAAAAAGTTACCTGAAAATCTTCCGGTAACTATTATACGTAATAAGATTGATAAACAAGGCAAGCAGGCGCAAATAATTACCACTGAAGATGCGACCGAAGTATTTATCAGCGCCAAGACAGGTGAAGGTGTTGATCTGCTTTGTGAACACCTTAAAGAAACCATGGGGTTCCATGAAACCGATGATGGAGATTTTATAGCACGTCGTCGTCATTTGAATGCGCTGAATAATGCCCTGCTTTCTATTGAGCAGGCGCAACAGCAGTTTGAAATGGATATGGCTGGTGAATTGGCTGCGGAAGATTTGCGAATTGCTCAGCAGCATTTAAACCAGATTACCGGTGAGTTCACCTCCGATGATCTTTTGGGCGAGATCTTTTCTTCGTTCTGTATTGGAAAATAACTCAAATATTTTTCAGCGCCATACTGGCGAATGTCCACTACTGCCTGTAGAAAAAAATAATAGAATTAAGATGGCTGAGCGTAGCCGAAGTCTCATTGATTCTATTATTTTTGTTGACCCTTCGGCTACGCTCAGGAACCTTAAAATTTTTAGCCTATAAATAAACTATAACCCATTGCTAATAAAAGAGATTTCAACTAAAATCCCCTACCCTTATTGATAAGTAGAAAAATAGAAGTAAAGAATGTTAGATCATCCTGATAAATTTCAAGTAATAGTTGTTGGTGGCGGTCATGCCGGAATAGAGGCTGCTCATGCTGCTGCTCGTGTTGGATGTAGCACTTTGCTTCTTACTCACAGTGTTGAAACAATTGGCGCAATAAGCTGTAACCCATCTATTGGTGGTATAGGTAAAGGGCATTTAGTAAAAGAGGTGGATGCTCTTGGTGGAGTAATGGCCAAGGCAACCGATAAAGCAGGGATCCAGTTTCGTATTCTTAACCAAAGAAAAGGTCCTGCAGTAAGAGCTACCCGTGCACAGGTTGATCGAAAGTTATATAAAGCAGCGATTTTAGAAGAGTTCGACAAGCAGGAAAATCTTAACATCTTTCAACAAGCCGTTGATGATCTGATTATTGAAAACGACAAAGTAGTAGGTGTTATTACCGAAATGGGATTAAGGTTTCGCGCTGATGCGGTAGTTTTGACAGCAGGAACATTTCTTAACGGTAAGATTCATATTGGAATGGAAAACTATGAAGGTGGGCGCGCTGGCGATCCTGCTTCAATTAGTCTTGCACAAAATTTACGAGAAAGAAATTTTCAGATGGAGCGTCTGAAAACAGGAACCCCTCCAAGAATAGATGGAAAAACCATAAATTGGGAAAAACTTACTCCGCAGCCAGGAGATACACCTATCCCGGTATTTTCCTATTTCGGAAGTGCAGACCAGCATCCAAGACAGGTGTGTTGTTACATTACCTACACCTCAGAAGAAACTCACGACATTATCCGTAGTGGATTAGATCGCTCTCCTTTGTTTCAAGGGGTAATTGATGGTGTTGGACCAAGATATTGCCCTTCAATCGAAGATAAAATCCATCGCTTTGCCGACAAAACATCACATCAAGTATTTGTTGAACCAGAAGGACTCGATACTCACGAGGTATATCCAAATGGTATTTCCACCAGTTTGCCTTTCGATATTCAGTATCGATATGTCAGGTCGATAACTGGTTTTGAGAACGCATATATCCTGCGTCCCGGATACGCTATTGAATATGATTATTTTGATCCACGCGAACTTAAATATACATTAGAAACCAAGCTGGTTGATTCACTTTATTTTGCTGGACAGATTAATGGAACCACAGGTTACGAAGAGGCTGCAGCTCAAGGGCTTATAGCAGGAATGAATGCTGCGCTTAAGATTCAGGGTAGAGAACAGTGGACTCCTAAAAGAGATGAGGCTTATATAGGAGTGTTGATCGACGATCTTATAACCCTTGGTACCAATGAACCATATCGTATGTTTACCAGTCGTGCCGAATATCGTTTGATTCTGCGTGAGGATAATGCTGATCTGCGTTTGACTGAAAAAGGGCGTGAATGTGGGGTTGTTTCTGATGAACACTGGAAAAAATATTGTGAAAAACGTGATGCAATAGAGAGTGAACAGCAAAGGTTGAAAGAAACCATAATTCATCACAATAAAATTAGTAAAGAAAAACAGCAGGAATTATTTGGAACTGAGCTAAACAAAGACTACAAAATTTCTGATCTGATTCGTCGCCCCAAGGTTACCTATGCCGCATTAAGTGAATTGGAAGAGTTTGGGGAATCGGTAACCGATCCTCTTGTTGCTGAACAGGTAGAGATACAGGCTAAATATTCAGGTTATATTGATAGGCAAAAGGAAGAGATTGCTCGCTCTGCTCGTTATGAAACCATGAAGATTCCTGCTGATATTGATTACACCAAGGTAGTTGGATTATCGAATGAAGTGCGCGGTAAGTTAGAGGATCACCGCCCAGAAACCATTGGTCAAGCATCGCGTATTTCTGGGGTAACACCTGCAGCAGTATCCTTGGTGTTGGTGCACCTGAAGAAGAGCTCGGTGCATAGGGAAGGATAACAAGCATAGTAAACGTCATACCGGCGAAGGCCCACTGCTGTCCGGGGAAAATACTGCAGGTCTTTGGAAAACGATATAGAGCAGGGTTTTACAATGAAATTAGCAATTTTAAACTTAAATTTTTCAAGCTCCCTGAGCGTAGCCGAAGGGTCAAGAAAAATTAATAGAATCATTGAGGCTTCGGCTACGCTCAGCCATCTTGATTCTATTAATTTATTTCCCCGGACAGCAGTGGGCCTTCGCCGGTATGACGGCTATTAAAATGCAGCAACTGAAAAATATACTACAAAACGGAATCGAAGATCTGGGCCTAACTCCAGAGCAGGTGAGGCTAGATCAGCAGCTGGCCTACATCGCTCTTTTGGAAAAATGGAACAAGGCTTTTAATCTTACTGCTATCAAAGATCCCAAAGAGATGGTAGTGCTCCATACTCTTGATAGCCTTTCTGTACTTCCATATATAAAAGGAAAAACAGTATTAGATGTTGGAACTGGTCCAGGAATACCTGGGATACCTTTAGCGCTGTGTCTACCAGAAATAAAATTTACACTTCTGGATAGCAACGGGAAAAAAACACGTTTTATTCAACAAGCGGTAATCGAGCTTGGAATAAAAAATGTCGTGATAGAAAACTGTCGAATAGAAAAGCTGACAAATACTGATGGGTTTGATCAGATAATTTCACGGGCTTTTACCTCTACCCAGGATTTTATAGATCTGGTAAATCCTTATCTAGAGCCAAATGGAGAGATGTTGGCGATGAAGGGACAAGTTCCGGAAGAGGAGTTAAAGCAAATTGATCCTCACATTTTTGATTCAGAAGTGATAACCTTAAGGGTCCCAAAACTGGAGGCGCAGAGACATCTTGTAAAGGTGAAGCGCATATAGTTGAGCTGGTATCTGCTAAGCATGAATTGATGCAAAACATTTTGTAAGGAAACACCAATGGCAAGAATAATCGCTATTACCAATCAAAAAGGCGGAGTTGGAAAGACCACAACTAGTGTAAATCTGGCTGCATCATTAGCAGCATCAAATAAAAAAGTGTTATTGCTTGATTTAGATCCTCAGGGAAATGCATCCATGGGATGTGGCGTAGATAAATATCAAGCTGTTAATACTGCTTGTGAGGTGCTTTTAGGTGAAATAGGGATTCGCGATGCAATAGTCAGAGTAGAGGCTGGGTTTGATGTTATTCCATCTAATACTGATCTAACTGCTGCAGAAGTTGCAATGATGGAGATGCCGCAGCGCGAACAAAAACTGCGCTTACAATTGGTTATCCTAAAAAACGAATATGATTTTATTATAATTGACTGCCCTCCTTCGTTGAGCTTGCTTACTATTAATGCTTTAGTCGCAGCTGACGGCGTATTAATACCAATTCAATGTGAATATTATGCCCTTGAAGGGTTGTCATCGTTATTGGATACCGTTGATCAAATCAAGACAGCAGCAAATCCTAAACTTGAGATAGAGGGAATGCTGCGCACTATGTCAGATAATCGTAACAATCTTTCCAATGAAGTAGCTGCCCAATTGCTCAAACACTTTAAAGAAAAGGTTTACACAACAGTAATCCCAAGAAACGTTAAGTTGGCTGAGGCTCCAAGTCATGGGATGCCTGTGAACCTATACGATAAGCTGTCGCGAGGTGCGGTAGCATACAGAGCATTGGCTGCAGAGATATTACGCAAACAGATGAAAGTTGGCCTTTAGTCATAAAAAGTCTGGTTAAGGAATTAAGGAATAAAGAATGGCTGCAAAGAAAAGAAGCCTTGGAAGAGGTTTAGAGTCGCTATTATCTGGTGCCTCTGTTGTTGAAACAGCAAAAGAAGTAAATGCAAACGACAAATTAAAAGACATTCCTATAGAACAGCTACAGCGCGGGCAATACCAGCCACGTGTCGATATGCGTCAGGAAACCCTGCAGGAGTTAGCTGATTCAATCAAAGAACAGGGTTTGGTACAGCCAATCTGTGTACGTCCAATCGGACAAGACAAATACGAGATTATAGCTGGTGAAAGGCGTTGGCGTGCTTCGCAACTTGCTGGTTTAGATACAATTACGGCGGTAATCAAAGATGTTCCGGATAGCGCTGCGATTGCCATGGCGCTAATTGAAAATATCCAGCGTGAAAATCTAAATCCTCTTGAAGAGGCAATGGCGTTGCAGCGTCTTATAGACGAATTTAATATGACCCATCAGATGGCTGCTGATGCGGTTGGAAGATCACGCGCAGCTGTAAGTAATCTTCTAAGATTATTAGATTTGCACCCATTCGTAAAAGAGTTAGTTGAGGCTCGAGAATTGGAAATGGGTCATGCTCGTGCCCTGCTTTCACTACCTGGAGAAGAGCAAAAATCACTAGCAAAAATTATCGCTAGCAAAGGTGCTTCTGTACGTGAAACTGAAAAAATGGTCAAAAATCTGCTTCAAGGTGCAGAAAAATCGTCAACAAAATCACAAAAAAGTGATCCTAATATTAGTCGTTTGGAAACCGATCTGGCGACAAGATTAAATGCCAGGGTTTTACTACAACACTCCCAAAAAGGTTCTGGTAAATTAGTCATACATTACAATAATTTAGATGAGCTTGATGGGATCATCGAGCATATAAAATAACGTTAATTTTAGTGCGAAAGTGGTTAAAAAATAACCAATAAAAAATCTCTAATCGACAAAAAAAAAACGATATAAACAGCGAATTTTTGTTGATGAGGAAAAAAATTCCACTTATGATTATCCCGGTCGAATAATTAGGGTCTAGCAATTGCGAATCGAAAAGAACTTTGCAGGAGGAAAGGGAAATCGATACGAGTTGTCGGGACAGACTAAATCACCGGTTGGTCTCGGTGGTGATTCTCAAAGAGATGAACGTTTTCAACATACTGAAGACTTCCCAAAAGAGAATCGAAGTCAGCCTAGGAATTTCGCGCTCAGGGTGGTTCTGGTACAACTGACATTAACTCTGGTTGCAAGCGCGCTGTTTTTTATCTTCCTTGGTCCGGAAGGTGCGAAAGCAGGATTTTTTGGTGGGATTTCTAGTACGCTCCCACACCTGATACTGGTATACATAATGTTTGCCAGCAAAGGATCTAAAGATCCGAAGGCAGCTCGCCGCTTGTTTTTTTGGGGCGAGGTTGTGAAAACGGTTTTAATTTCAACTATGCTTGCTGTAGTTGTGATTGTTATAAAACCCAAAATGTTACCAATGTTAGCTACATTTGCTTTGACATACGTGGCGTTTTGGATCTCATTAATGCGTACAAAGGTATCTTAATACCGAAGGAGAGTTGATAGCTATGTCTGGTTCAGCCTCAATGACAAATAATGAATATATACTTCATCATTTGACACCACTGAGCACTGGTGAAGGCTTTATGAAGCTTCACATCGACACCCTCTTCTTTTCTATCGTTCTCGGTATCGTATTCCTGGTTATTTTCAGAATTGGTGTAAAGCGCGCTACATCCGGTGTGCCTGGGCGCCTGCAAAATTTCTGTGAAATATTATTTGAATTTGTCGAAGCACAGGTTACAGAGGTCTTTCATGGCCACCCTTCAGTGCTTGCTCCTATTGGGCTTGCTATCTTCTGTTGGGTATTTTTGTTTAACTTGATGGATCTTATTCCAATCGACTATTTGCCATCATTGGCAAATTTATTAGGAATACATAACCTTAAAGTTGTTCCGTCTACAGATATAAACGGAACACTGGGTACTGCATTAGGTGTTTTTGCGATTGTTTATTTCTTCGGAATTAAACATAAAGGCATAGCAAAATTTGCTAAAGAATACGCAACAGCCCCATTTGGTATCTTTTTGATGCCATTTAATATAGTGCTGAGAATGGTAGAAGATCTTGCAAAACCTTTCTCGTTAGCACTTAGGCTGTACGGTAATATGTATGTTGGAGAATTGTTCTTCATTCTTATGGCATTATTGCCATGGTGGGGACAATGGGGCGCAAGCTTGCCTTGGGCGCTATTCCACATATTTATTATCACGCTACAAGCATTCATATTTATGATGTTATCACTCATCTATATGAGTATGGCCTTTGATTCTCACTAAATCATTGGTCGGGTTTTAAGCCTATTTTTAAGTGTTTTTAATCAACTAATCTTTTTCATTAGGAGGAAAGATGACAGGTACAGATCTAATAATCTCGCAGATTGGTAGTGTGAGCTATATTTCAGTAATTGCAATTGCAATCATTGTTTCAGTTGCTGCTGTAACTACAGGTGCTGGCTTTTCATACCTTGGTGCTAAGTTCTTCGATAGTTGCGTACGTCAGCCAGAACTAATGTCAGATCTACAGGTTAAACTATTCATCATCGCTGGTCTTGTGGATGCGGTTTCTATGATCGGTGTTGGTGTTGCTATGATCTTCGCATTCAGTAACCCTGTTGTTTCAAGTCTAATCGCGTCTGCTGCTCAATTAGCGCATTAATAGTACGTTTGATAAAGCTTAAATAAGCTTAAAACATAACGTATTTAGATTAACCTTGGTTTCAAGGGGACTTATCAGTGGAAATAAATATTACGCTTATAGGGCAAACTATCTCATTTATGATGCTTGTCATCATAACTGTAAAGTGGATATGGCCTCCTCTATTTCAAGCGATGGAAGAACGTCGTGAAAAAATAGCTAAAGGTATTGAAGCAGCAGAAAAAAGTGAGTTAGAGCTCAAGAGTGTTCAGGATAAGGTTGCTGAGATGCTTAAAGAAGCAAAGCTTGAAGCGTCCGAAATCCTAGAACAAGCAAATAAAAGAAGCGCTGAAATCGTAGCTGATTCTAAAGAAGCTGCCAGAGTCGAGAGCGAAAAGCTCCTGGTCACAACGCAGGCACAAATTGAGCATGAATTTAAACAGGCTCAAGAAAAACTGCAAAAGCAGGTTGCACAACTTGCTGTGGCTGGTGCAGAAAAGATCATCGCAAGAGAGATCTCTGCAAAAGATCATGAGCAGATGTTGGAAGAACTGGCTAACCAGTTATAGGGGCAGGAATTATGGTAATTACAGCCGGTATTGCTCGCCCCTATGCAAGAGCTATTTTTGAAGTAGCTCTTGAATCTGGGGAATTTCAGCAATGGTCAGATTTACTATCTGCTTTGGTTACAGTTACCGAAGATAAGCAGATTGCTTCTGTGATTCAAAGCCCTAAGGTTTCTCGTGAAGAGATGGGGCAGATTATCGTAGAGGCGTGTGAAACAGTTGTAAAATTGACCGATAAAACCAAAAACCTCATCAATATACTCACCTACTACAACAGGTTGGGAGTTGTTAGCGAAATTAAGGCTTTTTATGAAGAATTAAGGGCTGAGCAGGAAAAAACCATAGAAGTAAATGTGGTTTCTGCATTTGAGATTTCGCAGGCACAACAGGAAAATCTGGTAAATGCGCTTAAGCAGAAACTGGATAGAGAAATAACCCTGGAATGTGAAGTTGATGAAACCCTTCTGGGTGGAGCAGTGCTACGCGCAGGAGATCTGGTCATCGATGGTTCTGTGACTGGAAAGCTGAAAAAACTTGCTTCACAGTTGAGTTGCTAAGAGGAATTAAAAGATGAATCTGAACCCTTCAGAAATTAGCGAAATTATCAAAAAGAGGATTGAAGATTTCAGTCCTGCAGCTGAGTCAAGCACAGAAGGCACAGTTGTTACTCTTACCGATGGTATTGCACAGATACATGGTCTTGAGTCTGCAATGCAAGGAGAGATGCTAGAATTTCCCGGTGGAAAATACGGGCTGGCATTGAATCTAGAGCAAGATACAGTTGGTTCTGTAATACTTGGTGACTACAAGACTATCTCAGAAGGTGACTCGGTAAAATGTACCGGTAAGATCCTAGAGGTACCTGTTGGTGAGTCACTACTTGGTCGTGTTGTTGATGCACTAGGTAATGCTATAGACGGTAAAGGCGAAATTAAAGGCACCGAGATGTCGCCAATTGAAAAAGTGGCACCAGGTGTAATTGCTCGTAAATCAGTAGACCAACCAGTGCAAACGGGTTTGAAATCTATTGACTCTATGGTGCCAATTGGTCGTGGTCAGCGTGAGCTTATTATTGGTGACAGACAAACCGGTAAAACAGCGGTTGCGATCGACGCGATCATTAATCAGAAAGGTACCGGTGTTAAATGTATTTATGTAGCGATTGGTCAAAAGGCATCATCTATTGCTGCGGTAGTTAGAAAGCTTGAAGAACATGGCGCAATGGAACACACCATTATCGTTGCAGCTTCTGCATCAGCTTCTGCTGCTGAGCAGTACATCGCACCATATTCTGGTTGTGCGATGGGTGAATACTTCCGTGATATCGGTGAAGATGCACTAATCGTTTATGATGATTTGACTAAACAGGCTTGGGCATATCGTCAGATCTCACTTCTACTTCGTCGTCCTCCAGGACGTGAGGCATATCCTGGTGATGTATTTTATCTTCACTCAAGATTGCTTGAGCGTGCAGCGCGAATCAATGAAGAATATGTTGAGAAGATCACTGATGGTAAGGTAAAAGGACAGACTGGTTCTCTTACTGCTTTACCAATCATTGAAACTCAGGCCGGTGACGTATCAGCGTTCGTACCAACCAACGTAATTTCTATTACAGATGGTCAGATCTATCTGCAAACCGACCTGTTCAACGCGGGTGTTCGTCCTGCGATTGATCCGGGTATTTCGGTATCTCGTGTGGGTGGTGCGGCACAAACCAAGATTGTTAAAAAGCTTGGTGGTGGTGTGCGTTTGGCACTGGCTCAATATCGTGAGTTGGCGGCGTTCGCGCAGTTTGCATCTGATCTTGATGATGCAACCAGATCACAGCTAGAGCGCGGTAAAAGAATTACCGAGCTAATGAAGCAGAAGCAGTACTCACCGCTAAGTGTTTCCTTGATGGGACTATCACTTTTTGCTGTTGAGGAAGGTTATTTCGATAGCATAGAGGTTGATGAAGTTCTTGAATTTGAATCTGGTTTACATCAGTACTTTAAGGACAACAACCCTGATCTGATGAAGGAAATCAACGAAACCGGCAATTACAACGACGACATAAAAGCGACGTTTAAGAAAATTGCAGATGATTACGTTGCAACACGTCCTTAATCAACCGGGAGCATAATCGTGGCAGGCGCAAAAGAGATACGCACCAAGATCAGCAGTGTACAAAGTACGCAAAAGATCACTAGAGCAATGGAGATGGTTGCTGCAAGTAAGATGCGAGCGGCTCAAAACCGTATGAACGCAGCACGCCCATATGCTTATAAGATCAGAGATGTAATCGGTCACTTGGCTCAGGCAGATATTAAGCTTACTCACCCTTTCCTTGAGGAAAGAGAAATTAAAAAGGTTGGCTATATCATTGTTAGTTCTGATCGTGGTCTTTGTGGTGGATTAAATAATAATCTGTTTAAGGCGATCGTCAGAGATATGGAAGCTAATGAAACAGAAGGTAAAGAACTAAAGGTTTGTACTATAGGTTCTAAGGCTTCTGGCTTCTTCGCTAGTATAAATGCAAATGTGGTTTCTCATACAGCACAAATTGGCGATACCCCAACCGTTGAACAGTTGATTGGTATTGTTAAGGTGATGCTTGATGAGTATCGCAATGGTGATATTGATAAATTGGTTATTTGTTATAACCGTTTTGAGAACACCATGACTCAGGCTCCAACCTTGGAGACAGTTCTACCTCTTGTTCCAGACGAAGAAGAGTTGAGAAACTATCCATGGGAATATGAGTTTGAACCGAGTGCAGCAGGAGTGCTTGAGTATCTGTTATGCAGATATATTGAATCATTGGTATATCAATGTGTGGTTGAAAACGCTGCATGTGAGCAAAGCGCCAGAATGATTGCGATGAAGAGTGCTTCTGATAATGCCGGTGACATTATCAACGAGCTTCAGCTTATTTATAACAAAGCGCGACAAGCAGCAATTACACAAGAAATTGCAGAGATTGTCGGTGGTGCGGCTGCTGTTTAACAGTGGTTGCGAAATAGAGAAAAGAGGACTTAGCAAATGAGTTCAGGAAAAATAGTTCAAATCATTGGTGCGGTTGTAGACGTTGAGTTTCCAAGAGATACCGTACCTAAAGTTTACGACGCACTGATTGTTGAAGAAAACAACCTGACCCTTGAGGTTCAGCAGCAGATCGGTGACGGTGTCGTAAGAACTATCGCAATGGGTACAACAGATGGCCTTAAAAGAGGCTTGGCTGCCAATAATACCGGTAAGCCGATTCAGGTACCCGTAGGTGAAAAAACGCTAGGTCGTATTATGGATGTTCTTGGAACACCAATCGACGAAAAAGGTGATATCGGCGAAAAAGAGCGTTGGGCGATTCACCGAGAAGCACCTTCATATGAAGATCAGGCTTCAACCACTGAGCTTTTGGAAACAGGTATTAAGGTTATCGACCTTATCTGCCCATTTGCAAAGGGTGGTAAGGTTGGTCTGTTTGGTGGTGCCGGTGTAGGTAAGACCGTAAACATGATGGAGCTTATCCGTAACATCGCGACCGAGCACAGTGGTTATTCAGTATTTGCTGGTGTAGGGGAGCGTACTCGTGAGGGTAATGACTTCTATCACGAAATGACCGATTCAAAAGTAATCGACAAGGTATCACTGGTATACGGACAGATGAATGAGCCTCCTGGAAACAGACTTCGTGTTGCTCTAAGTGGTCTTACTATGGCGGAATACTTCCGTGAAGAAGGTCGTGACGTACTATTGTTCATCGATAATATCTATCGTTACACTCTTGCTGGAACAGAGGTATCGGCGTTACTTGGTCGTATGCCTTCTGCGGTAGGTTATCAGCCTACTCTAGCGGAAGAGATGGGTGCTCTACAGGAACGTATTACATCAACCAAGACAGGATCGATTACATCTATCCAGGCGGTTTATGTACCTGCGGATGACTTAACTGACCCATCTCCAGCAAC
Source organism: Gammaproteobacteria bacterium (assembly GCA_033852075.1). Lineage (GTDB taxonomy): Bacteria > Pseudomonadota > Gammaproteobacteria > QZLD01 > QZLD01 > QZLE01. The sequence goes on along the minus strand of JAWSVC010000005.1, from coordinate 6,196 downwards.
AACATTTGCTCACCTTGATGCGACTGTTGTACTTTCACGTAACATCGCTGAACTTGGTATCTATCCTGCGGTAGATCCGCTTGATTCAACATCACGTCAGCTTGATCCGTTGGTTGTTGGTCAGGAACACTATGACACTGCACGTGCAGTACAGGGTATGCTTCAGCGTTATAAAGAGCTGAAAGATATTATCGCGATTCTTGGTATGGACGAATTATCTGATGAAGATAAGCTAACTGTATCAAGGGCGAGAAAGATCCAAAGATTCCTATCACAGCCATTTTTCGTTGCTGAGGTATTTACCGGATCACCTGGTAAGTTTGTATCTCTAAAAGAGACTCTTTACGGATTCCAGGGAATTGTTAATGGTGATTATGATGATCTGCCAGAGCAGGCGTTCTACATGGTTGGTTCTATAGACGAAGCTATAGAAAGAGCAAAAACCCTATAATCATCTTTAACCAAGAAGAAGCGAGTAGCTTATGGCAACGATGCAGATAGAAATAGTGGCAGCAGAAGAGAATATCTTCTCCGGAACAGCGGAATTTGTGGTTCTGCGTTCTGAAGGGGGGGAGCTTGGTATTCTGCCACGCCATGCCCCACTTCTGGCTAAGCTGGTTCCTGGTGCTGTGCGTATTATAAATGATGAAGGTAAGAGCGAAGAGTCATATTTTGTTTCCGGTGGGATGGTTGAGGTTCAGCCAAATATGATCACCGTTCTTGCTGATACCGTTTTACGCGCACAAGATTTGGATGAAAAAGCTGCCCATGATGCGGTGGAAAGAGCCAAATCAACATTGGCTGATCCGGCGAGAAAAATGGGTACTGACTATGCTAAGGCAAGAACAGCTCTTGCAGAGGCAGCAGCTCAGATCCAGATGCTACAGCGGATGCGTAGGGCGCATAAGAACTAAGGCAGTTTTTTATAAAAAAAGAGCCGTCATTCCCGACTTGATCGGGAATCTCGATAAATCGGCACAAACTATAATAATCGTCATACCGGCGAAGGCCGGTATCCAGAAAAAAGGAGCCAAAAGGCTCCTTTTTTGGTCAAACGCTTTTGCTATTGTTCCTTTTACGGTTTGATTCGCATCCGTGCTCAATCAAACCTAATTTGCACATCCTTGTGCAAATTACGGAATCAATACCAAAAACATTTCTAAAAAGCACATTTACTCGCAAAACCCCACATTTCCGTTTATCATTACAAAACGCTTACACTCTCATAAATCTGTAACGATGGGGATCTACTATTAGCCCCCACTGAATTTTTGATCTTTCATAAGAGTGAGGCGACTTATGGGCTTTGCGGAACAATTGAAAGAAAAATAGGGAGAAGCGAATGGGCTTGAGCGTAGTTATTTTGGCTGCCGGAATGGGTAAACGTATGAAATCGGGAATGCCAAAGGTGTTGCACCCGATTGCCGGTAAACCAATGGTCAAGCATGTTATTGATGCAGCAGCAAAACTTAATCCAAGCAAAACAGTATTGGTCTATGGTCACGGTGGTGATCAGGTAAAAGAAGCCCTTAGTAATGATGGTGTTGCTTGGGCAGAGCAAACAGAGCTGCTTGGGACAGGAGATGCAGTTAACAGAGCTATCCCGCAATTAGATGATTCTGACACTGTACTAATCCTTTACGGTGATGTCCCCCTAATTACCAGTGAAACGCTAACCAGATTAATGCTAGCCAGCGAAGGTGGAAATGTTGGTCTTCTAACAGTTCATCTGAATAACCCTAGTGGGTATGGGCGCATTGTGCGTGATGGTACTGATGGCCCGGTAACCAGAATTGTTGAAGAAAAAGATGCAAGCGCAGCTGAAAAATGTATCACCGAAGTAAATACCGGTTTGATGAGTGTTGGCAAACAACAACTGGAGAATTGGCTCAGCAACCTAAATAACGACAACGCTCAAGGTGAATATTACCTAACTGATATTATTGAGATGGCGGTAAAAGAAGGCCTTAAGGTTAATGCCGTTCACCCTGAGAGTGAGGCGGAAGTAACTGGGGTAAATGATAGATATCAACTGGCTCAGCTAGAACGTGTGTATCAGACAGGTAAGGCCAACGAACTGTTGAAAAATGGTCTATACCTTTTAGATCCAGCACGTTTTGATATACGTGGTGAGATTGAATTTGGCTCAGATTGTACTATTGATATTAATTGTGTTATCGAAGGTAATGTTAAGCTTGGTGATGGTGTTACCATTGGACCTAACTGTGTTATCAAGGATTCTGTAATTGGAGATAACACTCAGGTAAATGCGAACAGTGTTTTTGAAAATGCTCAGGTTGGAGCTGGTTGTAAGATAGGTCCATTTGCACGCCTGCGCCCAGATGCGCAACTAAAAGATGAGGTGCACATAGGCAACTTTGTAGAAGTGAAAAAATCCATAATAGATAATGGATCCAAAGCAAATCACCTAGCATATATTGGCGATGCAGAAATTGGTAAGAAGACGAATATTGGTGCTGGTACTATTACCTGTAACTATGATGGTGTAAATAAATCTAAGACCATAATTGGTGATGATGTATTTATTGGTTCTGATACTCAATTGGTTGCTCCGGTAACGGTTGAATCGGGAGCTACTGTTGCTGCTGGAGCAACGATTACCAAAAAGGTTCCTGCTGGCTCATTAGCTATAACTAGGACACCACAGAAAACTTACAAAGATTGGCCGAAGCCTAAGAAGAAGTAGATGTTTATGCATTCCCAGGCAGAGCCTGGGAACGAGAAAGCTTCCGTTCGCCCTGAGCGCGACCCCTTCGGCAAGCTCAGGAGAGCAGTCGAAGGGTGAGGATGCGTTGAATTTACAACCGTTTTGTACTTCGACGAGCTCAGCACGAACGGTTTTTAAATTCACCAGACGTCATACCGGCGCAGGCCGGTATCCAGAGAAAACAAGGAGACTTCGACTCCGCTCAGTCAGCTTGTTTTTTCTTGGATAAAGTAACAATCGCGCTTTGCGCGGCCAAAAGGATTTAGTCCTTTTGGCTGGATCCCCCGGTCAAGCCGGAGGATGACAGCACTTTTTTTGGAAAGTAAAAAGAATGTCATCTCTACCTACGCGTGAATGACGAAGTATGTAAATAGAATTAATTAAACAGGTAATAAAAATGTGTGGAATAGTTGGTGCAGTTGCCCAAAGAGACGTTGAACAAATTCTAATTGAAGGCCTAAGAAGGCTTGAATATCGCGGTTATGATTCAGCTGGCGTATCTATCTTTACCGGGGAAAAGATTGAGAGAAGCCGTACCCTAGGTAAGGTTCAGGTGTTGGCAGATAGTCTTGCTGAGCGACCTCTTCAAGGTGGAACTGGTATTGCCCACACTCGCTGGGCAACCCATGGTGAGCCATCTGAGATCAACGCCCATCCACACATGGTTCGTGAAGATATGGCAGTTGTTCACAATGGCATTATTGAGAATTACGAAGAGTTACGTGAAGAACTGCGTAGTGATTTTTATACCTTTCCATCACAGACAGATACCGAAGTTATCGTAAATCTTGTGCATAAAAACTATCAGGAGGATAAAAACCTTCTTGAGTCAGTTCGCAAAGCTAAGACAAGGCTTGAAGGTGCATATGCCTTTGGCGTGGTTTCCAAAGAGGAGCCAGATCACATAGTCGTTGCTCGTCTCGGTAGCCCATTGGTAATTGGTGTTGGTATTGGTGAAAACTTCATCGCCTCTGATGTAAATGCCCTGCTTCCGGTTACACAAAAGTTCATCTTTCTAGAAGATGGTGATGTTGCCGATATCCACAAAGATAAGATCGAGATCTGGGATGCTGATAATAACCCGGTTGAAAGAGAAGAGCGTATCTCTAGCCTTTCAGCATCTGCAACTGAAAAGGGCGAGTTCCGCCATTTTATGCAAAAAGAGATTCATGAGCAGCCAACCTCTATCAGCAATACTCTCGAAGGGCGCATTAGCAATACCAAGGTGTTTGAAAATATTTTCGGCCCAGGTGCAGATGAGAGGTTTGCCAAGGCAGAGCGTGTTCGCATAATCGCTTGTGGTACCAGTTACCATGCGGGGTGTGTAGCCAAGTACTGGTTTGAATCGATTGCCAAAATTCCATGTGATGTAGAAATTGCTAGTGAGTATCGTTACCGTCCCCACGTAGTATCACCAAACACCCTGTTTGTTACTATCTCTCAATCAGGTGAAACTGCAGACACCTTGGCGGCGCTGAATATGGCCAAAAAGACAGGGTATTTAGCTACCCTTTGTGTGTGTAATGTTCCGGAGAGTTCACTGGTGCGTGAGTCTGACTATGTGCTGATGACTCATGCCGGACCAGAGATAGGTGTGGCATCAACCAAGGCATTTACCACTCAGTTAACCGCTCTGCTTCTACTAGTTACCTCTATGGCCAAGAATCACGGCCTGACTGAAGCAGAAGAGGAAAAGATCGTAACATCGTTGTGTCATCTTCCGCAGGTGCTTAATGATGTACTAAAGCTGGATGATCCAATCAAAGAACTATCTGAAACATTTGTGGATAAACACCACTCACTTTTCCTAGGCCGCGGAACCATGTATCCGGTGGCAATGGAGGGTGCTCTTAAGCTTAAAGAGATCTCATATATCCATGCAGAGGCATATCCTGCTGGCGAGCTTAAACACGGTCCATTGGCACTGGTTGATGAAGATATGCCGGTTATTACCGTAGCACCAAATGATGAGCTTTTGGAAAAGCTCAAGTCTAATCTGCAAGAGGTTAAGGCGCGCGGTGGTCAGCTAATCGTATTTGCTGACGATGAAACAGGCTTTAATGAAGATGAGCAGACAACAGTAATGGGAATTCCTGTTGTTAGTGAGTATGTTGCCCCAATAGTTTATACACTACCATTGCAAATGCTTTCATATCATGTTGCGGTACTTAAGGGTACAGATGTGGATCAGCCGCGTAACTTGGCTAAAAGTGTTACTGTAGAATAGATGTATACCTTGTATTTTGGGAATTAAACTCCTAAAATGCAAGGTATGCTAGAAAGATGGATAACACAAAGACTTCATAACAGCATTGCCCAGTTTTCGGCAGTGGCACTACTTGGTGCCCGCCAGGTTGGTAAAACTACTCTTGCCAAGGCAATCTCCAGAGAGCAAAGCTCCTTATACCTTGATCTTGAGGCACCTGAGGACTTACTCAAGCTAAGTGATCCAGGCAGTTATTTAAGTTCTAACTCCGATAAGCTTATTATTCTGGATGAGATCCAGCGTGCTCCTGATTTATTTATGGTTTTGCGTGGTATCATCGACAAAAATAGAGAACAAGGAAGAAAGAATGGCCAGTTCCTTTTTTTAGGATCCGCCTCAATGGAGTTAATGCGACAGTCATCAGAGAGCCTGGCAGGCCGTATAAGCTACATTGAAATGAGCGGAATTAATGCATTAGAAATGGGGGCTGGTAAGAATAATTTACAGAACCTATGGTTTAGGGGCGGTTTTCCTGATAGTTATCTTGCAAATGATGATTTGGCAATGGAGTGGCTTGAAAGCCTAATCCGGACCTATCTAGAACGAGACATTCCGCAGATGGGTTTTCGGATTCCAGCAAATAGATTGCGACGCCTGTGGACTATGATGGCCCACAATCAAGGAGAGCCAGCAAACTTTTCAAAGCTTGGAAGTAACCTTGAGATTGATGCGAAGACCGCTAGTCATTATATAGATATCTTTGTAGATTTGTTGTTGGTAAGGCGCTTGCAGCCATGGCATGCTAACGTAAAAAAAAGATTGGTAAAGTCTCCGCGATTTTATATTAGAGATAGCGGTGTATTGCACCGACTTCTTGGTATCAATAATTATGATGCTCTATTATCAAATCCGGTTCTTGGAAAAAGCTGGGAAGGATTTGTGATAGAAAATATTCATTCCGTTTTGCCTAAACTTGCGGAGACATATTATTATCGCACTGCTGCAGGGGCAGAGATTGATCTAGTTATTAAACTATCATCGTCAGAAATATGGGCTGTTGAAATTAAATATGGTAAAGCACCAAAACCTGGTAAGCACTTTCCTCAGACTTGTGAAGATATTGGGGCAACAGAAAAGTTTATAGTTTATAGTGGGGAAGAAGAGTTTACAGTAGGTAATGGGGTAACTGTAATATCTCTCATGGGTTTAATGGAAAGGTTGAGCAGGCTTTGAGCGTTATTAAATAGACTTGATAATCATAT